>NZ_CP022372.1:2285000-2952500 GCF_002220095.1 Bosea sp. AS-1
TTTCCAGCAGGGGCAATTCCACGAGTTTCTCGCGCAGAAATGACGTCCTCACTTGCGCAGCTTCTGATTTCCAGCCCTGATGATACTGCTACGAACGGCCCGGGGGGGTGTGATGGCATACCGCAACAAAACATACATCTGCTTCGATGGTGATACAGATATGAAGTATTACCGCTTGATGCAGGCGTGGTCAGCTAATCAAAGATTCTCCTTTGACTTCTACAATGCGCACGACTTAAACTCGGCGCGCGACACAAGCGAGGTCGAAAGCATCAAGCGCCAGCTACGTGTGCGCTTCGCTAATTCGAAGCTTCTCGTGGTGCTCATCGGCGAGAACACCGCGCGCCTCACGAAATTCGTAAAATGGGAAATGGAAGTTGCCCTCAGGCTGGACCTTCCAATTATCGGCGTGAATCTCAACGGATCTCGAAAAAGAGATGCTCTGTGCCCACCGACCATTCGCGACGAGCTTGCAGTGTATGTTCCCTTCGGAATGAAGATAGTGGAACACGCGATGGCAAATTGGCCAGCGTCTCACGCCAAGTATAAATCAGAAGGCAAGACAGATTATTATCACTACACGGACGCAACCTACATGAGTTTGGGTCTGTAGAGTGAGGTACTTTTTCGATTCAATATGCACCTGGTCATACTGGCGCTATGCGGTTTTCTCGACCGAGGCAGTTGCTCGTTTTTTTGCGGCTGTCGGCGTCATGTGGCTGTTCATTGAGCTGTTCGAATTTTTTAACATATATACGAAAGACAAGTACAGCGTATTTGCCTTTCCTATCATAATGCTGGTTGCCTTTGTTTACGTTCTGGCGACTAGGCGGCCTGTCTCGCGCGTCCGGTACAAAATTCCTAAACGTGATTTCAGTGTCGAAGTACGAATTGGAAATATTTTGGACTCTCCCGGAGAGGTTATTATCAGCACAAATACAACGTTTGATACTGATATCACCAATGGTCTTATCGCGCCGGAAAGTTTGCAGGGGCAATTTCTTCTAAAATATTTTCCTGGAAACTATGGCGATCTTGAGAAGCAAATAGAAGAATCTCTCAATGGCGAAAAGAGCCGTACGGACAATAACAGGAAAGGGAAGAACGAGGTATATAAGATCGGGACGGTAGCAAGGGTGAAGGCGCACGGTAAGAATTTCTACTTCCTAGCTATGTCAGAATTAAATGAACATGGAACCGCGAGCTCTACACCGCGAATGATAGACGACTCATTGGAGGCGCTTTGGAAGTATATGGCAACGCGTGGCGAGCTTGGTGAGATCGCTATTCCGGTTCTTGGTACGGGCCGTGGCCGAGTCTCACTGTCGCGCAAGAAGATTATCGAGAGAATTGCCCAATCTTTTGCTGACGCCTCGACTGACGCCGTATTCTCAAACAAATTGAGCATAATCGTCCACCCTGGCGATGTGCCAAAACACAAAATAAATCTTTTTGAAATTCGGGATTACTTAATGTCGAGCCTGCACATTTAACCCAGAAGGCGCCGCTCCGAGACGTTAGGGCTTGCCGCATGTGAGCTCTAACGCGGCAAAGCCTTGCTTCCGGTCAAGGTGGCGGCGCTGGGCTCGCCTATGCAGGGCGGCATCGATGAGGCATTGCGGGCCTCACGCTGGACCCAATTTCAGATTCCTGCGACACGGCAACGCTGCGTGGGGCCGTTTCTGGGCCGCCACCTAAGATCAAGGCACAAGCCACTAGTTAAGAAGGCAAGCCCGGGATCACTGCGTGTTCAGCTTTTTGCTGGGACTAACGCACCCCGCGCCGGTAACGCCAGCGTCGCCGCGAAGCAGGCGGCCAGCATCAGGCAGGAGCCGACCAGGCAGGCGTAGATGCCGCCCCATTGAAAGAGAAGGCCTGACAGCAGCGTGCCAGTGAACCGTCCGAGCGCATTGGCAGCGTAGTAGAACCCGACATCCTCTGCGGCCTTCTCGGATCCGGCATAGGCCAGGATCAGGTAGGAGTGGACCGAGGAATTGACGGCGAAGGCAAAGCCGAACAGGCCCAGGCCCACCACCAGGACGATATCCGGCCTCAATCCCGAGTTGCTCGCCAGAACGGCAGCGATGGCGGCCGGAATGATGGCGAGGATCAGCGACCAGAGCCTTGCCGCCTTCACTTCCTGCGTCAGCCCGTCAGGGCTGCGCTTGACCACGGCGGGTGCAGCCGCTTGCACGAGCCCGTAGCCAATGGTCCAGAGCGCGACGAAGCTGCCGACCATCGTGAAGGTCCAGCCCGCGGCGTAGAGGAAGACGGGTACGCCGACGACGAACCAGACGTCCCGGGCGCCGAACAGCGCCACGCGCGCGATCGCCAGCAGGTTGACGCCGCGGTTCTTGCCGAAGAGCTCGCGTGCGCTCTTGCTCGCCTTCGCCTTTCCGAGCATGGGCGGAAGCGATGCCACGACCCCGAACAGCACCACGCTGAGCGCCGCTGCCATGGCCCACAGCGCGCCCCGGAAGCCGAGGAGTTCGAGCAGCAGGCCGCCGAGGAAGAAGCCGAAGCCCTTCATCGCGTTCTTCGAGCCGGTGAACCAGGCGACCCAGCGGAAGAGGCGGCCTTCCGAATCCTCCGCCTTGGCTGCTGTCTCGGCGATCTTGATGGCAGATTTTGAGGCTGTTTTTGTGAGGTCTTTGGCGACGCCGCAGATGCCCTGAGCGAGTACCACCCAGATCACGGAGGCCACGGCCGACCAATCGGGCGAAAGAGCCGAAAGCACCAAGAAGCCGGTGATCTGCGTCGTCAAGCCGACCGCGAGCATCCTGGTGATGCCGTAGCGCGCCGCGAGCCAGCCGCCGATGAAGTTCGCCAGCACGCCGGCGGCCTCATAGAGGAGGAAGAGGAAGGCGAGCGTGAAGGGCGAGTATCCGAGCCGGAAGAAGTGCAGCAGCACGAGCATGCGCAGAGCGCCGTCCGTGAGTGTGAAGCCCCAGTATCCGGCCGTCACGATGGCGTAGTTGCGCGTGCCCTCGTTCATCGCGTCAGATCCCGACTGCTTCGAGATGGCAGGCAAGGTCGACCATGCGACAGGCATAGCCCATCTCGTTGTCGTACCAGGCGTAGACCTTAAGCATCGTGCCGCTCGTGACGAGCGTCGACAGGCCGTCGACGATGCTGGAGCGCGTATCCCGCTGATAATCGATCGAGACGAGGGGGCGCCCTTCGAAGCCAAGGATTCCGGCGAGGGCGCCTGTCGCTGCACTCTTGAAGAGATCATTGACCTCGGCGGCCGTCGTCGACCGTTCGAGTTCGAAGACGCAGTCGGTCAGCGAGGCATTGAGCACGGGCGCGCGGACCGCGTGGCCATCGAGCTTCCCCTTGAGTTCCGGATAGATCAGCGCGATCGCCGTTGCGCTGCCCGTCGTCGTCGGCTGGAGCGAGAGCATCGCCGAACGCGCCCGGCGCAGATCCTTATGCGGGGCATCGACCACAACATTGGTGTTGGTGGGGTCGTGGATCGTGGTGATCTGGCCGTGCCGGATCCCGAGGTGCTCGTGGACGACCTTCACGACCGGCGCAAGGCAGTTCGTGGTGCAGGAGGCGGCCGTCACGATCGGATGCAGGGAGGGGTCGTAGAGATGCTCGTTGATGCCGACGACAACGTTCAGGACGGACGGATCCTTGACCGGCGCGGCAACGATCACTCGCTTGGCGCCGCGCTTCAGATGTCCTTCCAGCACCGCTAGGGTCAGGAACTTGCCGGTGCATTCGAGAACGACGTCGACGCCCAGATCGCCCCAGGGCAGCTCCGAAGGGGATGCCTCGGATGAGAAGCTGAGCTTACGTTCGCCGATGTGGATCGCCCTGTCGCCATCATGGTCGATCTCGGTTCGCCAGCGACCCTGCATGCTGTCGAACTCCAGCAGGTGAGCCGTCGCCGCGGCGCCTCCTTTGATCTCGTTCAGATGGACGACCTCGAGGCGGTTCCCGCGCCGGGGATCATCAGTCGGTCGTTCTGCTGCGCCCAGCGCCGCTCGCAGGGCCAAGCGTCCGATGCGCCCCATGCCGTTGATCCCGACCTTCATCCCATCGCCTCTCAAATTCGATCCGGAGCAAATTATTCGATATGTCGCTTGACATCGAAATGACGACGGAGTCAATCATGTCGACACCTATCGACATAATGAGATGACAGACATGACCCGCGCCCCGCTTAACGTGCTTTTTGTCTGCACCGGCAATTCCGCCCGCTCGATCATGGCGGAGGCGATCATCAGTCGCGTCGCGCCGGGCAAGTTCAAAGGATTCAGCGCCGGAAGCGATCCCCGGGAGGAGATCAATCCGTTCGCTGCGCGCCTGCTGAAGTCGTTGAACTACGACATCACTCAGTTTCGCCCGAAGAACTGGGAGGAGTTCGCGAGGCCGGACGCGCCGCCGCTCGATTTCGTTTTCACGCTCTGCGATGACGCCGCGAACGAACCGTGCCCGCACTGGCCGGGACAGCCGATGAGCGCGCATTGGGGCCTGCCTGACCCGGCAGCGTTCGTTGGCGAGGATGTCCAGAAGGCGCTTGCCTTCGCCGATGCCTATCGCATGTTGAACAATCGGATATCGATCTTCACCAATTTGCCGCTAGCCTCGCTGGAGAGTGTCGCTCTACAGCATCGGCTGGATGCGATCGGCACCAATCTGGCAAGGAAGGACGACGCAGCTTGACCACCCGCCTCGAAGCCGCCAGCGCGGTCGACTTGTTGGGAGCGCTTGCCCAGTCGACCCGACTGGAAATCTTCCGCCTGTTGATGCGCTACCGGCCTCATGGCCTGGCGGCAGGCGATATCGGTCGGCTGCTGGCCGTTCCGCACAATACCCTCTCGACTCATCTGGGGGCGTTGGAGCAGGTCGGGCTGCTGGCCTCGCGCCGTGAAGGGCGACACATCATCTTCGCCGCGGTTCCGGATCGCGCGGACGCCTTGCTTGGTTTCTTGGCCGAAGCCTGCTGCTCGCAGAGCCCGTCGACCTGCGAGACGCCTGCAACTCCCTATCTGTCGCGCAGGGAGGCTCAGGCAACCGACACACCCTTGCGGGTGCTCATCGTCTGCACGGGGAACTCCGCCAGATCGATCATGGCGGAAGCCGTCATGAACCGGGAAGGGCTCGGCCGCATCCAAGCCTATTCGGCAGGCAGCCGCCCGCATGAGGCGCCGCACCCGCTCGCGCTCCAGCTACTCAGGGAGCTGGGTTATGCGACCGCTGACTTCCGCTCGAAGTCCTGGGGCGAGTTCCTGGCGGCGGACGCGCCCGAAATCGACCTCGTCATCACGGTCTGCGACTCCGCGGCCGACGAAGCCTGCCCGTCCTTCCCGGGCGCGCCTATGCGAGTTCATTGGGGATTGGACGATCCCGCAGAGGTCGGCGGTCCGGTTGAGGCGCGCCGTGCCGCTTTCCGTCAAAGCTATCGAGACCTGACCGCTCGGGTCACGGCTCTCGTCAATTTGCCGTTCGAGAGCATGATGCTCGACGACCTGGCGCCAGCGCTTGAAGCCATTGGCCGGATGGATGGGGCGACACCCAGGTCTTTGGAAGCTGCTTAGAGGCGACGACCGCTTGGCAAATCGCCGCATCAAGCTTTAGATGGGTCCTGCCCCACGGCACGCCGTAAGCCTGCCGTGAAGCGCACCGCCACGTCGGTTTCACGGGCCTGATCTAGATCACGACGCAGGTGTGCGTCGAAGGCTCGCGCTCATGAAATCTCTCCGCGATAAATCGACCGCATTCGGCGGTGGTGCACTGATAGGCACGCTTGGCGGTCTCATCGGTCTCGGAGGTGCCGAGTTTCGATTGCCTCTCCTCATCGGAGCATTCGGCTTTCGCGCCCTTGATGCGGTCATCCTGAACAAGGCGATGAGCCTGGTCGTGGTGGCGACCGCTCTGCCGTTCCGGACGGCCACCGTGCCGTTCGTCGAAATCGCCAACCACTGGCAGGTGATCGTGAATCTGCTCGCGGGGAGCTTGCTTGGCGCCTGGTTCGGTGCCGGGTGGGCTACACGTTTGAAGTCTGAAACCCTCTACAAAGTTATCTCGGTCCTGCTCGTCATCATCGCGATCGTCCTGATCTTCGGACACAACGTCAGCTCAGCCGGGGCATTCGTTACGGGATCCACTCAGCTTGTTGCCGGAGTCATCGCAGGATTCGCCATCGGCGTCGTCGCGTCCCTGATGGGGGTTGCAGGCGGAGAGTTGTTGATCCCGACGCTGGTCCTGCTGTTCGGCGCCGACATCAAGCTGGCAGGTAGTCTATCGCTCGCCGTCAGCTTGCCGACCATGATCGTCGGCTTTGCCCGCTACAGTCAGGACCAGGCATTTTCCGTCTTGCGGCGCAACGGCGCGTTCGTCCTGACCATGGCGATCGGATCGATCGTCGGGACCTTCGTCGGTGGCCGCTTGCTCGGTGTTGTGCCGGGTAATGTGCTTCTGCCAGCCTTGGCGTTGATCCTCGTTGTGTCGGCCGTAAAGGTCTGGAGACACAGATGAAGAGACTGCCGGCAAAAATCCGTTAGGCCCGGCAGCCAGGTTCGCATGGAAAGCGGCCGTTGGCTTTGTGCGGGTGCTGTTAGCCGCGATTTGCTTCCGCGCGTGCGACGGCCGGATGGCGCTCGTACCAATCTTTGCTTCGATTGACGATCGCGACGACCGACAGCATCACCGGGACCTCGATGAGCACCCCGACGACGGTCGCGAGCGCCGCTCCGGAGTTGAAGCCAAACAGGCTGATTGCCGCGGCGACGGCGAGCTCGAAGAAGTTGCTTGCGCCGATCAGGGCTGAGGGGCCGGCGACACAATGCGCCTCGCCGGTCATCCGATTGAGCAGGTAGGCCAGGCCAGAGTTGAAATACACCTGGATCAGAATCGGCACAGCGAGCATCGCGATGATAAGCGGCTGCGCCAGGATCTGTTCTCCCTGGAAGCCGAAGAGCAGCACCAGCGTCGCCAGCAATGCCACCAGCGAGATTGGAGCGAGAACCCCGAGCACGCGGTCGAGTGAGGCCGGTCCGCCGCTCGCGAGGAGCTGACGCCTCAGGAGCTGAGCCACGATCACCGGGATGACGATATAGAGCACCACCGACAGCAGCAGCGTGTCCCACGGCACGGTGATGGCCGAAAGGCCCAGCAGCAGGGCCACGATCGGCGCGAAAGCGACCACCATGATCGCATCGTTGAGGGCGACCTGGCTGAGCGTGAACAGGGGCTCGCCTTTCGTCAGGTTCGACCAGACGAAGACCATCGCCGTGCAGGGCGCCGCCGCGAGGATGATCAGGCCGGCGATGTAGCTGTTGATCTGATCCGCCGGCAGATAAGGCCGGAACAGGTAGGAGATGAAGAACCAGCCGAGCGCGGCCATCGAAAAGGGCTTGACCGCCCAGTTGACGAAGAGGGTGACGCCGATGCCGCGCCAGTGGCGCCCGACTTCGCCGAGCGCTGCGAAATCGATCTTCAGGAGCATCGGCACGATCATCAACCAGATCAACACCGCCACTGGCAGGTTGACCTTGGCGATCTCAGCCGCGCCGATCGCCTGGAAGACGCCGGGCGCAATGTGGCCGAGCGCGATGCCCGCGACGATGCACAGGGCGACCCAAAGGGTGAGGTAGCGTTCGAAGGTCGACATGGCTGTTAGGCTCCCGCGAGGACACGGCCGGATGAATCAACGACAAGCTCGCCGTCTTCCTTGCGGAACTCACCGCGCTGCGGCGGCAACAGGTCGAGCACCCGCTCGGACGGGCGACACAGTCGGACGCCCTTCGGCGTCACCACGAAGGGGCGATTCAGGAGAATGGGATGGTCCTCGATTGCGTCGAGCAGGGCTTCATCGCTGAGCGAGAGATCGTCCAGGCCAAGCTCGGCGTAAGGCGTTCCCTTTTCACGTAGCGCCTCGCGCAGCGTAAGGCCGGCGCGATCGACGAGTTCGCGCACCATTCTGCGCGAGGGCGGCGATTTCAGATATTCGATAACATGCGGTTCGACCCCGGCATTCCGGATCATTGCGAGCGTGTTCCGCGAGGTCCCGCAATCGGGGTTGTGGTAGATGACGACGTCCATCTGAAGTGACTCCCGCACAGAAGTTTCGTGCTCTGGCGGCAGGGGAACCGCCTATCGAGAGGCGCGGCGCCTGTTGGGGGCTAGGCGTTTTCCTCAATCTCGGTCGTGGCCGCTGAGGAGGTGCAGCATGCTGAGAGCGCCGCGACCACCGGAGCGCAGATTTCCGTCCTTCCTCCGCAGCAATCGTTCAGCAGAAAGGTGACGAGGTGCTGCACCGCCACCAGGTTCGCTCGATAGATGATGGAGCGGCTCTGGCGTTCGGTTCGGACCAGCTTGGCCCGGGCCAGGATCCCCAGGTGTGACGACATGGTGTTCTGCGGCACGGCAAGGCGGCGGGCTATTTCTCCCGCGGGCAGACCTTCCGGTTCATGCTTCACCAACAGGCGAAACACGTCGAGACGGGTCTGCTGCGCGAGAGCTGCGAGGGCCAGAATGGTTTGCTCTGATTCCATATATCCAAGCTAGTGGATATATGGATGCGTTGCAAGCTGAGTGGCCCCCAATGTCGGACATTCCCGCTCGGCGGCGTAGCGGTCGTCAGGCCGATCGGCGACGCTGGTGAGCGATGGCGATAGCCGACATGTCCGTCGTCGGATCAACCACGATCTGCTTCTGCTTGCGCTCTGAATAGCGGTCGACCAGCGTCTCCGCATGCGGCCGCAGCAAGACGGTGAAGCGGACCAGCTCCTCCATCACATCGACAATGCGGTCGTAGTAGGACGACGGCTTCATCCGCCCCGCCTCATCGAATTCCTTGTAGGCCATCGCGACGCTCGATTGGTTGGGGATCGTGAACATCCGCATCCAGCGCCCGAGCAGGCGAAGCGTGTTGACGGCATTGAAGGACTGGGAGCCGCCCGACACCTGCATCACCGCGAGGCTGCGTCCCTGGGTCGGGCGCATACCGCCCATCTCCAGCGGCAGGTGATCGATCTGCGCTTTCATCACGCCGGTGATCTGCCCGTGGCGTTCAGGGCTGCACCAAACCTGCCCCTCCGACCAGAGCGCGTGCTCGCGCAGTTCCCGGACCGCAGGGTGGTCGTCGCCCTTGACCTGGTCCGGCAGAGGAAGGTCGGACGGATCAAAGATACGTGTCTCGGCCCCGAATAGCGTCAGAAGGCGCGCAGCCTCCTCGACGGCGAGCCGAGAGAATGAGCGTTCGCGCAGGGACCCGTAGAGTAACAGGATGCGCGGCGGGTGACCGAGCGGATCGGGCAGCCCTTCGGCGGGGCGCCTCATCACGAACTCGGGCTTGAGGGCTGGAAGGGACGAAAGATCGGTCAGCTCACGCAATGGCATGAGGGTTCTCCTTGATATCCGGAACAGAGCTCAGCGCAGCTTGCGCGCCAGAGTGTACATTGCAGCCGCTGCCAGCCCGGACAGGGCGACCAGGAGCAGCGTGCTCGGCATCAATCCGGCACGTTCGAGCAGCATGGCGAAGAGGAGCGGCGCGGCAGCCTTTACCGCCAAGCCGGGTGCGGAGAGCTTGCCCAGCATCGCCCCATAGCCGGCGGGACCGAAGAGCTTCAGGGGGACCGTGCCGCGCACGATCGAGCTCAGCCCCATGCTGATGCCATAGGCAATCGCGAACAGACCCGCGAGCCCGGCCGCGGAACCGCCGATCGTCAGCAGAACGAACCCGACCGGCATCAATGCGGCTGACGTCCAGGCCGTCGTGACGGGGTCGATCGAAGTTCCGAAGAGCATTTCGATCAGGCGCCCCGCAACCTGGGAGGGACCGACCATGGCGCCGATGCCGACAGCGACAGCCGCGCTCAGCCCCAGCCCTTGCAGCATCGTCAGCATGTGGACCGACATTGCCGATACCACGAAGCCTTGAAGCGAGAATGCCAATGCCAGCAGGGCGAAGGCGCTCCGTCGATCGTTCCCTTCAAGATACCTGACCTGCGAGGCATCTGCGGCGTCGGCGCTGGGCACGGCACTCTCCGTGCGATGGATCGGACCCGGCAGCAGCAACAGATGCAGCGGCGCGCACAGAGCGATCTGGACGACCGCATAGATCCGGTAGATGTCGCGCCAGTCGAAGGAGTTGAGCAGGGCAGTCGTTAACGGCCAGAACAGTGTCGATGCGAAGCCCCCGATCAAGGTGAGCTGGCTGATCGCGCGCCTTGCGCCCGGGCCGCGTGCCTGCGCCAGCGCCGTGAACGCTGCATCATAGAGGACGAGGGTCGAAACGATCTCCAGAGCGATCATGGCCGCGAAATAGCCAACCGGACCGCGCGCTTCCGCCAAGCCGAGAAGCGAGAGGCCGGCAAGCACCGACCCGAGGGTCATCATCAGCCGGGTGCCGTAATGATCAATCAATCGCCCAGCGACGGGCGCGATAAGTCCGCCGGTCAGCAGCCCGGCCGCGAACCCGCCATATGTCCACTCCGGGGACCAACCGAAGCTCTCGGTCATCTTCGGGGCCAGCACGGCGAAGGTGTAGTACAGGCCGCCATAACCAGCGACCTGTGTGACGCCGAGCGCCGTGATCAACGCGAGTCCGCGCCCACCGGTGGGAGCGGGTATAGGCAGCGACAGACTGGACATCAGACTTCGGCCGTCTCACGGGTGGTTTCGTGGGAGCTGGACGAGCATCCGCATCCTGCCTTCCCGGATTGCTTGGCAACCGCGTCATCGGCGCAGCAGGCATCGATTGCCGCAGGCGCCGGGCCTCCGCAGCAGCTCGACGTCGAAGCCGACGGTCCGCCGGGCGTCGCGCTGCAAACACCGGTCTCGGGCAAGACGAGTTCGACGCGTTGGGCCGCAGCGTGATCGCCGGCGAGTTCAGCCACGATCGAGCGGACTTGTTCATGCCCCGTAGCGAGCAGGAAGGTGGGCGCTCGGCCATAGGACTTCATGCCTGCGATGTAGAAGCCAGGTTCCGGATGGGCGAGCTCGGCGGCGCCATGCGGGCGCACCGTTCCGCAGGAGTGGACGTTGGGGTCGATCAACGGCGCCAGGCTCGGCGGGCATTCGAGCGCCGGATCGAGCTCGACGCGCAGCTCGCGCAGGAGAGCCAGTTCCGGGCGGAAGCCGGTCGCGACGATGAGTTCGTCGACGGTGACGGCCTGCTTGCTTTCGTCGTTTGAGATCAGGCGCAGACCGGAGGCATCACGCTCGATCTGTTCCAGCCGAAAGCCGGTATGGGTCCTGATGCGGCCTTGCCTGACGAGATCCGCGATCTGGAGACCGAGTTCGCCGCGGGCGGAGAGCTGGTCGGCGGCGCCGCCACCAAATGCCTTCGCCAGGATCGGACCCCGATAGAGCCAGGTGATCTTGGTCGCGGGATTCTCAGCCTGAAGCTCGGAGAGCGCGATGAGGGTGCCGATGGCCGAATGGCCTCCGCCAAGCACAGCGACCTGCCTGCCGGCATAGCGCGATCGGGCCTCTCCGGAGATGTTCGGCATCCCATAGGCAATATGTTCGGTCGCTTCGATCTCGCCGATTGCCGGCAAGCCGCCGACTCCAGCCGGGTTCGGCGAGAACCAGGTTCCCGACGCGTCGATGACGGCGTCAACAGCCAAACTCGTAAGCGTATCGCCGTCGCGATAACGCACCAGCAGCGGCGCTGCCTCGCGGCCATCCGTCTTGACCTTGTCGTATCCCGCCCGGGAGACCGAGATCACCTCGGCATTGAGCTTGATCCGATCCCGCAGTCGTTCGGCTAGAGGGCCGACGTACTGCGAAATCAGGTCACCGCCCGTCGGGTAACGATCCAGATCGGGGTGCGTCCAACCCGACGCCTCGAGGAGACGCTCAGCCGCCTTGTCGATGTTGAAGGCCCAGGGTGAGAACATCGGAACATGAGCCCATTGCCGGATGGCATGTCCGGCCGCCGGACCGCGCTCCAAAACGATCGGGACGAGGCCGCGTTCCAGGGCATGGGCTGCCGCGGCGAGGCCCACAGGGCCGGCTCCGATGATAGCGACCGTCCTCACTGCCATCTTCCTCTCCTGCTGTCATTCTAGAAATATTGAAATAGAAGGCCTGACAACTCACGCAGCGCTCTGGTTAGAGCCGCACTGGCTGTCGACGCAGCATTCGGCGACGAGAAACTCGACGAGGGCATTCATCCGGTCGTAGTTGGCGCGGCAGATGAGGCTGGTGCCGTCGCGCTCCTGACTGACCAAGCCGACGATGACGAGCGCTTTCACGTGATGGGAAAGCGTTGAGGCCGCGACCTCAAGTCGTTGTTGGCACTGTCCGACGGATAGCCCCTCGTGCCCGGCTCTTACGAGAAGACGGTAGAGCGAAAGCCGCGTCGGATTGCCGAGGGCTTCAAGTTGAGCGGCTGCGTTCTGGGTTGTGAGCATGAGGGGAGTTTGGCGCGAGCGTTGCGTCGAGTCAATTCGTATTTCTAGAAATATAGAAATATATGATGCGGGGCGGTAGAGGCTGGTGGACGGCCACTGACACACAAAGTGAAATGGCTGTCGCAAATTGCGCGGGCATTGATTCGACAGAGCAGGTTCAGGGCAAACCTCAGCATTCCAACTGGTCCTGCACGCGCTGCCCTCGGCTCCGTGCAGCTAGTCACGCGATCTGCCTTTCAGGATCGGCGCCATCGATCGATTGTCCGGAAGTGGAATTGGGCGGGCGGCCCAAGATCTGATCCTTTGTGGGGAAAGTGATTGTTACGCATAAGCCGCCGTTCGCGCGGTTCGTCAAACTGATGTGCCCGCCATGAGTCTGGATCACGGATGCTGCGATGGTGAGCCCCAAGCCCGTGCCGCCAGTCTCCCGTCCGCGGGATTCCTCGAGCCGGACGAAAGGCTGAAACACCCGCTCCATATCTGCTTGTGGAATGCCCGGGCCTTCGTCCTCGACAATGATGACGAGCTGGTGATCGATCTCCGCGATCGTAACGCTGGCTATCTCGCCATATTTGATGGCATTGCTGATGATGTTAGAGAAGGCGCGTTTGAGCGACAGGACGCGTCCCAACACCGGAGCGGAGGCCAGCCCCGTCAACGAGACCCGATGCCCCTGATCGATATGGTCATCGACGATCGTCTCGATCACCGAGGCGAGGTCAATGGGACGGATCACTTCGCTGGAGACGCCGCCCCGCAAATATTCCAGCGTCGAATCGATCATCGCCTCCATCTCCGCGAGATCGGCGTCGATCAGATCGCGCGTCGCATCATCGTTGAGCAACTCGGAGCGAAGTCTGAGGCGCGTGATTGGAGTGCGCAAGTCGTGCGAAACCGCCGCCATGGCCTGCATGCGCTCGGTGACGAGGCGCTGAATGCGCTCGCGCATCGTGTTGAAAGCGCGCGCGGCGCGGCGCACCTCGATCGGTCCGTTTTCTGGAAGCGGCTGGGGCGTCTGATCAAGGCTAAAACGCTCCGCCGCGATGGCGAGATCGCGCAACGGACGCGTCGCCCAGCGCAGCAGAAGGAGAGCGACGATAACGATGCCGACTCCGAAGCAGATAGTGACCGCGATCACGCTCCAGTCGATGTTCTGATGCGCTCCGAGAGCCGAGGAGGAGAAATTTACCCAGGAACCGTCGGCCAATTGGACCGAGACCAGCATCATGTGTCGGTACGCATCGGCATTTCCGCTCCCCAACGCCCCATCATCGGCAAAACCAACGCGGAATGACTCCGCCGCGAGTTCGGGCGCAAGCTCTTTGAGCCGAGCCTCCATCGCCTTGGTTCGTTCTGTCATCGGCGCTGAGCCGAGGACGAGACTGACCTTGCTCCAATGGACTTCAAGGCTGGCGCTGGACAGGTCATGCGCAGCGCGGTCTCGTTCTGGTCCGGCGGGAGCACTGGCAATCGCGCGCTTGATCGAGACGATATGCTCAGCGAGGCCGCGATCGCGGGCCGCGGTAGCGAGGCTCTCGACGCCGACGCGATAAGCCCAGAACCCGAGGAGATGGAAGGCCAAGAGCGCCGCCACCAACACCATGATGGCACGGCTGGCGACCGTATCGGGCCACAGGCGTTCGACCAGCTTTTTCAAGCGGGTTGTCCTTCTTGCACGCGGACGTCGGACACAAACATGTAGCCAGAGCCACGGACGGTCTTGATGAGCTGGGCACCGTTCGCGACCGCTTCCAACTTGCGCCGCAGCCGGCTGATCTGGACATCGATGGTGCGGTCGAACGGATCGCCGCTGTTTCGCGCCTTTGCGAACTGCATCAGTGCCTCTCGCGACAGCACGCGGTTGGCATGCTCCACGAAGGCCACGAGAAGATCGAACTCACCGGTTGAGAGATCGATCAGTGTCCCCGTAGGAGACTGAAGCTCTCTGCGGCGGAGATCCATGGACCACCCATCAAACACGACGATCTCGGAACGTCGGGTCTCGCTGGTGCTGCGTGCCGTACGAGATCGGCGCAGGACGGCGCGGATGCGCGCCACCAACTCGCGAGGGCTGAACGGCTTGGTTACATAATCGTCAGCGCCGACGTCGAGGCCGATGATCCGGTCGCTTTCCTCGGTGCGGGCGGTTAGCATCACGATGGGAACCTGGGATGTCGTGCGGACGTCGCGGCACAGCTCGACGCCGGAGCGTCCGGGCAGCATCAAGTCGAGCACGATCAGATCGATCGTGGTGCGGGCCAGGATGTCCATCATGACGCGGCCGTCTGGTGCTCCGGTGACCTGATAGCCATGGCGCTGGAGGAAACGCGAAACCAGGAGTCTGATCTGCGGATCGTCGTCTACGACGAGAATATGCCCATGATCTTCAGCTATGATCTTGATTGGATCTTGGTCCATCTTTCGCTCGGCTTCCCAGAACAAGCCTGTCTGTATGGCGCCGCTTCTTCTTTAACGGCGACTGCACAATAGCGCGATTATCGCCGTGCCGCCCGTGTTGCTTTGATACAATTTGTAACGGACGCCGACGGCAGAGCACTGCTACCCCTATCTGGTCGAAACACGGGGAGCCGAATCGTGACGTTCGTGAAGATGCCGATCCTGGCAGGCATAGGGCTGGCGTTGGGCGCCTGTTCCCTGACACCCGTTCCGGACCATCTAGCCAGGCCGGCCGATCCGAGTGTCCGGGTCCCTGCCATGCAATACCGCAGTGTAACGGCTGGCGCTGCGACCTTCCGCCCGGCCAATCCGAAGGATTGGCGCGAACTCAATCGCGACGTCGGTCCGAAGTCATGACGTCTCTTAGCGTGTCCATTTCAGTGATCGACATTACCCGGGGAAGGATCGCCTTGACCGCTCCAGCTAAATTGCACGCTCGACGCCTGTTCCGTTTCGGGCTGCTCGCCGGCGCCGCTGCTTTCCTGGGGGGCTGCGCAAGTCTCTCCGCCGATGGCGGCATGAGCACGATTCAATCTGCTACTTACTCCGATATCGGCAAGGACATCGTCAAGATCGGTGATGACAAGGCAGCGCTCACGGCGAAGGGTCGCGTCGACCAATTGCTTCGCAAGCCGCTGACTGCCGATGCGGCCGTACAGGTTGCGCTGCTCAATAATCGCGGTCTGCAAGCCGCGTTTAACGAACTCGGGATCGCTGAGGCCCAGATGGTCGCCGCCAGCTTGCCGCCGAATCCCAGTATCGGTATCTCGAAGTTGTCGGGCCGTTTCGAGGTCGGGATCGAGAGGCAGATCATCGGCAGCGTACTCGCTCTGGCCACTTTGCCGGCGCGCGCCGAGATTGCGCGCGATCAATTTGGCGCTGCACAGCTGCGGACAGCTGAGGCCGTTTTACGGCTGGCAGCAGATACTCGTCGTCAATACTATCGGGCGGCTGCGGCAAACGCTCAGGTCACCTTCTACGAGCAAGCGAAGGCGTCTGCTGATGCGGCTTCTGAGCTGTTCAAGCGGCTCGGCGAGTCCGGCGGTGTCAACAAGATCGACCAGGCGCGCGAGTTTGCCTTCGAGGCCGAACTCACCGTGCAGCTTGCTCAAGCGCGTCAGTTGCAGCGTCAGGAACGCGAGCGGCTCGTTCGCCAGCTCGGCATCTGGGGCGATGATCTGAAATTCCGGGTCGGTAGCCTGCCGCCGCTCCCACGGCTGCAATCGGTGAAAGCGGTCGAGGCGGAAGCGCTGCAAAAGCGGGTCGATCTGCGCATCGCACGGGCTGAATTGGACGTGCTGGCGAAGTCGCTCGGCCTTGAGCAGGCGACGCGTTTTATCAATGCAGCCGATCTGCAAGGAACTCGCACCTACGACCGTAGTCGGAGCATTACGGAGGATGGTCGGGTCGAACGGAGTTCGAGCCGCAGCCGGACGCTTGCTCTCGACCTTGAGATACCGATCTACGATTTCGGCCAATCGAAGGTCGCGCTCGCCGAGCAGAGCTACATGCAGGCCGCCAACAAGCTGGCGGAGAAGGCTGTTAACGTGCGTTCCGAGGCACGCGAAGCCTACACCGCTTACCGCGCCAACTACGACATCACCCGCCAATACCAGAACAACGTCCTGCCATTGCGTAAGATTATCCAGGACGAGTCGCTGCTGCAATATGGCGGTATGCTCAACGACGTGACCGACCTGATCACGGATGCCCGTAGTCGCATTCTGTCGAATGTCGCGGCGATCAATGCCCGGCGCGATTTTTGGATCGCCTACACCGACTTCAAGCACGCCCTGATTGGCGGCGGAAGCGGTAGAGGATCTGTCGCGGTGGCAGCGGCTGGTGGCGGCGGCGGCGATTGAAGGAGATGCGAGAATGACCAACCTATCGCGTAGAGGCTTCATGGGTTCGTCCGGGCTGGTGCTGGCCGGAGCCGCGGCCGTGTCCGGGCGCACGGCCTTCGCCGCCGTGCCCGAAGCTCCGACTATGACCGAGGCGACGACTCAGGCGCCGCTGGTGCCGACCACGGGGCCGGATTATCAGCCGGTTGCGACCCTCAACGGCTGGTCGCTGCCCTGGCGGATGAACGGCGACTGGAAGGAGTTCCATCTCGTCGCCGAGCCGGTGGTGCGGGAACTCGCGCCGGGCATGAAGGCCTATCTGTGGGGCTATAACGGTCAGTCGCCGGGGCCGACCATTGAGGCTGTGGAGGGCGACAAGGTCCGCATTTACGTTACTAACAAGCTGCCGGAGAACACGGCAGTGCACTGGCACGGTCAGCGCCTGCCAAACGGTATGGACGGCGTCGGCGGGCTGACGCAGCCGCATATCCCGCCCGGCAAGACCTTCGTCTACGAGTTCCTGCTGCGGCGCTCCGGCACCTTCATGTATCACCCGCATTCGGACGAGATGGTCCAGATGGCGATGGGCATGATGGGCTTCTTCGTGGTCCATCCGAAGGATCCGGCCTTCCGCCGTGTCGACCGCGACTTCGTCTTCCTGCTCAACGCCTACGACATTGAGGCAGGTTCGTATGTGCCGCGGGTATCTGAGATGACCGAGTTCAACATGTGGTGCTGGAACAGCCGCGTATTTCCCGGCATCGACCCATTTGTCGTCGGTAAGAACGACAAGGTCCGGATCCGCTTCGGCAACCTGACCATGACGAACCATCCGATCCACATGCACGGCTACGAGTTCAAGGTCTCGTGCACCGATGGCGGCTGGGTCGATCCGGCCGCGGCCTGGGACGAGGTCTCGATCGACGTTGCCGTCGGCCAGATGCGTGCGTTCGACTTCGTCGCCGACGAACTCGGCGACTGGGCGATCCATTGCCACAAGTCGCACCACACCATGAATGCCATGGGGCATTCGGTGAAGAACTACATCGGCGTCAGCAAGAAGGACCTGGCGAAGCGCATCGCCAAGATCGCACCGGGCTACATGCCGATGGGCTCGAACGGCATGGGCGAGATGGGCTCGATGGAGATGCCGCTGCCCGAGAACACGCTGCCGATGATGACGGGCTTCGCCCAGTTCGGTCCCGTCGAAATGGGCGGCATGTTCTCGGTCGTGAAGGTCCGAGAGGGGCTGGCGAAGGGCGACTACAAGGATCCCGGCTGGTTCAAGCATCCTGAAGGAACCGTCGCTTACGAGCTCAAAGGCGCGAAACTCGGCGAGGCGCCGCGCGCCACGCCGCCCGACAGCGGCGTCAAGTCGGCTGAGTGGCGCGCCAAGGACCCCCGCAAACCGAGTCTGGGACCGGATGGCAAGCCGCGCACAGCCAAGAGTGCGCATTCCAATCACTGAAATGGCGACAAACTCAGCTCACCTCTGGAGAGATAAATGAAGATAGCAACGTTCAAACTTGCCGCAATCGCTTTTGCAATGTCAGCCGGCGCTGCCTTGGCCGGCCCCGGCGCGGCCGGTCACGGCCATGGCGCCGAGACGGCTTACGGCACACCTGGCGACCCGAAGAAGCCGGCCCGGCCTGTCCAAGTCGTGATGAGCGAGAAGGACGGCAAGATGTCCTTCATCCCTGACCGGATCGAGATCCGCCGCGGCGAGCAGATCCGTTTCCAGCTGCGCAACAATGGCGAGTTGGACCACGAGATCGTTCTGGCGACGCTGGAGGAGAATCTCAAGCACGCCGTCGAGATGCAGAAGAACCCCGACATGGAGCATGATGATCCGAACGCAAAGCGGCTCGCGCCGAAGAAGACCGGTGAGATCGTTTGGGCCTTCACCAAGGCCGGCGAGTTCGACTTCTCCTGCCTGATCCCCGGCCACCGCGAAGCCGGGATGACCGGCAAGATCATCGTCAAGTGAACGATCTCAGCGAAAGGAGCATCCCATGCTGAAGACTGCCGCCACTCTTGCCTTCCTGATCGTTGCATTGCCGGCTGCCGCCCAATCGGTCAGCGGCACTGTCACCAAGGTTGACGACGCTCAGGGCAAGCTCACGATCAATCACGGCCCGATCAAGAATCTCGACATGGACGGCATGACCATGGTCTTCAAAGCCGGAGATGCCGGGATGCTGAAGGGGCTCAAGGCCGGTGACAAGATCAAGTTCGACGCCGACCGCGTCAACGGTCAGCTCACGGTGACCAAGCTCCAGAAGTCGAAGTGATAGTAGTGTGCGGCAAGGCGTGAAGACGCCTTGCCGCATATAGCGCCTTCAGCGGCCTTCGCTTCATCCACACTGGGTGGGTCTGTCACAGAGCGTTGGTGGCCGTGGTTGCGGCAGCAGGCGCGTTGTTGGTCGGGAAGCATCGTTCACCCGAGCCGGTGAGAGGCTTCACACCCGATACACAGACAATAAGACAAGTTGAAAGGCGAGCCATGCGATTGGTCTTGCTGACAATCCCTATTGCAATGCTAGCGCTTCCAGTGCGAGCGGACGATGGCGATCTGCAGCGCGCACTGATCGAAGCGTCCTGTCCCAGGGCGAAAGTTACGCGCCTCAATCCCATTGGTCGGAGCGAAATCTACGAAGCCAACTGCTTCGGCAGACGCATCAAGTTCGTCTGCATGAACGGGCGCTGCTCCGCGGACGATCCGTCTCGCAGCCGGGACGATCCGGAATGAAGTCCCCGCGGAAAACCTCACCGTCTCGGCGAAAGGCGATCACATGATCAGCAACTGCCTGAAATCATCCCGAATGCGCGCGGTTTGGGTGCTTTGCGCTGTATTTGCTGGGGCACTATCCATGGGGCAGGCCAAAGCCCAGTCAGTCAAGATCGTCGGAATTGGCGCCTCGAGCTGCCAGTTCTTTCTGCGGGAGACCAGCGGCAGGCCAGACGTCGAAAAGAATTTCTTCGCCTGGGCACAGGGCTACATGAGCGGCCTGCTGCTGCGTGCGCCTCCGGGGAAGGATGAGGATCTGGATCTCGAGCCGGCCGTCTATCCACTCCTCAAGCAAGCTAGGTTCCTGCGGGATTTCTGCACGCGCAACCCCGATGCAGATTTTAGCGACGGCGTGAATGACCTCTACCGCACGCTTCGTGCGCCGGCGAGCTAAGTCTGGCAATCAGTTCGTAAAGTCAAAAATGGTGCCGACGTAGGCGCTATGTTACCGAAAATTGAGTTCAATAGACGTGACCGCGACGTTTCAGTTTATCCATGATCTCGGCCACCGGATCATGGGCCTCGATTATCCGCACGGCCACTGGCTGATCAATGTTGCGGCGACGTTGTTGTTTGTCGTTGCGCCGGCATGGACACTCTGGATTGGCCTGAGGATTGCCTATCACCGCTACAATGCCAGGCGCCGCCGGCGCGCCCGGTTTTCTGCCGCCACCTCGCGTGCTCCAGAGCGGCTAACCGCCAGCGAGCGAGCGCAGTCGCTTGAGGCTTACATCATCCGTGCGACTGCAAGACCGCAGGTGAAGCTCGTGATCATTTCCATCATGACGCTACCGACGGCGTGGCTTCTGCTGGAGATTCCGAAGCACATCATCAATCATGCTCTGGCCGATGCCAGTGATAGCGGCCACGTCGACATGACGCTGTTTGGCCTACCGCTGGATCGCATGACACTCCTATTTGCGCTCTGCGCGGGTTACCTCGGCACGCTGACCTTGAACGGCCTGATCAAATACGTTGCCATGCGCATCCGTGGCCGTGTGAGCGAGCGCCTGGTCCGCAGGCTTCGGCTCGGTGTCTTGCGCCGCGCACGGGCGGGCACGAGCGCCGAACAGCGGGCGCATCTTTCAGCGGTGGTAGTCCAGGAAGTCGAACCGATCGGGTATTTCGGCGGGAGCCTCGCCGTTGTCCCGGTTATTCAGGGCGGGGCCCTGCTGACCAGCATTCTGTTCCTGCTGATGCAGAATCCGGCACTGGCTCTGGCGGCACTGCTGATGTTGCCGCTGCAGCTCACGATTCTGCCAGGCTTGCAAAAGCGGCTGAATGGGAAGGTGCGTGACAGGGTCCGTTCAACACGCAAGCTCGGTGGTCTCATGGTAGCCGACGGATCAATTTCCAATGCCTTTGGCTCACATGCAGCAGGCAGCCGGGCGGATGTATCACGCCTGCGCCATCAGATGCGAATGACCGCGGCCCTCGAAACGATCCGGGTCGAGATCAACGACCTCAAGGGCAGGATCAAGGGTCTGTACAATTACACCTCCAATCTGACGCCTTTCTTTTTCTTCACGATCGGTGGCTACCTCGTTGTGAGAGGGCAGTTGTCGCTCGGCGCGCTCGTTGCCGCTCTTGCCGCTTATCGGGAAATCTCGCCCGCGCTGCGCGAGCTGTTCGATTTCATGCAGAATTGGTCGGATGCGAAAGCCCGTTTCAGCGAGGTCACCCGAGCCATGGGGCAGGTGCGTACCATTCCGATGGCGATCGACGCTTCTCAAACCCCCCTTCGTCGTGAGCGGAGGGCGGGGTGAGGCGTTGTGGAGCGGCTTTTTTAAACGCCGCAATCGGATCCGGATCACATCCACTGCGGGCAAAAGCATACCGCGCGACTGAGTTTATTGAAGATAAGCCTCGGCGCATGCGGCCTAGCGCGTCACGGCGCGAAAGCAGAACGGGGGCGGGGCATGTGAATCCGGCATGCTGACGCATGCCGGATTGGTTGTTGAACACCTACTCGACGATTGCGCGACGTGTGGCCAGCTTGGCTTCGCGTCGCCGTCGCTCGGCCAGAATCTGGCGACGCTTGTGGTCAGTGAGCTTGCGCCATCGGCGGATCTCTTCCGTCGTGCGCAAACATCCGACGCACATATCCGCTTTGCGATCGAATTTGCAGATATCGAGACATGGTGAGGCTATAGCCAAGGTCACACCTGCGCAGGTTCGGGCTTTAGCTCTGGCGTCGCAGAGACAGTCTTCTCCGGCGTTGGCAGGAGGCGGGCCGAATTGAGGATGAACACCAGTTCCGACACGACATGGATGCCGGCTGCCAGCAGTGGGTTCAAGAAACCGAAGGCTGCCAGCACGATACCAAGTGTATCGACACCGATCGTGCCGGCAAAATTCTGCCAGATGATGCCGCGGGTGCGCCGGGCCACGGCGACCGTCTCAACGAAGCGCTCTAGGTCATTGCCTAGCAGCACAACATCAGCGCTCTCCTGCGCGACGTCGGTACCTGAACCCATCGCGACGCCGACATTGGCTTCGGCAAGCGCGGGGGCATCGTTGACGCCATCGCCGACCATGGCGACCTTGCGATTATCCGCGACGAGGGCCCGGACGCGTGCCAGCTTGTCTTCCGGCAGCAGTTGCGCCTCGACCTCCTTGATGCCGAGCGCCGCACCGACAGCGTCCGCGACGCGACGCGCATCGCCCGTGAGCAGCACCGTTCGGATACCCATGCGGTGCAAGGCTTCCACCGCTCGCTTTGCCTCGGGCCGCACGGTATCTGCGACTGCGATGGAGCCCAGCAAGCGCCCGTCGCGGGCGACAAAGACTTCTGAACCAGCCAAGCCGAAGTGGCCGGAAGTTGCCGCTGGCACGCTGATCCCGTTGTCGGCCATCCAGGCTTGGCTGCCGACAAGGATCGTGGCGTCAGCAGTTTTCGCGGTGATGCCGCGTCCCGGCGTGTAGGCAAAGCTCAGGGGCTCGATCGCGTCGCGACCCTGCTTGCGGGCATGGGCGACGATCGCCTTGCCCAGCGGATGCTCAGAGCGCAATTCGGCCGTAGCTGCGGCATCGAGCAGTTCATCAGCGCTCACGCCGGCGACGGGGAAAACCTCTTGCACCTCAGGACGGCCGAAGGTCAGCGTCCCCGTCTTGTCCAGTACGACCGTGTCGACCTGGCCCAGGGTCTCGAGGTGGACACCGCCCTTGACGATAGCGCCAAGGCGCGCGGACCGGCCGATGCCTCCAAGGATGGCAAGTGGCGTGCCCGCGGCGATACCGCAGGCGCCGGCAACGATGATCACCGAGATCGTGGAATAGATGTCGCGGGTAATCAGGAAGGTCAGGATGGCGGCGCCGAGCGCAAAATAGACGAGATAGCCCGCCATGCGGTCGGCCAGACGTTGGACCGGCGCGCGGGATTTCTCGGCCCGTTCGACCGCCTCGATGATCTTGCCGTAGCTTGTGTCGCGACCAATTCTTTCCGCGGCGACCTCAAGCGCGCCCGACTGATTGATGGAGCCGGCGAAGACGTGGGCACCCGCCGTCTTCTCGACGGGCATGGATTCGCCCGTGATACGGGATTCGTCGACAAATGAATGGCCGGATAACACGGCGCCGTCGACAGGAATGCGCCCGCCTGGAGCGACCATGATGGCGTCGCCGATCGACAGCTCTTCGGCGGAGATCGACTGGATCGAACCGGCACGGCGCACCGAGACCTCGCGCGGCAGGAATTCCAAGAGGTCGCGGATCGCTTTGCGACCACGGCCGACGGTCAGCCCCTCCAGGACCTCGGCGACCAGCACAAACAGGGTGATGACCAGCGCCGTGAAGAATTCGCCGATGGCTGCGGCGGCAACGATCGCGATCGTCATCGACAGTTCCATGGTCATTCGTCGTTCGACGACGTTCTCGACGGCTTCCTTGAGGATGGGCCAGCCGCCGATCAAAAGTCCGACGACGCCGATTATGCTGATTGCTGCGAATGGCTCCCATATGCGGAACCACACGGCCGCCGCCGCGACCGCGACGAGCGCGATGCGAACGGCCTCGGACCAATTAAAGGGATGGTCGTGATCATGTCCGTGGCCATGCTCGTGGTCATGATCGTCGTGGTCATGATCGTGTTGATAGGCCTCGGTGGCCGGCGCGATTGTGCGTGAAGCGGCGGCATCCGCGAGCGTCCTGCTATGGGCATGTTGGACTGTCATAACGGCAGCCTCCGATCTTATTTGAGATATGCGCGTACGACGTCGATTAGTTCGGCCGCGCCTTCATTGCGTTCGTTCTGCGCTAGCGCGTGATCCGCCACGTGCAGCAGAATGTGATCTTCGACGACCTCGGCCATCAGGCCGTTGATGGCTCCGCGAACGCCCGCGATCAGTTGCAGCACCTCCGCACAGCCCTTCTCGTCTTCAAGGGCGCGCTCAACAGCTTCCATCTGGCCGCGTATGCGGCGCACCCGGTTCAGCAGCTTCGTTTTCTGGCGGGCGGTGTGCGACATGCGGTGCTCCTGGGACCCTAAATAGAATACCCCCCTATATTATTCAATGGCGGTTTCGTCGACGGGATCGGCGCGACATCTGAGACGTCTTACGTCGGCGCCAGAGATCAAACCTACGAGCTGTACGTTGCGAGCTTCGGTCTGGGCCATGCGCATTCATGGGCCCAGTGAGCGATCGTCTGGCCTGCGAGGTTCAGGCTTAGTTGCCTAAGCGGCGCGCGTGCAGGCGCGGCGGCCGCATCATTCTGGCGAGGCGGTGCTTCACTGAGTTCTTCACGCTGACGGAGCAGGTCGGTTCCTGTAGGCGTCGAGCCTCGATATGCAGGTTTTCCTCGCCAGGAGCGGCTGACAAGAGTTGCCGCAGCGGACCGCCACTTGTTGAGCGATCGCTATCCGATCCGAATTCGTTCTGGCGTGAGAAAGGAATACGGAGGCACGATAAGGTTTTTAGGTGCCGGCCTTCGCCGCACGCGGCCGAGGGCATCGTAGACTGACCCATGGCAGGGGCAGAACCAGCCACCGTAGTCGCCGCGAGGATCTCCGGTCTTCTGTCCGAGCGGGATGCATCCGAGGTGAGTGCACACTCCGACGACGATCAGCCATTCTGGGGTCTGCAATCGGGCTGCGACGGGTTCAGGATCCAATAGCGCGGACACGTCATCGGTCTGATCGCCAGCGATCTGCTCGGCCGTCCTTCGGACGATGAATACTGGCCGCCCCCGCCACTGCACGGTGATGCGTTGGCCCGACTCGATCGGAGCGAGATCGAATTCAGCGCTTGCCAACGCAACGGTGTCGGCCGTTGGCTGGAAGCTGGCTACGAGCGGCCACATTGCGGCTGCTGTACCCGTGGCGCCGGCGACGCCGGTGGTCAAATAGAGAAAGTCGCGCCGGGTCGGCGTGCCGCCCGGTCGTGTCGATAGTTGGTCCATCATGGTCGCACCGTTCACCGCCCGCCGCTGCGAGCAGATTGCAACGTTTAGCTCGATCAACCAGACACGATGCAGGAAGAACGAGCTTGTACTGATGGCAATTCTGGCACGATCGTTTGGCTTCGTCTGTTACAGTTGGTTACAGACTCGTTCCCGACCGGTTGCGGGTTCGATGTCAGCGTTTGAGAATGTCGCGGCTTAGCCAGTAGACGTAGCTGCGCGCCAGGTTGGCGATGCGCGCTTTCTCATTCTCGGGTTCGTACCATGCTCCGCCGGAGCTCGATGGCAAGGCGAGAAGCTGCGGATGACGGCTGATGATATCACCCCGTGCGCCTATGACCAGCGCCTCGCCCTCCAAGTAGTCGGTATCACCTCCGCCGCCGCTTCCGTGACCGCCCCTCGATCCGCGCCCGACGTAGGACGACAGCGCCAGGCTGGTGATGCGGACAATCAACCTCCTATGATCAAAACCCGTAGGAAAGGCGATGTGGAGCTCCGCGGTCACCGCCGAGCGGAGCCATTCGGCCGCCGGTCCTAGCCCCAGTGAGCGCAACCGCTCGACGTCGACTGAATAGGAAGGCGTCGAAGCGCCCGGGTAACGGGGAGCAGCGTTCACGGCTGTCGCGACAGATGACACCCCGACGGCTGACGCGGCGGCGATGAAAAACTGGCGGCGGGAAATTGAGGTCACAGACCCCTCCATCATTGATGGCCACCGCCCGAGGCGGAAAGTCGTCGGCCTTTGAGCTAGATCAATGACCGATATGAGATTACGAGCATGCGCTTGCTTTCCGCTGCCGTGAAGTGACGGTTTTCACATAGCTCAATTGGAGGCGAGACTTGGCGAGCGGTGCGAATTGAACTGCAGCCGGCAGAGGGATTGCTGGAACCGTTCAGTTCTTGAAGTTCCGGGCTTGAACTGGTCGATTTGAGAGATTGGCCAGCGATTGACGATGCTTTTTAGGGCCTGGGTGACCATCGAAAGTATCTCAGCTATCGAAGAGGTGTCTCCGGCGCCGGTCCGGCAAACGACCGTCTGACGGTCACATTTCGATTTGTCCGTATCGCTAGCTTTTCGATGGGAAAGCGGACATCGTCCGGGTGATCGAGAAAACGGACCGGACGGCGATGGTGTCGGTCGGCTATGCGCGGGTTTCGACAGGCGAACAGTATCTGTCGCTGCGGAGCGACGCCCTAAGTGCTGCCGGGTGCAAGCGCGTTTTTCAAGCTCAGGCTTCCGGCGTGCTCGCCAGCTTCCGCTCGCTGACCGACAACATCGATACGACTAGCCTGGGGCGGGCGCCTCGTCTTCCGCCTGTGCGAGCATTCGCGCAATTCGAGCGGGACCTGATTAAAGAGCGGACGCGGGCCGGGCTGCTTGCCGCGGCCGCGCGCGGCAGACGAGGCGGTCGTCAGTCGGTGGTCACACCGGACAAGCTCGAATAGGCAAAATGCCATATTGCCGCCGGGATCGCGATACGCGAAGCTGCTGCTCGTATTAAGGGCAGGAAGACGGCTCTTTACAAGCATTTGCATCAGAACGCTAGAATTGATGGGCCGGATTGCGATGGGCGACGAGAATTGGCAAGCTGAGCTGATTAGACATTGGCGCGTCGATCCGGTCGGAACCTATCGTAATTGGTTCTTATGGGACGAGCGAATAAAGAATTTTCGCTCGATCCGCCGCGGAATCCAGGCTGTCGTTGCCGAAGTTCGCGATGACCGCTTCGGCAATGCCTATCGTGGCTCATCCTTGGAAACCGTTCTGGATTCTATTGCCGAACAGCGGCAGGTTTTCAAAGGCGCGGACCATGCTTTTATGTGGAAACCGAAGCTTCGTATCCCCGACATCTATGAGGATCGCGATAATCAGGTCGCTTTTGGGCGCTTTCTCGATACGTGCGTCTGCTGCTCGACTGAACCTGAAGTTTTGAGCGCGATTCATACCATCGATCGACAGGGGATCAAAGGCCTTGGGCCCTCGGCCGCAAATCTTTTGTATTTCCTGCACCCGACGCTGGCGCCTCCATTTAATACCGCGATCGTGCGCGGCTACAACGCTTTAACGGGCGCAAGGGTCAAGCTAGGGCGGTGGGACGAATACCTTGCGATGCGCCAGGGCATGCTGCGGTTCAACTCGCACCACCGGTCGCTGTTCTCCAACGATCTGGGCGCGGTCGCCGCTTTCCTGTTCGATATCGGGATGGGGCGCTATCCAATTCCGGGTTCGGATGGGGAAGTTTCTTCGATGGAACTCTGGCGTGCGGATCTTGAACAGGTTCGCGCCGACTCGGCTGCTGCGAGAAAGAACGAATCGGCGGCTCGTGAAGCCGATCACACACATACCGAGATCCAAGGCTGGCTCAGAGATCTCGGTCTGTCCCTTGGGTACCAGGTGTGGATCGCTGCAAACGATGCCAGCCGACTTTATGGCGGCGGCAAGCTCGCCGATGGCTGCCTCCTCGACCTTCCCCGGCCTCTTGCAAGCAATGGCGCGGCAGAAGCGATCAGGCTCATAGACGTATTGTGGCTCGACAGCAGCACCGGTTTCGTCGCGGCCGCTTACGAAGTCGAGCATACCACGAGCATCTATTCGGGAATCGTCCGTATGCTCGATCTGGCGCTGGGCATGGCGGGTGATACGACCCGGAATTTTTTCCTGGTCGCTCCCGACGACCGGGAGAGTGAAGTCCGCGCACAATTTGGACGCCCGGCTTTCGCAAAGGTCGCTGATCTGGATTTGCGCTATCTGCCCTATAGCGAGTTGCGCCAACATCGCGAAGCGATCACGCGCTTTGGAACGGGCCTGAAGGGCATGCTTGCGATTGCTCGCCCCTTGACCGGATTTTTGCCGCCGGCCTGACTGCCTTTGCGCGAGCGAATGGCGCTATCGGGTTGGTTAACATCGGACGGCCATTTCTACGGCAGTCACCGCCGCAATGGGCTGATCTTGGCGAGATCGTTCCGGATCGTCGTTGCGGCGACGCCGGCCTGACCCATGGCATGGCTGATCTGGTCGAGCCCCAGTACGAGGTCGCCTGCTGCATAGAGGCCTTTGACGCTCGTTCTTTGGTGTGGATCGACGATTGGGCAGCCATTCTTAGTCGCGCGGGCGCCTATGGCGATCGCGAGTTCCGACCGTGCCATCGTCCCGAGTGCGGCATAAATGCTGGAAAACGCCCCGGGTCCGCCTGGCATGCTCACCTCAATCCATTCCGAATGCAGAGAATATGCAAGGCACGGCCCGGCGAGGAGCTTGACGCCTGCGGCGTCGGCTCGGGCTCGCTCTTCGTCGTCGAGCCGATGCTCGCCATCGGGAGCGATGAGGCTTACGTTGGCGGTATAGCTCCTCAAAAACTCCGCTTCTGCGAGGCCGGATTGACCGGTCCCGATCACGGCGACAGATCGGTCGGTAACTTCGTAGCCGTCGCAAATCGGACAGTAGCGCAAAAGCCCGCGTTGGACGGCTTCGTCGTGTAGGCTTTCCGACAGACCCTGGGGGCGCCGGTTAAAAACACCGCTTGCCAGAAGGACAGTTTGCGCCAAAATCGGCCTCTCGCTGCTGCTGGCGATGAATGTCCCGTCGTCGGCCACGTCGAGTGACGCGATCATCCCGGTCTCGAACACGACGCCATACTTGGTCGCTTGAGCCCGCATGCGTGAAAGCAGCTCGACGCCGCTGATTCCGGCTGGAAATCCGGCATGGTTGTGTGTCGTTGGGATCATCGCAGCACGTCCATCGCCCGCATCGACGACCAAAGCAGAAAGATGAAAGCGCGCCAGATAAATTGCTGCGGTGAGCCCGGCCGGTCCGCCACCGATGATAAGGCAATCGAACAATTCGGGGGGCGAAGGAGACAAGACGGACATGTCCGTAACTCCAGACTTTAATACCGTTGTCGCGGAAGTGATTGGCAGCTCGATCGTCAACGCTTCCTAGAGCGCTGCACCGCCGACCGGAGTCCATGACGGCGCAACACTCTCAGGGCAACCAAGAATATGGTCAGACAGTTCGCCGCGGCGAGCGCCGAGAGGATTGTGATCTCACGATAGTCCAGCCTGTCTCGAGCCATGGCTCTGGTATGGCATGGAGCAGCGCTTGACTACACATTGCCCGGGAGCGGGCCGTCATTGTACGAGCGTCGATCAGCAATTTCAGCCAGAAGCATCGACACTGGGCGTTTCCAGTTCGGCGCGTTGGGCGTGCGAGGCTCGTTCCGCGAAGCGGGTCATGTATTCGTCCAGATTGAACCGACGCTTTAAGCCGATTCCGTCTTCATCATGGATAAATTCAATTCCGTTTGTAACAAAAACCGACCGGATCCGGGTTTTTGTTTCTGGTCTGACGCGGCCCGCTGTCTCAAAATCGCTGATCGTCCTTTGAGCGACGTGAACCTTCCGGCTAAGCTGTTTGATGCTCCAGCCCATCATTGCACGCGCGACGCGACATTGTTCACTATTCATCTTCAAACCCTCAACGAGACGGTTTGCGCTTAAGGTGAGTTGGGAAGCGGTTCGTCAGCCGCCTGAATGGGCAACCCAAAGCAGAAGGGTCCTCGGCCGAGGCCGAGGACCCCCGTGCATTAGAAGTCGCGCTGAACCCTCAGACGAGCCGAGACGGCGTCGCTCGAAGCCAAGGTGAAGGCGCCACCGCGGTTGATGTCCGCGACGCGACCCTTGGGATCGAGTTTCGTGTAGAGAACCTCAACACCGATATCGAGGCCGCTGACCGGCGACCAGATCAGGTTGGAGCCGATCCGGTATTCCTTGAAGTCGGTGACGTTCGTGCTCGAGGCATTCTCGACGTTGAGATACGACCCGAACAGGGTCTGCCGGACGGCTGGAGTCCAGTAATGCAGAAGTGCCGCCGTCAGAGCATAGCCGCGCGTCTTCTTGAGCGTGGCGGTGGTAGCGCTGTTCGGGATGGCGACGGCGTCGAACGCGTTCACGAGCACGCCGCCGATCTGAACGGGATTGTTGTTGGTGAAGCTCCCGTAGGTGCCGGCGCCGAGATAGCTGGAAGCTCCTTCGGCATAAACGCCCTGCAGCCAGAAGACATCGCCCTGGGCCAACATCGGCAGGTTGAATTTCAGGCCAGCCAGGCCGGCAAAGCCATACTCCGTGTCGAGCTTGACGCTGGTGTTGCCGCTGGCGGTGGTGATCTGGTGGACCGCACCCGACAGCTGGGCGGAACCCCAGCCCTGCGTGATGTTGAGATTGGCGACGATATCAGGCATCCGGTTGCCGCCGGTCGAAACCGTCGGGCCGAAGGGGACATTGTCGAAGGTGTTGAAGCGGCGCTCAGCACCGTCTTCCGCCGAGAGCGTGGCACTGAAGCCGCCGCCGAAATTCGCGGTGTAAGCGAACAGTTGCGTTGACGAGTCGGGACCGCGCAGCAGGCCCCAGTTCAGGTCATTGGCATAGAAGTCGAAGAACGACTGGGCGCGACCGGCCGTGATCGGGCCGAACTGGATGAAGGCCTTGTCGAGGAAGGTCGTGTTCGAGGCGCTGACCGTCTGGAAAGTGGCGTAGGGAACGCGGTACGGGCCACTATCGCGGTTGATGTCGTAACGAATGAACGCGCGCAGGGTGCCGTACGCGGTCGCGGTGCGCGTATCGATGTTCAACCGGCCGCGAGCACGGAAGCCAGACGCATCGACGTTCCGACTATAAGGTTGATCAAACATGTACTCGGCCCTGACGCGGCCACCGATCCTCAAGCACGTGTCCGTGCCGGGGATGTAGAAGAAGCCGGCGCCATAGGCGGTGCAAACGCGGACATACTCGACCGGGGCGCTCTTGCGCGAGGGCAGATCGGCAGCGCCGGCACTGGTGGCGACGGCGAGGGCTGCCGTAGCCATGCCCAATGCTGAAACGAAGCTCTTCATCAATACCTCCAATTGAATTGGTCTTTGCCTGGCTGAGTCTTTTGATTCAACCGGATGGAATTGGTATTGATCGCAATAAGTCTCGACGGTGAAAATATTCACATTTTGATGTAGAGTCATAACGCGTGGTAATTTCGACACTGTGAAAAATTTCACTTTATAGAGGTGTGAAGATTTTCACCTGTTACAATTTGTAACTTGAGTTGGCGTGATCTGATCTTACCGTCACTCCTTCGGGGTGGGGCGATTGAACGAGATGGCGCATTTTTCTGAGACCGATAATTTGTCAAACGAGAGGAAGATCGCGGCAATTGACCACATCTTGGACCAGTCTTTGTTGCCTCTTGGCTCGCGATGGGAAAATGAAGCGGCATCATCTGGCGTATGGGTGCAAGAACAAACCGCATTTCTTCCCATTCGCGTGAAGGAGAGTGGGCCTGATAGGCGACAGAAATTCCTAGAGCTGGCTGCGTTTAGCATTGCCGGCTACTTTTCTTTGGACCTAGTCTTTCCAGTGCGCGGCGCAATTTTGTCGAAAGCCACCTCTTTCCGAAATTGTCTGTGCGCTGCCTCCCTCTATCGCGCCAAAGCATCTGCTGGGTCAGTCGAATGGCCTCGGTAGGAAAATTGGTGATGGGACACACGGCTGTCTCGCCCGCTCCACGATGCATTGGGAGGACAGGGTCATTCCGTTCGATATTGTGGGAAGAGATATTCGCAGCGCCGCAGTCAGCTGCGCCGCTTCGGTCGCTTCGTCCTTCGTCGGCGCCCCACGAGCGGCGGCCATGTTGACGGCGGCTCAACCGGCGATGGCTATTCAACTTCCGGGCTTACTCGTGAGCGGCCGTTTCCCGAGGCGACAGTTCGCCAAGGGGGCTTTCATCAAGCAGCCCGACGACAAGACAGATCACATCTACCTGATCGAGACAGGAAAGGTGGTTACGTTCTTTCTTGGCCCTCAAGGGCATGATGTTTCATTCCTTGAACTAGGGTCGGGAGATTTCGTTGGAGATTTGTCGGCCTTTGGCAGCGACGAGCCTGCGACCTATTTCCAAGCCATGGAGGATACTGTTGCGCTCGTCCTGAACCAGGGACAGTTCCTCGAAGAATTGCGCAACTTGCCAGAGTTCGCCGAACTCGTGGCGAAAACGCTCTGTAGCCGTTTGCGCTTGATGAAGCAGCTCTACATCGAGAGCAAACTGCTACCGATGAAGACGCGACTCTATGCGGACCTGATCCGTCACGGCGTCCGGGACGGGCAGGGACGGCTGTGCATTTCGCCGATGCCGACGCATGCGGAGGTGGCGCGCAGAATCGCGTCCCAGCGAGAGACCGTCACGAGGCATTTAAGCCAGCTGGCAAAGCAAGGTGTGATCGATAGTTCGCACGGGTTCATTGTTATCACCGGCGAAGCGTATTTGCGTTCCGAAATCAGCAAGGCCCTCGGCGTCATCGAATGGCAATGACAGAAATTTTTCCGTAGTTTGTGAGTTTCTTCACAGAGCTCGTTGAGCAAGATGCTAGTATCGAAATCGGTTGAAGCCTAGCTGGTTCTCAACCTCCAAAAGAGACCAGACTTGAGGGGGTAGATCCCAATATCTGCCCCCTCTTTTTGTCGCAGAATCTGGCCCGTCACGATCGCGGCGGACCTAGCGCGCGACGAATGGCTACCTTAAGCTCTCTCCGGGAGCGGCAAAATCATTCCGGATCGCGTATAGTTCGGCAGTGAACGCTGAGACGAGACGGGAGTTCGCACTGCCGGGCGGTCTGAGAAGGAGCGCCCTGAAATGCACGGCCGGCTCGAAAGGCCGGACGACGACGCCCTGGATCATCTTGTCGGCGATGATGAACGGGTTGACGAGGCCTATGCCGAGACCCTGCGCCGCCAGGATAGCGATGGTCACGCCATAGGGCGTTTCCACCAGGATGCGGGGCTGGACGCCGTGTTCCGCAAAGATCCTGTCCATGGCGAGCCGCACGGTGTCCTCCGGCGCGAGCGCCAGGAAGCCCTCGTCGTTCAGGTCCGCCGGCACAATGACATCTCGGCTTGCCAGAGGGTGTCCCTGTGGCATGACGCAAACCGCACGAGGCGTGGTGAAAACGCTGTGCAGGACACCGTCGGTATCGATCTCGTCGGCTGCCAAGCCGATGTCGAAGCTGCCGGAAGCGACCAGGTCGCGAACGACGTTGGAGGTGCGGACCTGATAGCTGATCCGCACCTGCGGGTGCTTGCGCGAGAATGCCGTGATGGCCCGCGGGACCAGGCCGTGCCCGAGCGCAGAGAGGCTGGCGACACGGATAGTCCCGGCGCCGACCTCCTTGATCTGAGCAGCCCGTAGTTTGAGCCGATCAAGACCGACCAGATTGGCCTTCACCTCGGCGTGGAAGAGCAGCGCTTCGCGAGTCGGAACCAGGCGGCCACGGATCCGATCGAACAGACTGAACCCGAGCTCGGACTCAAGCTTCGCAAGCGAACGGCTGATGGCCGGCTGCGACGTGCTGAGCAGGGCAGCCGCCGCGCCGGCGCCGCCGCTGATCATGATCGCATGGAAGACGTCGATGTCGCGCAGGTTCATGGGGGGGCATATCAAGAATGGATCGACTCTATCGATATGGCCATAGATGGCAATGCCAGCGCGAGCTAGCGTTGGCCTATGACGAAATCCGACGACACCTCGCACATTCATCCGCCCGAGCGTTCACGCCAGCCGTTCCAGGCCGTGGCAATGCCGGTTGAGCGCGCTTCGACGATCGTTTTCGATGATCTCGAGGCGTTTGAGACCCGAGCTGACCGCGTCTATGACGGTTTCAGTTATGGGCTTTACGGAACGCCGACGAGCCGGCTCCTCGAAGACCATATCGCCCAGCTCGAAGGGGCATCGAGGGCGCTCGTCGTGCCGTCCGGCATGGCGGCGATGACACTGGCGACGATGGCGGTGTGCCGGAGCGGCGACCGAATCCTGATGCCCGAGACGTTGTATGGGCCGGCGCGGGACATGATCCTGCGCTTCCTCGGGCCACTCGGCATTGCGGCGCAATCCTACGATCCGCGGCTCGATGCCGGGATCGCGGAGCTGCTCGACGAACGGACGCGGCTGGTGTGGGTGGAATCTCCGGGTTCTGGGACCTTCGAGGTTCAGGACGTTCCTGCGATTGTCGCGGCGGCCCACAAGGCTGGCGCGTTGGTCGCAGCCGATAACACTTGGGCTTCGCATCTGCTGTTCAAGCCGCTGGCTCACGGCGTCGACATCGCCATGCAGGCGCTGTCGAAACATGCCGGCGGTCATGGCGACCTGCTCATGGGCTCGCTCGCCGTGCGCGACGAAGCCCTGTTCCGGCGCCTGAAGGATACCGCGCGCTTCCTCGGCTACGGCGTCTCTCCGGAAGATTGCGCACTGTGCGAGCGCGGCCTGATGACCATGCCGGTCCGCATGCGTCACGCCGCCGCGAGCGCAGCCGAAATCGTGACCTGGCTGTCACAGCGCCCGGAGGTCGTTCGGATCCTGCACCCGGCCGTGCCGGACCATCCCGGACATGCGGTCTGGAAAAGGGATTTCAACGGGGCGGCCGCGGTGTTCTCGATCGTGCTCAGACCGGAACTCGCTCCCTTGCAGGGCGAAGTCCTCAGGCAGATGCGCCTGTTCAAGCTCGGTGCGAGCTGGGGCGGTGTGCATTCACTGGTCGCGGTCAACGATCCACGGAAAGGTCGGACCAGTCTTGATTGGCTGCCATCGGGGCCGGTCTGGCGGTTGTCGGTCGGCTTGGAAGCACTTGATGACCTGATCGGCGATCTGGAGCGGGCCTTTATCCCGTTTGCTCAGTTCGCGGCGGCGTCGAAGTCGGTGGGCCGAACGGCAGCTGAATAACCGCAGAGAACTCCAAAAAACAGGGGAATGGAGATAGCCATGACAAGATTGAAAGTGCTGCTCGGCGCAGCTCTTGCCGCCGCGAGTCTAACGGCGAGTATCAGTGATGCCAGCGCGCAGAGCGTCGTGAACAAGATCAAGCAGCGCGGCTATGTCAGCTGTGGCGCGAGCCAGGGCGTGCCCGGGCTCTCCCGGCCCGATGAGAGGGGCTATTATCGCGGCTTCGATTCCGACATCTGCCGGACCTTCGCTTCGGCCATCCTCGGCGACAAGGACAAGATCCGCTTCGTTCCGCTCAATGCCGGCCAGCGCTTCCCGGCGCTGCAGACCGGCGAGATCGATGTCCTCTCGCGCACTTCGACCATCACACTCTCACGCGACACGGTGGTCCGCTTCGTCTGGATCACGCTTTATGACACCGACGGCCTGCTCGTGCGCAAGGCGGACAAGATCACCGATCCCAAGCAACTGGCCGGCAAGACGGTGTGTCTGCAGGGCGGTGGCAGCCTCACGGAGAAGGCGATCGAGGAGACCGAGGAAGAGCACGGGATCACGATGAAGAAGGTCTACTTCGACTCGACGATCCAGGCCCGCGATGCCTTCTTCGGCGGCCGCTGCGATACTTATGTCACCGATGGCACGGCCGCCGCCGGGCAGCGGGCCTCGGTGGCCAAGAACCCGGACGACTACGACATCATCAAGGTCGGCCATGCGGCCGAACCGAACGGCGTCGCGGTGGCGCGCGGGGATGATCAGCTCTTCGACATCACGCGCTGGACGGTCAACGCCCTGCTCTGGGCCGAGCTCCACGGCATCACCGCCAAGAACATCGACGAGAAACTGAAATCGGGATCGAGCGAAATCAAGCGGGTGCTTGGTCAGGAGGCCGGCTTTGGCAAGCCGCTCGGGCTCGATGACAAATGGGTCTACAACGTCATCAAGCAGATGGGGAACTATGCCGAGATCTGGGACAACAACCTCGGCAAAGACAGCCCCCTCAAAGTCGAGCGCGGCCTGAATGCGCTCTGGAAGGATGGCGGACTGAACTACCCGTACCCCTGGGACTAGGCGCTGCCAGGGGAGTGCGACGAACGCTCCCCTGTTCTCAACGGCGAATAAAAAAAGGGGAAAGCGCCATGCTCAACGATGCCAGGGCAAGATCGATCGTCATCCAATGCGCACTGGTGGCGGCTGTCGTGGGGGCTGCGACGCTTCTGGTCAGCAATACCTTCGCGAACCTGCAGGCGCGCGGCATCCCGATCGGGTTCGACTTCCTGACGATGCCGTCGAGGATCGTCATCTCCGAGGCGATCCTCTCCTATAAATCGCGGGACCCGTATTACTGGGCGATCGTCGTCGGCCTTGCGAACACGGTCTTCATTTCCGCGCTCGTCATCGCCTTCTCGTCGGTTCTCGGCCTGATCGTCGGCGTCACCCGGCTGAGCAGCAATCCGCTCGCCGCCGGGACTTGCCGTGTCTGGGTGGAGATCGCGCGCAACTCACCGCCGATCGTCCTGCTGATCTTCCTCTATTCGCTCTGGTGGAAGGTCCTCCCGCCGGTCGGCGAGGCGCTCAATCCGATACCCGGCGTCTTCGCCTCGATGCGCGGCGTCATGGTGCCGAGCGTGCATGTCGACATGGAGACGGCGGGAGTCGCCCTGATCGTCCTTGCCGGGCTGCTCGTGCTCGTCGCCCGGATGGCCGGGGTCCTGCGCCGCTTCCGGTCCCCCCTGAGCTGGGCCGCTGCCGCAATGCTGCTGCTCGGCCTCTGGGTCGCCGATGCCGGCTTCTCGACCGACTGGCCGGTCTTCGCGGGTTCGAATTTCCAGGGCGGGCTGGAGCTGACACCGGAGCTCAGCACGATCCTGATCGGCCTGACCATCTACACCACCGGCTTCATCGCCGAGATCGTCCGCGGCGGCGTCCTGTCGGTCGGCGCCGGGCAGTGGGATGCCGGCCGCTCGCTCGGCCTGTCCCGAACCCAGATCCTGCGGCTGATTGTGATCCCGCAAATGCTGCGGGTGATCGTGCCGCCGCTCAACAGCCAGTACATCAACGTCGTCAAGAATTCGACGCTGGCGATCGCCGTCGGCTATCCGGATTTCCTCGCGGTGATGAACACGATCATCAGCAAGTCCAGCCATTCGATCGAAGGCGTCTTCATCATCCTGGGGGTCTACCTTTCCCTCAACCTGACCCTGTCGAGCGCGGCCAATTGGTACAACCGCCGCATCGCGATCGTGGAACGTTGAAACCGTGAAGACGATATCGCTCCCTATCCCCGAGGCTCCTGTGCCGACGAACGCATGGTCTGCGCTGCTCCCGGCTTCCTTGCGGCGGAGTGGCAAGCTCCTGTTCGGCTCGCCGCTGAATGCCGTCCTGACGCTGGTCTTCAGCGCATTAATCCTGGTTGCCGTGCCGCCCATGCTGCGCTGGCTCGTGCTTGACGCGGTCCTGTTCAATCCGGACCCCGCGGCCTGCCGTGCGGCATCTGGCGCCTGCTGGAGCTTCATCTACGCCAAGTCGGGACAGCTCCTGTTCGGCATCTATCCGGTCGACGAGCGCTGGCGACCTGCTCTGGTCTGCCTTCTGATCCTGGCGTTGCTCGGCTGGTCGGTTCGGCCGGCGAGCTGGACACCGCGGCTGGTCTGGCTATGGGCCGCGGCGCTCATGCTCATCGTCTGGTTGATGGGCGGTGGCCTGGGGCTCGAAGAAGTCCCGACCTCGGCCTGGGGTGGCTTGCCGGTGACGTTGATCCTCACCGTCGTCGCCATCGGGATCGCCTTTCCGGTCGGCATCCTGCTGGCGCTAGCGCGCCGCTCTGCCATGCCCGTCGTCAGGATCGGGGCGGTGGTCGCAATCGAGTCGGTCCGCGGCCTGCCGCTGCTCTCGATCCTCTTCGTCGCCTCGATCATGCTGCCGCTGTTCCTGCCGGAGGCGCTGCTGCCCGACAAGTTCGTGCGCGCCCTCGTCGCCTTGACGATCTTCGCGGCGGCCTATCTCGCCGAAGTGATCCGCGGCGGGCTGCAAGCGATCCCGAAAGGGCAATATGAAGCTGCCGCGGCGCTCGGTCTGCCGTTCTGGCGCACGCAATATCTCGTCATCCTGCCGCAAGCGATCAGGGTGGTGATCCCGGCCCTGGCGAACACGATCATCGTGATGATCAAGAACACCAGCCTCGTGCTCGTGGTTGGGCTGTTCGACCTGATCAGCTCGGGCAAGGCGGCTCTCGCCGATCCGGCCTGGCCGTCGCCGGCTGCCGAAACCTTCCTGTTTATCGGCGCGATCTTCTTCGCGCTGTCCTTCTCCTTCGCCCGCTTCGCCGATTTCCTCGAGCGGCGCGGTCCCGCTGCTCATTAGGAGACGCCAGCATGACCTTGGCCATGGCCGAAAACAGGATCGACATCCGCCCTGCGGCGCTGAAGCCGACCTCGCTCAACACCGCGACGGCGGTGGAGATGATCGGCGTCAACAAATGGTTCGGCGAGTTCCACGTGTTGCGCGACATCAATCTCAAAGTATCGCGCGGCGAGAAGCTCGTGATCTGCGGCCCGTCCGGCTCCGGCAAGTCGACGATGATCCGCTGCATCAATCGGCTCGAGGAGCATCAGAAGGGCCAGATCATCGTCGACGGCACCGAACTCACCAACGACCTCAAGAAGATCGACGAAATCCGCCGCGACGTCGGCATGGTGTTCCAGCACTTCAACCTGTTCCCGCATCTGACGATCCTGGAGAACCTAACCCTGGCGCCGATCTGGGTTCGCAAGATGCCCAAGAAGGACGCCGAGGAGATCGCGATGCACTACCTCAAGCGCGTCAAGATCCCCGAGCAGGCGTTGAAGTATCCGGGCCAGCTCTCCGGCGGACAGCAGCAGCGCGTCGCCATCGCCCGCTCTTTGTGCATGAGCCCGAAGATCATGCTGTTCGACGAGCCGACCTCGGCGCTCGATCCGGAGATGGTCAAGGAGGTGCTCGACACCATGGTGTCGCTGGCGGAGGAGGGCATGACCATGCTCTGCGTCACCCATGAGATGGGCTTCGCCCGCCAGGTCGCGGACCGGGTCATCTTCATGGATGCCGGCCAAATCGTCGAGATGAACACCCCGGACGAGTTCTTCAGGAACCCGCAGCACGAGCGCACCAAGCTCTTCCTCAGCCAGATCCTGCACTGAGGAGAAACGGGACGCAGAACCGATGGACAGCAGCAAGCGAGAGCTGTTGATCTTCACTAAGTGGGAAATGCAGCAAGCACGCCAAAGATGCGATCGTGCCAGTCCTACCCTGCAAGGCACTTTGATCTACTCACTCCGGTCGATGTCTCGCGCCTGCGATCGTTTCCGTTGCCGCTACGATGCGTTTCAGGGGAGTGATGAAATCGGGAATGTCGACTAAAGCAAGAAGAAGGCCCGCGATCCAGAAGATGTGCATGTGCGTGAACATGGCCAGCAATCCCAGCACGCAAACGATCTGCAATTGCACCTTATTATGAGCAATCCGATCCGGGAGGACATGCAGGTGCAAATACAATACCAATTGCCAAGGCGAAGATGGCCAAAAAAATGCCCATCGCAACCAGGAGCCAGTCCGTTTCACCGGGGCCGGCGAGGAATGCCGGCAAATGAGTCGAAGCGGCTGCTGGATGAATGGCTTGGCTCATAAGTTCTCCGATGCTGGAATTGCCGAGCTTTCTGAAGCAATCTAACATCTGCCGCTCGCGCAGCTATTGTCCCCTTGGACAAGATACTCGCGCTCACCAGCCCCGCGTTTGGCGCTCTCAGCAAGCACTCGAACGCGAATGCAACATGCCCTTGACCTTCCCATTATGGGAAGCCGTAGGGTGCTGTAATCGTCAACCATGGGACATTGCAGCGATGTGCTCCTGCCAGCAACATTCGGATACCGTCGCCAAGGCGACCACCGCGCCTGAGGGCGCGATCAGCTTTCGCGTCGAGGACATGACCTGCGGCCATTGCGCCGGTACAATCAAGAAGGCGATCGAGGATCAATTGCCCGGAACCGCGGTCACCGCCGATCCGGCTTCGAAGCTCGTCAGCGTCGTCGGAGCGTCCGATTTTTCCGCTGTCAGGTCGATCGTGGCGGGCGCCGGATACACGCCCGGCGCGGATCGCATCGGCTGATCGCGGGCGGCCGGCGCGAACCCGCCGGCCGCTCACGCATTGGCAAGGCAAGGGGCAGGGAGCAAGGCGGCGATCCATGGCAGATCATCAGCATCACGCCGGTCACCGGCACGACGACCATTCACACCACCATGGCCATTCTCATGGCGCGGGGGAGAGTGTGAAGGATCCGGTCTGCGGAATGACCGTCGATCCCGCCACGGCAAAGCATCGCGCCGCTCATGCGGGGCAGACCTATTTCTTCTGCTCCGCCGGCTGCCAGAACAAGTTCGAGGCCGATCCGGCAGCCTATGCCGGCGAGAAAGCCGAGGCGCCTGTCGCAAAGCCGGCGCCCACGGGCGCGATCTACACCTGCCCGATGCATCCCCAGATCCGCCAGCCCGGCCCGGGCAATTGCCCGATCTGCGGCATGGCGCTGGAACCGGAGATCGCGACAGTTCAGGAAGGACCTAGCGCCGAACTCGTCGACATGACCCGCCGGTTTTGGGTGGGTCTCGTGCTCGCCCTGCCAGTGTTCGTGCTGGAGATGGGCGGGCATCTCGTCGATCTACACATGCTGCTCAGCCAGCAGAGCTCGAACTGGCTGCAGCTGGTCCTGGCGACGCCGGCCGTGCTCTGGGCTGGCTGGCCGTTCTTCCAGCGGGCCTGGGCCTCGCTCGTCAACCGCAGCCTGAACATGTTCACGCTGATCGCGATGGGCACCGGCGTCGCCTGGGCCTACAGCGTCGTCGCGACCGTCGCTCCGAACCTGTTCCCGGAAACGCTTCGCTCCGCGGAAGGCGCGGTCGCAGTCTATTTCGAGGCGGCGGCCGTGATCACGGTTCTGGTGTTGTTGGGCCAGGTCCTCGAATTGCGGGCCCGCGAGCAGACGGGCGGCGCGATCCGGGCCTTGCTCGACCTCGTGCCGAAGACGGCCCGGCGGGTGCGCGACGACGGCGAGGACGAGGATATCAACCTGGACGCGGTCCATGTCGGGGACCGCTTGCGGGTCCGCCCGGGCGAGACGGTTCCGGTCGATGGCGAACTGATCGAAGGCCGCAGCTCGATCGACGAATCCATGGTCACGGGTGAATCGATGCCGGTCACCAAGGAGGTCGGCGCGACCCTGATCGGCGGCACGCTCAATACCACCGGCGGCTTCATCATGCGCGCCGGCAAGGTCGGCAGCGACACCATGCTGGCCCGGATCGTCTCGATGGTGGCGGAGGCCCAGCGCTCGCGGGCACCGATCCAGCGCCTGGCGGACCAGGTGTCCGGCTGGTTCGTTCCGCTCGTCATCGTCATTGCCATCGTCGCTTTCGCCGCCTGGATGGCGTTCGGGCCGGAGCCGCGCTTCGCGCATGGGCTGGTCGCCGCCGTCGCCGTGCTGATCATCGCCTGTCCCTGCGCGCTCGGTTTGGCGACGCCGATGTCGATCATGGTCGGGGTCGGGCGCGGCGCGCATCTCGGCGTACTGATCAAGAATGCCGAGGCGCTGGAGCGCTTCGAGAGGGTCGATACCCTCGTCGTCGACAAGACCGGTACGCTGACCGAAGGCAAGCCACGGCTGACCGGGCTGAAGCCGGTTGGCGCAATCGCGGAGAGTGAGCTGCTGCGGCTCGCCGCTTCGCTCGAGCGGGCGAGCGAGCACCCGCTCGCCGCCGCGATTGTCGATGCCGCCAAGGAACGTGGCCTCGCCCTGGCCGAGGCGCAGGATTTCGACAGCCCGGTCGGTAAGGGGGTAACGGGGACCGTCGAAGGTCGCGCGCTGGTGATTGGCAGCCACCGGATCATGACTGAGGCTGGTATCGACACCGCGGCTCAGGCAGCCGAGGCGGAAACGCTGCGCGCCGAGGGCGGCACAGTGATTTTTGTGGCGATCGATGGCCGCGTCGCCGGACTGCTGACAATCTCTGATCCGGTCAAGCAGACCACCCCGAGAGCGATCAAGTCGCTGAAAAGCGCCGGTATTCGGGTGGTCATGCTGACCGGCGACAACAAGACGACGGCACAAGCGGTCGCGCGCCGGCTCGGTATCGACGAGGTCGAGGCCGAGGTCCTGCCCGAGGACAAGAGCGTAGTCGTCAGCAAGTTTCGTTCGCAAGGCAGGGTGGTCGCGATGGCCGGCGACGGCGTGAATGACGCGCCTGCGCTGGCGGCGGCGGATGTCGGGATCGCGATGGGCACGGGCACGGACGTCGCGATCGAAAGTGCCGGCGTAACCCTGCTCAAAGGCGACCTTGAGGGCATCGTGCGCGGGCTTCAGCTCAGCCGGGCGACGATGAGCAATATCCGGCAGAACCTGTTCTTCGCCTTCATCTACAATGCGGCGGGCGTCCCAATCGCCGCAGGCGTGCTCTATCCGATATTCGGATTGCTGTTGTCGCCGATCATTGCGGCGGCGGCGATGGCTTTGTCCTCGGTCAGCGTGATTGCAAACGCCCTGCGGTTACGCACCGTCTCTCTGGAATAAGAGCAGTCTTCAACGGCTTGATGGGACTGCGTTGATCCCGTCCGGCACCTGGCACAGGACGACGGTTGCCTCCCGCTGATGCCAGACCTACACCGCGCCATTCAACCGAACGGGCCTGAATCGTGAGCTTGTTGCAAAGCGTCCTTGTTCCCAAACTCAGCCCGACCAAGTCTTTCGGTGTCTACCAACGCTGGATCCACTGGCTCGTGCCGTTGTTGTGCATTGCCCAGGTCCCCACATCCTGGGCAATCCAACGCACCCATATGGCACATGGCTTCACGAAGCCTGCCCCGCTCGATCTGTTTTTGCATCAGGTCCATGCCTGGATGGGCTGGCTGATTATGGGACTTGCGCTGCTGCAGATAGGGTTGCGCTATCTCTATGGCCGCCCTTCCCTTGAAGGGTTGTCGCCACCCGAACGGTGGGCCGCGACGGGCGTTCATGTTGCCCTGTACGGTGTTCTGCTGCTTCTGCCGTTTACGGGTACGATTGCGATGTATCTTAGCTTCCGCGCCGCGCCGGTTCATCGATGGCTCAGCTGGGCGCTGCTTGTACTGGCGCTGTTCCATGTTGCCGGCGCGCTGTGGCACCATTTCTATCGCCGCGACGATATCCTGCGCCGTATGCTGACTAGCCAAAGGTGAGATCACGAAGCAGCGATTTTGCTTGCTCCCGGTCAAACAGCCGCAGTTTTCGCCCTTTTGCGATATCTGACGGTATGTCAGAACAGGTGCCATGAAGTTTCGACTTCTCACGAATGTGTTGGTCCTGGGGCTGTTCGTCACGGCCACGATGTTGGTCGCCCTGGTGGCGCCGGCAAAGGCCGGTTATGCCCGCATGGACAGCGAGACAATGGCGACCATGTCGCCTGAGATGCCGTGCTGCCCCAATCCGAAAGACAAGCAACCGGATTGCACCACGAACTGCCCGGCCTTGAGCTTCTGCCTGGCCAAGAGCTTCGCGAGCGAACCCACGGCGTTTGACCTAGTTGTTCAACCTGTTGTCGTAGTGCTCGGGCTTGCGGGCAATGAGGCCGCACGCCTCTCACAGCCGAGCGAGCCACCCGCCCGACCTCCACGAACCTGAGACATAGCCGGCGCTCATACGCCGGTTGCGACCGCATGGTGAACCCGGGCGGTCGGTGCGCCGTGGCTAGCGCCACGTTGGAGCTGCACGCGTGAGCGCAGCAGCCTCTCCGTCTCAGGATCTCGACAATGTTTATCACCCGCACTTCGCGCGCGCTCATCGCCGCGCTTCCGCTCATGGCCGTTGCTTTACCGGCTCTGGCGGAGATCAAGGATTATGAATTCCGTCTCACCCAGAGTGAATTCAAGCAGGGCAATGGTGTCGTCATCACCGTCAGGCTGATCGACAAGCGCTCCGGCAAGCCGGTGCCGGATGCCGTCATCTTCGCCAAGCGCATAGACATGGAGCCGGAGGGCATGGCCACGATGGCCTCTCCGATCGAAGCGCTCCTTGCGCCGGAAGCAGGAACCTACAGCTTCAAGACCAATTTGGTCATGGAAGGTGGTTGGCGCTTGTCGCTCGGTGCCAAGGTCCAGGGTGAGACCGGCACGCTCGAAAACAAGCTGATCCTCAAGGCGCTGCCATGAAACGCCTCGCCCTCACGAGCCTCGCTCTCGCCGCCATTCTGGCGGCGGGAGGGGCAGGCTATTGGGCCGGTCATCGCGGCATCGCGCTGCCTGGCCTGCGGAATTGGCTCGGTATCGAGGGGTCGCTCGCGGCAAACGAGACTGCCGGAGTTGGGCCCGTGATCTACTATCAGGATCCAGATCGAAAGCCGGTCTATTCGACCGAGCCGGCTCAGACGGTCGATGGCAGGCCGTTCAGGGCCGTGCGGGCCAGCGAGGACATCAGCTTCGAGGAGAAGCCTGAGGGCAAGGAGCAGGCGGTCCAAGCGGAGAAGGGCCGCATTCTTTACTACCGCAATCCCATGGGGCTGCCGGACACCTCGCCGGTGCCCAAGAAAGATTCGATGGGGATGGACTATCTCCCCGTTTTTGAGGGTGAGGCGAGCGAGGACGGGATCATCAAGCTCTCGCCTGGGCGCATCCAGCGTAGTGGCGTGCGATCAGAACCGGTCCGTCGCCAGAGCATCGCACAGACCATTCGGGTTCCGGGTGTGGTGCAGCTCGACGAGCGACGCGTTTCCGTCGTGGCGATACGCGCGGATGCCTTCGTCCAGGAGGTCGCGCCGGTGACGACCGGTGATCGCGTTGACAAGGGTACGCGGCTCGCGCGCATCTACTCGCCTGACATCAGCACGGCGGGCGCGCAGTACATCACCGAGCTCAATGCCGCCGCGCGCGGCGTGCCCGAGGGCGGCGCAAAACAGCGTCTCGAAAACCTCGGGGTTCCGCCCGAAATCATTGCCGAGATCGAGCGCAGCCGGAAGGTACCACCGACGATCAACTGGTCGGCGCCGCGTGACGGTATCGTGCTGGAGCGCAATGTCAGTGACGGCATGAAGATGGTGGCCGGCACCAGCCTGTTCCGGCTCGCAGACATTTCGACGATCTGGGTCCTGGCCGATGTGCCTGAACGCGAGCTGTCCGACGTTCATATCGGTGCACCGGTATCGGTCCGGTTGCGCGGACGTCCCGAGGTGGCGTTCGAAGGCCGCGTCAGCGTGATCTATCCGCAGATCGCCGAGGCGACGCGCACGGCCAAGGTCCGCATCGAGCTCGCCAACCCCGATGGCGTCTTGCTGCCGAACATGTACGCCGATGTCGAGATCGGCGCGGGCGATGCAAGCGCAGAGCTGACGGTTCCCCAGAGTGCTGTCATCGATAGCGGCACGCGACGCATTGTCATTCTGGATCGCGGCGAAGGCCGCTTCGAGCCGCGTGAAGTCAAGCTCGGCCGCCGCGGCGACGGCATGGTCGCGATCAGCGAGGGCGTCTCCGAGGGCGACCGCGTCGTCGTCTCCGCCAACTTCCTGATCGATGCGGAAAGCAACCTCAAGGCGGCCTTGAGCGGCTTCTCCTCGACGGAGGCGAAACCATGATAGCCCGCTTGATCGCCTGGTCGGCGCGCAACCTGATCCTGGTGTTGGTTGCCACGGCTTTCGTCGTGGCCGCCGGCGTCTATGCCCTAAGGACCCTGCCGCTCGACGCCATTCCCGATCTCTCCGACGTCCAGGTTATCGTCTACACCGAATATCCCGGCCAGGCGCCACAGGTCATCGAGGATCAGGTCACCTATCCGCTGACGACATCGATGCTGACGGTGCCGAAAGCGCGCGTCGTGCGCGGCTTCTCCTTCTTCGGAGTCTCCTTCGTCTATGTGATCTTCGAGGACGGCACCGACCCTTATTGGGCGCGTTCGCGGGTTCTGGAATATCTCAACACCGCAGCGCGTCGCCTGCCCTCGGGCGTGACGCCGACTCTCGGGCCTGACGCCACCGGCGTCGGCTGGGTCTATCAATATGCTGTCATGGCCAAGGAGATGACCCTGGCCGAATTGCGCTCTTTGCAGGACTGGAAGATCCGCTTCGCGGCTTCGCGTGCCGAGGGCGTGGCCGAGGTCGCCAGCGTCGGTGGCTTCGTCAAGCAATACGCAGTCGTGGTCGATCCTGTGCGGCTGCGTGCCCAGGGCGTCTCGCTGGCTGCGCTGCGCGAAGCCGTCCGTAGCAGCAATCTGGATGTCGGCGGACGTACGGTCGAGCTCAGCGAGTTCGAGTTCATGGTCCGCGGCCGCGGCTATCTCAAGTCGATCGCCGATATTCAGAACATCGTCCTGAAGAGCGAGCGCGGCGCAGCCCTGCGCCTCTCCGATGTCGCCCGTGTCGAACTCGGCCCCGACGAGCGGCGCGGCATCACCGAGCTCGACGGCGAGGGCGAGGTCGCGAGCGGCATCGTCCTGCAGCGCTTCGGTGCCAATGCGCTCGCCGTGATCGAGCGCGCCAAGGCGCGGTTGGCCGAGATTGCACCCAGCTTGCCGGGCGGGGCCGAGATCGTGCCCGTCTACGATCGCTCCGGGCTGATCGAGCGGGCAATCGAGACGCTGAAGGGCACGCTGTTCGAAGAGAGCATTATCGTCGCTCTGGTCTGCGTCGTCTTCCTGCTGCACCTGCGCAGTGCCCTGGTGGCGATCATCATGCTGCCGGTCGGCATCTTGATGGCCTTTGCGGCGATGAAGGCGCTTGGTCTTGGCTCCAACATCATGAGCCTGGGCGGCATCGCCATCGCGGTCGGAGCCATGATCGACGCCGCGATCGTCATGATCGAGAATGCCCACAAGCATCTCGAACGGGCACGACCGGACAAGCCGCGCATCGAGATCCTGATCGAGGCGGCAAGCGAGGTCGGGCCGGCGCTGTTCTTCAGCCTGCTCGTCATCACCGTCTCGTTCTTGCCGATCTTCACGCTGGAAGCGGAGGAGGGCCGGCTGTTCGGTCCGCTCGCCTACACCAAGACCTTCGCCATGGCGGCTGCGGCCTTTCTGTCGGTGACGCTGGTGCCGGCGCTGATGGTGATATTCGTGAGAGGACGGATCATTCCGGAGGCCAGGAATCCAATCAACCGGTTCTTGATCGCGTTCTATCGCCCTTTCATTCGCGCCGTCCTTAAAGCCAAAACCGTGACGATCCTACTGGCGGTCGCGGTGCTCGGGCTCAGTCTCTGGCCCATGCGTCAGCTCGGTTCGGAGTTCATGCCAACGCTCGACGAGGGCACGCTGATGTATATGCCGACGACACTGCCTGGGCTGTCGGTCACAAAGGCGGCCGAGCTTCTGCAAACTCAGAACCGGATCATCCGCTCGTTCCCGGAGGTCGCCTCGGTCTACGGCAAAGCTGGGCGGGCCCAGACGGCAACGGACCCGGCGCCGACCGAGATGTTTGAAACCATCATCAACCTGAGGCCCAAGACCGAGTGGCGCCAGGGCGTCACGCTCGACAACCTCAAGGCGGAAATGGACAAGGCGCTCCAGTTTCCGGGCGTCTCCAATGCCTGGACCCAACCGATCCGGGCCCGCATCGACATGCTCGCGACCGGCATCCGCACGCCGATCGGGGTCAAAGTGTTCGGTACCGACTTGGCGAAGATGGAGGCGATCTCGCGACAGATCGAGACCGTCCTCAAAGCGGTACCGGGGACGAGCAGCGCCTATGCCGAGCGCGTCATCGGCGGCTACTTCCTCGACATCGTGCCGGACAGGATCGCGCTCGGGCGCTACGGGCTTTCCGTCGGTGACGTCCAGAATGCGATCGTGATGGCGATGGGTGGCGAGACCGTGACGACGACGGTCGAGGGGCGCGAGCGCTATGGCGTGACCATCCGCTACCCCCGTGACCTGCGCTCTGATCCCCAGGCGATCGCGCGCGAGGTCCAGATTTCGACGCCGTCCGGTGCCAGCATTCCGCTAGGCGAGGTAGCAAGTGTGGAGCGCAAGCGCGGCGCGACGTCGATCCGCACAGAGAACGGCGAGCTCGCGGTCTACATCTTCGTAGACACCGTCGGGCGCGACCTCGGTGGCTATGTCCGCGACGCCCAAAATGCGATCGCGCAGAGCATCAAGCTGCCAGCAGGCTACCGCGTCGCCTGGAGCGGTCAGTTCGAATATCTCGAACGGGCCGAGGCTCGCCTCAAGCTGGTCGTGCCTGTCACCCTCGCGATCATCTTCCTGCTGCTCTACCTGAATTTCCGCAGGCTGACCGAAACCTTCATCGTCATGCTCTCATTGCCCTTCGCGCTGGTCGGCGGCGTCTGGCTGCTCTGGTGGCTCGGCTTCAACATGTCGGTCGCGGTCGCCGTCGGGTTCATCGCACTCGCCGGTGTCGCGGCCGAGACCGGCGTGATCATGCTGATCTATCTCGATCATGCGCTGGTCGAGATTCGGCAGCGCCGTGCGCAGCAAGGCAGGGCATTTACCCGGGCCGATCTGCACGAAGCGATCATGCTGGGCGCGGTCGAGCGCGTACGACCGAAGATCATGACCGTCGTCGCGATCATGGCAGGACTGCTGCCGATTCTCTGGAACACCGGCACCGGCTCGGAGGTGATGCAGCGCATCGCGGTGCCGATGATCGGCGGCATGGTCTCATCGACCGTCCTCACACTGCTCGTGATCCCGGCGATCTACGGCCTCGTCAAAGGGTGGCGGCTTCCGCCGGCCGAGGAAACCAACGTCGTAGCGGTCCAGCCTACGTCGGTGCAGCGGCACGCTGCGGTCGTTGAATAAGGTGGAGTGACTGACATGCACGACATGATGAACGGAATGGGCTGGAGCATGGGGGCTTTCCACTGGCTCGGCGTCGCCGTGCTGCTGTTGGCGATCGCCGCCTTGGTCAAATACGTCTTCCTTCGGTGAAGGCGCGGTCGAGATTGAAGGAGAATGAACATGCAGATCGATATTTCACCAACCCGCCGCGGGCTGATGATCGGAGCAGCGCAAGCCTGCACGACCGTGGCGCTGGCCGGAACGGGGGCGGCGACCGAAACTCTGCCGAAGATGACCGTGACCCGCGATCCGAATTGCGGTTGTTGCGGCAACTGGGTCAAGCATATCAAGGCTGCGGGTTTTCCGGTCGATGTGGTTGAGCTCGATGACGTACTGCCACTCAAGGTCAAGCTTGGCGTGCCGGAGGCGCTGATGTCGTGCCACACGGCCGAGATTGGCGGTTACGTCATTGAAGGGCATGTACCAGCCGAGGCGGTAAAGCGGCTGCTCGTCGAGCGCCCGAAGGCGATCGGCATCGCGGTTCCCGGCATGCCGGTCGGTTCGCCCGGCATGGATGTGCCTGGTCAAGCGCCGCAGTCCTACGAGATCGCCATCTTTTCGGCCGGCAAGCAGCACGTGTTTGCGCGCTATCGAGGGCTCCAGCAGGTCTGATCTAGCCCAAGACTGTATGGGAGCCGGGCGGTTTGCTCGCCCGGCTGAAGGTTCGTGTTATTGCTTCGCAGTGCAGACGACGCGGGTCTGTTCCATGTAAAGCGCGCCGTCTCGCTTGGAGATTTCAAAGCTGCGCTGAAGGCCGCTGTCGAAGGTCACCACGACCGCGCTATCGCCAAGCGTGAAGTTTCCGCTGCTTTGCCAGAGGCCATCATATGAGAAGCGCCCATCATTATCGAAGGTGAAGTGCGCCCCTCCCGCTGTCGCACAGACCTTACCGTTAATCGCGCTGGTGATCTCTCGCAGGCCCAGGGCCAGGTTCGCACGATGGGCGATCGCGGGTTCAAGCTGCGCCAAGAGCAGCAAACAGGCCGCCGATAGGGCGATTTGGCGAGACAACCTCATCACAGCCTCCCCTGGCTTGCCCCGATGGCAAACCCACTCGGGGCTGAGAATCTGAGCTTGAAATGGGGATGTCAGCCTCGGATGTGAAGAGTTTCACCTCTGCCGGGCGAGGATTGTCTCCATTTGCGCGATTTCCGCCTTCTGCGACTTGGTGATTTCCTGACAGAGCGCGACGATCTCCGGATCAGTGATGCTGGCTTTCTGGCACATCAGGATCGCGCCGGAATGATGTGGGATCATTGCGCGCAGGAACTCGGCATTGCCAATGCCGGCTTGGGTTCGCATGGCTATGAAGCCAATGACAAAGACGGCAACGGCGGCGCCGCCGATAATGATGTTCAGCCGCGACGAGGGGAACATCGAGCGCATGGAGACGAGCATGATGATCGTCATCGGCGCGACCATCATCATGGTCATGTAAACGTTGTTGAGATTGAAATGGAAATGCGCAAGCGCTGCGATCATGGTGTACATGACGAGGTACATCACAATGAAATCCAGCGTCAGTTCGATCGCTAGGCGGCCGTAATGGTTTGGGCCCTTATGGCCATTGCCATGCTCCATGGGGGCCTCCTTTCGGGAAGCTCTGAGGGTCTCGATACGAGTCAAAAACTTCCAGAAGCGGTGCTATTTTCCCTTCGTTTTCAGCCATTCGTCGATCGTCTTGATCTCCTTTTCCTGCGCGCTGACGATTTCAGTGGCGAGCCTCTTGACGGTGGGGTCCTTGCCATTCGCCAAGGCTACCTTGGCCATATCGATTGCGCCTTGATGGTGGGCTTTCATCTGCATCATGAAGTCGACGTCGGCATCGCCGGTAAATTTCGACGGCATCGCCTGCATCATCCGCATCATGCTCGCCTTGTATTCCTTGGTTGATGCGGAATCGGAGGCCTCCGGCATCATCATTTTCATGGGCATGCTGTCGCCCATCTGAGGCTTGGGAGCTGGCTGCGCGAGTGCGGCGGTTATCATGGAGGCCGCGAGGCCAGCGGTCAGAACGAAGCGCATCATCTGCATTCTCCAAGGGTTCGAGGGCAGGAACGGCTATGCCGCCATCTTTTGGCAGCTGTCTGCGCAACTGCGGCAGGCCTGGACGCAGTCGTCCATGTCTCCGATCCGCTCGCATTCGTTGGCGCAGTCGTCGCAGATGTCGGCGCATTCGGCGCAGAGATGCTTGTGGTGCGGGGAGCCGATGATCATGACTTGGGCGCTGGCGCGGCAGATCTCGGCGCAAGCGAGCATTAGCTGGATGTGCTCGGGGGCGGAGTGCGCTCCACCGAGCTTGAGGCAGTGGTTCGTGCTCATGCCGAGGCAGGTTTGATAACAGCGCAGGCATTCGTCGATGCAGGACTGCATCTCTGGGGTAGGGCGGTGCATGGTCTACTCCTTGAGCCCGTTGCGGAGGCGGTGAGCTTCCTGCTCCAAGGAAAGACGCGGGCGGCGAGCGCGGGTTCCTACCCGTTACAATCTGTAACAATCCGCTGGCTTGGCAGCGCTTTTGTCGTGCGGTGCAGTGGCCGTGCGCGGTAGTCGCGACCGAACGATTTTTGCTGGGTATCAGCCCGAGGGCGGTAATGACGAGCGGTCGCGCGGAGGAGTCGCCTAGGAGCGCGTTGCCGAGTTATCCCTTTAAGGCCATTCGCATCAGCCCGACGGCCGAGCTTTGAAATATCGCTCCATAGCGCGTCGCGCTAGATCTGCCTCGTCCTCAGCGATTGGGATGAGGCTCACGACGATGTCGGCGAGCCGCAGCCGCTCCGAGTCAAAGTCGACATCCTCTTTCAGCGACGCTTTGATCTGATGCCAGGCCGCGTCGAGGGCGGCTTCTGCTCGCGCGATGTCGACCGGATCATTCAAAGAAGAGAAAGTCATTTCTGGGCTCGGTTCAATGTGACGGTCGGATGCAATCCCGGCAAACACGTTGAATCCTAATCAATGACCGGGTTCAAGGGGAAGGCGCCCTACGCCACGGCTTCCCCTATGGAGAGCCGGATCAGACAAGAACGACGAGGCCCTCGTCAAATGCTGTGTTGCAGAACAGCGGGCCGGCGGGATTGCAGATAATGCGAGTGCCGTTGGGCCTTTGAATATTGACTGAGCGATGCACATGTGGCGGTCCAGGAGCCCACCCAATGGAGCTGGTGATCTAGGATCAGTTTTACAATCTCCATGGCCGAGCAGCAGGTTCGCTTGGCTGCCGCAGCAATGGTCATCTGGGGCCATTCGGGCTCGCTCCTTCAGCAAATCGTCGAGCAGTTCCTGTTGGTCGGAGAGCAAATTTGCCAGCCGCTCCTCGGCAGCCGCGCCATTTGCAACGGCTGCCCTCTCTGTCACCTCCAAGATGTTGCGGCGCGCGAGCGCGATCCGCTCGTCAAGGTCGTATCTTCCCTCGGCCATGAGGCCACTCCCTTCCCGTCTGTGCGCCGGCAGCACCCAATGACCTTTTAAGCGGCTTTGCTGCATCACATAGACGGTCGGTGATCCAGAGTCGTGAGACCCGCCGATTAGGCCGTTATCGAATGCGCGAAGCTTCCCTCAGATAGGGTTCAAATTCCTTTGTTACGGCTCGGTAGACTTCGCGTTTGAAGGGCACCACAAGCTCAACAAGGCTTTCGACCGGCACCCATTTCCAGGCGGAGAACTCCGGATGCTCCGTCGAGATATTGATCTCGTCGTCCTGCCCGCGAAAGCGCATCAGTATCCATTTCTGGATCTGCCCGCGGCAGCGAGGTGACAGAGCGCGATCGAGAATTTCGCTCGGGATCTCGTATGAATGCCAGGTGCGCGACTGGGCAATGATGTCGGCATTGTCCGTGCCCAGTTCCTCGCGAAGTTCGCGCTGGGCCGCCATCAAGGGAGTTTCGGCATGATCAATGCCACCTTGGGGCATCTGCCAAGCCTCGGCTGTCGTGTCGATGCGTTGGCCGACCCAGACCTGCCCCACTCGATTGACCAGCATAATGCCGACACCGCGTCGAAGTTGACGTCGCCCCTTGACCTTGGCCTTCGGGATGGCTGTGCCGCTACCTTTGATAGGTCGTTCCATCGGCGCCGCCGCGCAAATGGCTTGCAGCAAGTCGCTCTCGTCGATCCCGTCTGCTTTCATCATCATGTGGACGATCGGATCCCCGATGAGATCGCCGAAGGTGAGCTCGATCGGTCGGTTGAGCTGATCTCGCATGAGGCTCTCCTCAGCCCGCATGGCTTCAAAGGGTAGGCTACTTTTCGACGCGGCGTCCGGCAGTTCAGGAGCGGGCATCGGCTGCCTCCGGCGTTTCGAAAATCTGCCGGAAGAGATCGGTCCCGAAGCTCTTCGATAGGGGCGGGGCCTCGATGAGCCGGAAGCTTCTGGCTCCGTCGTCACCGCGTTCGGCCCTCAGGAATAGGGTGTGTTCGTCATCGAGAAACGAGCGGGCGAGCTCGTACATGTGCGAAACGAAGAAGACGGTGACGTCGTTCTCGAGCAATGCCAGGACGATCTGGCGCGCGATCTCGGAGCCTTCGCGCTCATGCGTGGCAGCGAAGGACTCGTTGAACAGAACCAGCGCGCGCCGCCGCATGACATCGGCGATTCCGCTCATACGGACGAGTTCCTCGTCGAACTTGCCGCTGCGCATGCTGCGGTCTTCCTCGCGCTTGTAGTGCGTGTGCAGGCCCGAGCGGAGCGACGCACTGAAGGCATCGGCGGTGACGAACATGCCGCATTGCTGCATGAGCTGAGCCAAGCCGACGCTGCGCAGGAAGGTCGATTTGCCGCCCCGGTTCGCGCCGGTGATGACGACGAGCGGCTTGCCGTCGGCGTCGACGTCGTTGCCGATCACCTTGTGCTCCATCGTCAGGGCCAGGCAGGTATCGCGCAGGTTGCGGCAGCGGAAACGGTTCGGCTCAGCCTGCGGCTCAGGGAAGGTGACGGTTTCGCCGACCTTGTCGAGCTGCTCCTTCAGATTAACGCAGCCGAGATAGAAGGCGAGCTCCGCGCGTAGGGCCTTGAGGAAGCCCAGAACGTGTTCGGCGGATTGATAGATGGCGTCGGAGATCAGGATCAGCCCGCGGTTCTGAAGCTCCGTGAAGGCCTGGGCCCCGGCATCGTCCCGCGGGTGCAACTGCAATGTATAGCTTCGGGCCGCAGGGCTCAGGATCCGGTGCATCCAGCTCAGATCGCCCCGTTGCGGCTTGCGCAGCGCCGTTCCCACCGCCTTGCCGCCGCCGCCGACCTGGGCACTGAGCAGGAGCCCGACGCGGAAGCTGAGATTGGTCAGATCGGTCCGTGCGGCATCGAGCCAGTCGTCGTCGAGGTTCTTCTCCAGCGTCGCGAAGAACTGCTTGAAGCCATGCGACGCGAACCTGTCGGCATTGGCCGAGCAGGTCTTCCGCAACCGCTCAAGCACGTCGAGACAGCTCTGGAGCGTACGTACCCCGCTGGCGACCTTCTGCCCGGCATCGCGATCATAGAGACTGAAGCTCCAACTCCGCTCGCGCCCGAACGGCTCGATCGCGATGTCGTAGAATTTCCGGACGAGTGCCGGAACGGCGAGACAATCCTTGAGGATCTCCTGCCTGTAGCGGATCGTCTCGATGTCGTTGTCCCAGGCACGGGCGCACGCGGCAGCCATAGTGTCGTGGAAATATCTGTCGCCAGCGGCCGCCGCGTTCAGGAGCACCTCGAGCTCGATGTCCTGTGCATATTGGAGCGGCTCCTTGGGGGAGGGCGGGCGCGCGTCGAAATCGCGATCGGGATGCATCAGGAAGGTTTTCATGGGCGCACCCTGGTACGCAGCTTCGCGTAGGTCACGCCGCGTTTCTCGGCGAGCGAAAGCGCATAGGCGAGACCATCGGCGGGCTTGCGGATGATCCGGAAGGTGCGGCGTGCCGGCTCGTCGGGATCGACGGTGCTGACCATGCTGACCGTCTTCTCGCTCAGGGTCGAAAGCGCATCGAGGAAGGTCACGCAAACGCCGATGGCATCGACAGCAAGAATGCGTTCGAGCACCTGCGTGCTCAGGAAGACCTGATCCTCGAGACTGGTCGAATTGAAGATCTCATTGAGGACGATGACGCTGTCGCCGGTCATGGCTCGGCAGCTTCGGTGCAGGCGTACGAGCTCGTCTTCGAGCTTACCGCGCAAGTTCTCGATGTCTTCCTCGCGCTCGAAATGCGTGAATATCCGGTCCGGCAGAAAGAGCTGCGCCGCCTTCCCGGGTACGGGGCAACCGAGACCGGCAAGGAAGTGCAGTTGCCCGAACATCCGGGCAAAGGTCGTCTTCCCGCCCTGATTGGGACCGGAGACTACGAGCAGACGCTCGGCCCCGGAAAGCTGGAAGTCGTTTCCGACGACGGTGCCTTTCTCGGCGACGATCTTCGTGGCCAGCGCGAGGTCGAAACTCTCCGTCACCTCGGTCGCCTTGGAGCTCACGGACACGGCGGGATGGCAGAACGGCAATCCAGCCCTCCGAAGTGGGCGGATGAAATCGAGATAGGCGACATAGAAGCCGATCTCGCGGCCGAACCTCGCCACGACCTCGTCGATGAATTCGCCCTGTCGCGCGACGTAGGCGTCGAGGCTGCCGAACTCCTCTGGAAACAGCCGGCTTACGAACTCCAGGATCCCTTCCTCGATGTGGTTGAGGGAGAAATCATCCTTCGGCTTCGACGGGCTTGGTGGGGCGATCTCGCTTTCGCGAAACTTCGCGAAGCGATCCAGAATGATCGTGGTGTAGTCCGGCTCGGATGCATACTTGCGCACCTTCACCTTGTCGCCGCTGAACAACATGCCGAAGCTGACACCCGATAGCGTCTCACGGAGGCTTTCGGTTTCACTCAAGAGTTGAACGAATGCCGGCGAGCGCGTGTATCCCGCCAGGTAGGAGCGGAGGCCCGAGAGGCCAGGGGACTTCAGATCTAGAAGCGTCAAATTGTGCAGGAACGCAGATATAGCTTCGCAATAGAGACCGGCGGCGCGCAGGATGACCGTGTTCCTGTGACTCCTGGTGGAGATTTCGCCGGCATAGTGCAGGTTGGCGTGAACGCTGCGCATCGCGTCGCCGAACAGCGGGAAGATCGCGAAAATTTCCGGCCGCTCCAGATCGGCGAAGACAGCCTGACGGTAGCGGACGACACCTTCGTTCCGACAAGGGGAATAGAAGATGGGACGAAGGACGTCCTCGTCGCGCTTGGCGACGGCGGACGCCACGACCTGATCCAGGTTCAGGTCGACGAAGCATTCGGGTTCTTCGCTCCGCTCCGCGCGTAGGGTTTCCAGGCCCGGTGGGAACAGGATCGTGGTGAAGGCACCCACGCCACGGTCGGTCGTTTCGGGACGGGGCCTCCTGTCGGCGAGACGCACGACATTCCGCGGCCCATAGGTCTGGGCCTCAGACATGGCAACACCTCGCGAAGCCGCGAGGGAGGGCCATTATCAGCGGCTCACGCCGGAAACCGTGCAGCGAGGGGCGCGGACAAATGTTTCCGGGCGCAGTGGTATCGTATTCGGAGAAACACGGGCGCCGTGCGCGTGCGCTACCGCGAGCACCAACGATACAAAATACAGAGCAAAGCTGAATTGCGGTCGAGTGGCTCATGACGATCCTGCCTCGGCGTCGACGACGCACGGTTGAAATGGCAGGAGTCATCAGCAAACAGAGCGTGAAGGGGACTCCATCCCTCATCTGGAAATCTAGGAGAGGTAACCCCGAGGGTCAATGGCGGTTCCCGGAAGTTCGGCTTCGGCCTCGCTGCGGCCCTGATGGCCATCGGCACGCTCGCCCTCGTGCATTCGCGTTGACGGGCTAGCTGGTCGATGATTGCCCGCATCAGACGATGGTGATAGCGTCGTCGCTGGGAATGGGGTCTCCCTTTAACCGCCGATCTGGCTGATGACTCCTACCGTGCGGACGTCGCGGTGGGAGGATTGCGTAGCCCGCCGTCAAGGCGGGTTTTTTGTTGCCCGGGCAAGGAGCGATCCGCCCGAGGGGGTCAAGAAAGCCGTCCATCGCGACTTGGGAGGAGGCGCAAGAAACCGGGCATCGACTGAAACCCGTCGCGCCGTTTGTTGCCCCTTTGGCGGTTGCGACGGGTTCCTTTTTTGCAAGGGATCGGCGGCTTTGGACTAGTGAAGAGACGAAACGAACGGATTGACGACGACAAGCCGCGCGAGGCAGGCGCCACGTTCCCGAACTCGTCCCAGCGGAGTCTCGTCGAAATCGCTGAGGCCGCGAGAAGCACGATCCATCATCCGACTGCGGCGCAGCGGCGACTTCTGAGGCAACTCGAGCACCAGGCGCATCGGTTGGGAGAGCAAGTCTTCCAGTTAGCCGTCCTCGGCCAGTTCAAGCGCGGCAAGAGCAGCCTGCTCAATGCGTTGATCGGTCAACCGTTGTTGAGCGCGGGGGTTCTGCCGCTGACCTCCGTGCCGACCTTTCTGACGGCAGGCACCGATTTGCGGATTCGCCTAACCTCCCTGTCCGGTGGCAGGGAAGAGCGGAAAGTCGCGACCATCGACGAACTGGCCAAGGAAATCGCCGCCGCGACGACCGAGGAGCAGAACCCGCGCAACGAGAAGCGAGTGCGCCGCGTGGATGTCGGGCTTCGCGAAAGTCCATGGCTCGAAGACGTGACTCTGGTCGACACACCGGGCATCGGCTCGACGCAAACTTACAACACGGATGCCGCCTATGCCGTGCTACCGGAGTGCGATGCAGCGCTCTTCGTCTGCTCCATCGACCCTCCGATCACCGAGGTCGAACTCGGCTATCTCTCCCGTATCTGTCAAACAGTGCCGCGCGTCATCGTGGTGCTCAACAAGATCGATCTCGTCGACGAGGAGGACAGGGAGAAGGCGCGGGCCTTCCTGGCCTCGATCATTGCGGAACGGCCGGAGGCACAAATCGACCGCCGCATCTTTCCGGTTTCGGCTAGGCAAGCGCTGGCCGCCCGGCGTTCCGGCGATGATGCCGCCCTGGAGGCCAGTGGGCTGCTCGAGCTGGAACGTCACCTGCGCGCCGACCTGATCGAACGAAAGCGCCAAATCCTGGCCTCGTCGATAGCCAACAAGATGGCCGTCATCACTCATGCGTTTGCCGCCGATACGGCCATGATGGTCAGTGCGCTTTCGCTACCGCTCAGCGAACTCGACGCCAAGGCTGCGGCGTTCGCACAGGCGGCCATGGACTTCGAGCGTGAGCGTGTCGGCCTGGAGGACACGTTCAACGGTGAATGGCGGCGGGCCGCTGCGCGCCTCGACGGCCTCTGCGAAACGGTCGGCGAAAGGGCGCAGAAGCAGCTCGACGCCGTGATCATCAGCCTGGGCGACAAGGACATAGTCGAGAACGGTCGTTCGATCGTCGGTGCGGCCATGACCGAGATATTCGATCGGGAATTCACGGCCTTGGCGACAACGGTGGAATCCGAACTCGCGATCACCGTCGAAGGCCAGCAAAAGCGCTATCGGGATCTCGCCGCCCGTGTCGGCGAGGCCGCGGGGACGCTGCTCGATGTGCCGATGCCGCCCGCGGTGCCGGATGACTGGGTCCGGATCAAGCGTGATTTCCATTGGCTTTCAGAGAGGCGAACCGAGAACATCGGTTCCTTGACGATGGACGGGCTGGCGCGACTGCTGCCCGCGGCGTTGCGACGGCGTCGGCAGCGAAAGCAGTTTCGTGAAGCCGTCGCCAACGCCCTGATGCGGAACCTCTCCGACCTGAATTGGGAGATGCGCCAGAACATCGACGATTCCTTTCGCGGCCTGTTGGCTGCTGCCCGCGCGGCGGTCGAGATCAGCTTATCCTCAACCCGGGAGCTTCTCGGAATCGTGCGGGAGCGGCGCCGTCTGGAAGGCGTTTCCATGGAGCAGGAGATCGAAGCGGCAAAAACAGCCGAGCGACGGATCGCCGAGCTCGACGCCGAGCTCGGCCGGTATCGGGAGCAGTTTCGCGAGGGCGGCTCGCTTGCACTCAATGCATCATGAAGACCGGCAACCGGGTTCGACGCAGCACTTCATGGGTGACGCCGCCGAAAACCCATTCGAAGATCTGGCCAAAGCGGAACGCGCCCATGACGATCGAGTCGGCACCGATAGACTCGGCCTCGGAAAGAAGGCGCAAAGCGATATGCTGGCCGCGTTCCGTCCGTCCGTGCCTCACCTCGGCCGATATGCCGTGCTCCTGAAGCATCTCGATGATCTCCGTGCAATCCTGGCCCGCCGCGTTTTCATCGACCGTCACCACCGTGACGCGCTTGGCCGCTTGTAGCCAGGGCAGGGCGCTCATCACTGTCTTGCGAGCCTGCGTGCGCGGTTTCCAGGCGATGACCATATGGTCGCCGAGCACCGTAGGAAGCGCCCCTTCGGTCGGAACGAACAGGACCAGTCGGCCCGAGCCGAAGATTGCGGCATGCAGCGCATCACCGGAATCGAGATTATGCGGTTGCGCGATCACGATTAGGGCGGCGTCCTTGGATTCGGCGAGCAGTGAGGATTCAACTGCGCCGACATGTTCCAACCAGCGGACCTCGGCACCCGAGAACGACGCCCAACCTTCGAAGACGTGACGCGCCCGGGCGAGCCGCTCCCCAGCGGTTCCTTCCTCGAGTTCGCGCATCCTCTGGATATCGTACTCCTCGGCCGCCGTGATCAATTTGGCCGGATCGACGCAGATATGGAGCGCCGCCAGGGGCATTGAGCGGGCGAGCTGGGCAGCGCGTTGCGCAACCGTCAGGCAGCGCCTGGCTGAGGACGCTTCCTCGATTACCGCCATCACTTCGCGGTATCCGGTCGCTGAACGGTTCGGCGACCTGCTCCGGTCGCTCAATGTCGGAGTCGCGAACGGCGAGGTGTAGAAGCTGAGCCCTGCCACCTCGCGTTCGATTTCCAGCAGGCGATTGTATTTGGCCAACCTTTCGCCGCGGCACGGAGCGCCGGCCTTGATCTGTCCGCCATCCATCGCAACGGCGAAGTCCGCGATGAAGGCGTCATCCGTCTCTCCCGAGCGATGCGAGATAATGTAGTGCCAGCCAGCCGCCCGGCAGGCGGAGATCGCGGCGATCGTCTCCGTCACCGTTCCGATCTGGTTGAGCTTGATCAGCACGGCGTTCGTCGTCTTCTCGGCGACGCCGCGCGCGATCAAGTCGGGGTTGGTGACGTAGATGTCGTCTCCGACGATCTGCATGGAGCGGCCGAGCGCGGCAGTCTGCGCTTGGAAGGCGGCCCAGTCGTGCTCGCCGAAGCCGTCTTCGATCGAAACGATGGGGAAATGCCTGACCCATTCGGCGTAAAGGGAGCCGAGCTCGGCGCTCGACATCGGTCCGATACCTGATTTCGACAGGTCGTAGCCGCCGGCCTTCGCGAAGGACGAGGCCGCCGGATCGAGCGCCAGCGCGATCTGCTCACCCGGGATGAAGCCGGCCCGCTCGATCGCCTCGACGATCAGGGCGCAGGCCGCTTCGTTGCCGTCGAGGTTCGGAGCGAAGCCCCCCTCGTCGCCGACACCCGTGCTCAGGCCCTTTTCGACCAAGAGTGCCCGCAGCGCGTGGTAAGTCTCGGCGCCCCAGCGCAGCGCTTCCCTGAAGGAGGGCGCTCCGTGCGGGACGATCATGAATTCCTGGAAGTCCAGCGAGTTCGCGGCATGTCGACCGCCATTGATGACATTCATCATGGGAACCGGCAGGCGATAGGTCGCGCCCTCGGCGAGATAGGAATAGAGCGGCTTGCCAGCCGCCTTGGCCGCCGCTCGCGCCACGGCCATTGAGGTTCCGACGATCGCGTTGGCGCCGAGCCTCGATTTTTCCGGCGTGCCGTCGGCGTCGATGAGGAGGCGATCTACCCTGGCCTGGTCGACCGGGTCCACGTCGCGCAGGACCCTGGCGATTTCGGCGAGGTTGGCGATGGCCTTGAGAACGCCGCGGCCGTCATAACGATTGGGGTCGCCGTCGCGCAGCTCGTGAGCTTCTCCCTCTCCGGTTGAAGCTCCTGAAGGAACTGACGCATGCCCGACGATTCCGCTTTCGAGGCATACCTCGACCCGCATTGTCGGAAAACCGCGCGAGTCGAGGATCTCATCTCCCAGAACCGCAACAATCCTGTCCACCATCGAGCCCTCCATCGTCTTCGTTCGACACCAATGTCGGCGAATGACGAAGGCCGCTCGCAGCGAGCTGCGGACGGGCCTGCCGTGGAATGGGAGAACTGGAAGTCACGAGCCCCTACCACGACCATTCGCGCGGTAGGAGTCATCAGCCTTGCGGCGGTTTCGGGGGACTCCATCCCCATCACGGACAGACTAATCAGCAGGCGGTGCTCAGGCAACGCCAATCATTGCCGCCGAGCCGAGCTAAGGCGACATTGATCGTTTCCCGCGGCCCCGACGGATAGGTGGCAACGCGCGACCGCGTTCAATGATCTGATCGGCGAGGCACGAGAGGTTGAGCGGCATGTAGGAGCGCGCCGGCAGGCCCGAGCGGGCATAGAGACCGAGCGCCTCGAAAGGCGATAACGCCCGGGGAGGACCGAACTCGACCATGCGTCCGGCCGCGTAGCGAATATTTAGGTCCACGAACACCCCTTCGAGGATCATGGGGCGCCTCCTCGGCGCAGAGATGCGCGCAGCCGGGTAGGCTCGCTTCGATCGATCGAAATACGCTCGACGGAAGATCGGGCGAAGCTCGCTCCGACACCCACGGATTCCCGCGACGACGGGATCGGGAAGGGTTCCGTAGACCCGCAAGAGGAGCGTCATCGCGAGCTCCATCAATTCCTCGAAGTCGTAGGTGATGTGACGGTGGCCTTCGGACTGACCCTTTCCCTTTTCGAACGGGATGCCGAGCTTGCGAAGAGACTTGATGTAATAGTTGAATGTTGTGGCGCTAACGCCTTGGCGCAGACCGAGTTCGCTCATGAGTTGGATCACCTGGCCGTGCGTGAGGGCAAGGTTCGGAACCGCCTGTTCATGGGGGGTGACGATCGGGTCGCGTTCCGTCATGGCGACATCTCGGATGAGAGATGGAGAACGACTTCAGGCTTGTCTCATCGGCAATGCCGTCGTGCCGTAGCGCCGAGCGGGCCAGGAGACGATGTGGCCACCCGGGATGAGATCGTCGAGCAGGGCGATTGCCGCCTCCGCGACCTTCGGCTCGTCGAAGAACTCGATGACGAGCGGTAGGTCGACGCTCAGCCTGAGGATGTCGTCGGCCCGGACCTCGCCGCTGGCGCCGAAGCCGGCGATGCCGCGGAAGACGGTGACGCCCTGTACCGCGTGACGCTCCTGGAGCAGCGTCAGGATCTCCTGCATCAGCGTCTTGCGTTTTCCGTGATTGGTCTCGCTGAGATAGATGCGGACCATCAGGATATCGTTGGTCATAGGTCTTCCCTCCCGTCAGAGATTTCTCGCGATGTAGGCTCCTGCGAAGGCCGCGACGAAGCCGAGCACGACCGAGATGACCACGTAGATGACGGCCTTGAGGATCTCGCCTCCTTCGGCGAGCAGCAGCGTCTCCATCTCGAACGTCGAAAAGGTCGAGTAGCCGCCGATGAACCCGGTGAGGATCCCGGTCCTGAGCGTCGGCGAGATCGTCAGCCGTTCCAGCGTCTCGATGAACAGAAATCCCATGGCAAAGCAGGCCATCACGTTGATGCTGAGCGTGGCATAGGGGAAGTCGCGTCCGTAGACGGCCTGCACCAGGTTCGTCTGGGCGAACCGGGCCCAGCATCCGAGCACTCCGAAAAATGCGATTGCGAGATAGGTCCACATCGATCCGGCTCATCTCCTTGCTTCGATCAGAACAGCGTCAGGCTCAGGACGAGCACCAGCAGCAGGCCGATCAGGCCGAGGTAGAAATTCAGTTGCCCCGATTGCAGCGGCCGCAACCTCGCGGACACGACCCGAACCAGCCTGACCGCCGGCTGGAACAGCAGCGGCCCGAAGATCGGCGCCACGTCATGTTCGAAGCTCAGCTTCCTGACGAAATATCCGCCGGCATCGGCATCGCGCTCGGTATCGGCCGTGGGGCGATAGACGAAGCTGTAGAAGGTCCGCATCGCATTCGAGAAAGTGAGCGTCGTCGTCGAGGCGCGGGACGGGTCGGGCGTGAGGCCGCCATACCAGACCGGCGTCCGTCGGATGGCCCGTCTCTTAGTCCCCAGGATCAGGATGATGGGCAAGAGGGCGAGCAACGGCATGACGATGATCAGCAGGCTCGGCGAGATGAACGCGAACTTCGCGGTGAGGGGGACCAGCAATGCGCCGTCGTGCATCTGCGTCGCTGCCGCGGATCCGAACCGCGAGGCCGTAGCTCCGTCGAGCGAGCCGAGCCAAAGCGGCATGCCGACCGCCAGTGCCAGGACGGCTAGCCCCAGCACGCCAGCGGAAACGGAATACCTTCGCTCGATCGGAGCCGGGCGTGCCGCATCACGTGACAGGACACCGAGCCCAACGAGCTTGACGAAGGTCGCGAAAGCCACGGCTGCGGTGAGTGCGAGGCCCGCCCCTGTCAGCGCGAGCACGAGGCGGCCGCCGAGATTGGGCAGGTGGAAGCCCTGGAAGACCGTCTGGAACACGAACCATTCGCTGACGAAGCCCGCCGTGGGCGGCATCGCGGCGAGGCTCATCGCCGCGAGCAGCGCGCCGATGCCGAAAAGCCAGTGGCTGCCGGCTCCCCCATAGGCGATGTGATAGGTTCCATTGGCCTTGTATAAACCGTCGGCCGCCAGAAACAGTGCGCCCTTGGCGAGAGCGTGGCCGGCCAGGTGCAGTAGCGCCACCGTCCAGGCCAAACCGGCAAGATCGCCGAGGCCGTAGTGGTGGAACAGCATGGAGGCGCCCAGGGCGACCACCGCGATCGAGGCGTTCTCCGCTGAGGAGAAGCTGAGCAGGCAGCGCCAGTCGTCCTGCTGGAAGGCATAGAAGATCGTCAGGATGGCGCTGAACGTGCCGATGATGACGGTGACGGTCGCAAGCACGGGAAAGTCTTCGGACCCCGTTCCGGGAAGCCAATCCGTCAAGGCGCGCGCCAGGGCGAAGAAAGCGGCGTTCAGCACCACGCCGGACATGATCGCGCCGGAAGCGCCGCTGCCCGAGCCATAGGCTCCCGGGAACCATTCGTAGAACGGCAACAGGCCCAGTTTCGCGCCGAAGCCGACAAGAAGCAGGATGCCGATCCCGATCATCATCGATTGCGGCACCGCGGTGGCGCCGGTGCCGAATGTCGAAAACAGCAAGCTCGAGCTCTGCCAACCCAGCAGCGCGATCGCAAGAACGAGAGCGACCGCGCCGAGTTCAAGCAGCGCCAGCATGAACAGAATGGTGCGCCCGCGACCGCGTCCGAGGTTATCCGACAGGATCATGACGGCGCCGCCGAGGCTCATGGCTTCCCAGGCGATGAGGAGCGCCGCGCCATTCCGGAGTCCGAAGACGCCCAGCGCGCCGAGAAGGCTCAGTCCCGCACCGAAAAGCCAACCGCGTCGGCCGTCCGGAACGGGTGAGGCGAGGGCGCAAGCGAAGCCAGCGGGCACGAGGCCGAATCCCATCAGCCACAGCCCCTGGGGCTCGATCCGAAAGGGCACCGCCTCGGCCATCAAGCTGCCGGGGAGCGTCACGGCGGCGCTCGCTTCCGGGAGGCTCGCAATGGCCGCAGCGACACCCGACACGGCGCCGAGCGCCAGGGCGAGGCGGCCGATCGCCGTCGCGCCCGCGATACCCAGAACGGCTCCGGCCGCCCAGAGAACCGCAGTGATGAGGAGAAGCTGGCTAGCCATCGATCTGCCCTCCGCTGACGCGCTGCGGCGCGCGGTCGAGGAACATCAGCAGCGCTTCGATGATCGCGGCCGGATTGGGCGGACAGCCGGGAAGATAGACGTCGACCGGCAACACGCCGTCGAGGCCGGTACCGCAGGCATAGTTCCCGCCAGAGAGCCCGCCCGAGACCGCGCAGGTGCCCACCGCCATGACCCATCGGGGTTCCGCCATGGCTTCGTAGGCCGCCATGAGCGGCTCGTACATGGCGCTGGTGACGGGACCCGTGACCAGTAGGAGATCGGCGAAGCGCGGCGAGGCCGTGAAGAAGATCCCGAGCCGGTGCAGATTGTAGAAGGGGTTGTTCAGCGCCTGCAATTCGGACTCGCAGCCGTTGCAGGAACCGGCATCGACATGGCGGATATGGAGGCTGCGCTTGAACGCCTGGCGCCCGCCGTGAGGCTGCGGCCGTTCCCGGGCACCTCGACCGGACCAGATGAGATCATCGCGTTCCCTGACCCCGAAGGCCCAGTCGCCCGACGGCTCCATCGCGCCGCTCGGGCAGACTTCGGTGCAGAGTTGGCAGGTAATGCAGCGCCCGTAATCGATCGCGAGACCGTTGTCGCGGGCTTCGATCGCATGGGTCGGACAGATGGCGGCGCATTCCTGGCAACCGTCGAGGCAGGCTTCGGGATTGTAGCGCGGCATGCCGAGGATACCGTCCTGGCCGTCGTTCCCGCCCTCTCCCGGCCAAGGCGTCGTGGCCTTCCCGCTCATCAGACCGAAGAGTGTCCAAAGTGCCATGGCGCGCTCCTACCGGTCACAACCGGCCATCGTGAGCCCGAAGCTCGCTTCGTTGATCGCGTAGTCCATCATGTTGCTGTCGTGCACGGTGAAGGGGAAAGCCCGCCAGTTCGAGAAGGACGGCGACTTGATCTTGACCCGGGCGAGCCGCCCGTCCGGGCCGATGTGGATGGCGTAGAACAGGGATCCGCGCGGGCCCTCAGTCCAGCCGAGCCCTGCCGTTTCGGGAGCGGGGCGGCAGTCGGTCCGGACCGGGCCGGGTTCGAGCAGCAGCAGGATGCGCTGGCAAAGCGCGAAGGATGTCTCGATCTCCGCCATCCTGACGCGCTGACGCGCATACGCGTCGCCGTCATCGAGGACCGGCACCGTCAGGGGCAGGCCGTCATACCCGGCGTAGGCGTGGTCCCGCCGCAGGTCGCGATCGAGACCGGATGCGCGCTCGATCGGTCCGGTCGCGCCCTGGTCGAAGGCGATGCGCCTGGATAGCTGTCCTGTCGTGATCAAACGGTCGAGATGGCTTTCCGAAGCCTCCAGCCTATCGGCATAGGCGACATAGTCCTGGCGAAGCTTCTCCAGGGCATCACCCAGCCATTGTCTTGGATCGAGATCGCGGCGCAGTCCGCCGGGGGTGAGCAAGCCGCGCAGGAAGCGGCTGCCGGTGAACTGGGCATTGAGCTGCTTGGCGGTTTCCTCAAGCAGCTTGCCTTGCGCCTCGCCGACCTTGAGCGTCGTCGTGTGGCAGAGATGGCCCAGATAGTGGAGATGGTTGTAGAGCCGCTCCAACTCGGCCAGCAGCACGCGCAACGCTCTGGCGCGCGGCGGGATTTCGCAATGGGCGGCACGCTCGACGGCCTCGCAATAGGCCAATGCATGTCCGACCGACCCGACGGCCGAGACCCGTTCGGCGATGACCACGCCCACCCGCGGCTCCTCGCCCTCGAAGCACATCTCCATGCCGCGATGCTTGAAGAACAGGCGCGGGTGGTAGTGGATGATGTGCTCGCCGACATAGAGGAAGGTGAACTCCGCCGATTCCAGCACATCGGCCCGGATCGGGCCGAAGGGGAGGTATTGCACGTCGGCGGCGTCGACATCGGGGAGATGCGGCTGTCCGTTGCGTGGGCCGACGCCGTCGATGCCGGGATGGCCGAGGTCGTGACCGTTGAGATGGGTGCCGTCGCCCGGGCGCAGTACCAGCGGATAGGGCTCGGGGTGATCGGTAAAGGTCAGTCCGTAGAGGTCCATCATCTCCCGCTCGTACCAGCCGATCAGCGGCAGCACGGGCGCGAGGCTGGGTAACTCGCGATGACCGGTGACGATCCAGGTCTCGAATTCGTACTGGCTCGGGATTGCGCAGACATATCGAACCTGCGGGTCACCGGCGGGCCTCAGGGCATAGGCGAATTGCAGGCGGCCGCCGCTCGCCGTCAGCGCCTCGGCGCTCGGACGAAGATCGGACGGGGATAGCTCCTTGACGCGCGTTCCGATCATGGCGCGCCTCCCGTCAGTCTCGTCGCATCGAGGGCGTGGGCGATATTCTGGAAGTGGTCCCACAGCGCCTGCGGCCACCACAGCCCCATGACGAGGAGCGGCACCAGCGCGAGCCACATCGGAAGCAGGCACCAGAAGCTGACTGGCGCGATCGTCTTGCCCTCGGCCTCACCCTCTTCGAAATACATCGCCCTGAAATGGTTGAGGAAACCGACGAAGATGATGACGAGCAACACCGCCATCAGTCCGACCAGGGCATAGTTTGCCTTGCTGAGCCCGGCGCGGATGATGGCGAGCTCGCTGAGGAAGAGCGCGAAGGGCGGGGCTCCGGTGATCGCGACAGCGCCGGCGAGCCACAGCGCCCCCAGCGTCGGAAGCTGCCGCATTACATGCCGTATGTTGGGAATCCGTTTGGTCTCATAGGCGCGCATGACGGCGCCGGCGCCGAAGAACATCAGCGACTTGTTCAAGGAGTGATTGAGCATGTGGTAGAGCGCGCCGGCAATGCCCAGCGGCCCGCCAAAGCCGAAGCCCAGCGCGATCACGCCCATATGCTCGACGCTGGAATAGGCCATCAGCCGCTTCAGGCCTTTCTGGCGCACGATGAACATGCTCGCGACGAAGAGCGAGAAGGCGCCGAGCGCCAAGAGCGTGCCGCGTGCCAGCGTGGCGATCCCGGCGGCGTCGGCCACCGTCAGGTAGCGCACGATCCCGACCATGGCCGTGTTGAGGAGGGCGCCGGAGAGCAGCGCGGAGACGGGGGCGGGGCCTTCGCTATGGGCGTCGGGCAGCCAGGTATGCATCGGCGCGAGGCCGACCTTGGTGCCGTAGCCGATCAGCACAAGAAGAAAGGAGAGCGAGACGAGCGAGGGGTTGAGGCGCGGCGCGACCTCCTGTAACGCCCTCCAGGTCATGTCGTAGGTCGGGCCGAGCACAAAGGTGCCGCTCCAGTAGAACAGCACGGTGCCGAGCAGGGCGAGGCTGATGCCGGCTGAGACCACGATGATGTATTTCCAGGCCGCCTCGATGCTGGTCGCCTCGCGCTCGAAGGCCACAAGGAAGGTGCTGATCAGCGTGGTCAGCTCGATCGCGATCCAGTAGAGCCCGGCATTGTTCATCATGGGGCCGACGAGGGTGCTCAGCCCGAAGCCGGCGAACAGGGCGTAGAAGCGGTGAAGCCGCCCTTCCTCGCCGAGCAGGCGCATGTAGCCGACGGCATAGAGCGAGGCGAGGAAGTACACGATCGCGGCGCAGAGGATCGTCCAGGTGCCGAAGCCGTCGATGATGACGTAATCGCCCCAGAAGGTCAGATCGGTCGCCGGCCTGGCCGCGAGGATGCCCAGGATCGCCAGCAGGGAGAGCGCGCTCGCCGCGAGGTTGAGCATCTCCGCCGCGCGCGGCCTGCCGATGAGCAGGATGAGGACGATCGCGGCCGCCGGAGCCAGCACCAGGACGAGCGTCAGGGTTGCGACCGTGCCCATCATCCCACCAGACGCTTGAGCTGGAGCGAGCTCGTGGTGCCGACATGGCTCAGCAGGTACTGCACCAGGACGCCGAAGCAGGCGACGACGATCAGGAGGTCGAACAGGATCACGATCTCGATCAGGAGCGGCATGCCCGGAACGAGGATCTGCGCGCCGAGGAAGACGCCGTTCTCCAGCACCAGCAGACCGAGGATCTGGCTCAGCGCCTCATGTCGAACGGTGAGCATCAGGAAGCCGATGAGCTTCATCGACAGCATCACGGTCAGCGCCAGCACGACGATGGTGCCGGCGAGATCGAGCGCCGCGCCGATCCGATAGGAGACGGCGAGCGCGAAGACGACGGCGAAGGCGCCGATGACGAGGCTTGAGCTGGCCTGGAGGATGACATGCACCTCCCGGTGCACCTCCAGCCGGCGGATAATCCGCAGAATCAGATAGGGCAGCAGCAGCCCGCGGAACGCGGCAGTGAGGATCGCGACGATATAGAGCTCGGCATAGCCGCCGTAATACCCCACGGCTCCCGAGAGGACGGCGATCAGCCAGGATTGCGCGGCGAAGGCGAAGAGATAGTGCCGCAGCCAGCGCGAGCCCAGCATGACGAAGGACAGAAGCAGGCTGCCGATCGCCAGGAGGCTGAACAGGGCGGCGGGGAGGGGGGCGAGATGAGCTGCGAGCATGGCGTCAACCCAACTGCGTGCCGACGATCGCCAGGATCGCGAGCAGGAAGGATGCGGCGAGGGGCTCCTGGTAGCGATAGAAGCGCAGCCGCGACTGCACCGTCTCAACCAACACGACGACGCAGGCCACGGCGAGGAACTTGAGCGCCAGCGCCCCGAGTGAGCCGAGAATGCCGAGCGCGGCGCCCTGCCGGGAGAGACCCCAGGGGAAGAGCAGGACGTTGCAGAAGATGGTGTAGAGGATGAATTGCTTCATCATCGAGGCCCAGCGCAGGATCGCCAGCATGGGGCCGGAATATTCGAGGATGCGCGCCTCCTCGATCATGTAGACCTCGATATGCGTGCTCGAATGGATCGGCAGCCGGTCGGTCTCGACCAGCAACAGCACGAAGAAGGCCGCGACCAGAAAGAGATGCGTCGGCCCCCAATAGATCGAGGGCTCGGCGACGAGCAGGTGGTTGACGACGAAGGGCAGCATCGCCTTCGCCAGCAGCGTGATGCCGACGAAGACGAGGATCAGCGTCGGCTCGGCCAGGATCGCGACCATGACGGCGCGGCTCGAACCGATGCCGCCATAGGCGCTGCGGGTGTCGAGACCCGCCAGCGTGATCATGAAGGAGCCGAGCGTCAGGATGAGGCCGCCGCCGAGGATGTCGCCCATATCCGACAGTGGCAGCGGATAGTCGGTGAGCACCGGGATCAGGATCGGAACGGTCAGCGTCGTGGTGAAGGCGACGATCGGCGCCGCCCAATAGAGCCAGGAGGCGGTCTCCGGCGCGACGATCTGCTTGTGGAACAGCTTCCAGAGGTCGCGATAGGGCTGGAAGATGCCCGGCCCCTGGCTGCGCTGCACCCGCTCCTCGAACTGGAGGATGACGCCTTGCAGTAAAGGCGCCAACAGCAGCGTGGCCAGGACCTGCGCGATCTGGAGGACGACGTCGCGGCCGATCATGACCGGGATCCTGCGGAGAGACCCCGAACCTTCAAACGACTGTGTGGAAAAAATTTCCGCGGGTCCAAGGCACATCACTCCGTCTGCCAAAATTGGCTCGACAGGAGTCATCAGCCCTGGGGGCGGTTAAACGGCGAACTCCATCGCCGTTTATAAAGCTGATCCTCGCCCCGCCCGTTGTCAAGGGTAGAGAGCAGCTCGGCTAATAGCGCATCTTTTCTGGAATGACGGCCCTCACCCCGCCTAAAGGCTCCTCGATGTCTCCTTCACGCCGCGGGATGAGGTGAATGTGGCAGTGGAAGATACTTTGGCCGGAAACTTTGCCGATGTTCGCGCCGATGTTGAATCCTTGGACCGAAGCGTCAGCTTCCACAATATTGGTTCGCATGCGACGAAGGAGCTTGTTCGCTGCCGACAACTCCGCATCCGTCAAATCGAAATATGTCGGCGCATGGCGGTAGGGGAGAACGAGGGTGTGCAGCGGTGTGACGGGCGTGGTGTCGCGCACGGCAAAGGTGAGTTCGTTCCGCATGATGACATGCGGGCTGTCCCGCAGAGCGCAAAAGATGCAGGTATCCACGGTTCACCTCTTCGCCGAAACCTTCGTCTTCGCTCCCCGTTTTCGAAGCTTTGTTCCTATGGGGGCCGAGAATCCAGCGTTTCAAAGATACCTTGTTTAGGGAGGTCGAATGAATATCCGTCAGTTGCTTCTCGATGTCGACAAAGCGGTCGCACGGCCCTCTCTCCTGGAAATTGCCGAAGCAATCGACGCATGCCAGGGCGTGGAAGCCGTCAATATTACGGTTCAGGAGATCGATATCGAAACCGTCGGCATGAATGTGACGATCGAAGGCTCGAACCTCGACTATGATGAGATCGCTAAGGCGATCGAACGGACAGGTGCGGTTGTGCATAGCCTCGACGAGATCGCGATCGGCGATCGCATTATCCCTCGCGTTCAGCGTGTCCGATGAAGCTCGTCGATTTTGTCCGTCATCCGCGAAATCGACTCGACGTGGTGGCCGGCCTCATCGATGGGATCTTGAACGCCCTGGCACTCGCCGCGGGGCGGTTGGTGCATACGGGTGGGGAGGGAGCAACCCTCAATCTAGCTCTGCGTGTCAGCGTGGCGGCAGCGGTCACGACGATCTTCGTGTTCTTCGTCGCTCACTATGCGGAGCTTCGTCTCGAGCTCGTGCGCCACGAGCGCGAATTGAATTTCACGGAGCACGGCCGCCTGGCCGCCACCAATCTCGGGCGCCGGGTGTTCATGGAGTCGGCTTCAAAGGCGGTGCTCGCTTCGGTGTTTAGCCTAGTAGGCGCTCTCTTCCCGCTGATCCTCTGTACGTGGCTGCCGTCGCCGCGCTGGCTCGGGTTGGCGATCACCAACGTGGCGCTGGGGTTGCTCGGGGCCCTGCTGGCGAAGACATTCTTCGGATCTCCCTTAAGGTGGGGATTCGGGCTCTTTGTCGGTGGACTGGTCCTCGCATTCGTTGGAATGCAGCTCGATCTGGTCGGCTGAGCTAACCGGACCGCCGGGCACAGATGAACACGCCGGGCGGTCCGCATATATCAGTTGGGTCAGCTCGCCTTGGCCACCACGTTGAGTGGCTGACCGGGTGCGATCGTCGTCTCCACGAGATGGGCGTCCGCCTTCGAGATGCTCCAGTGCTCGAGGTGCTTGAAGATGATCACCTTGTCCTTGAGCAGGTCGCCATGGCGGCGACAGAACATCTCGAGTTCCGTGCGCTGCCCGATAAGCTCGACGCACATCGTCAGCTCGGGGTTGGTTATCTCGGCACCCTCGGCTTCCAGCCTTCCGTGATTGCTGTAGCCGTAGGTTGTATGATGGGCGACAGCATTCATGATCCCGTCTGCCTTGGCCGTCTCGACGAGAGCCCGGTATAGAGGCTTGGCGCCCCACAAACCTTTTGCGCCCTGTCGCGGCAGTTTGTCGCGAGGCTTCAGATAGATGCGCACCATGCCGACATCGGCCGGGCTGACGATATGCGGGAACGACATAAGGCTGTCCTTGTTGGTGGGGGAGATCGGCCGCAGGGCCGGCTTGCGACCGCGCAGGACGCGGTCGAAGTTCAGGATCGGCGCGGATTGCGCCGCGAGGTCGCGGGATTCGCGGAGCGAGATTTCGGTCGGCACGAAGCCGATGCCGCTCTTGGGCACGCCCAGGCGCTGCGACAGGTAGATGCTCGAATGCCCGCTGAAGACGTACGAGGTGAAGCAGGCGGCAGCGATGTAGACGGTGTTTTCGGCGCCGAAGAGTTCGATGCCCATCAAGGTGCAAGCCAACGGCGTGTTCGACGCACCGGCGAAGAGCGCGACGAAGCCGAGTCCGGCGAAAAGGTCGATCGGCGCGCCGAGCGCTTGTCCGGCGGCATGCCCGAGACCGGCCCCGATGAAGAAGAGCGGGGTGACTTCTCCGCCCTTGAAGCCGCAGCTCAGCGTGAGCACCGTGAAGAGCAACTTCCAGGCCCAGCTCCAGCTATCGGCGCGTGCCGGGTCGAAGAAGCCGAGCAGCGTGATGTCATTCGGATTCGGAGACCAGACGCCGAGACCGAGGTACTCGCGCGTGCCGATGGCGTGGACGAGGCCGATGACGAGAAGGCCGCCGATGACGGGCCGAAGCGGTCCGATCTTCACGAAGCGCTTGAACAGAGCCTGCGACCAGTGTGACGCCTCGGAGAAGAATTGCCCCACGATCCCGCAGGCGATGCCGACCAGCACGACCTTCGCGAAGAGCAGAATATCGAGGTGGAATCCGATCTGCCCCCGGGCGAAGTCGATCACGTAGTGACTGTGCGCGATGCCCCAGAGCTGGCAGACCCAATCGCCGATCACCGCGGCGATCAGGCAGGGGATCAGGGCCTCGTACTGGATGCGGCCGACCGTCAGCACCTCCAGGGCGAAGACGGCGCCGGCGATGGGAGTTCCGAAGACGGCGCCGAACCCTGCGGCGATGCCGGACATGAGCAGAAGCCGAACTTCGCGTTGATCGAGCCGCAGCAGGCGGCCGAAGGCACTGGCGAGGCTGCCGCCGAGTTGCACAGCCGTCCCCTCACGTCCGGCTGAGCCGCCGAACAGATGGGTGATGACGGTCGAGACCAGGATGAGCGGAGCCATCCGCAGCGGCACCCCGGCGCCCGGCTCATGGATTTGCTCGACGATGAGGTTATTACCGCCCTCGGCCGATTTGCCGAAGGAGCGGTAGACTAGCGCGATGGCTAGGCCCGCCAGCGGGAGGCCATAGAGCAGGTTCGGATGGTCGAAGCGCGCCTGAGTCGCCTTGTCCAGCGCCCAGAGGAAGAGGGCGCAGAGCGAACCGACGCTCGCGGCCATCGGCACGACGATGGCTGTCCATTTAAGCAGAGCGAGCGCCTGCAGGCAGCGCTGGATCAGGGCGGGCGGCGACATTAACAGACTCCGAAACGCAGTCGGAGCCTCACGCCGCAGGCGATCACTGAAGATGCCCGTCAGCCATGACTCCCCGTCCTGCAAAATTGCAGTCGAGTAGGAGTCATCAGCCTTCCGAGGCGGTTCGAGCCGAAGAACAGCTCAGGCAGAATCCATTGCCGGGCTCGCTCATAGAGCGTGGGCAGGCAGATGGAAAATGCTGCATTGCACACAGCGTTATGCGATTGGCGCATGGGAGGGGCCGCGTTCTTGGTCCGAACTTCAGGCGGGGTTCAGTTACGCGTGCGCCCCGAAGCAGCGCAGATCTCCCGTGCGAGGTGCGCAATCACCAGATCCGGATCCTGGATGACACCGCGAAGCCTATCCCTGAGTTTCGACGTGATGCCGAGATCTATCAGGACCGACAGGGCCGCGCGCCTTTTCCGCAGGTGGGATTCACTTTCCCTGCCCGGAGGGATGGGGCTCTCAAGCGCTACTGCCACGAGACCAGAGCGAGCCACTGCTCCGTAGCGGCGCAGGCTAGCTTGCGCGGTCAGACGAAGTTCATCTTCTGCGAGGGCTTCGATAAACAGGGGCAGGGCGTCACGGCGGAGAAAGGAGCCGAGTCCGACCAGCACCCCCTGCAACGGGCGGTGCCGCGCGAATTCGATGAGAAGATCGGATACCCAAGCTTCATGCAGCTGCGCAATGGCCCGACCGGCGGCGCTTGCCACGACGTCGTCGCCAAGTCTTTCGACAGGATCGTCCGCCCTGCACAGCGACCGCAGGAAACTCGCAAGAACGTCGAATGCTCGCAGTGCCGCCAATGCTTCAACGGCTCGGATGCGGGGTTGAAAAAGACCGCATGATTCGCGTGCGAATAATAGCTTCGCAAGGTCAGGCACAATGACCGGGCCGATCCCGATGGCTTCGAGAACGCCGCGATCTCCGTCGTGCAGAGATCTGAGGCGTTCCAAGGCACTGGCGATGCGTCGTCGCGTTGCCACGGATTGTTCGACGGGTGCCGCTGCCAGTCCTCCGTGTTCCCCGGGTGATCGAAGTTTCTCAAGCCGAGGGGGCTCGCGGGGCGATCTTTGGCCAGCTCGCTTCAATGAAGCCGCCTTCACGGGCCGAAGAAGCGCGTGTCTATCTGCTCTTGGCTACTCACGCCAAGCCTCAACAGCGCGTCGCGGTGGATGTCGATCTGGAGGATGCAGAGAACAGTCAACAGGGCGAGGGCAATGTAGATCAGAAGCGGGTCTGCCGACGTATCGGCGGCCGAGTGTTGATTTCGGTTTCGGTCAGATGGATTCATGGCAATTCTCCTGCATCTCAGAGCGTCCGCTCGCGCAGGTTATGCCGTTGGAGTCGCCTTCTGGACGTGCTCCTACGAGCGCAACCTGTGCGCTTGTAGGAGTCATCAGCCGGTCAAGGCGGTTTGGGGGGACTCCATCCCTCTTCAGCAGCCTAAGTTGCGTGGACGGGCCGGTCAATGCCCACACCATCAAGCGATCGCTGAAGGTTGGGTTGCTGGATACTGCTCTCGATTGTTATGGGGGGAGGTGGGTGGTTTGGCGCCCGACGGCGAGAAATACGGGGATGGCAGCAAGCTGAGCAATGACGCAGAAGGCGATGGTTGCTGATAAGGAAACATCATAAAGCGCACCAATCGCGACGCTGCCCAGGAACCAGAAGACCCCGTAGCCAGCCGTGAAGATGCCGAATGCCGAGGCCCGGTGTTGCGCTGGCACCATCGGTGCGACTGCGGCTGGAATGATGGATTCATGGACTCCCATTCCCATGCCCCAGATCGCGGAGCCGGCCAGCGCTGTCCAGAAACCGCCCAGGAAGACGAGAGGCGCGAACGCTGCTGCCGCAAAGGTCAGCGCGACGAGCACGGGAAAGCCGAAGCGATCATAGAGGCGGCCGAACACCAGGGAACTCGTGCCGCTGACTGCCATTGCCACGGCATAAAAGACGGCGACCCACTCACCGGGGACGCTGTGTGTCTTGCCGAAATGGTAGGCGACCAGCGGGTAATCCGCGAAACCTGCTGCAACGAGCGCCGCTCCGGCGAGATATAGCCAAAAAACCTTCGGCAAGCGCTCGCCGCTCATCTCGGGCTGCTTTGCCTCGAGATCCTGCGGCCGAGGGTAGAGTAACCGTGCCGTTGCGACAAATGCGAGATTGATCAGGGCGGGAACGGCGAGGACCGCGAAGGCTTCATGGAAACTTCCTTGCCGTGCGAGGACAAAGGCAACCAGCAGAGGGCCGAACATGGCTCCAAACTGGTCGAGTGCTTCGTGAATGCCGAAGGCGATCCCATAGCCGCCGACCTGTTTTGCCGCGTGCGAAAGCATGACGTCGCGTGGCGGGTTGCGGATCGCTTTCCCGACACGTTCCAGAATTATGAGGACGGCAGCCTGCTGCCATGTCTGCGTCCGTGCGAGTGCCGGTACGGCCGCCATTTGCACCACGTAGCCGAGGATGGTGATGGGCCAGAAACGACCGGTCGCATCGGCCCATCGACCCGATACGAGCCTGAGACCGTAACCCAGCAATTCGCCGAAACCCGTCACGATCCCGACGATGGTTGCACTTGCGCCGAGGGCAAGGAGATAGGGCCCGAGAATGCTTCGCGAGCCTTCATAGGTGAAGTCCGCAAAGAAGCTGAGGATGCCGACCAGCAACACAAAGCGCAGCGCCATCCTGCGCCCGCGTGCATCGAAGCTGGGCGTCCCCGCGGCATCAAGCGTCGGCGCTGCCTCATCCCGGACTTGCATCATGGTAGCTGCCCTATTCGGGGACGACCGTAAAACCCGGCGATCTCGTCTGCCATCGGCACCTTCATCGCCTCCGTAGCCGGGGCGCGCGAACGACCCTATGGACCGAGAAGTCGCGCGTCCGCGGGTTCGGTGCTTATGGTCACGCCGACGCCTTGCACCCTCTCACGATGAATCTCGGCTTGGAGAATGCCGGACACGGCCAACAAGCTGATGGCGATGTAGAGGAGAAGCGGGTGCACCGATGTCTCGCCGATCGAGCTTCGGTTGCGATCAGTCTGGCCCATGGAACAGCTCCTGCATTCCGGCGACTTCTCGCGCTTGCAGGTCACGCCGTTAGGTCTCGGCCATGCTCCTACGAGCGCAGTTCATGCGCTTGTAGGAGTCATCAGCCGGTTAGGGCGGTTATCGGGGGACTCCATCCCCATACGGTAAGCGACGCTACAACTTCCCCGTGCTAGCCGATAGTCCTCACCCGACGTTAGTCAAATCGGAAATCGCGAACCCGCAGCGGATATCCGGAGCCTATGGCTTGATGTGTCGCTGTCATCAGGCCTCGGCGGTGTGCTCGTTGCGCGCTGCCGCCCATACTTCACGGGCGGCATCGGCGTTCATCGCGGCGATGCCGAGTCCGACGATGATGTCAGGCCAGGCCGAGGACCAAAGATTGGCCGTCACCAGACCCGCTGCGACGATCGCAATGTTCGCGATGGCGTCGTTGCGCGCGGAGAGGAAGGCCGCCTTGGTCAGGCTGCCACTGTGCGCCCGGAAGCGCGTCAGCATCAGGGCACAAGTCAGGTTGACCGCGAGGGCCCCGAGGCCAGTCAGCGTCAGGGCGACAGGTTCGGGCGGGACAAGCGTGTTGATCTTTGTCCAGACCGCCCAGAGGGTGGCGATGCTAGGAACCAGAAGAATTCCTGCGAGCGCCATGCCGAGTCGGGCGCGGTTGCGCACGCTCCAGCCCAAGCCGTGCAGGATCAGGAGGTTGACCGAAGCATCCTCGAGGAAATCGACGCTGTCGGCGAACAGCGAAACCGAACCAATGGCGAGCGCCACCGCGAATTCGACGCCGAAATACCCAAGGTTAAGCGCAGCGACGAGCCCAACGATGCGGCGCAGCCCGGTCGGCTGGTCCGAAGTGAAGGAGGTTTCGGTCATGGCGTCATCTCGAAGCTGGCAAGGACGGGGTAGTGATCGGAGGCGATATCGGTCGCTGGCGTCCGAATGACTTCGTAGTGTTCGGCGTGTCGGGCCAGCGCCCGCGACGCCAGGACGAAATCGCAGCGCATACGCGCGAACTCGGTTCCAGAGAATCCAGCAGCCGGGACGGTTGGCGCGGCGTGCGCACCGAGCTGGTGGCCGATATCGACCCATCCCGCTGCTTCGAGCCCGGCGAGGACGCTCCGATCGGCGGTGGCGAGATCGTCGCCCAGATAGCGGGCTCGGTGATGGGGCGGGAGGTTGGAAAACCCGCCCGGTTCAGAATCCCGGGGGGAAACAGAGTTGAAATCTCCGGTCAGAAGCGCGAGGCGATCGGGATCGGCCTGGACCGCGAGATAGGCCGCCTCGCGCCGGCGAATGGCCGCACCATTCGGGCACAGGTGGGCGCTAAAGAGGGTGAGAGGCTGCAGCGAGCGCGGTAGTGCGATCGTCAGTATCGCAAGGGCGTGATGGAAGTTGCTGCTATCGCTCTCGAATGCGATCGGCTGCAGGGGATCTCGGATGAAGATCGCAGTGTTCTGCCCGGTCCGCGGCGCGAGCGCGAGAAAGCCGCGCATGCCGATCTTGGCCTCAAAGGCATGTAGGAGCACTGCCCCGGACGCTTCGAACCCTTTGGCCTCCTGCATGAGGAAGATGTCGGGCCTGCGTTCGTTGATGAGAGCGATCTGCGTCACCATCCGGCGGTCGTCCGCACCGTCGCGACCCGCGAAGAGGGTATTGTAGCTGAGGATGGTGAGTTTCATTGCGCCATTCGCTTCATCGAGACGGTGGACGCCGGCACTTCGACTGCGTCGCGCTGCTGGAGCCGGAGGCCAATCGTCCAACAAAAGACAGCCCATGCGGACCCGACGCACCATCCGGCAAGGACGTCGCTCGGATAGTGGACGGCAAGATAAATGCGACTGATCCCAACCGCGACGGTCAGAATGACCGCGAGCGCCATGAAATAGGCCCTGATGTGCCGATCGGCGGTCGCCCGCGTTAGCAAGGCGCCAAGCGTCAGGAAAGTGATCGCCGATAAAGTTGCGTGGCCGCTCGGGAAGCTTGCGGTGAAGACACGGGCGGTGTGGGGGATGTCGGGGCGCGGGCGGTCGAAACCCAGCTTCAGCGCCATGCTGACTGCGACCCCGCCGAGCACCGCCGCAACCATCAGCAGGGCCAAGCCTCGCTTTCCGATCAGAAGCAGGTAGCCGGTCGTTGCGGCGAACAGGAAGGCCAGAAACGCGAAGCTCCCAAGTGCAGTGACGTCACGGCCAGTCTCCTGGAGCCAGGCCGGACCGATGGGATCATTGCCAGCGGTCCTGAATGCCATGAGTATCGCGGTGTCGAACCGGGCGAGATCGCCCTCCATCATCTCGCTCGCGAGAAACACGAAACAGAGCATCAGAATGGTGACGAGGACGGCGCTCCGAGCGAGCGGAGGCACCGGGGGCAACGGCCCGGCCGCCAGCGTTTCACGGGCGATTCCGCGATTCTCGGGGCTCATCGCTTTCCTGCTCCCTGGATGACGCTCGACATCAGGACGCCGACGCAGCCGATGACCAGGATGAATCCGGTTCCGATTGAGGAAGCGTGGAACACGGACGAGATGATTGCCGCGGTGATGACGACGCCGAGGATCGACAAGGCGAGGAACTCGTCATCGACGAACATCCCGTAGATTTCGCGGAAGATCAGACGAAGAACGCGCATCAGGCCAACTCCTGCCGAGGGCGACGGATAGCAGAGGCGAGGCCTAGGCCGAGCGCCAGGAAGCCGAGGGCGAGGACGAGGATGGCGCCATCACGTCCCGGCCAATCGACGCCGAGGCCCTCACCGGTCCAGAAGACACCGAAGGCCGACAGCATGACGCCGACGCCGAACTTCAGGGTGTTCTCCGGAACACGGGCCAGCGGCTTGTGGACCATGAACCCGATCACAAGGACGAGCACACCGGCTGCGAGCGCGCCAAGGCTGGCGGGCCAAAGCAGACCTCGTCCCGCGCCGACGGCGATTACGATGAAGACGACTTCGACGCCTTCGAGCACAACGGCCTTGAAGGCGGCAAGGCCAGCGATCCAGTCGAGATGGCGCTCCTCATCCTTGGCGGCCTTGTTCAACTCGGCCGTTTCCTTGGCAAAGGCGAGAGCCTCGTCGTGTAGGGGGATGATGCCGGCCGAACGCAAGATGGCCTTGCGCAACCAGCGCAAACCAAAGAGCAACAGCAATACGCCGATGACGAGTTGCAGTCCGTGGAGGGGCACCCGGTCGAGCATGGGCCCAAGCACCACCACCAGAATGGCCAGGAGACCGAGGCCCGCTGCGGTCCCGATCAGGGCGGGGCGCCATCCCCTCACGGTTCCAACCGCGAGCACGATGGTGAAGGCTTCGACTACTTCAACCAGGGAGGCCAGGAAGGCGGCAGATACCGCCGGAGCGGCAGTGGCCCATGTCATCATGCCCGTGTCCTTTCGCGCGAACTCGATGCAGCTTTCCGTACGCGGCGGCGGGCTGGTCAGATCGCAAACTGAGTGTCACACTGGATCGACAAGCGCGCAGTCATATCCGCGTTCTATATGTAACGACCGTAACAATCAAGGAGTGTCATGGCCTCATTGGAATGGTTGCTGCTGACCTACAAGGTCCCGGCGGAACCTGCGCGCAAGCGCGTCTCGATCTGGCGCAAGCTCAAGGGCCTCGGCGCGATCTACCTCCAGGGCGGCGTCTGTTTGCTGCCGAAGACGGACGATCACTTGCGCCGTCTCAAAATGCTGGAGAACGAGATTGCCGAGGCCGAGGGCGAGGCGTTGCTGCTGGCAACCGTCGGTCTTGATCAGAAACAGGAGGAGAAAATCATCGCCCGCTTCAACGCGGATCGCGATGACGAGTACAAGGAGTTCATCGAGAAGTGCGTGGCCTTTGAGGCGGAGATCGCCGAGGAGACACGCGTTGAGCACTTTACCTTCGCCGAATTGGAGGAAAACGAGCAGGACCTGATGAAGTTCAGGAACTGGATCGAGAAGATCCGCAAGCTCGACTTCTACAAGGCTCCACGCGCCGAGGAGGCCGCAGAGCGGTTGTCGCGTTCAGAGGCGATCCTCGACGCCTACGCTCACAACGTCTTCGCAGCACAAGAGGAGAATAGGCCTCCGGATACAACACGAGAGTGAGGATCACGGGGCACGTCATAAAGGCGATGGCTCGACGTTTTTGGTGGTCGGTCCGGCGCTCGAGCGTTGCGCCGGGCCCCGGGGCTCGGTTGAGCACCGAAGGTAGATGGAGCCACTTCCGCTGTCCTCATTGGTTTCGGAGGTAACGAAGGCAGTTCTTGCGACTTGAAAGGTTGGTGAAAGCTTCGGCGTTAAGTGACGAACCGTTACCGGTGTGCTCCAGCAAGAGAGATAGCTCGGGCAGCGGGTAGAAATGTCGCTCAGCGAATTTGATGGCGCTGCAGAGCGACCTCGATCACCTCATCTGCTAGCGATGCCGCGTTGGTCATTGTCAGCCATCGAGCGCGCGCGATGTTTGCGCGGACCAGCTTGCCAATTGTCTCGCCAGCGAGCCTTCGGAAAGCCTCGTCATCGTCGCGGTCCGGACCGATTGGAACACTTTCATCCAGGATGGTCGCCGCGAACCAGTGGTACTGGGATTGGTGGGCGAGGGCGATCAGTTTCAATTCCTCTCGACGAACCCCGTCGGGCTCGCGGCCAGAAGCTTCAAGCGCCGCTAGGAAATAGCCAAAGGCATCGAGCGGTGGACGATCGACCAAGACAATGTCGGATCTGAGGGCGGCTTCCATTTCCTGCCGAAGCCCCTCCGCCATTATCCAGAGAGTGCTTTCGTAAACGTGGTCCCGCAGAATCGGGAAGCCGGCGTCCCGGGCCCGCGACGCCGTATCGACAACTCTGCCGACCCTGAGGCCATGCGCGTTTAGCCGAGCTTCGACTTCCTTCAGGAACGATGATTTGCCGGTGGAGTGAGTGCCGGCAACGGCGATCGTTGTGTGAGCGAACCTCACAGCAGCAGGTCTTTCTGGCGCTCAACGATATCGGCGTCGCCAATGACAGTGGATCTCATCGCCTCAGGGACGCTGGAGAGCAACTCACGAAACAAGGCCACCGTCAGTGCCACGTCGTAAGGCGCGGAATGCGCTCCGGTTCGGAAATCCCCTTCGACATTGGGGGTGATGCCGAGCGCTTCCGAGAGGCTGGAGAGACTATAGGACTGCAATCCCGGCTTAATCGCCTTCGCCAGTTTCAAGGTGTCGATCGCTGCTCGAGGTTCCCAATGCGGTAGCACCCGCTTCAAGGCTTCCAGATCGACCTTCACGTTATGGCCGACGATGGCTGCGCCTTCGATCCATGTGAGGACGTCGTCGGCGATCTCGTCGAAGCTCGGCGCTTCTGCAACGTCTTCGTTCGTGATCCCGTGGATGCGGGTGACCATTTGCAAGATCGGCTCATTTGGATGGACCAGCCAATGCCGGCGGTTGCCGGTGGGAACCATTGCCTTGACCTCAGCCATGGCCAGCTCGACGATTTCGGGCGGGTTCGCCCCGTTTCCTTCGACGTCAACGATCCAGAACGCGTCGTCCCACTTCATGACCAACCGATCTCCGCGCGTCCGTGCCTCCGGGGCAGGTGAGGCAATGCTGCGTCGTGAACTTGATAGTTCAATGCATGCTGAATGAAATAGCGCTGCTGCTCGGTGCTATTCTGGACCTCGATCCGGCGGTCATCGATCCTGGCATGGTCTAGCGATAAGCCGCACTCCCGGGCAAGTTCTTGGACTCGCTCGGCCGTAGGTCTCGCGTGAGCGGTAGCGCATCGCTCGACCTGAGCACCTGGGCAAATATCGCAGACGTCCTTCAACCCGAAATGGCCGTTGTAATCGGCGGATCGGTGAGCAAATGCGATGCCGCATGACGTCTTCCGAAATAGCGGTCTCCCCGCGAAGGCCGTTAGTATCCGCGCCTCGATGTCGCGGGGTAGGATCTTGCGGCGTGCCACTTCCGGATATGCGTCCTCAAAACCAACTGATCGGAGATATGATCGAATCTCCTCTCTATGGAACAGGCCGCTGAAAACGGTCGCCGCTGCCTGCTCGGATAGTTCACGAGCTCGGGCCAGATGCGCATCTGTGTCGTTGATTCCGGCAATCAGCGGACGCCAGTAGAGGATGGCCTTGGTGCGGCTGGCGGTTGCCCGCAGAGCATGGAGCGACGCTTCGGCGATGCTGCTCTCGACGGGCTCCAACCTTTTGTCGTCGATCCCCGACCAAGTCACCAGGATGGTTAGCTTGATGTTCGAAAGGCGTTCGAGACGCTGAATATCATCGGGCTCCACACGCCATCGCGTGATAACCAGCACCGGGTTCCGCAATCCCTTGCCGTCAAGAATCTCCAGGGTACGAAAAAGGTGATCCTTCACGCCGGGAAGGAATGGATCGGTGGCGCGGTTGAGCAATTGAATTGGGGTGACGTCTTTCCGGAAGGCCCAATGCTCGACCAGTTCGCGCACTGCCGCATCGTCGTCGAGGACGAGATGCGGTTTCTTCATTTCGAAGTTCGCGAAGAGATGTCGGACGCAATATCCGCAATCAAGCGGGCAGCCGACGATATGGTTGAGGCTCAGGCCGCTTTTTCGGTAGTCGACAACCTGTCGTAATGCCGAGGGGAGATCGGGCGGAGCTTTACGTAATAGAACATCGGTTTTCATAATTCTCCCGCAGCCGTCTCCCTGTTCTCCTTCAAAGATAATAGGAGAGGCGATTGCAAGCGAGAATAGGTATATTTGCTAAAAGCCACACCGTGATCAAGTCAGACGCTGACCGGTAAATATTTTTGGCAGAGCGCCCAGTGAGCCGCCGATCAATATCACTTAAGTCAGGTGTTCCACAGCAGCGTCGGCCGAATAGAGCAATTTAATATGGGTAGGGGCGAAAACGCTCGGCATGCTGCCTTTGACGAATCAGACTCCTGACTTCGATTGGGGCGTCTTCTTTGCCTTTTCCTTTTTTGGCAGCTCGTATCCGAACTCGAAGAAAAAATGCGCGACGCGGATGTGTCCATGCGTCGGGGCCAATGCTGGATCGCGATCGTGTTCGGTGTCAAAATCGGCGGCGGCAAAAAGGATTGAAGGCTGTTCGAACGGAGATCCCGCTGCTGTAGGCCGCAACTTCAATGACGTTGCGAGGACGGAATTACCTAACGCTTTTCGGATCGGCGGAACGACTTCCGGTTGGGGATCGAGCAAAATGCCGACCATCGCTGCCACGGCCTGATGGCGGCTGTAGATGCCGGTTACAAAGCGCCCAAGCCCGCTTTGGCCGAGGTAGTGATCGCGATGGCTCTTTTGCCGGCCGATCCGCTTGAACTCGAACACCAGCTTCAATTCACGGGAACTATCGTTCCAACCGTAGACGATGTCGGTTCGGCGCTCCTCAATGATTTCGGCAGTGTCAGGATCGATGACCCCGAAATTGTCCTCAGCGGCCCACATGCCAAGGAGGCCGCGTTTTCGGGCTGTATGCGTCTCGACGTACATTCTCAGCCGCTTTGTCAGCGCGGGCTCTTTGGATTTCGGGTGAAATTCCTTGCGCGGTTGCTGGGCCAGATCGCGCCATGCATCGCAGAGCGCTTCGACGGCCTCGGTTGCGGGCTGGATTGGGAACGCCGAAAGCCAAGAAGAAGACATCGTCAGGCCGGTACCGCGAACTTGTCGGAAGGAGTTGAGAACTGCACCATGCGAACGATGTGCTCGGCATCACGCAGCGCCTGTCTCACGGTCCAACAGCGACGCGTCAGCGGGCGCACGAGATAGAGTGCTGAGTTCAGCCACAGATGCACATCTGGCACCAGGCTTAGCGTTTCGCCCGTAGGAATGACCCGCAGGCCAGCGTCTCGCAGTGCAGCCAAGGTCTGGATGACGGTGTCGCCGTCCACAACTGCGTCGTAAGCAGGCGCCTCAGTTCGTTCCGCTGCGTAGATGATGCGAACAATCCCAGATGGACCATGGCGATATGGATCGCTCGCGACCACATCAACTTTGAAACGGCCGCGTCCTTTCGTGCGAGTTCGCCACGCTGTCAGCGATTCTGCAAGCGCTCGAGCATAGATGGTGAAGTCATCTTGCCTGGCCGCGGACTGTGCCGCGGTGTCGAGGCTCTTGAAGCTCCGTGGCCGAACGGACGGCAGCAGGACTTCGACTGTTTCACGAACCAGGGTTTGTTCTTCGGGTGTCAGACCGAAATACCGGAAAATTTCGTTGTCTAGTTGCTCGTGAAGCTCAGCGTACCTTGGTGCCTGCTGTGTGTCGGGCAAAGCTGCGATGGTGGCGACGTGTTTGACCACGGCCTGCAGCGCGGCGTTCGCGACATCCGAATCGGGGGCGTTCTTGGGCTGGAAAAACGGAAAGGTTTCGACATCGGCCAGATGCACGCCATTGCGTTCGCAAAGCATCTTCCAGCCACGCATCATGAGGAAATATCGGGCCAGGCTCGATCTGAGATAGACGGCGGCAAATTTCAGCAGGTCCGCGTCGTCCTTCTTTCCGGAAATGACGCCGATGCTGTGCGTGAATGAGGCGGGGCCGTCATAATAAACGGCGCGGACGTTCGGCTCCTCCTTTGAGAAGCCGTCCGGGAAAATGACCCGAGGCCCATCAAAGACCTCCAGCACCTCATCCGTCAGACCGACAACGGTGAGCTGCTCCTCCGGCCACTTCGTAAGCAGATCCGGGTGCAAAACTGGGGAGCCAGCCCTCAATGCTTCGATGGGAATATGGCGCATACGCGTGAGTGGTCCGGTGCTGACCGCCTCTCGACTCTTGTCGCGAAGATGAATGCCTTTCCGGTTGACCCAACGGCGCGCCTCGCGGGGGCCTTTCCAGAAATCGGCAAACGTTCCGCGTAACGACAGTCTGGTCCAAATCGCCAGATCGTTCGCATCGCCCCACATGAGTGTGACGAGAAGCTGCGGGTCCTCGATAATCGACCGCGTCTGAACCTGATGGCGATCGGCGGACTGCATGCTGAGCCGCCCGAGCGCTAGGCTGATGTCCGCTTTGGGGACCCAATACTCAAAGGTCTCGTCATAGGCGATCCGTCCGGACCGACGAGCGGCGGAAAAAACGTGGCAGGTATTCTCCGCCGTTGGGAAGAGCAGGGCTTGCAGATCGCCAAAATTGATCAGCCGCGACGGCTTGTAGAGCCTCAAGGCATGAGCAACGAAGCTCTCGCTGGAGCCGCCGAGGAATTGACCGATAGGGAGGATAAGGCAGACGCGACCCTCATCCGTGAGGAACTCGGCAGCTCTCAGCGCATACGCCCCGGCGATCTGGCGACGTGCAAATGGGATCCCGGCTCGGCTGGCCCAAGCGTCAGCGGTGGTGAGGGTATCGCCTTCAGGCTCCTTCCAGGGTGGGTTCGAGATAATCAGCGTGAAGCGCTTGTTGGCAAAAGCATGCGCCTGATTAAAAAAGTCGGCAGGATCTCCGTGGACCAAATTGGTGCGCGCCAGAGAGGGCAATTTTACGCCTTCTCTCTCCTGAGCAATCAGAATGTCAGCGGGCTCCAGCCCTTCCAACAAAGATAGGTAGAGACTGAAGGCGGTCACACGACATGCCATCAGGTTGATGTCGCCGCCGAAAATTCGTTCGGAAAGAAGCTTTCCCCGCTCAGCGAAACTGAGCTGACGCCCTTCGTGCGCTTCCGAGAGGGCGATCAGGCGACGATAAGCCGTGGTCAGGAGAATGCCTGATCCGCACGCCCCATCGAAAATGATCTCGGAAAGAGGGTCGGAGGACGTCGACAATGCCTGGTCGACAGCCAGCATGGCGAGGTTCCGCGGGGTGTAATACGCTCCGTCTTGGGCTTGCTGCTCCGGCGAAAGGAACGACTCGTAGAGACCCGAGAGCAATTCGACAGGGATGTAGCTGAAGTCGTAGTTCCAGAAATCTCCCTGGCCGGTCCGCATATCGGTGCGCCCCAGGAAGCGATCCAGCAGTGTGAAACCTTCCGGAGCCAGTGCGGTCCACGGGTCGTGGCGATCGTCGCTCAAAAAGTCGCCGTTGAAGTCGGCTCGGAGCCGGTCAATGAGCGCTAAGACACCGTCTCGGTCGGCTGCGTTGACGAGTTCAGTAAGGGTCTTGACGCTGCGCCTGTCGCGATAGGTCTGGCCGGCTATGTCCCGGTGTTCGAGATATGAGATGAATAGCACTTGCCCCATCAGGAGTTCCGCCAGGCGCCGGCGCTTCCTCTCGTCGGGGGCATTGCTGAAGCCGTGCTCGGTCAATTGCTCGACTGTGGCAGCAAGGTTCGCCAGCAGTTTGCGATCCACGCGCGCCTTAAGATCAAACCATTTTGGCATGCGGCGCGAAAGATTTGCGGAAGCCACTTCGAGCGCAGAAAACGGCCCGTCAGGGCGGGCCTCGCTAAGGGATAGCCTCTGTTCCGCTCGCCTAAGCTTCCGGGCAGGAACAGCGATCGCCTTATCGCCGCGGATTTCAATCACGACGGTGGCGAGATTCTGATTCCAGATGCGCTTGCGAATCTCGTCGAGGGCTTTGGAGGAGAGGGGTTGCCCATCATTTCCCACGAAAACGACGGTGGGCACGCCTTCAACATCGAATACCGCCTGCGCACGAATGGCGCCGTCGGTCCTCAACAGCGTTTTGATTTCAAGCGCGTAGGGGTGAGCCTCGGGAACTTGCTCGTCCCGGCGATGCAGGACGGCGGTCTCGGCGGCATAGCCGAGCTTTTCGAGCCATTCTTGCACAGCAATCGTCGTCACAGTCTCAATCTCTCAGGCACTAGAACATATCATGAACGAATATCATTGCGAAGGCGGCTTCTGCCTTGTGCAGTCGATTGGCGAAAGGGGAGTCATGCTGATCGTCTCTGAGCCGAACGTGTCTCGCCCATATCTCTGGAAGCGCCTTTTCGGCGATGCAGGTTTGGCAATGAAAACAGATCAAACTGCCCATCGGCCGCAGCCTGATCGGGGAGGGCAAAGCCGTCACGGATGATCGCGAGATGCGGATCCAGATGCAGGATAAGTACGTCGCCAGGCGCGGGACGATTGTCGTCGTCAATCAGGCTCCATTCGCCATCAGCTGCCAACGCAAGACGTTTACCCCACAGCGCAAGGAATGATGTTTGGCGAAGCTGGGCCCGGAGCTCGGCGAAAAAGACCTTGTGAGCCTCCAGTTCCAGTTTGAACTGGCTCTTCAGCCGGGCAGCAATGCGGAGCACAAGGATTGTTTGCCAGCTGAATTTGGCGGGGGAGCCCTTTTGGCGCGGTCGCACGTCAGCCGGGATGAGCGCGCGCCGATTTGTCCATTCGCGGAGCTTATCCGTCGAAAGGCCGGTTAGCTGCGTGGCGACGGGCGTGGTAACGAACCGCAGCGGAACCTCCCTTGAGAATGGGCATGATGCCCGATCTCTGCATAGAGAACGGGTACCATACCCGAACCGAGAGATAAACCGCCACCGCGCTCACCCATTCGACCTGGCAACAATAATTGCTTGGCTGCAGATCGCCGGGCGAAAGCGTCCACCGAACTCGATGATGGCTCCGCGAGTCCGCGTGAGGGTAACGGGCGTTTACCCGTTAACGTGTCCCAGAAGATCCGCTAGGCCGGAGATTCAGGCCTGTGCGGGCCTCTTCGAGAGCATACCACCGCTCATCTCGGGGCATGCGTGCGCGGCGAAGGGGTTCGGCCAAGACAAAGAGCATCCTTCTTCGGAATGCCAAAGGGCTCTCCGCCAGCAAGAAGGGTTTTTCCTGATCGGTACCTGGGGGAAACCAGGGTTTTGCCAAGAACCGCGCCTTTCGGTCCGTCCATTTGGGCGGCTCTCCCAGTCTCCACCGGCGGGCCAAATGCTCGCCAACAGCGCCGATAAAAGCGTCGGTCTCGGAATGTCCGAGAAGGGCTGGTTCGGCAGAAAGACCCGCAATCCTGGTGTGCCATCATCCCGCGGCCGAAGACATTCAAGCTAGGCTGACGGCTGCCCGGGGAGGCAACTAGGTGTTTGACTGACTAGTTGAGCCAGTCGTCGGGGAGGTTCCTCTTTCGAGCGACCGCGTCCGCTGCCTCATAGAGGAACTTCGCTTCGGCCATGAAGACGGAGTCTACGTCTCGGGTAAGCTATGGGCTAGAGCATCCGCTGATGGATGGGCCGAATCCGTTTTGAAATCCGACCACCGTGCTGAAGGCGAGATAACATCTTGCTACTTGCAGGCTGCTTGGCGACAAAGGTGCGATTGCGAACGCAGTTTGTCAGCTGATCAACGCGCCAAATCGAAGCCTCTTCATAGAAGGCATAGCTCGGCTTGTGCAGGAATTCATGGTCGCCATCGTTCCCGTTGCCAAGCACGCAGGCGAGGTCGTCCGCTTTCGTGTTTGTCAATTTGGTGATGGGAACTACCAACGCTTTTCCGTCAGAGCTGACGGCTGTGATCACCACGTGGAGGTGCATCCTATTCGGATCGTGCCTGGGCCCCGACGGGATTAATAGGCACGCGCCGAGTTCTGGCGTCCAGGTCGTATGGTAGGCCCGCATAGTCGCTCGTGAACTAGTGCCGCATTCCGTCAGCGCCGAATCGCGTTGAAGCGGATTTGACCGCGTTCGCGATTTCGACGCCTTCTACGAGCGTTTCGACATTCGGCTTGCCAAGTGCGCGGAACAGATCCGAATAGCTGATCTGCCGCGATGAGCCATTTGGATCAGTCCATTCGGCGCACTCATCATGGGTCAAATCCCGCAGAGCGAAACCGTCCAGATGTCCATATTTGGCCCAGACCTCATCGAGCACTTCGACATTCGCGATGGAGAGGTGGTCGAGGGTTTCGATGGAAACGCCGGGGGCGGCATTTACGGCGTAGTGAGCTCGAGCTCCGACGTAGTGCTTCCATTCCGGATTGTCTTGAGTGACGCCGTTCACGTGATCGAGCGTCTGGGAGAGCACCGGACCGTGAGGCATGGCGACCAGCGTGTCACCGGTGAGAGGCAGTTCATATGCATCCAGGTAGGCTCGTTCCGCGAGGTAGACGAGCTTGGCCACCTTAAGCACATCGATGGAGCCTCCTTCGCGGAGAGCGAAGTATGCGGTGACCTGCGCTGCCTTTTCGACGTTAAATGTGCTCATTAGACACCTTTGTCGATCGTCGACTCGCGCCGACCGATCCTATGGGTTGAGATAGCGTGTGTACGCGTCAGTTGCTAGGCCTCGGCGCCTCAATCAGGCTGCCGGATCGGGAGCGTGCGTCTGTGACGTCGAACCCAAGCGCTAAAATTTCTCGGGGATTATCCGTCAAAAGCTGCAATTCAAAGACCTGAATCAAAAACTCAAACTCAGAGTCACTTGTTCGTAAATTTGGACCGCCTTTGAACCCGGCTAGCCGCGCTGGCTTGGACCAAGGGTCTATGACTCATTACAGGCCAACTCGATTCAGATAAAAATGGACGCTCGGCATTGCCGAGCGTCCGACTCCGATTGCGGAATTTCGCGTCCCTGCATCACGGGCCGCCTCGGCGATTCACACGGCAAGAGCCGCGCGCAAGTCCGGCCGAAGCCGCGCCATGCTCAGCTAGCAGTGAACCTCGCAGGCTCGATGGCCATGTTCCTGATCGGCACCTGGCAGGAGAATAAAGGGGATTGATCCGAGCGATGACGTTTCGATTAAGGTGTTCATCTAGTTCGGCAATCAGTTGCTACCGTTGCGAGAGGTGCGATATCATTTGCAACGGGGGATATTATGACGGCCAACCAGTATTTGCAGAACATCCTGGCCCGCGAACGGGTCGATGTTAGCGTGAACTCCCCTCTGCGCGGCTGCGCGAACGTAGTTCTACCTCATCTCCGCGCCTGGGCCGGCAACAGCCTCGTCGATGTATCGCCGAGTGGATCTTTCGCTAAAGGGACCGCGGTAAAGAGCGGAACCGATATCGATCTGTTTATTTCGCTCTCGCATGAACTAACGGCGACCCTCGAGTCGATTTACGACACCCTCTTCAACCGCATGAGCCAACAGGGGTTTGCTCCTCGTAAGCAGAACGTGTCGATCGGCGTCAAAATCAATGGCCACGATGTCGACTTGGTGCCGGCGCGGCGCCAGGACGCTCGAGGACAGGACCACAGCCTCTATAAGAATCGAAAAGGCAGCTGGACCCAAACCAACATCGCGACCCATATCGGGCTAGTTGCGAACTCCAAGCGGACCGAGGAAATCCGTGTCCTCAAGCTATGGCGTAATCAAAATGGGCTCGATTTCCCTTCGTTTTACCTCGAGCTGCTCGCTATCGAGGCCATGAAGGGCAAGCAGGTGGGCGACCTGGCCACCAACGTCTTTTCGACGTTTGCCTATTTCCGGGACTATGTAGGGAGCTCGCGCATCGTCGATCCCGCCAACACGAACAACGTGATTTCCGACGATCTGGACGCCTCAGAGAAGGCAAGGATCGCCAAGCTTGCCGCCCAAGCCGCGGCCGCCAAGACTTGGGGAGAGATCGTCCGATGACCTGGTCTCTGGATCAGCTCTTGGCTGGGCTCCATGACGATATTCAGGGCAAGTTGGCTGCTGCCCGGAAGCTGTTAGGCCATCCTGTCGACAAGGGCGATGCCAGCGAGGCCGCCTGGCTCGAGTTGCTCAGCACCTACCTGCCCAGGCGCTACAGCGCCGATAAAGCATACGTCGTCGATAGCGAAGGCAAGTTCAGCGACCAAATGGACGTAGTGGTTTATGACCGGCAGTACTCCCCCTTCATCTTCGTCATGGAGGGAACGAAGATCATTCCGGCCGAAAGCGTCTACGCGGTTTTCGAGGCGAAGCAGTCGCTGAACGCTGACCAAGTTGCCTACGCGCATAAGAAAATCAGTAGCGTAAGGGTTCTCAAGCGCACCAGCCTTCCCGTTCCGCATGTCTCCGGAACGGCGAAGCCCAAACCCCTGCATCACATTCTCGGCGGTCTATTGACCCTCGAGAGCGATTGGAAGCCGCCCCTGGGGCAGCCGCTCGCAGCGGCCTTGGCCGCAGGAGATCCTCTGGCGCAGGTCGATCTGGGATGTGTCGCAGCCCATGGCCACTATCTCAGAGAGCTCGACGAGCGGGGCTATACCTTCACCGCAGAGGGCAAGCCGGCGACCGCCTTTCTATTCGAGCTGATAGCTCGGCTGCAGGCCCTGGCCACTGTGCCGATGGTCGATATTCGAGCCTATGGTGCCTGGCTGTCCCCCGATCGGCCGGCGGAGTGAGGCATGGCGCGGGCGTCGGGCTTCGATAAACTCCAGCGTGAACTGGACCAGTTTGCCAAGGCAGCCAAAGCTCTCGATGGCGACATCGTTGAGCTGAAGTTCAATGCGTCAAGCGCGGATAGCGTGGAAACGGCAGTTGCGGAGATGAGAGCCGCTGTCCAAGCTCGTGTTTCACCTTACCTCGGCAGCAAGATGGTTCAGAAAATGGTAGCAGAGGTCATTGCGAATTACGAGCAGAAAATTCTTGAACGCGCTTCTGAATCTAGAATTAGTAGGGAAGAAGATATTATGACTTCGGTCGAAGGTGATGAAAAACAAGATACGCTGCGTCAGATCGAGAACGTGGTCTCCGATCTTCGACGTTCGGAAGCAAATACATTCGACAGGCATATTAAGAAGCTATCCCGCCTCCTCCACACTGACGAACTCGACGAGATTAGCAACGAGCTCATCGCCGGCGTTGATCTGGATGCATGGCTGGCCGAAGGGAATGAATCCCAGGGCAGTATGATGGGGAGCGCGACGCTTAGCTGGCCAGAACGCAATTCTGAGGAGTTGGGTCTGGTCGCAGGCCTTATCGACAAATTCGCGAAGACTCCCGACGAGGCGGCCACATTCTCCCACACGTTTTACTACAACGGGAACAACATCAGTCGAAATCTCCAGAACATGGTCTCTCAGATGATCGTCCCGTTCGCACGGGACTTCATCGATCACGTAAAGGCAAAAACAGGCGTGATCGAAGCCACTACTGTTGGAAGATCGGCTGCAAAGCCCGCTGCACGCAAAGTCTTTATTGTTCACGGCCGCGACGAGGGACCGCGAGAGGCGGTCGCGCGATTCCTTGAGAAACTGCAGTTTGAGGCGGTAATCCTGCATGAGCGGGCCAATCAGGGCCGCACGATCATCGAGAAGATCGAAGCTCATGGTGACGTCGGCTTCGCCGTCGTTTTGCTGACACCGGACGATGAAGGGAAGTTCAAGGGCGAGACACCTCGCCCCAGGCCACGCCAGAACGTTCTGCTCGAGTTAGGTTACTTTATCGGGCTACTAGGCCGCTCCCGGGTCTGCGCGCTGAAAAGCGGCGAGATGGAAGTGCCTTCGGACTTCGGAGGCGTCGTTTATACCGCCTACGACGCAAGTCGGGGCTGGCAACAAGAGCTCGCCAGAGAGTTGCAGGCAGCCGGATTTGAAATCGACTGGAACAAGATCATGGGCTCTCGGTAAGCTCACCACCAGCCGATGCCACGCCCGCCGGCAATGATTGCAATGAGTGCGAGCGATCCTCCGATCCAAATGGCCAGCGGTCCTTCGGCAGCGAACTCGATAAGCCAGGGCACTTTGACGGTCAGGCGATTGCGTTGTCGGTTCATGGTGCCCACGCTGGCATGGCTGGCTATCGAAGCGGACCCGGACGCGCGTCCGGTGGTGCATCATTGATCATGATGGTTGCCGTGCTGTGGCGGCAGGCCCCGAGCTCGGGGCGTCAGCGGCGCCCTGGGCGGCGCAGGACTCTAGGCAGCGGATAATCCAGGCATTCAGAGACTGACTGTTAGCCTTGGCCCGATCGGCAAGCCGGTCGCGAAGGCTCTCCGGCATGCGAAGGGTGTATTTCACCTCGGCCGCGCCGGCTTCCGGCATCTCGCCAAACAGCTGCTCAATCAGCTCCGGCCGCCAGCTGGCATTCTTCTCCAACCACTCTCGAGCCTGCTCCGGAGTGATCGGCTCAATCCGTTCGAAATCCTCTTCGTCTCGGCCGGAAAGATATTTGGCGATGAAAAACACGCCCAGGCGGTTCTGGTAGAGGTGCTCCCCGTATTCATAAGGGCCTGGGTCCTGATCGAAACCGGCATGCTTGGTTGCCGTTTCGGTGTTGTAGGTTTTGCCATCGATGATGCGTTTGATTGTGAATGCCATGCCTATCCCCACTTGCCGTCAACTGATGTCAGGCTGCATCACTTGCCGTCACCTGTCAACACATGACGGCAAGTGATCGATTGATGGCGTTTTTATAGGAGCATGCCGTGGCCGGGGGCAAAAACAACTATCAGCTGAACGGCGAGATCGTGCTGCGGGACGTCTACCGGCTCGCGACGATGACCCTGGCAGATCCGATCGTGATGAGCTTCATGGAGAAGGATGCCAATGAGCCCCTGTATCGACTTCGGGCGCAGTATCTCGAGGATGAGCTCGTTCATCAGCTACTGAGCGCGGCAATCAGCAATCGAACTCAGATCGAGCACATGACCGACCATAGGGCGGCTATGGACGGACAAGGCTTTCAGCCCGCGGCATATGAGTGCGGAGTTCTGCAGCCTGACGCGGACAAAAATGACCGTGGGCCACTCTCATTTCATGAGGCCTGCCACAAGATCATCCACGCCACGAACATCGTCGCGCAGACGCCGGAAGCGCCCGAGACAAGCCCGATGAAAATGGAGCTGACCCTGCGCGGCACCAAGGGCAAGCTGACGTGGGTCGCGCACCTTGATCTGCTAGCTTACCTGCGCGGCTCAGTCGAGAATTTTGGGGACTTCCGATGAGCCAGATCGTTCCAGCTGGCAGCGCCGCGCTCGCCCCTCAGCTTATCTCAGCCGCGGGCGAAAGGGCGGACGAGATTACGCTGGACGAAGTGGAGCGGGTGCTCATTTGAGTGCAATCTGGGACAGTCGGCTTATCGAATGGAATCGACCCAGATCCTGGGTCTCGCCGCTGTCGCGATGGCTGCGGCCGCATCTAAGCCAAGGTATCCGCACGCTTGAACGAATGGGAGAGCAGGATCTCTGCCATGACGATCATACGTGGCTGAAGGTCGCTCAGACCGTCCTAAAACGGCCCTATGAAGAGGTCACCTAGCAGCTGTGCGATGCCCTGTCTTTCGGCTCAATGAGAGTATTTCATGCCTGCCGCGTTGCGGACGCCGGCGTGTATTTCCGGGAGGGTATCCGCAAGAACGATCCCGATGTTCTGGCAGCGCGGCTGTCTGCCCTGCTCGATGAAGAGTCCGGCTTGGCTTATCACCGGCCGAAGGTCGCTGAACTTCTCTCCGATCAGGAATTGTACGATCGCGACCGGGGCCGCGTTTACGTCACTGCCGACGATAAAAGCCTTATCGAATCCGCTGGCCATTACCTAATCTACGGCAGTGAATGGCTCATGTGCATGCTCGGCCATGCCGGCCATGAGGCGCTTCGCCGGCGCGGTGTGCCCACGATGCTGCAACTTGATCTGCCGCTGAGCGCAGCAACGGTGCGTGAGCGGAGCCAGCTCGCCGAGACCCTCCTGCAAGAATGGGTGCGCATCAAGGTCAATCGGCCGGACTGGGTGCCAGAACTCGACTTTACGTTCTGCCTCAGAGGCGACGTCCCCCCGGAATGGCTGGTAGGTCACTACCATCCCGAGACGGTCGTCGATGTTCACCACAGCTACATTCCCAGGCGGACAGCGAATCCATATTGCGCCCATTGCCGCGGCGCAGATTGAAACGGCACCCTTTCGCCAGTGATTCGGGAGGGAACGACGTGAGCGCTGACTTCGACTTTGACGATATGGCTCGGCTGCTTGCCCTCGAGCATGCCTTCCTCTCGATAGCCCTCATCTCGGCCGGCAATTTCTCGGGTCTGAATAATGTCAGCACCAGCGAGGCTGTTCAAATGTTTCGAGACGCGATCGAAGGGTCCGTCTACGACGCAGGCGCCCGGCCAAAGGAGCTCCAAGTTGCCATGAGCGCCCACCTGAAGCGGATGTTCGACCACATTGCCACTATGGCAAAGCATGCAGATCAGGGAGCGTCCTAGCGAAATTTCGGTCAAGAAACCGTTTTTGATAAATCAAAATAGATGCGGCCTTTTGGCCCCATCATTTAGTGCATAAAATGCGTAACAGCAGCTAATAGATAACCTGTGGCAATAATAATATAAGCAATTGTTAATAACATCTTTTTTACTCATTAATTTACATCATCGGCTAATCCCAAATTGATGGTGGACTGGTATGGTCTCACCTATTATTTATGGGCAGAAACTGCGCAGAAGCCGCGAAATCTGAAAATATTGCTGCGACATAATGCCGCAGCTTGGGCGTTGATCGGGCCCTAAGAGGGCCAGGAGTTCGACTATTACGATCTGCGTTCCGCGACGCTGCGGTTCTACCTGGTCGACCGCTGGAGCTCCACGGTCCTGCGAAAGAGCACGCCCGGCGGCATCATGGGCCCCGCTAGATCGATCTGTCGAGGTATCTGCCCGGCCAGAACCTCAGCCACTTGTCGGCCGACCAGATCGCCGAGGCGCTGGGGGAGCAGACGTTCGAATAGCGATCGAGGTTGGCTTTGCTCGGCCCTCACGCTGGCCGCTTGCGGGCACCCGGCACATTGATCCGCATCTTCATGATAACGGCCAAAGACCCACCAGCGGCAACACATGCTAGCGATTGGAGATGATCGGCCTTGGCGGCGAGCTGTGACCGGGACATCTCATAGGTGGGCTGGACGCCCGGCTAAGGCCGGGCGTCCAGAGGCATATTGCGGAACTCGACCGACAATCGCGGCAACCCTATGCCTCTCTCTTCAAAAGAGCTTGTGCTGCCACCGGAGGAAGCCAGTAGTAATTCCGCAAGCGCCTCAATCTGGACCGGTGCCGATGCGTCTAAAGCCAAACTATCCGCGCATCGGCGCCACGTAGCGCCTAGCCAGAGCGCTCGCGCCCCCGCGCCGGATTGTCGCCAAGAGCCCGGCTGGACGCGCGGGGACCTAGCCCTTCATGGTGTTGAGGAGATTGTCGGCGCCGCGTGCCAAAATCACCGCATCCGAGCCGCAGGCGACGAACGAGAAGCCCTCTGCCAGCAGGCTCTTGGCGAGACGGGGATCGAAAACCAGCGTGCCGACCGGGATCCCTGCATCCATCAGCTTGCGGGCCGCCGGGCGGATGACATCCCAGACTGCCGGATCGTTCGGCTTGCCCAGCATGCCCATATCCGCGGCGATGTCGGCCGGTCCGAAGAAGACGCCGTCGACACCGTCGACCTGTCCGATCTGCAGAGCCTGCTCGATCGCCGCCCGGGTCTCGACCTGGACGAGGACGGCCGTCTCCTCCTCGATGTGGCTGAAATAATCGCTCATGCGCGCGAAACCGTTGGCGCGGTTGCAGCCGCTGACGCCCCGGACGCCGCGCGGGGGGTAGCGCGTCGCTGCGACGGCGCGAGCCGCTTCGTCGGGCGTCTGGACCATCGGGAAGAGGAGCCCCGGCGCGCCGATATCGAGCAGCCGCTTGACCTGAACCGTGTCGTTCCAGTCGGGCCGCACGATCGGTGTCGCCGGGTGAGCGGCGAGCACCTGAAGCTGCGTCATCACCGACGCCAGGTCGTTGGGCGAGTGCTCGGTGTCGATCAGGAGCCAGTCGAAGCCGGCGCCGGCGACGGCCTCGGTGGCGTATCCGCTGGCGAGGCTCAGCCAGAGGCCGATCTGCTGCTGTCCGCCGCGGATCGAGGCCAGGAACTTGTTGGAGGGCAGCTTCATGGCACGGCTTTCAGGACAAGGGGTTGGGGCAGGATCGTGTGGCGACCGTAGGATGCCCGGAACAATTCCACGATTCCCGGAAGCGCGGAAATGTCCCAGGCGCTCACGTCATCTCGCCTCGAGATGTGCTAGCGAGGCAGCTCTCCACGTCGCGCGGCTGCCAGGATGTCGCTGATTCGGCCCTCGCTGAGGCCATAATCCGCGCGGGCAACCTCGGCCGAGATATAGCCCAGCGCGAGATCGCGCTCGATGCTGCCTTTCTCCCGGTCCGTTGGCGCGCCGTAGCCGGCACCGCCCGGGAAGGCCATCACCACCTTGCGGCCATGCGGCACGAACTGCTTGCCCTTGCCCTTCATCGCCGTGCCGTCGTCGAGTGCGATCATGGTCGGTGCACCGCCGCCGCCGCCGCGCCGGCCGCGGGCCGGGTGATGCACGCGGTCGAACATCGCCTGGATGTCGAACTCGTAGCCCTCCCAGGCACCGACCTCCATGTGCTGGCCGAGGCCACCGCGATGCCGACCGTTGCCGCCCGAGTCAGGCCGGAGCTCCTTGCGCCAGACGATGACCGGGCCGACCTGCTCGGTCGCCTCGACCGGCATGGTCATGACGCCCGAGGGGAAGGCGGTGGCGTTCATGCCGTCGAGCGCAGGCCGCGCGCCCGAGCCGCCGGAGTTGAAGGTCAGCACCTCGGCGCGCACCGGCTCGTCAGGCCACGGGCCATCGCTGCGCGGGCGGAGCGAGACCTGGAAGTTGCAAAGGCTGCCGGCTCCTTCGGCGGGAACGAGATTGGGCAGGAGCTTGTCGAGCGCGTCGTAGATCGTGTCCGGCACCATGTGGCCGATGATGTGGCGCAGCGCCACCGGCGCCGGCCAGACCGCGTTGACGATGGTATGTTCCGGCGCGGTGATACGGAACGGCTCCAGCGAGGCGGCGTTGTTCGGGATTTCCGGCGCGATCGCGCATTTCAGCGCGTAGCAGGTATAGGCCTTCGTATAGACCAGCGGCACGTTGATGCCGTTCTTGTCGACGCCGGAGGTGCCGGCCCAGTCGCAGAGCACGCCATCGGGCTCGATCGAGATCTTCACCTTGAGATCGATCGGCCGGCTGTAGCCGTCGATCCGCATATGGCCCTCGGCCTGCCCGCGCGGGAGCGCCGCGATCTTGTCGAGCGTCGCCTGGCGCGAATTGGTCAGGATGAAGTCCGAGATGCCGGCGAGGTCGGCGAGCTTGAACTCGACCATCATGTCGACCAGCCGGCGATGGCCGATCTCGTTGCAGGTCGCGAGCGCATAGATGTCGCCGACGAGTTGGTCGGGTTCGCGGACATTGCCGCGGATGATCGTGACCAGCGTTTCGTTGACCGTGCCGCGGTCGACGAACTTCATGATCGGGATGTGCAGGCCTTCCTCGTAGACAGAGTTGGCGTCGGCGCCGAAGCCACGCCCGCCGATGTCGACGATATGGGCCGTGCAGGCGAAGAAGCCGACATGCCGCCCCTTGTGGAAGGAGGGGGTGACGACGGTGATGTCGTGCAGGTGGCCGGTGCCCTCCCAGGGGTTGTTGGTGATGTAGACGTCGCCCTCGGCGATGTTCTCGCGCCCGATGCGGCGGATGAAGTGAGCCACGGCGTCGGCCATGGCGTTGACGTGGCCGGGCGTGCCGGTCACCGCCTGCGCCAGCATCTCGCCCTTCTCGTTGTAGACGCCGGCGGAGAGGTCGCCGGCCTCGCGCACCGAGGTCGAGAAGGAGGTGCGGATCAGCGCCTGCGCCTGTTCCTCGACGACCGAGATCAGGCGGTTCCACATGACCTGATAGGCGACCCTGGAGATATCAGACATGGGCGGGCTCCTTCCGCTCCGCGACGGAGGCGGCGGGTCGGGCTTCGGTAAGGCGGATGTCGATGCAGCCGTCGTTCAGCGTGACGCCGGTGCGGCTCGAGGGGACGATGATGGTGGTCTCGTCCTCGGTGACGATGCCGGGGCCGTTGATCCGGCTGCCAGCCGGCAGCGCGGTGCGGCTATGGGATTCGGCCTCGACGCGCTTGCCCAGGCCGGCATCGAAGACGGAGCGGCTGCCTTCGGCCGGGGCCTCACGCGTGCCAGCGAGCGGTGCGACCGGGCTGACGGCCTCCTGCGGCGTGTGTGCGTTGACCGACCAGACGGTGATCTCGGCGGCGAGCCCCTTCACGGTGCGGCCGAAGAGGTTGGCGTATTCGTGCTCGAAGCGCTTCAGGATGACGGCGGGATCGGCGGCGCGGGCCTCCTCCGGCGTCAGCGTCACCGGGATTTCCCAGCCCTGGCCGGCATAGCGCATGTAGATCTTGTACTCGGCCTGGATCGCGCCGGCCCAGCCGCAGGAGCGAACGACCCGCGTCGCTTCCTCTTCCATCTCGTCGAAGAGTTTCGTGACGCGCGCCGTGTCGAACTGGGCGAGCCGCATGAACAGGGTGCGGTTAGCCTCGAAGCTGAACGGTGCCCGCAGGAAGCCGATGGCCGAGCCGACGCCGGCGCCCGGCGGCACCAGGCAGCGCGCGATGCCGAGTTTTTCGCAAAGGCGGCCGGCATGGAGCGGTGCGGCGCCGCCGAAGGCGATCATGGTGTATTCCGACAGATCCTCGCCGTTCTCGACGGCGTGGACGCGGGCGGCATTGGCCATGTTCTCGTCGACGACCTCGGCGACGCCCCAGGCGCTTTCCTCGGACTCCATGCCGAGCTTGCCGCCGATCTCGCTCTTCAGCGCTGCGGCCGACCGGTCGGCGAAGAGCGGGATCGTGCCGGCCGCGAAATTGTCCGGATCGATCTTCCCAAGGATGACGTCGGCATCGGTTACGGCCGGGCGCTTGCCGCCGCGGCCGTAGCAGGCCGGGCCGGGTTCGGAGCCTGCGCTTTCCGGCCCGACGCGGATCTGGTTCATCGAGTCGACATGGGCGAGGCTGCCGCCGCCGGCGCCGATCTCGACCATGTCGATCACGGGAATCGAGATCGGCATGCCGGAGCCCTTCTTGAACCGGTATGTCCGGGCGACCTCGAAGACGCGGGCGGTCTTCGGCGTATAGTTCTTGATCAGGCAGATCTTGGCGGTGGTGCCGCCCATGTCGAAGGAGAGTACCTTCTTCAGCCCGTGCCGCGCGGCGATGTCGGCGGCGAAGACGGCGCCGCCCGCAGGACCGGATTCGACCAGGCGCACCGGGAACTCGGAGGCGCTTTCCAGCGAAATGATGCCGCCGCCGGAATGCATCAGGAAGATCGGGCAGGAGGCGCCCTCGGCCGCGAGCCGCCCCTTCAGCCGGACGAGATAGCTCTTCATCAGCGGCTTGATATAGGCGTTGGCGATCGTCGTGTTGAAGCGCTCGTATTCGCGCATCTGCGGCGAGACTTCCGAGGAGAGCGAGACCATCGCGCCCGGCAGCCGCTCGGCCAGCACCTCCTGGATCAGCCGCTCATGCGCGTCGCTGACATAGGAATGCAGCAACCCGACCGCGACGCTTTCGTAGCCGGCCTCGCGCAGTTCGTCGGCCAAAGCCTCGACCGCGGCGCGATCGAGCGGGAGCAGGACCTTGCCGCGCGCATCCATGCGTTCCTTGACGGTGTAGCGCCGGTTGCGCGGCAGCAGCGGCTCCGGCAGCGTCAGGTTGAGATCGTACTGCTCGAAGCGGCTCTCGGTCCGCATCTCGATGACGTCGCGGAAGCCCTCGGTGGTGATGAGCGCGGTCTTGGCGCCGCGTCGCTCGATCAGCGCATTGGTCGCCAGCGTGGTGCCATGGATGATCTGCCCGATCGCGGATACCGGGACGCCCGCCTTGGAGCAGACGCGATGCATGCCTTCGATGATCGCGTCTTCGGGCGCGGCATAGGTCGTCAGGACCTTGGTCGAGAACCGCTGTCCGTCCTGCTCGAGCACGACATCCGTGAAGGTTCCCCCGATATCGACGCCCAGGCGGGCCCCGAGAATGGACATGGCTCATTCGCCTCCGTTGTCTGATGAGCGGAAGATGGAACGGCCGTCCGATGCCGTCGAATTATTATTCTCTATGTTATTCGATAGGAGATCTTTATCGGTCGCCGGCTGATTGCGGTTGAGGGAGCTGGCTCCAGCCGTTGCCCGTCAATGATGGCGCACCGCGCGTTCCATCGCCAGCTCGGCCGAGCGCTTGAGCAGGAAACTCGCCGGTGTGTGGGCGAAAGAAGCGGTGAAGATCAGGGCGCTCGGCTTCCATTCATAGGGGATTTCGACGAGCTCGCCGGTCGCCAGGGGCTTCTCCACCAGCGTGCGGGGCAGGGGGGCGATGCCGAGCCCGTCCAGGGTCATCTGCAGGCAGGCCGACAGGCTGCTCGACGGCACGATCCGCACCGGCTTCTCCCACAGATCGCGGAAATGCGCGGAAAGCTCGACGAAATGGCGGGTGGTGCGCGCGTGGGTCAGGATCGAGTGCCCGGCGAGCGTCGCGATGTCGGAGCCGGAGACGGCGAGCTTCGGCGACGCGGTCCAGACATAGGGCACCGAGCCGAGGTCGATATTGCTGATGTTGAAGTTCGAGATCGGGCCATTGAGCAGGCAGAGATCGAGCGCGCGGGAGACCAGTTCCTCCCGCAGGTTGAGCGTCAGGTCGACCTTCAGCTCGACATCGATATTGGGGAAGACCTGCCGCAGGTCGAGCAGGTAGTCGCGCAGCCAGGTCTGGGCGATGAGCTCGGCCACGCCGAGCCGCAGGATGCCGACCTGCTGGTCCGAGCTGATCGATTGCTGCGAGAATTCCTCCGACGCCTGCAAGACTCGTTCGGCTTGCCCCAAAAGCGAGTGCCCGATCGGCGTCAGCGCGACCGAACCGGAATCGCGATAGAACAGCCGGACGCCCAGCACGGATTCGAGCTGCGAGATCCGCACCGAGATGTTCGGCTGCGTGGTGTTCAGCCGCTCCGCCGTCGCCCGGAAGCTACCGAGCTTGGCGACCCAGACGAAGCTTTCGAGCTGCTTCAGCGTCCAGTTCGGCATCATCCCTCCCGAGCGGGTCGACCGCTGCCGGCGGCCGTCCTGCGTTATCGATAAAGAAAATGCATTGCGAGAACAGCAAAATTCAATTGGATGCTATCGCGGGAACGCGGTGGAGTACCCCCTTAGCCGCCGATCGCGCTTCGGCCCGGTTCCGGCTCCTGAAACCCGCGCGCATCAATTCGCAGCGGGACAAGAACGAGGGGAATCATGAACCGCAGAGCTTTGATCGCATCCGCCGCGCTTGCGTTGAGCATGGGGCTGACCGCTCCCGCCCTGGCTCAGACGAACTGGACCATGGCGTCCGGCTATCCGGAGAGCAGCTTCTTCACCCAGAACATTCGCCAGATGATCAAGGAGATCGAGGAGAAGAGCGGCGGCAAGCTCAAGATCGACCTGCGCTCCAACGACAGCCTGATCAAGCTCGACGCGGTCAAGCGCGCTGTCCAGTCCGGCCAGATTCAGATCGGCGAGATCCGCCTCGGCGTCTACGGCAACGAGGCGGCGATGTACAATCTCGACAACATTCCAGGCGTGGCCACGACCTATGATCAGGCAACCAAGCTGACCGACGCCCAGCGCCCCTTCTTCGATGCCATGTTCAAGAAGAACGGCCTGCGCGCCATTACCTATGTCGCCTGGCCGGGGCAGGGCTTCTACACCAAGGAGCCTCTGAAGGGGTTGCCTGACCTCAAGGGCCAGAAGCTGCGCATCTATTCCAAGCAGACGCAGATCATGGGCGAGAAGCTCGGCATGGAAGCGCTGATCCTGCCTTTCGCCGAGGTGCCGCAAGCCTTTTCGACCGGCATGATCCAGTCGCTCTGGACCAGCGCCCAGACCGGCACCGATGTGCAGATCTGGGATTACGTGAAGCACTTCACCTATACCGGGACGATGCACAACAAGAACGCGATCCTCGTGAACGAGCGGGCCTTCCGCCAGCTCGACCCGGCGACGCAGAAGGTGGTGCTGGAAGCGGGCGAGGCCGCGACGAAGCGTGGCTGGGAGCTCTCCAAGAAGGCCGGCGAGGAGCGTGAGAACGTCCTCAAGAGCCATGGTGTGACGATCGCGCAGTCGCCGAAGGACATTCTCGACGCCATCGCGACGGCCGGGAAGGGCATGGTGGCCGATTGGTTGACCACGGCGAGTGCAGAAGAGAAGGCCGTCTACGAGACCTACCAGAAGAGCCTGAACTAGCCGAACCGGCTCAACGCTGTCCTTCGATCAAGCACGCCAGCGGGGTGACCGGTGATACGCGGAGTTCTCGACAGATTCTATGAGGCGTGCGGCTACCTCGCCGCCGCCTTCATGGTCGGCATCGGGCTGGCCATCGTCGCCCAGATCCTGGGACGCATGCGTGGCGTCACCCTCGACGCCACGGAGGCGGCCGGCCTGTGCCTGGCGGCCTCCACCTTCTTCGGCCTCGCCCACACCTTCCGGCGCGGCGGGCACGTCCGGATCAACCTGATCGTCGATCGCCTGCCGGAGCGCTGGCGGCGCTGCGTCGAGATCCTCAACTGCCTGCTGGGCACCGTGGTGGTCTCGTTCCTCGCCTGGCATGTCACGGCACTGGCGCTGCAATCCCACGAATTCAACGATGTCAGCCCGGGCCTGCTGGCGATGCCGTTCTGGATTCCGCAGGCGGGTGTCGCCGTCGGCGTGGCGGCGCTCGCGATCGCCTTCATCGACGAACTCGTCTGGCTCCTCGGCGGCGGCAAGCCTCGCTACGAGGCACCTGACGAGATCGAGCTCGACAGGCCGGTGGCATAGGGGCTGACAATGGACACGACCGTTCTCGCCTCGCTGGTCCTGGCCGGCTCCCTGCTCCTGCTGCTTGCCGGCGGGGTCTGGGTCGCGCTTTCGCTCCTCACCGTCGGCATGGTGATGATGGGGCTCTTCACCACCGCGCCGATGGGCTCGCTGATCGCCTCGACGCTCTGGGATTCGAGCTGGGGCTGGGCGCTGACCTCGCTGCCGCTCTTCATCTGGATGGGAGAGATCCTGTTCCGCTCGAAATTGTCGGCCGACATGTTCCAGGGGCTGGCGCCCTGGGTGTCGCGGCTGCCGGGCCGGCTGCTCCACGTCAATGTACTGGGCTGCGGCATCATGGCGGCGGTCGCAGGCTCCTCGGCCGTGACCTGCGCCACCATCGGGCGCATCAGCGTGCCGGAGCTGGAGAAGCGCGGCTATCCGCTCAACATGACGATCGGAACGCTCGCCGGGTCGGGCACGCTCGGCCTGCTGATCCCGCCCTCGATCATCATGATCGTCTATGGCGTGACGGCCGAGGTCTCGATCGCGCGGCTGTTCATCGCCGGCGTCCTTCCCGGCATCCTGCTGATGGCGCTGTTCATGGGCTATACGGCGATCTGGAGCCTGCTCAACCCGCAGAAGATGCCGCCGGCCGAGCCGCCGGTGCCGTTCCTGGAGAAGATCTATCGGTCGCGCCGGCTGATCCCGGTGGCGCTGCTGATCGCTTCAGTGGTCGGCTCGATCTATGGCGGCATCGCCACGCCGACCGAGGCAGCGACCATCGGCGTGATCGGGGCGCTGATCCTGGCGGCGATCGGTGGAGGCCTCACCCGGGCGAGTTTCATGGACGGGTTGATGGCCGCGATGCGGACCTCCTGCATGATCTCCTTCATCATCGCCTGCGCCGCTTGCCTGACCATCGCCGTCGCCTTCGTGGACATCCCGCGCTCGCTGGCGAGCTGGGTCGAGGCGATGCATCTCTCACCTTATGCGCTGCTGGCGGTGCTCGCGGTGTTCATGCTGATCCTCGGCTGCTTCCTCGAAGGCATCTCGATCATCGTGCTGACGTCCTCGGTGATGCTGCCGATGGTGCAGGCAGCCGGCATCGACCTGCTCTGGTTCGGCATCTTCGTGGTGATCCTCATCGAGGCGGCACAGATCACCCCGCCGGTGGGCTTCAATCTCTTCGTGCTACAGAGCATCACCGGCAAGGATATCCTCGCGGTGACCAAGGCGGCGATCCCCTATTTCTGCGTGTTGATGCTGCTGCTCGTGCTGATCACGCTGTTCCCCGAGATCGTCACGGCGCTGCCGAAGATGATGACGGGCTAGGCTTATCGGCGCCGGCCGCCTCAGCCGCGGCCGGTTCAGGTTTCGCGCGATGCGTGCGCCTGTCGCGCACCACGGATCGCATGCCAGATGCGGGCGGGGGTCGCCGGCATGTCGAGATGCGTGACGCCGAGGGGGCGCAACGCATCGAGGATGGCGTGGATCACGGTCTGGGGCGCGCCGATACAGCCGGCCTGCCCGGCTCCCTTTACGCCGAGCGGGTTGGCCTGCGTCGGCAGTTCGACCATCGACAGCTCGAACGCCGGCAGGTCCATCGCTCGCGGCATGGCATAGTCCATGAAGGTCGCGCTCAAGAGCTGGCCACCATCGGGATCGTAGCGGGCTTCCTCCATCAAGGCCTGGCCGATACCCTGCGCGAGGCCGCCATGGACCTGCGCCTCGGTGAGCAAGGGATTGATCAGCGTGCCGTAGTCGTCGACGGCGACATAGCGGAGCAAGGTCGCCTCGCCGGTCTCGGGATCGATCTCGACCTCGGCCACCTGCGCGCCGTTCGGAAAGGTCAGCGGCGCGTTCCTCCGGGCGCCATGGCTTGCGAGCGGTTGGCCGGTCGTCTCCGCGACATGGCGCGCGACGCTGGAGAGATCGACTTCGCCGGCATCCGGAGCCTGGAAGCGGCCGGCGTGGAAGCTGACGGCATCGGGGCGGCTCTGGAGGAGTTGTGCGGCTGTGGGCTTGGCGGCCTCGACCAGCGCCCGCGCGGCCAGCACCAGCGCGCCACCGCCCATGTGCAGGGAGCGGGCGCCGCCATGGCCGCCGCCGCTGAGCACGCGCGCCGTATCGCCTTGGACGAGATGGAAGCGCTCCACGGGGAGGCCGAGTTCCTGCGACAGCAACTGCGCGAAGCTCGTCTCGTGGCCTTGCCCATTCGACTGGGTGCCGACCGTCATGGCGACGCTGCCATCGGCGCGGAACGAGAGCCAGGCGTCCTCATTCGGTGCGCCGCGCGAGGTTTCGAGAAAGCAGCCGATGCCGAAGCCGCGCAGCCTGCCGCGCCGGCGCGCCTCGGCACGGCGGCGACGGAAGCCGGCCCGGTCGGCCGCAGCCAGGACGCGGTCGAGATTGCCGCCGAAGTTCCCGCAATCGAGCACGGCCCCGAAGGGTTTTCGGTAGGGGAAGCGGCGGATGAAATTGCGCTTGCGCAGGGTTGCTGGGTCGATGTGCAACAGGTGGGCGGCTTCGTCGACCAGCCGCTCGATCAGGTAGTTCGCCTCCGGCTTGCCGGCGCCGCGATAGGCGTCGATCGGGACCGTGTTGGTAAAGAGGCAGCGAACATCCATCGTCATCGCCGGGATGTCGTAGAGCCCGCCCATCGCGGGCGTCGGCGCGGTCGTGGCGCTGCCCGGCCCGAGCGAGGAGACATAAGCCCCGAGATTGGCGAGGGTTTCGACCTTCAGCGCCAGGAACCGGCCCCTGGCGTCGAGGGCGAGGCTACCGGTCGTCAGGTTGTCGCGGGCATGGACGCCGCCTGAGAAATCCTCGATGCGCTCGGCGAGCCAGCGCACCGGGCGGCCGAGCCGCTCGGCGGCGACGAGCACCAGCGCATATTCAGGATAGGTGACGTTCTTCATGCCGAAGCCACCGCCAACATCGGGGCAGGCGACATCGATTTGTTCGGGCGCAATATGCAGGACCGCCGCGAGCTCACGGCGGATGTCATGGACCGAGGCGCCGCTGAGGGAGAGGTTATAGCGGCCGCTTGGCCGGTCGACGCGGCCGAGCGCGACACGCGGCTCGAGGGCGGCTGCAACGATCCGATTGTTGACGACCCGGCAGCTTACCACATGGGCAGCCTGCGCGAAGGCCGCCGCGACGGCGCCCTCGTCTCCGAGGCGGTAGCGCAGGGCGAGGTTGCCGGGTGCCTGCGGCCAGATTTCGGGAGCGTCGGGATCGGCCGCTGCCGCGAGTTCGGTGGCCGAGGGCAGAATGTCGTAGTCGACCGCGATCAGCTCGCAGGCCTGGCGGGCGAGATCGGCGGTCTCGGCCACGACGAAAGCGACGGGATCACCGACATGACGGACGCGCTCGCGGGCCAGTGGCGGTCGCGGCGGCACGATCAGCGGGGCTTCGCCGGTCACCGCCAGCGAGCAAGGCAGGGAGCCGAGCGCGACGAGGTCCTCGGCGGTATAGACCGCGTGAACGCCCGGCAGGCTCCGGGCCGCCTCAGCGTCGATGGACAGGATCGCGGCATGGGCATGCGGCGAGCGCAGCACCATGGCGTGCAGCGCGTCAGGTACGGCTTCGTCGTCGAGATAGCGACCTTGCCCCGTCAGGAAGCGCTCGTCCTCGAAGCGGCGCAGCGAGCGCGGATCCGCCGCGGCTCCGCAGATCGGTGGCATCTCGGTGCGGGGCGGCTTCGCGTGCATCCGGGTGCCGCTCACTCGAGGATGGTCGCACCGAAATTCCGCTGCGGGTCCATGTCGGCGGTGAGCCGACCGGTCGGGGTCGCGGCCGGGCCGCCCGAGCGGCGCAGCCAGCGGCCCGAGCCGGGCTGGGCACGCAGGGTGCTCCCGGCCACGACGTCTTCGCCGCGGACGAGGACGTGCTCCGGCCAACCCGTTACGCTGCGCCCGGCGAAGGGCGTGAAGCCGGTCCGGTCATGCATCGCCTCGTCGGTGATCGTCACTGTGCGGTTCGGGTTCCAGATCGCGATGTCGGCATCGTAGCCGGGCAGGAGCGCGCCCTTGCCCGGCAGGTTGTAGATCGCCGCGGGTGCGGTTGCGGTCAGTTCGACGAAGGCTTCCAGCCCGCGCCCGGCAAATTCCGGCCGGCCCTTCGAGACCAGCGCGTCGAAGAGCAGGGGCAGCCGCGTTTCGAGGCCGGGCAAGCCGTTGGCGATCTGCTTGAAGGTCGGGTTGGGACCCGCGGAGAGCTTGCCGGTCTCGTCGAAGCGGTAGGGCGCATGGTCCGAGGAAACCGTCTGGATGTCGCCGAGCGCCAGCGCCCGCCAGAGCGCGTCCTGGTCCGCCTGTTCGCGGGGCGGCGGCGAACACATCCATTTGGCGCCTTCGATCCCCGGCTTGTCGAGATCGTGCCGGGTCAGGAAGAGATATTGCGGGCAGGTCTCGGCAAAGACCTTGAGGCCACGTCCGCGTGCATCGCGGATCACCTGTGCCCCCTCCGTGGTCGAGACGTGGAAGATCATGATCGGCTGGTCGAGCAATTCGGCCGCCGTGATCAGCCTGTTGAAGGCTTCCGCCTCGGAGCCGCGCGGGTGGCTGATCGCATGGTATTTCGGCGCGACATAACCCTTCTCGACGAGCTTGCGGCCCATCCAGGAGATCATGCCGTGGTTCTCGGCGTGGACGCAGACCAGCGCCTGGTTCTGCCGCGCGGTCAGCAGCAGGTCGAGCAGCGGCTCGTCGTCGATCTTGATCAAGTCGTAGGTCATGAAGATCTTGATCGAGGCGTGGCCTTCGCCGATCAGCGCGGGCAGGTCCCGCTCGATCGTCTTGGTGTCCGGATTGGCGACGATGAGATGGAAGGCGTAGTCGATCAGGGCACCGCGTCGCGCCAGAGCGGCGTAGTCGTCGACAACCTTCCTGAGATCCGACCCGCGATGCTGGGCGGCAAACGAGATCAACGTGGTGTTGCCGCCGAAGGCCGCCGAGGTCGTGGCGCTCTCGAAAGTATCGGCATTGAGCAGCCCGCCGGCAGAGACCTGCTCGACATGGGCATGGGTATCGATGCCGCCGGGCAGCACGAGCTTGCCGGTCGCGTCGATCTCGCGGGCACCGGCCGAGAGGCCCTGACCCACCGCCGCAACCTTGCCGTCTTTGACGGCGAGATCGGCGCGGAAGCTGCCTGTCGCGGAGCCGATCGTGCCGCCGCGAATGACCAGATCGTAGTTGGTAGCCATATCCTGTCGTCCTTCCCGGCGCAGCATGACGATGCCGGCCGCTATGGCAAAGCCTTTCGACTCAGGCGACTTCCCGCGCCACCCAGTCGGCTAAAATCGTGCAGGCGGTGAGGAAGTCGTCGATTTCCATCGCCTCCTGCGGGTTGTGGCTGCCGTACTCGTTGCGCACGAACAGCATGGCGATGGGCACGCCGGCAGCGGCGAAGGCCGCCGAGTCATGGGAGGCGGGGCTGCCGAGCGGCATGGTCGCGATGCCCAGGCGGGCGGCAGACGCCTCGAGCCCAGCGACGATCGTGGGATCGACCGGTCCGACGGCAGCGCTGGCGCGCGCGCCGAGTTCGAAGGTGACGCGGCGGCGCGCCTCGATCTCGGGAAGGGCAGCCAGCATCCTGGCCTCGACCCGCTCCAGCACGGCGGGGTCGTAGGCGCGCACGTCGAGGCTGAAGGCGAAGCTGCCTGGGACCGTGGTCAGGCCGTGGACGGTCGGATCGGTGTGGAAGCGGCCGAGCGTCACGGCCATCGGGAAGCCGGCGGCCTCCTCTTCCAGCCAGATCCGGTCCAGCAGCATGGCGAATTCGGCACCCGCCATGGCGGCGTCGCGGCGGAAGCGGCGCGGTGTGCCGACATGGTCGTGCCGCCCGACGATGCGCGCATCCGGATAGCGGAAATTGCCCGGCACGCCGGTGCAGATCGCGACCGGCAGCCCGGATTCGACCAGGCTCGGCGCCTGCTCGATATGGATTTCCAGGAACGCCCGGATCGCGGTGGGATCGAGATGGCGTTCGCGCCGGCGGATGCTTTCGGATCGGCCGCCGCTGGCATCGATGCTCGCCGCAAGCACGCGGCCGTCGTCGATGCGCCTGGCTTCGAGCGCACCGTCCGGCAGGGTACCAAGAGCGGATCGGCTGCCGATATAGGAGACCTGGAACCAGACGCTCTCCTCGGCGCGCACCCCCATCGACGTGACGTCGCAGCGCGGCTCGATGCCGAGCGCGCGCAGGGCTTCGATGACGACCAGCCCGGCGATCACGCCCGCCGCGCCGTCGAAATTGCCGCCATGGGGCACGCTGTCGAGATGCGAGCCCATGAGGATGCGCGGAGCGGCGGAGTCTCGACCAGCGAGGGTGACATAGGTGTTGGCGGCGAGATCATGCGAGACCGAAAGCCCGCGCGCCTTGCCGTGCTCGACGAGCAGGCGATGGCCGAAATCCTCGCCGGGGCCGTAGGTGTCGCGGGTAATGCCGGGCTCGCCGCGGCTGCCGGCGGCCAGGCGGCCGAACAGTTCTTCGACCCAGACACGCTGGGCCGCGACGGCCTCGGCGACCGCCGTCTCGGCGCGGGGCATCTTGGCGGTCGCGGTCATCACCGGTTTCGCCGAGCAGATTTGCAAGGCGCGACCGCGGCACCGGCTGCGGGCTGCGGAAGCCTCATCTGGCGCAGGCTCATATCATCGCCCCGAATAGAATCCCCGTGTCCCATTCGGTCAGCAAATCATATGGCCGGCGCGGCGCCCAGCCCGGATTACGACTGGCAGGTTTGCTTTGGCTTCACAGGCGAAGATTCGAGTTTAAGAATCGGCGCCAATGCCTTGTGCTTCGAAGCGAAGGAAGCTGGAGCGGGTGAAGGGAATCGAACCCTCGTATTCAGCTTGGAAGGCTGCTGCTCTACCATTGAGCTACACCCGCGACGGGCGCCAAATTCCCCATCATGGCGGAGGAAGTCAAGCGCCCAGGCCGCTTCCCGTCGCTGCCCGGTGCGATTTTGCACCGGCTTGACGTCGCCGGGCGGAACGGGAGCCCGGCAGTCTATCGTCAGTGCGAAACAAGATGGGCGGCGGAGGCCGTGCCGGGGAGGATCGGCAGGACAGTCCCACGCTTTCCGAAAGCGCGGCCGATAGCCGACGTCTTGCGCGTCAGCGCTTGGGGGCTGTGTTGTTCGAAACCACCAGCCGCAGATGCGGCACCTTCGCGGGCGCCGTATCGCTCGGCTTGGCTGTTTCCGCGCTCAAGCGCCTGATCCTGGCGCGACGAAACGCAACCGACAACTTCTTACCTGCTTTCATGTGACCGATTTCCAGCGCCGCACCGGAACCGTCGCAACCTATCGCCAGGCGCACACCCCCCATTTGGGGGAGGAGTGCGATTTTATTGTCCGCCGCGCCGCGATCGCGGGCCGCTCACCATTGCGGCCAGGTGTCCGAGAGCCGGTAGCCGGCCGGGTAAGGATCCGCCGGATCGAGCATGAGCTGGCGCGTGTCGGTGATCCAGGCGCTGCCGGTGACGCGCGGAACGACGGCCGGGGTCTCGCCGACCCGGGTGAGAGCTTCGATCAGGCAGTCGAAGCGCGAGCCGATGATCGAGATGCCGATGAAGGGCTCGCCCACGGCGAGCTGGCCGCGCGCGTGCAGCACGGCCATCCGCGCCGAGCAGCCGGTCCCGGTCGGCGAGCGGTCGATCTTGCCGGGGCGGATGGCGACCGCGTTGCGGCCGGTCAGCACGCCGCCGACCCGCTCGACCGGAGCGGCGAACTGGCAGAAGGAGATGTGGTTCCAGCCGGTTCCGCCGGGATGAGCGAAGCCGAGCTGCTCGTTGGCGGCGCGGGTGATCTTCATGCCGGCCTCGGCGAGATCGCGAGCCTCGTCGGGAGCGATGGCGAAGCCGAGCGCCGGCGCGTCGACGATCACGAAGCTGTCGCCGCCATAGGCGATGTCGACCGTCAGCGTCCCGAGCCCTTCGATTTCCAGGGCCGCGTCGAGCTCGGTCGCGAAGGCCGGCACGTTGCGCAGGCTGATGCTTTGCGCCTTGCCGTCCCGGCAGGTTGCACGGATATCGATCAGGCCGGCGGGTGCCTCGAGCGTCAGTTCGGTCACGGGCTCCTGCATCGGCAGAATGCCGCTGTCGAGCAGCACCGTGGCGACGCAGATCGCATTGGAACCCGACATCGGCGGCGTATCGGCCGGCTCCATGATGATCCAGCCCATCTGGGCGCGCGGGTCCTTGGGCGGGACCAGCAGATTGACGTGGCGGAAGACGCCGCCGCGCGGCTCGTTCAGCACGAAATTCCGCAGCGTTTCGTCGCGAGCGATGAAGCGTGACTGTTCCCAGAGCGTCTCGCCCGGCGGCGGGGCGACACCGCCGACGATCACGTCGCCGACCTCGCCGGCGGCGTGGCAGCTGACGAGATGGATGAGCTTGCTGCTGCGCACGGGAATGACCCTCGCCGAGATGATCCGAATCCTACGCGGCTTTGCGCCGGTTCAGAAGGCGCAATCGTAGCCGGCATCGTGAAACGACACTCGCCACCATCGCGGTTTCGCGCGATGTTACGCAAGGTTCGCGCTGCCGGATCGTGGGTGATCCCCAGGACGCTCCTTCAAATGAATGAAGCACGCGATGCGGGCATGGGCTGCAATGGATGCATCGGTGCCGGGGCGGACGGCGATGACGAGCGAGCCAGCGATCAACCCCTATGACGCGGTAGCCTATCCGGGGCATTCCTTCGCGCAGACGCATCCTTCGCGGCTGGCGACGATCGCGCATTTCCATGGCATGCAACCGGGGATGCCGGCGGCGATGCGGGTGCTCGAGCTCGGCTGCGGGCGCGGCGGCAACCTCATTCCGATGGCGGCTCAATATCCGCAGAGCCGCTTCCTCGGCATCGATCTGAGTGGCACTTCGATCCGGCAGGCGAACGCCTCGGCCGCCGAACTCGCACTCGCGAACATCTCCTTCGAACAGCGTGACATCCTCACCGTCACGGCGGACATCGGCAGCTTCGACTACATCATCGTCCATGGCGTCTATTCCTGGGTGCCGGATCCGGTGCGCGAGCGCATCCTCGCGCTGTTCGGCGAACTGCTGGCGCCGCAAGGCGTCGCCTATGTCAGCTACAACGCGCTGCCGGGTTGTCACTTCCGGGATCTGGCTCGCGACGTCATGCTGTTCGAGACGCGCGACATCACCGATCCGCGCGAGCGGGTGCGGACTGCGCGAGCGGCGCTCAAGGCCTATGCCGAGGCAAGCGATCCGGACAGCTTTCACGGTGCCGCTCTGCGCCAGCGCGAGAAGCAGGTGGAGGAACTGCCGGACAACGTGCTCTATCACGATGACCTCAACCCGATCGCGCGCCCCTTCGCCTTGCACGAGGTTCTTACGGCAGCCGGGCGGCACGGGCTGCAGTTCCTGGCCGAGGCCTCCTTTCCGAACATGTACGGTGCCGCGAAGGGGGCGGCGCAGCGGATGCTGGCGGCGATCCCGCTCGACCCGCCCCTGGAGCGTGAGCAGGCGCTCGACCTGCTGATCGGTAGGGCTTTTCGCGAAACACTGCTGTGTCGGGCCGATCTGCCGCTGCGGCGCGGCATCGAGCCCGATGCGCTGCGGCCCTATCGCATCGCGGCCGATGTCCAGCCGGCTCGCGACGAGGAGGAGGTCAGGCCCGGTATCGAGCGCTTTACCTTCGAGGAGGGCGTCAAGCTCTCGGTGGACCTGCCGGCCTGCAAGGCGGCCTTGCACATCCTCGGGGAGGCGTGGCCGGCAAACATGCCCTGGGCCGATCTCGTCAACCGCTCCTTGGACATCGCCGCGGCCGAGACCGGCGCCGATTTCGACCGCGAGCGGGAGAGCGCGCGACTGGAAGAGGCGCTGCTTGCGATCTTCAGGACCGGCCTCCTCGATGTCAGGCTCGAGCCGCCGCCGCTCACGACTGTCGTTACCGAGCGCCCCGCGGCCAGCCACGTCGCCCGCTGGCAAGCCTCGACCTCGGCCGAGGTCACCGATCTGCGCCATCGCACCGTGCTGCTGGACAGTGTCGTGGTCCGCAAGTTCGTCAGCCTGCTCGACGGTTCGCGCGACGAGCGCATGCTGCTCGACGAGATGAATCGCTTCCTCGACCAAACACGGACGGAGGGCGTCGCCGCGCCCGACCTGCCGGAAAAGGCGACGGCGGCTGAAGTCGCGATGCATCTGAAGGATGTCGCACGGCTCGGGCTGCTGCATGGCTGACGATTGTCGCTGGTGGCGGCGAGGCGTAACCTTGCGTCAGGCAAGGGGAGGGCGCGGATCGTCGGGATGAGCGAGCGCTTCCGACAGTTCCAGGACGCATTTCCGGAAGAGGCCTGCCTCGCCGCGCTGATGCGTCTGCGCCATGGCGGTACGAGCATGGCTTGTCCGGCCTGTGGCAGGCCTGCGCACTTCGAGGCGCGGCCGAAGCTGCGTGGCTTCGCCTGCAACCATTGCAACTATTTGATTCATCCGGCGGACGGCACGCCACTGGAAAGCCGGCGTATCGCACTCCAGCACTGGTTCTTCGCCGTGAAGTTGATGGCCGAGCAACCGGGCAAGGCCGCCGTCGCGGCGCTGACCCGCGAGGCGGGGTTGCCCCAACTCGCGTCCAAGCGGCTGGTCGACGAACTCACCGCGCTCGGCGAGCAGGGGGCTTCTCCGTGGCTTGTTGCCGTGACGCAGCTCGTGACCGGGAGGGGCGAGCCCATCGTTCCGGCCGCGTTGCCGGAGCGGCCGGTAGCACAGCCGCCGAGGCCACAGCCGGCTGCTGCCAGTGTCGCGCCTTCGCCGCCACCGCCAGCCTCGCCCATGCCGAAACCGTCGCCAGCACCGCCATCTCCCGCGCCACGGGCGGCCTCATCCGAACCTGAAGCCTTCGTGGCGGTTCCGAAGAAGGCGTCCTCGGGGCGGATGGCGATCGCAGGTGTTGCGGCCGGCGTCGCCTGCGTCGTGGCTGCGGTCGTCGCGCTCGCCTATGCGCGGCTGCAGCAGCAGGAACGGCCGCCGGAAGATGCGGAGTTTGCGTCCGAACGGGTGATACCGGCTCTCAAGGACGCGCCGGCACGTCCTTCGTTGATCCTGTCCTCCGTCGAGCAGGATCTGGAGGGCGCTCGGCAAGCGGCCCAGTTCGCGCTCGACAACGATCCGGCGCTCGCCAACATCAAGCCGCAGGACGATGCACCGACGCAGCAGATCCCGGTCAATCAGCTGCAGCTGCCGTCAAACATCCTGCTGGTGCCACCCAAGCCCGGCGGCGCGCCGCCCCCGGGGCCGGCTTCGCCCAGCGGGGCACCGCAGCCGCCACCGATGATCTCCAGCGGGGATCCTGACCAGGTCCTGAGCTTCGGGCCGATCAAGATCCGCCGCCACCTCGTCGACACCATCGTGCGGGCCAGCAAGGTGGTCGGCGCCGATCCGACGCTGCTGATGGCCGTCGCGGACAAGGAATCCTCCTTCTCGACGGCAGTGAAGGCGCAGACCTCCTCGGCGACAGGCCTCTACCAGTTCATCGAGCAGACCTGGCTCGGCGTGATCTACGAGTTCGGCGCGAAGCACGGGCTTGCCGCCGATGTGAAGCTGATCGGCAAGTCCGGCCGGCAATTCGTCGTCAGCGATTCGAGCCAGCGCCAGCGCATCCTCGACATGCGGCGCGAGCCCTATATCTCGGCGTTGCTTGCGGCGGAGATGCTGAAGCGCGATACGCTCAGGCTGGAGCGGGCGCTCGGCCGCCACCTCACCGGCGGCGAGATCTATCTGATCCATTTCCTCGGGCCCGATGCAGCGCAGACCTTCATCGAGACGATGGAGGAGCAGCCGGGCGTCAAGGCGGCCGAGCTGCTGCCGAAGCCAGCCCAGGCCAACCGGCCGATCTTCTATGCCGATGCGGGCGGCGAGACGAAGACGCTCTCGGTCTCCGAGGTCCACAAGAAGTTCAACGACATGATCAAGGTCAGGCTCGACCGCTACAGCGCGGTCCGGCCGACGATGGGGCCGGGCCTCGCCCGGCCGCAGCCGAAGAAATGATGCTGCGAACGACTGCCTCTTGCCGCGGGCAATTCCGCATGCGGCGTTTCATTCCCCGCCGGGGCCGGGGCTCGGGAAGGAGTGACGACCATGGCCGGCAACCGTTTCGAACAGGTCGACGAGCCGCAGGCCGACGCGATCACACTTAGTCTGTCGACGCGCGGCGGAGAGGCTTTCGGGCGCGTGCATTGCCCGGCGGATCTCGCGGCTGGGCATCTCGTCAATGATTTCGTCAGCGACGAGATGGCCGCCAAGGACGCTTTCCGCACCGCGATCCGCCTGGCCAACGAAATCCGCGCGCCGATCGTGGTCGAGGATGCGGCCGGCGTCTGGCAGGACGAATGGGGCGTGCTTTACCGGGAGATGTGAGGGGAGCGCGGCCCGGCGCGCCGCGCGACGACGATGCAGAACCTCACTCGATCCGAAAATACTTGATGCCGAGGCCGAGCTTGCCGGTCTGGCGGGCGAGGTCGAGCTTGAGGTTCTTGAAGAACTCGCCGGCCGGAGAGGGGTTGGGGCCGGAGAGTGCCGGCAGCGGCGCCTGGCTGACGAGCGCCAGAACCGTCTGCGGACGCGCCGCGCCACCGGTCGATTCGAGCTTCAGGTTGAAGGTGACCTTGTCGCCCTCGCGCTTCATGAAGCTGGCGAGATTGTAGACGAGGCCGTCGTCGCCGATGAGCACGACGTCGAGATTGAGGCCGCCGCCGGCTTCGACGGCGCCGTTCAGCACCTCGCCGCTCTTCATGTTGAAGTTGCCGATCTGAAGCTTGACCCCACGGTCGATCGCGACGCCCAGCTGGCGCAGGAAATCGGCCATCGGGCATTGCGCGGTGGTCAGTGGGCGCAGATTGATCTGCGCCTCGAAACCCTGCGCTGCCTTGAAGGCCTTGTCGAAGGCGACGAAGGGCTCAGTGCCGCTGCCGAAGCCTTCGAGCACGGCCTTGCGATCGCCGATCTCGAGCGGCCAGAGGAAGAAGCAGGAGCCGCCGTCATAGTCCCGGATATAGCGCTCGATGCGCTCGGCCGGCGTGCGCGGATCGGGCTCCTGCACGATCGGCGAAGGCTGCTGGGTGCTGGTGGCCTCGACGGGTGGCTTCTGCGTGGTGCCGGCGACGACGGGGGGCTTCTCCGCGGGTTTGGTTTGGGCGATCGGAGGCACAGCCGGCGGCTTCGTCTGGCTGACGGGGGGTGGCTTCGCCGCGGGCGCCTCCGTCACCGGCGCCGGCGGCGTTAGCGGCGGAGGTGCGCTGCTCTCGGTGTTGACGGCGACCTGCGCTTCGCTCGGCTTCTGCGGTTGAGGCGCCTGCACCGGCGATGGAGGGGCAGCGGGCGGACTCGTATTCGCTTGTGCGGGCTTGCCTGTGTTCTGCTCCGGAGGCGGCGTGACCGGGCTTTCGGGCTTGGCCTCGGAGAGCTGGGGAACGCCGCTGGCGGAGCCAGGCCGGCTGGAAGCGGGTTGCTCCGAGAGCGGCGGCGGGCCGTCCGCCGGCAGGCGCGCCGTCTGGCTGGTCTCGGCGGGCTTCAGGGTGGTCCAGACGTAGAAGCCGCCGCCGCCGGCGAGCAGCGCAAGCGCTGCAACCCCTGCGACCAGAGGCAGGGGCGAGCGCCCGGGCTTCCCGGGCGGATGACTGGCGGAAGGGACTTTCTTTCCGGCCGCTTGCGGTTGCCAGGCAGCGACCTCGGCCATGTCGGCCGGACGGTTCTCAGGGTCGGGCGCCAACATGCGCGCCAGCAGCGGGCGCAAGGTGGCATCGACCTGCGAAAGATCGGGCAGGCGGCGACGCTTGTCGAGGATGTCGACCTGGGAACCGCCCATGTCGATGGGCCGCCCGGTCAGCGCCTGCGCCAGCACCAGCGCGAAGGAATACATGTCGGAGCGACCGGAGACCTCGCCGCCATAGAGCCCGAGCTGCTCGGGCGAGACATAGTTGTATTTGCCGGCGAAGCCCGAGCCGATCACCGTGCCTTCGCCGAGGATGCTGGAGCGGGCGATGCCGAAGTCGATGATCTTGGCGCGGGAGGGATCGCCGCCCGGCAGGATGATGTTGTCGGGCGAGATGTCGCGGTGGATGATGCCGAGCCGGTGAGCGGCATGCAGCCCCGGCGCGACGCGCTGGCGCAGCACGTCGACCTCTTCCACGGTCAGCGGCCGCTCCTTGATGCGCTCCGAAAGCGGCTGGCCGTCGACGAACTCCATCGCGAGATAGGGCGTCTCCGTCACCGGGTCGATGGCGAAGACGTAGTAGCGGACGATGGCCTCGTTATAGAGGTTGTGCAGGGCTGCCGCCTCACGCCGAAACAGGGCGAGCACCGCCTCGTCGCGGGCCATGTCGGGGCGGATCATCTTGATCGCCACTGCATCGCCGGTCTGGATAGCGCGGCCGCGATAGACCTCGCCCATGCCGCCGATCGCGATCAGGCTCTCGATCTCGTAGATGCCGTTGAGCTTCGTGCCGATGCGCGCATTCGCACGGGGCGCGATCACGGTGCGCTCGGAATCGTCGCTCATGACGGGCTACCCCCTGCCGTGCGCCGGTTCGGCATCCAGCGTGTCCTTTCGGCCGAGCCTTGTCGATAGCGGACGATGATGACCGTGACGTTGTCGCGCGCGCCGCGCTCCAGCGTCAGCGCCAGCAGGGCGTCGCAGGCTTCCTGCGCGCTGCCGGCCTCGACGGCGGCCAGGATCTCCGTGTCGGCGACATGCTCGGTTAGTCCGTCCGAGCAGAGAATGAAGACGTCGCCATCGGCGATCTCGCCGCTTTCGATGTCGAGTTCGGGCATCTCGTGCACGCCGATGGCATGGGTGATGACGTGGCGACGCGGCGAACGCTTCGCTTCATCCGGCGTCATCACGCCGCGATCGACCATGTCCTGCACCTCGGTGTGGTCGCGCGAGACCTGCGTGATCTGCCCGGAGCGCACGAGATAGATGCGGCTGTCTCCCGACCAGACGCAGGCGAAATGACGCTGGTGGACGAGCAGCACCACAAGGGTCGCGCCCATGGTGGCGCCGCGCCGGCGAATCTCCTCGCGCAGCGTCTCATTGGCCTTGAGCACGCTGTCTTCCAGCATCGCGAGCAGGTCGGCGGCCGAGCGGGCCGCGCCGACCCCTTCCAGCGCCGCGACCACCGTCGCGCTGGCCAGTGCGCCGTTCTCGTGCCCGCCCATGCCGTCCGCCACCGCCCAGAGGCCGACTTCGGGACGGAGAATGAAATTGTCCTCGTTCGCCTTGCGCACCTTGCCGGTGTGGCTGATGCAGCCGGTTTCGAAGTCGGAGGCCTCGCGCGGGGCGTCGTTCATGGCGCAACCCTCATGACCCGACATGCTCGGGTTCGAGATGGGCATCGAAACGGCCAGTCAGCAATCCGGAGAAGAGATAGGGGTCCGGCAGGGCCTGGCCGATGAGGGCCAGCGGCTCGAAATTCGGCCCGCCGACGGTCCAGAGATATGAGGCATGGGCATAGGCGCGGGCGTGGTCCTCGACGCGGAGCGCCGCCAGCCGCTCCGGGAAACCGGAGGAGATCGCCGCGGTGACGATGGAGCCGTCGGACAGACGCACCATGTCCTGCGGCGGGGCGGCGAGGAGCTGGTCGTCGGGAAGGGGTAGGGCGGCGAGGCGCTGGGCCACCGCCTCATAGCTCGCTCCCGGATCGAGCGCCTCAAGCAGAAAATCCTCGACCGCTTCGAACCATCGGTCCTGCGGGTCGAGCTCCGGCGGCGGGATGGCGGCGCCGGGGCCGGCTGCAGCGAAGATGGTGAGCGGAAAATAGCGACCGATGCCGTCGACCGAGGGCATGAAGGCCCCGGCGACGGCCTGGCCGCCATGGGCAGCGCCCAGCCAGAAGCGCCAGATCGGGGCATTGAGATAGGCCTCCTGCCAGCGCTGGCCGAGTTCGAGCCGGCTCGCGGTCAGCCCGCCCTGCAGCCATTTCTCGTAGACCGCGAGGAAGCCGGAGGGAGCGTTCAGCGCGATGAAGTCGCGCTTGGCGGGGAGCTTGCCGAAGAGGCCGCAGGGCACGGGTCAGATCCCGGAAGGGCAGCGGATTTCCCGCAGCGCCGGCAGGATCAGCGGGTTCTTGAGCGAGCCGACGCCGAAGGCGTAACCCACTTGTCGGCCACCCGCATTCAGCGTGAAGCCGACATTGTCACCCTGCTTCAGCACCGAACCGGCGTCGAGCAGGCGGAAGAAGGACCAGGTGCCGTCCTTCTCGAACAGCTTGGCTTCGCCCTGGGGCGCGGACGAGCCGGAAGAGAAGAAACCGCCGCCGAACATGCCGCCGGAATTGTTGCTGCCGCCGCCCAAGGTCAGCGTGATCGCCGTTTTGCCGACGCCCCCGCCCGGCCACATCACTGGGGCCGGCGTGTTGACGCCCTGCTGGCTCGTCACGGTGAAGCCGTTGATTTCCAGCTTGGCGCTGGATGCGTCAGCCGAGAGCGCGGTCGGCGTCACCACCATCTGGAAGGAGGGCAGGTTGCCGCCGGTCGGGAAGAAGGCCTCCTTGATCTCGCTGGCGCGCTGGAATTCACGCAGCGTCGTCGGCGACAGCGCACGGGCCACGCGGCTGTCGGCGCGCCAGCTCCATTGTGGCTTGGAGGTATCGACGAAGGGTTCCAGCCGCTCCTTGTAGAACTTGTCCATGATCTGGCCGGGCGCGAAGAGCCGGGCGAAATCGGCGAGCGGAACGTCGCGGGCGCTCGCCTTGGTGAAGGGGTAGCGGTTGGTGACGATCTCATTGCAGACGCCGGTGACCTGCTCCGCCAGTGCCTGCCGCAGCAGCGCGACGGTGGCACCGGTCGCGTCGCCTTCGAAGTCATTGACCGCCTGAACGATCATGCCGTCGAAGGGGGCGGGGTAGCGGGAGGAATTGGCGCGGAGCGTCGCGATCAGCGGGACGAGCGCGGCGTTCGCTGCTGCCGACTGGCTCGGGTTGGTCGCCGCGGTGGCGAGGTTCTGGTTGATCTCTGAGAAGGTCTGCAGGAGCTGGTCGACCGGCCTGCGGCCGAGATCGCCGTCGACGAGGACGTGATAAGGCTTGAACTGCGCCTCGATATCGGCACCGAGCGATACGTCGTTGCCACCGGCCAGCACGCGATCGACGCCGGCCGAGGCCATCGGCAGGTTGGTGCCGAGCCGGCCCAGCGCCTGGCTGGCGCGCTGGTCGAGCGTCTGCGCCGCTTGTTTTGCGGCGGCCTCCGCCACTGCCTTCTTCGCGTTCGGCCGCTCCTTGGTGAGCTGCGTCTCGTCGCGCAGCGATTCGAGGATCTGCTTGAAGGGCGAGGTCGCGGCCGAGATGGCGCTGAGCGCGACATAGCGCGGCTTGTCGGCGTTGAGGGGCCGGAGCTTCAGCCGCTTCAGCGTCTTCTGCCAGGTTGCGACATAGTCGCGGCTGTAGAGCTTCATCAGATCCTGGAACAGCGTCGCGTATTGGGCGGTGATCGCCTGCTGGTCGACATTCTCGCCCAGCACCCAGCGCTCCTTCTCGATGCGGTCGCCGATATCGCCGAGCCGGCCGATGAAGGCGTTCTGGAAGCCGTCATAGGTGTAGAAATAGGGCACACGGATCTGGTCGAGGTCTTCGCCACTGAGCCCCTCGAAGACCAGTCGTACATCGGAGCCGCCCCGCTGCGAGGCGACCCAGTCCTTTGCGCTGTCGCTGCGCGACTGCGTCCGCAGCAATTCATAAGCCCGCTCGGCGATGCTGAGGCGGCGCAGCGTGCGCTGGCTCTGTTCGATCAGCGACTGGTTGAGCTTCACTACCGGCTCGCTATCGCCCTCGTCGAGGTCGAGCATTGCGGTCAGATGCTCCTCCAGCGCTTCGCGGCCCTTGGCGTTGGCCGGGCCGGGGAAGAGGTTCTCGGCCCAGTCGAGCCGCATCCAGGAGGTGACGAGGTCGCGGTCCATCTTCGCCTGGCCGCCGATCATCATGTAGACCTTCAGCGCCTCGTAGACGAAGCCGGGGTTGTTGGCTTGCTGCTCGAGCTGCTCCTCCAGCCGGAAGATGATGCGCGGGCGCAGCATTCGCTCCAGACCCTGCTGGTAGGTGATCTCGCTGGCGTTCTGCAGGCGCTCGCGCTGGCTGAGCCCGAAGGTGGCGAGCGTCGGCGTCGGCTCCTCCTGCGTGGCGTAGCCGGCCGGCATGTTCCTGAGCTTGTGCAGCAGCGGCAGGATGCGGCTGAAGTTGCGGTCGGAGATCGTGGTCTCCTGCAGGACCGGCGCTGCGGCGCTGCGGTAGTCGGAGAGTCCGTAATTGGTCGCGGTGATCAGGTCGCTGTTCCGCGAAAAACTTGTCCACCACAGTCCGAGCGCGGCGAGCGACAGGAGAGCGACCGTGGCGAAGCCGGCGATGCGCAGCGCGGTCGAGCGGCGCGCTGCCCCGAGATCGGTCGAGACCCAGCCGGATTCGCCGATCACCACCTTCTGGATCAGCTCGGTGAGGAAATAGCTCTTGCCTTTGCCGGAGAAGGAGGCCGCGCCGGCGTGGTCCGAGCCGAAATTCCGCGAGAGCGCGCCAATGAGCTGGTCGATCGGCGTGCCTTCCTGCGTGCCCGAGGTGAAATAGAAGCCGCGCAGCGTCGCATTGGCGTGGTAGCGCGTCGGCTCGAAGACGCGGGTCAGGAAATCGACGATCGAACGCTTTAGCGTCGCCATCTGGCTCGGGAAGCCGAAGATCTGGGCGCGAGCGGTCGGATTGTGCTCGTCCTGCAAGCGATCGGGCAGACGCTCGTTCAGCCGTTCGATCAGCGCGTCGTATTCCGGCGGTACGTCGCCGATCATGTTGCGGGTCTTGTCGGCGGTCTGGAAGGTGTGGCCCCAGACCATGCGCCGTTGCGGCTCGGTCAGGGAGCCGAAGAATTCGTTGAAGCCGGCGATCAGGTCGGCCTTGGTGAAGACGGCGTAGACCGGGAAATCGACCTTCAGCCGCTCATGCAGTTCGAGCAGGCGGGCGCGGATCGCGTCGGCATGGGCGGCGATTTCCTCCGGCGTCGAGGTCAGCAGATCCTCGACGCTGATCGCGACGAGGACGCCGTTGATCGGCTGGCGCGGGCGGTTGGTCTTGAGCAGGTCGAGAAAGGCGAGCCAGCTCGATTTCTCGGCCTTGGTGTCGGTGTCCTGCGTGGTGTAACGGCCGGCGGTGTCGATCAGCACCGCGTCCTCGGCGAACCACCAGTCGCAATAGCGCGTGCCGCCGGAGCCGGCGACGGCCGCCGGCGTCGAACCACGCGCCAGCGGGAATTTCAGGCCGGAATTGACCAGCGCCGTGGTCTTGCCCGCGCCGGGCGGGCCGATGATGACGTACCAGGGCAGGTCGTAGAGATAGTCGCCGCCCTTGCCGCGCGCGCTCTTCAGTGTCGCGAGCGCGTCCCTCATCGCATTGGAGAGGGCCGCGCCGTCGCCGGTCGATTCCTCCTTCTCCAGCGCCTCCGTCAGCGCGGCGGTGGCCTTGCGGCGGCGGATGACGATGAGCGCGATCCAGCCGAGCGCCCCGAGCATCAGCAGCACCACGACGGGCAGGCGCACCCAGAACGACTCGAACGGCCGCACGTCGCCGAAGGCAAGGAAGGGGCCGCCGAACCAGATCAGCGCGGCAAGTGCGAGCGCGCCGATCAGGATGGCTACGATGCGGAGCCAGGTGGCGAGATTCATGCGCGCCTCCTCAGCCCTGACGCTGGATCAGAATTTCGACGCGCCGGTTCTGGGCGCGGCCGGCAGGCGTGTTGTTCGGCGCAATCGGCGTGTCGGCGCCCTTGCCCTCGAAACTGATGCGGTCGGGCTTGCTGAGCTTGGTCTTCAGCACGTCGCCGACCGCCTTGGCGCGCGCCTGCGAGAGCTCGACATTGGAGGGGAAACGGGCGGTGCGGATCGGCACGTTGTCCGTGTGACCGACGACCTTGACGGCCCCGCCTTCCTGTTCCAGCACCGTCGCGATGCGCTCGATCAGCGGCTGGAACTCGGCACGCACGGCAGCCTGGCCCGGCTCGAACAGGGCGATGCCGGCGAGGCGCACGATAATGACGTTCGGCGTGATCTGACAGGTGATCGGCGGCTGCACCGCGGCGCAGACCTTGGGCGGTTGCGCGGGAGGCGGCGGCGGTGGCGGCGGGGCCGAGAAGACCTTGCGCATGATGCCGATCTCGCCCTTGGGGTGGACGGAGAGCAGGGCCGTCGAGGCGGCTTCGGCATTGCCCGAAAGCAGCGCACGGAAGACGAAATAGACGCCGAGCAGGGCAACGGCCGCGATCGCCGCTACCGACCAGACCGGAATCCTGAAGCCCGCGACGGCCGCCGCGATCGCCTGTCCGCGCCAGCGCGGCGAGAGCTCGGGATCGGGCTGCTTCACCCGACGCAAAGTCTCGAAGAGGTTGCGCTGGATCATCTGCAGGTTGTTGGCGCCCCCCGCGGAGGTGCGGTGGATGCCCTGGAAGCCCAGCGCCAGGCAGGCATGCATCAGTTCCAGCAAGTCGTAATTGACGCTTGGGTCAGCCTTCGCCTTGTCGAGCATCTCGAAGAAGCGCACGCCTCCGATGCGCTCGCCGAAGAAGCGCGAGAGCATGCTGTACTGCGTCCAGACATGGCGGTCGTCGCCGGGGATGTTCTGGACGATGTCGTCGGCGGTGGCGGCGATGACATATTTGGCAGTGCGGGCCGTCTCGGCCGAGACGCCGGCGGCGCGCACCTCATGCTCGAAAGCCTCGATCGAATCGCCAACCTGGCCGAGGAGCTGGGAGAAGGGCGCGTTGGAGAGGTTGGCGCGCATCCGTCCGAGCAGCAGCAGGAGCGGGCCTGCAGCGCGCAGCAGCGGGTTGGCGTTCGGCGTCAGGAGCTGGTCGCGGCGGGGTAGGGATTGGCCGCCATCGGCCGGAGGCGGCGGAGCCTGCCGCTGCTGCGGGATCGGCGCCGGCTGCGACATCCATTCGTCGCCGGTGCCGGGCACGCCGGGCGAGGGCACTTGCGGCGGCTGATAGGGCTGCGGGGCCTGCGGTGCGGCTGGCGCAGGCGCTGCGGGGGCGGGCGGCAGGGGCGCGCGGCGCCCGCCGGGGTTCGGCCTGATGATCGTCCGCTCGGAACGGCCGAACGGATCTGAGGGCGAACCCGGGTCGCTCATCGCCGGCCCTCCAGAACGGCCCAGAGCTCGAGCTCAAGATCGGGCCAGTCACCGGAAAAATGCATGCCGATTGAGCTCGCCGTGCTGAATTCCGGCCAAAGCGGCGAGGTGCGGTCGAGGTAGAAGTATACATGATCCGTCAGCGCGCGGATCTGCGGCGGTGGCGTCGGCAGATGGACGAGGTTGATGCCCGGCAGATGGGCATGGACGATCTCGTTCATCTTGGTATTGGGGCCGACCTTGAAGAGCTGCGGGAACTGCGCCTGGATCTCGGTCAGCGGCCGGCGTGCCGCCACTTCCAGCACCAGCGTCGCATTGCGCACGAGGCTGCGGTCGCGGATCGTCGACATGAAGGCGTTGGGCGCCCGCTCGACGATCTCCAGCCGGATGGCGCGGCGGCCGAGATTGGCCGAGAGGAAGTCCTGGATGTCACGCACAACGGGAGCGAAGCAGTTCTCCAGATCGTCGTGATCATAGGCCGGATAATCGCGGGCACGGCGTTCGGCCGTGGTGAAGGTGGCGAGTTCGCCCGCGAGAGCGACAAAGGTGGTGAAGAGACGCTCGGGGTGGATGAAGCGCGAGCGTCGCATATGCTTCAGCACCGGGATATTGCGATTGAGAAGCTGGAGCACGAAATAGTCGGCGCTCTGCAGGCCGCCGCCGGCGGTCGGATCGGCGGCGTAGCGGGCGAGTTCCTCCAGCTTGTTGTCGATCCAGCCGATGACGCGGTCGAGCCAGCCCTCGATCACGGGATAGGCCGAGCAGATCAGCACCGGCGGCGCGAATTTCTCGTCGAAGAGCACGGCGCGGTCGCGCACTTCCAGGATGCGACCCAGCGCCAGCCCGACATAGCCGGCCTTGGCGCTCTTGCGCAGTTCCAGCGCCAGGCGCGGATGGGCGACGTCGATCTCCTCCTCGGTGCGCAGCGAGGCGGTCGAATCGATCAGCATCTCGTTGGCGGGGACGTAGCGGCTGGCGGAGCCGTTCAGCGTGTCCTCGACCTCGCGGGTATTGGCGGCTGCGAGCGGCAGCGACAGCCAGACGATCTGCCCGGCGGCGTTCTCCGGCACCTCGATCGCGGCGGGCAGGGGACTGTTGTCAGGCAGCGCGAAGGGGGTGCCGTCCGGCATCACGCCGACGGCGCGGCGCAGGCCGATGCGGCTCTGCTGGGCGAGGTCGCGGTCGATCTCCAGCACCGAGAAGCCCCATGGATAGGGCGTGACGTTCCTGACGCGGCTTTCGAGCAGATTCTCGAGATAGCGGTCGTTCTGTTGGAAATGATGCGGCCTGAGGAACAGCCCTTCCGACCAGACGACCTTGCTGTACCACGACATTCCGGTCTCGCTCACTCGAAGGCAGGCATGGTGAGTGTATCCGGGCCGTGCCCCAGCGTCACCAGCCGAAATACTACATCTACCGCGCGCGCGGCGCCGTCATTGACTTGAAGGATGCGGCAGGCAGAGTTTCGCTGCAGTCGTGAAGGGAACGAGTCCGTTCGAGCACGGGAGGCGACCATGCCGAAAGGTCCTGCCGCACGCGTCACCGATCCGGTCATCCATCCGCTGCCGGGCATCCTGCAGCCCGGACCCGGCAGCCCGAACGTGCTGATCGGCAGCTTGCCGGCCTGGCGCGGAGTGCCGGCTGCTGCGGCCGCCGCGATGCAGTCGGCCAAGGCGGCCTCGGACGCCACTCTGCAGGCTGCGGCCGCGGCGACGCTGGCTGCAGCGGGCACTCCGGGCGCGCCTGCGGCCAAGGCCGCCGAGGAAGCGGCCAAGACCGCTGCGCTTTCAGCGATGAGCTCGACCATCACCGGCGGCGCCGGCGGTGCCGACATCCACAACTGCCTGACCCTGATGCCGCCACAACCTCACGGTCCGGGCGTCGTCATCGACGGATCGCAGACGGTGCTGATCAACAACCTGCCGGCCTGCCGCCTCGGCGACACCATCCTTGAAGCGTTGGGACCACCCAACAAGATCGTCATGGGCCTGCCGACGGTGATCATCGGCGGGTGATGCGGAATCGATTCAAGAACCTCGCATAAATCGTTAACGCTGAATCCTTTTTCCTGGCCGGAGGGCTCGCATTGGGCGCGAGCGGCTGCGGCGACGCCGGCTTGACCGACGTCGAGGCGGGCCCCAAGCGGAACAGCCTCCATCGAACCCTGAAGGATTCGCCATGACCATCGAACGCATCGGGCTGACCGCCCGCTGGTGCGACGCAGCCATCTTCAACGGCATCGTCTTCCTCGCCGGGCATGTGCCGGAGAAGACGGAAGGGCGCTCGCTGACCGAACAGACCGAAGAGGTGCTGGCGCTGCTCGAAGAAACGCTTGCCGATGCCGGCAGCGGCAAGGATCGTATCCTCAGCGTCCAGATCTTCCTGGCCGATATCGGCAAGATCGGCGAGATGAATGCTGTCTGGGACAAGTGGGTGGCGAAGGGCCATGCGCCCGCCCGCGCCACCGTCGAGGCGAAGCTGGCCTCGCCGGGTTACGGCATCGAGATCACGGCAGTGGCGGCGAAGCGGTAATCGCCATCATCCCGGCGGCGGCTACTTGCCGCCGCGATCGTAACACTCGGCGAAATAAATCATGAAGGCGTCGACCAGCCCGTCCTCGTAAGGGGCGGTCTTCGCCTCCCAGCGCGCGACATAGGCGTCCCACATCTTCGCCTTGCGGGAGCCGATCAACCCGCCGATGCCGCCATCCGGCGCGGTCGATTCCGCGATGGCCTGCGGGTCGAGGTCCTCGACCAGCATGCGCAGCGCGTGCTGCATGGCCGAATAGGTCTTGATCTGATGCGCCTTGAGGTCGCGGAAGCTCTCGTCGAAAGCGCGCTTGGCGTCGAGATAGCCGCTCCGAGGCTGGCCGAAGATCAATTGCAGTGCGTCGTCCACGGTAGGCGAGAATTTTAGCGGGTTGTTGTCCTGCGCCTGGATCATCGTCTGGTTGGTGCTGCGAGCGATGCGCTTGCTTTCGGCGCGCGCGGCGAGCAACGCCTTGAGTTCCTCCGCGATCAGCCGCATCAATCCGCCGAGTTGCTCGGCGAAAGCGCCCGGATCCTGCGTCGACAGGGCTTGCGGCGAGACGCCGGCGCCCTTGGCGAAGCGCTGCATGAACTCGCCCATCGAGATCGCGCCAGGGCCGTTCGACGGCATCGGCTCGGGCGCGAAAGTGGGGGCTGGCGTCGGTGCCGGCACAGGCTCGATCGGCGCCGGATCGGGCATCGGCTCGGCGGCTGCCGGCTCGTCCCAAGGGTTCGTCGATGCCGGGCTGTTCGCGACCGGCCGGCGCGGGGTGGGGATCGGCGCCACCGGCTCGGGCTGCGGGGCTGAAGCCGGCTGCAATGGTGCCCAGGCGAAATCGTCGCCTTGCGGAGGTGAAGGGGCCGGCGCTGGCCACCCATGGGGCGGCGCGACAGGTGGTGCGGGCTCGGCCGCCGGCGTCGGGATATCCGCGGCCCAGTCGATGAAGCTGGCGTGCACGGGTTTGGCGTGGCTGGGCGGCATCAGGTCGCGGCGCGCGATCGGCGGCGCCGCGTCCCCGCTCGGGGCCCAGAGCGATTCCGGACTGGCGGCATAGGGAGCCGGCGGGGCAGCCTGCGGCGAAACCTGCCCGGCCTCCTCGTCGATGGTCACGGCGATGATGTAATGGCCGATCTCCAGCCGATCGCCGTGCTGGAGGCGATAGGGCGACTGCACGCGATGCTCGCCGCCATTGACGTAGGTGCCATTGGTCGAGATGTCGCGCAGCCACCAGGCGCCGTCGCGGAAGCGGACCTCGCAATGGCGGCCGGAGACGGCGCGCGATGGGTCGGGCAGCGCCCAGTCGAGATGCTGGTCGCGGCCGATGTCGAGGCCGCGGCCGCCGCTCGTCGTCACGCTGAGCGGCCCGCCATCGGGTAGGGAAGTCTCGTTCTCGATCGTCAGTGTCAGCGCCATCACGGACGTCCCGTTCCGACCCGCACGTCAGCGCTTGCCGGCATCGTCTTCAGCCAAACGAATGCACGCTTCGACACAGGCGCGCAATGCACCTTCGCGGTCGCGCGCCGGCAGGCGGTTGATCGCATTGAGCACGGCGATGCGTGCCATCTTGGCAGTCAGATCCGGCGGCGTGGGGATCGCGTGGCCTTCCGACATGCTGCCGCCGGAATAGCCCGCGGCCCAGGCGACGAAGGTGCCCGGCCGGGACCGGTCGCCCGCCTGCGCCTGCCGGAGGGCTTCGAAGCGCGTCCGGTCGCCGGGCTCGCGCACCCAGGCTTCGGCCGCTGCGAGGCCGGGGTCCTGCGTGCCGGGGGGCTGCATCGCCCGCACCGCCTGCAAGGCCCACCACACCGTCTCGCGACGCGGGAGCAGGAAGGCGCAGAAGCCGGCCGCCTCCATCGGCGCGGGCCCCTTGAGCAGCCGAGCCAGGAAGGTGAGCGGCGGCTCCGTCGTCGGCGGCATAGTGACGGCCTGATGGGCGGCCGGATAGGTCTCGAACACTTCGCGGGCAGTGCTGAAGCGCAGGCGTGACATGGCGGCTCCGGCTAGTTGATCGTCACCATCGGGGCCTTCACGACGAGCGTGCCGTCGCTCTTGACCTCGGTCAGGGCCTGGCTGTGGATCGTGATGGTCGGCGATTTGATCTCGATGCTGCCGGGCGTCATCTTGATCGTACTCTCGCCGACCTTGAGGTTGATCTCGGTCAGCGCCTCGACATCGAGCTTGCCGTTCTGGATGTCGAGCTTGTCGTTGCCGAGCTTCAGCGTCGTCTCGCGCGAATAATTGCTGCCTTGGAAGCGTTCGCCGATCTCGCGGGTCTCGATGTTGTTGACCGTGACCTTGTGGTCCTTCTCAGCCCGTATCTCAAGGACTTCGCTGTCCTTGAGGTCCTCGAACTTGATCTCGTTATAGGTGTCGGGAAAGCCGGCATGGTCGGTCGATTCCGACTTGAGGCCGGATTGCGTCTTGTTCGCCGGAAGATCGTAGGGCGGCTTGTGCTGATCGTTGACGACGGCGCCGACCACGAGCGGAAGGTCCGGATTGCCCTCGATGTACTCAACGATCACTTCCTGGCCGATGCGCGGGATGACCTGGCCGCCCCACCCCTTGCCGGCCCACATCTGGGCGACGCGGGTGCGGCAGGAGGTCGAGCCGTCCTCGCGATCCCAATGGAAGCGCAGCCAGATCCGGCCGTATTCGTCGACGTCGATATCGCCTTCCTCGCCCTGGTTCTTCTCGCCGACGACCTTGGCCGTGTGCGGGCCGTAGACCTTCGGGCGCGGGGTGTGCAGGGGCGCCCGGAAGCGCCGGTCGCTCTTCTGCATTTCGAAGGAGCCGCTGTAGAAGGCATCGTCCTGATGGCCGGAGCGGTAGCTCTGGTTGCCGAGGGAATGCGTCGCGCGGACGACCAGATATTCCGTGTTCTCGGCGCTCGCAGGATGATCACCGAGCTTCATCAGCGCGCCCGGATAGAGGCTCGGCGCCTCGCCACCGGCGTAGCGACGGTCGTCCTTCGCCTGCTCTGCCTGGGCCCTGACGCGGGCGAAATGCTCGCCCTGGTCGCGCTTGGTGTAGGTCGCCGGGTAGTCATAGGCCTCGTAGGACTTGGCTTTCGCGAAACCTTCTTCGGCCCTGGCGGTGAGATCGGATTCCGATTTCTCGAAATCGTAATCCTTCAACTCGACCTTGCCGGTGCGCAGCCGCCGGATCGTCGACCATTGCGTGAGGTGCTCGACCTCGGCGCGCGGGAAGCGGTTGCCGCCCGGCACGAAGGCAAAGATCGAGCTGTCGCCCTCGAAGGTCGGCTCGGCGCTCGGCGTCACCAGATCGTGCCCCGAGCGGGAGTCGCAGAGCACCAGCTTGTGGTCGCCGTCGCTGTGCTTGAAATAGTAGTAGATCCCGTACTGTTCCATCAGCCTCAGGACGAAGTCGAGATCGGTCTCGCGATACTGGACGCAGTAGTCGATCGGCTGCAGCGTCTCGCTGGTACGATCATCGAAACTCGCGGAGCTCTCCTTCTTGAAGATCTCCTTGATGATGTCGAGCGCCGTCTTGTTCTTGAAGATGCGGCAGTCGGAGCGCTGCGAGAGCAGCCAGAGCCAGGGCCTGAGCGTGAAGCGGTAAATGTAGAGATCATCCTGCTGACCGAGCCATTGCGCATCGATCAGCGTACCGTTGAGGACACGCTCGCTCTTGTTCTTGAGCGTGAACTTGATCGAACACTTCTCGCTCATGATGCTTTGCAGGTCGGCGTTCTCAGTCTTGCTGGTCGCTTCGATGTTATAAGTAAATAATTCACTCAAAGCCTCATCCGCATCAAATCGGATAAGTGAAAATTCGTCTTTGCCGGCTGGCGTCACAAAAGACGCAATTCTTTTTTCTTGAGCTGGATTCGAGGGCATCAACGAAACCTCTCGTCGATTGAACCTAAATTACGCTTGACGCAACTAACCGTCAGAGTCATCGTCGACTCCTCAAGTCTTCGTTCGCCGAATGGCACAACTCATTGGGAGAGCTCCCATGCGCAGGCAAGCCGCACTCATTGCTTTCGTCGCTTTGACGGGCCCGATGGTTCTCACCATGGCCGGAAGCGCCGTGGCGCAGACCTACAAGGCCGACGACATCGTCAAGCATTTCCAGCCCGATGTCGGGCCGAAGCCCGCCGCCGGCGTGACGCGCGGGCTGTGCATCGGCACAGAAGCCGAATGCGCCAAGGCCGGCCATGCGGTCGAGGTGGCCAAGCCGCCGAGTTCCTTCGATCTGGTGGTGAAGTTCAAATACAATTCCGACGTGCTGGAGCCCGAGGCGAGAGTGAATCTCGACGAGTTCGCCAAGGCCCTGAAGACGCCGGAGCTCACCGGCAAGACCTTCATGGTCGAGGGGCATACCGATGCCGCCGGTACGCCCAACTACAATATGAACCTGTCCGAGCGGCGTGCGGAGGCTGTCGTCCGCTATCTCGGCGAGAAGGGCGTCAACACTGAAAACCTCGTCGCCAAGGGGCTCGGACAGACGCAGCCGCTGGTGGCCGATCCGCTCTCCGGCGAGAACCGCCGCGTCGAGACGCGGCTGCGCACCAACTGAGCGTAGGGGGAGGGCGCTTGCGGCGGCCCGGTCCATCGACCGGCCGTCGCGCCGCCGAGCGGAACGAGGCATTCCGGGGAGACGCATGGCTGCGCTGAATTTCACCGAACTGTCGAAGCCGATCGCCGAAGACGGACCCTGCGGGCCGGACCTCGAGGACGATACCGATTTCATGAACGTCACGGCGCGGATCGAGGTCGCGCTGCCGACTGCGTATTTCCGGCGCGACGATGAGGGCCAGCAGGTCGCCTTCGACCGCTCGAGCATCGAGTTCCCGGCCGCCTTCGCCGATCTTGGCAAGCTGATGGCCCGCTCGCAGGACCTGAGGCTGTTCGTGCTGGCCGCGAAGCTCTCGATCCTCAACCGCGATGTCGCGGGCTTTACGGCCTGTCTCTCAGCCATGGCGGAGATCCTCGGCGAGAACTGGGATGCGGTGCATCCGCGCGCCATGGATGGCGACTTCATCATGCGGGAGGTCGCGCTGCAGGGGCTGGATGAGCTGCCGACGGTGGTGCTGCCGCTGCAGCACGCGCCGCTGTTCGTGAGCCGGCGCATTGGTCCCTTCATCTTTCGCAGCCAACTCGTCGCGAGTGGCGAGACGAAGCTGGTCGAAGGCGAGCAGCATCCCGACGCCAGTACGATCCAGGCGGCGCTGAGCGAGATCGACGTCGACGACCTCACCGCCGTCCTGGGCCAGATCAACGCTGCGCGAGACGCGCTCGCGCGTCTGCGCACGATCTGGCTCGAGAAGGTGGGCGTCGATCATCCGCTCGGCTTTCCGCGCCTCGCGGCGCTGCTGGACCAGATCGCCGGCTTTCTCGACACTGCGGCCGCGCGGCGTGTGCCGGGCCATCAGGCCGCGGCGGCCGCGCCGACGGCGAACGATGCACAGAATCCGGCAGCCAGCACCGTAAGCTTCGGTCCGGGCAGCCTTTCGAGCATCCTCCAAGTGAAGGATACGTTGGCCGGCTGCCTCGGCTACTTTCGCAAAACCGAGCCGTCGAGCCCGGCTGTCCTGCTGATCGGGCAGGCGCAGCAGCTCATCGGCAAGTCGCTGATCGAGGTCATCCAGATCATGTTTCCGGAGCATGTCGACAAGGCGGTGCTGGAGATCGGCGAGTCGCGCCGGTTCCAGCTGCCGCTCGAGCGGCTTCCGGCGTCGGGCAACTCCAGCTTCGCAGCCGAGGAGGAGAGCTATGACAGCGCCTCGGACGGCGGTGACGAAAACGACGGCTATGGTGATGACGAAGCCAACGACGAGGCTGAATCTGCCGTAGAGGAAGTTGAAGAGGAGCCGGTCGTCGAAACCGAGATCGAAGCCCGCCCCGCGGAGGTCGCGACGGTCGTGATCGGCAGCCGGGCCGAGGCGGTCAGCGCGATGAAGGCCATCGCGGCCTTCTACCGGCAGGTGGAGCCCTCGCATCCGACGCCACTCCTGATGGACAAGGCCTGCGCCCTGGCGCAGCATGATTTCATGTCGCTTCTCGGCAATATCCTGCCCGAGGTTGCGCAGCTGCCGGAGACCGACAGCTAGGACAGGTTTTTAGTTTTGATTTGAACCTTTCGTCACGAAGACGAGACTATATCGAAGAAGCGTGAAGTTCTATAGAGTATCACGCAGCGTCAGCGTGGTCCGATTTCCAGAGGGGGCATGCGTCATGGCCGGAGATTCAGGGCAGAAATTCATTCGCCGCAACAGGCCCCCGCGGGTGCATATCACCTACGAGGATCCCTACAACGCCGAGCAGAAGATCGAGCTGCCCTTCGTGATGGGCGTGATGGCCGACCTGTCGGGCAATGCCTCGGCTGTCGAGAAGCCGGAGATCTCGCAACGCAAGTTCCTCGACTTCGACATGGACAATTTCGATCAGCGCATGGCCGCGATCGAGCCGGCGGTGACCTTCAACGTCCCCAACAAGCTGGGCGAGGACGAGAACGAGAAGCTCTCCGTCGCGTTGAAGTTCAGCAAGTTCGAGGACTTCAACCCTGCTGCCATCGCCCGCCAGATCCCCGCAACCGCCAAGCTGCTGGAGGCGCGGGAGCAGCTCGCCAACCTGCTGCGCTACATGGACGGCAAGATGGCCGCGAGCGACCAGATCAAGGCGCTGCTGGCGGATCCGCAATTGATGGCGGCGCTCAAGGACAAGCTCGGCAAGGGCGAGAAGCCCGAAGGCGAAACGCAGAACTGAGGCAGGGCGCGGACCCGCCCGGCGGGACCGCAGGCGGCTAAGCGAGCGAGGCGGCAATGGCAGCGGAAGCACAAACCCAACAGCCCGGCGGGGCGACAGTCGAGACGCGCGAGATCGACGATTTCTCGTCCATCCTGAAGCAGAGTTTCAAACCCAAGACCGAGCGCGCGGCGACCGAAGTCGAGAACGCGGTCGCGACGCTGGTCAACCAGGCGCTGGCGGACTCGACCCTGATCAAGGGCGACGTCATCGACACGATCGAGGAGATGATTGCGCGGCTCGATGCCAAGTTGACCGAGCAGGTCAACGAGGTGCTGCACGCGCCGGAATACCAGAAGCTAGAAAGCGCCTGGCGGGGCCTCAACTACCTCGTCTTCAACTCCGAGACCGACGCGCAGTTGAAGATCAAGGTGATGAACGTCTCGAAGAACGAGCTCTACCGCAACCTGAAGACCTATCCCGGCGCGCGCTGGGACCAGAGCCCGCTGTTCAAGCAGGTCTATGAGCAGGAGTTCGGCCAGCTCGGCGGCCAGCCTTTCGGCTGCCTGGTCGGCGATTATCACTTCAGCCATACGGCGACGGATGTGCAGCTTCTGCGTGACCTGTCGAAGGTCGCCGCTGCCGCGCATGCCCCGTTCTTCGCCGGTGCCGATCCCAATCTGATGGGAATGGACACCTGGACCGAGCTCTCGAACCCACGCGATCTCGGCAAGGTCTTCGATACGCCGGACTATGCGGCCTGGAAGGGACTGCGCGACGCCGCCGACTCCCGCTATGTCGGCCTGTGCCTGCCCCGCGTGCTGGCCCGAGTGCCCTATGGTGCGAAGTCGGAGCCGGTCGAGGAGTTCGCCTTCGAGGAGGACACCGACGGTCACAAGGGCGATAAATACGCCTGGATGAACGCGGCCTATGCGATGGCGGTCAACATCAACCGCGCCTTCAAGGAATATGGCTGGTGCACGCGTATCCGCGGCGTCCAGTCGGGCGGCGAGGTGCTGAATCTGCCGACCCACACCTTCCCGACCGACGATGGCGGCGTGGACCTGAAATGCCCGACCGAGATCGCGATCAGCGACCGGCGCGAGGCGGAGCTGGCCAAATCCGGCCTGATCCCGCTGATCCATCGCAAGAACACCGACAAGGCCGCCTTCATCGGCGCCCAGTCGCTCTACAAGCCCAAGGCCTTCTCGGGGCCGGACGGCGTGGCGGCGACCGCTTCCGACAACCTGTCGTCGCGGCTGCCCTACATGTTCGCGGTCTCGCGGTTCGCGCACTACCTGAAGTGCATGGTTCGCGACAAGATCGGTTCCTACAAGGAAAAGGAGCCGTTGCGCCGCTGGCTGCAGGAATGGATCACCGAGTATGTCGACGGCGATCCGGTCAACTCCAGCGAAGAAACGAAGGCTCGGCGCCCGCTTTCCGACGCGCGCATCGACGTCTTCGAGGACGAGGAGAACCCTGGCTACTACTCGGCCAAGTTCTATCTGCGGCCGCACTTCCAGCTCGAGGGCATGGATATCGGCCTGAGCCTGGTTTCGCGACTGCCAGCTCCCAAGCAATAGCCGCCATCTGACCCGCAGGTGACGGTGACAAGAGAATTCTTCGGCGTGCCGGCCGGTCGAGGCGGTGCGACAGGAGAAGTGCGCCCGCAACCCGCTCGCGTGAGCGAGCATGTCCATCATTCATATTTCGGAGGCTGTTATGGCTAGAGACTATCTGCTCCAGATCGAGGGCATCAAAGGCGAAAGCAAGGACAAGGCCCACAAGGACACGATCGAGCTGCATTCCTTCAGCTGGGGTGTGACCAACCCGGGCACCTATGCCTCCAACTCCGGCGGCGGCGCCGGCAAGGGCAGCTTCCAGGACCTGCATTGCTCGTCCACGGTCAACAAGGCCTCGCCGAACCTGGCCAAGGCGTCGGCAAGCGGCAAGCACATCTCCAAGGCGATCCTGTATGTGCGCAAGGCCGGCGGTAAGCAGCAGGAATACTATACGGTCACTCTCGAAGATATTCTGATTTCGAGCTATCAGAGCGGCGGATCCGGCGGCGATATTCTACCGATGGACTCCTTCTCTCTGAACTACGCGAAGATCAAATTCGAGTACAAGCCCCAGAAGGATGATCAGACTCTCGATTCCGCGATCGAGATGACCTGGAACCTCAAGGCTGGTGACGAGAAGTGATCTACTTGCACCGGCTCCGGTGATCCTGGAGCCGGTGCATCGTCTTGTTCGTCGAACGGAAGTCCATGGCTGAACCCGTTTCGAAGAAGCGGCTGCGTCCGCCCCTGATGTTCGCATTCCGCGAGGCGCATCTGGAGAAGGATGCGAAGGTCGCGCTCGACCTCAGGGACGAGGGCGGCGAGCGCGTCATCGCGCAACGGCGAGCCGCGACCCGGGCCGCGATCACCGAGCCGAAGCTGCGTCGCGAGATCGGGATCGACCTCGACGCGCTGGTCAACACGATCAACCTCGGTTCGGTCGAGGATCTCTCCGGGCTGGAACATGTTCGCCGCTCGATCCTGAACCACGGCTTTCCCGATATGACCCGGCTGTCGATCGACGAGCACCGCGTCGACGTCATCCGCGAAGACCTCGCTGCTGTGCTGATGAGCTACGAGCCGCGCCTGATCCGCAAGTCGATCGCGGTGGAGCGCGACGAGACACTCGACCGGGCGGAGCTGAAGGTCCGCTTCCTCGTCCGTGCCGATCTCAACTGCGATCCCCTGAACGTGCCGGTCCAGTTCGTCGCCGACCTCGAACTCGATACCGGCAAGATCGCCATCAAGGGGCGCTGATGCGATGAACCAGGAGTTTCTCGATCTCTACAATCAGGAACTTCGGCTGTTCATGGAGCACAGCAAGGAGTTCGCCGAGGAGTACCCAGGCATCGCCGAACGGCTCGGTGGGCTGGTCGGGGAGCGCATGGACCCGATGGTCGGCGGGCTTCTCGAAGGCGCGGCATTCCTGGCCGCGCGCGTGCAGCTGAAGCTCAAGCACGAATTTCCCGAATTCACCAACAACCTGCTCGAACAGTTCCTGCCCAATTATCTGGCGCCGACTCCTTCCGCGCTGCTCGCCGGTGTCATGCCGCCTTACTCCGACCCCGGCCTGCGCGAGGGGGTGCGTATTCCGCGCGGCGCCTATCTCGACGCGACCTATCTGGAACGCGAGCGGCGCATTGCCTGCCGCTACCGTCTTGGCCGCGCCATCACGCTCTGGCCTTTCGAGGTCACGGCAGCCGAATACATCCCGACGCCGGGAACGCTGCAGGCGCTCGGCTTGCAGACCGGCCCGCGTGCGCTTGCGGGCTTGCGCCTGACCCTGACGCATCGGGTGATGTCCGATCCCGAACAGGAGCCGACGCCGGCGCAGTCGCTGAAGAACCCGGCGAGCTGGTTTGCCGGCTGCCGGACGAAGGAGCTCTCTTTCCACCTGCTCGGTGGGGAGGGCGATGCGGTCGCTCTCTACGAGCAGCTTTTCGCGAATTGTGTCGGGATTCATTTCCGGCATCTCGACGAGTTCGGCGATCCGGTGGTGACACGAGGCGAGGGCTGCGCGCTGGAGCAGATCGGCTTCGACGAGGACGAGGCGCTGCTGCCGGCCGACACCCGTGTCTTCCGCGGATTCGAGCTCCTGCGCGAGCTCTTCTGGTTTCCGCGCAAGTTCCTCGGCTTCAAGCTCACCGGGCTGGCCGGCATCATGCCGAAGCTCACGGCCAAGACGGTCGAGCTGATCTTCGTCTTCGACGAGGTCAACAGCAGGCTCTCCAGTGCCGTGCGCAAGGAGATGTTCGCGCTCTATGCCGCGCCGGCGATCAACCTGTTCGAGAAGACGGCCGACCGCATCCCGGTGAAGAGCAACCAGCACGAATTCCATGTCGTGCCGGACAGGAGCCGGGCGCTCGATTACGAACCGCACAGCATTCTCTCCGTCCATGCCCATTATGCCGGTGGGCGCGAGAAGCAGCCGGTGAACCCGCTCTATTCCTCGCCGGAAGGTGCGTCGCCCCTGCATGGGCTGCATTACACGCAACGCCGCCTGCCGCGGCGGCGCTCCTCGGCGGAGCGGCGGCAGGGGCGGGCTTCCGATTACACCGGCACGGAGATGTTCATTTCGCTGGCCGAGCCGGCGGGGGTGAAGGACGGCGCCTCCGTCGCGGAGCTCAGCGTCCGGGCGCTCTGCTCCAACCGGCATCTGACCGAGCATCTGCCGACCGGCATCGGCGGTGCCGATTTCCGGCTGATCGACAACGTCTCGCTCGATGTCTCCTGCCTCGCCGGGCCGACGCCGCCGCGCGAGCCGATCGTCTCTCAGCTGCGCCTGCGGGCCGAGACAGCCTCGACCGGGGTCGTGACCTGGCGATTGATCAACCTGCTCAGCCTGAACCAGCTCGGCCTCGTCCAACGCGGGGCGGGGCAGAATGGCGAGGCCCTGCGCGAACTGCTCTCGCTTTTCGCCGATCTCGCCGACAGCGCGACCGAGCGGCGCATCCGCGGCATCAAGGACGTCGACAGCCGTCCGGTGGTCCGCCGCTTCCCGCAGCGGGCCGGGACGGGGGCAGGGCGCGGGCTCGAGATCACGGTGCTGCTCGATGAGAAGGCCTTCGAGGGCTCGGGCGTCTTCCTGCTCGGGGCGGTGCTCGACCGCTTCTTCGCGGAATATGCGGCGATGAACCATTTCACCCAGACGGTCATCCGCACGGTCGAGCGCGGCGAGGTGATGCGCTTTCCGCCGCGCGCCGGTTCGAGGCGAATCCTGTGACGGACGACGCCAACATGCCGCTGGAGAAAGCGCCGAGCTATCAGGCGCAGCTCGAGGCCGAGCCCTGGCGCTTTGACTTCTATGCCGTGTTGCGGCGGTTGGAGCGCAGCTTCCCGGAACGCGGCCGCATCGGTGACACCGTCTCACGACTGGACGAATATGTCGCGCTGGGCGAGCAGGCCTTCCTCGATTTCCCGGCCTCGACCATCGCGGAGGCCGGCCGCGATGGACAGGGACGGCTCAGGCTGTTCGTCAAATTCCTCGGCCTGCTCGGCCCGCAGGGTGCGCTGCCGCTGGCGACGACCGAGGAGAGCTATCACTGGCAGATCGCGCGGGACGACGCCTTTCCGCGTTTCCTCGACATCTTCAACCACCGTTTCCTGCAGCTGTTCTACCGCGCCTGGGCGGATTCGCGGCCGATCGCGCAGCACGACCGGCCCGATCTCGACCGATTCGCCGCCTATATCGGCAGCATGATCGGCGTGGGCTCGAAGCCCTATCTCGGTCGCGACAGCGTGCCCGATCCCGAAAAGCTCGCCCATGCCGGCCTGATCGGTGCGCAGGCGAAGTCGGCCTCGCGGCTGCAACGCTTCCTCGCCGGACTGTTCAAGGCCGATATCGAGATCGAGCAGTTCGTCGGCATGCGCCTCAGCTTCGACCCGGCTGACCGGACGCGGCTGGGCGGGGCGCATTGCACGCTGGGCGGCGACGCGCTGCTCGGGGCCAGCGTCTACAGCGTCGAGGACAAGTTCCGGGTGAAGATCGTCGCGCGCGACCTGGAGCAGTTCGAGCGCTTCCTGCCTGAAGGCGACCGCTGCGCGCCGCTGGCTGATGCGGTTTTCCTGCATCTCGGCGAGCAGTTCGAGTGGGATGTCGAGCTCGCTCTGCCAGTGGGCGAGGTGAAGCCGGTCAGGCTCGGTCAGTCGGGGCATCTCGGCTGGACGAGCTGGATGGCGCCGAACTGGACCATCGAAGAAGGCGCCCTGCGCCGCGACGCCCGTTTCCATCCCGCCGAGCGCATGCGCCTGAAACGCAGCCGCGCCGCCTGAGACTGACACAGAAGGGGACGACCATGGCCGATATCAGCCTCGAAGCCGTCACAGGCAAGCTCAACCGGATCGGCTACGACACCTTCCTGCAGGCGCTTCGGCAGGCCAAGGGTGCCGGCAACCGCAATGTCGAGCTGGCGCACTGGCTGCTGCAGATCCTGCAGGGCAGCGCCAACGACCTGACCCTGACTGCGGACCATTACAAGCTCGACCGCGCCAAGCTGCTGATGGATCTTGGAGGTGTCGTCGAAGGCTTCCGCCGCAACGAGACGGAGATGCCCGGCATCGCCAACGCCATCGTCGATATCCTCGATCGCGGCTGGCATTATGCGACGCTGTTCTTCGGCGAGACGCAGATCAGGACCGGGCATCTCCTGGTCGCGGCGCTGAAGTCGACCGAATTGCGTCGGGTGCTGTCCGGCTTGTCCAAGGAGTTCGCCAAGATCCCGGTCGACGAGCTGGCGGCGGGCTATGGCAAGATCTGGGAAGGCTCGCAGGAGGAGAACCTCCGGCCGATGGACGGCTCTGGCTTGCGCGCCGCCGGAACGCCAGGGGCGGAGGCGGCCGAAGGGCCGAAGGGCACGACCGCGCTCGACCGCTTCTCGCAGGACCTGACCGCCAAGGCGCGCGAGGGCGGCATGGACCCGATCCTCGGGCGCGACGACGAGATCCGCCAGGTTATCGACGTGCTGATGCGCCGGCGGCAAAATAACCCGATCCTCACCGGCGAGGCCGGCGTCGGCAAGACTGCGATCGCGGAGGGCTTCGCCCAGCGCGTTGCTTCGGGCGATGTGCCGCCGCCGCTACGTGGTGTGAAGGTCTGCGCGCTCGACATCGGCCTGATGCAGGCCGGCGCCTCGATGAAGGGCGAGTTCGAGCAGCGCCTGCGCTCGGTGATCGACGAGGTGCAGTCCTCGCCGACGCCGGTGATCCTGTTCATCGACGAGGCGCATACGCTGATCGGCGCCGGCGGGCAGGCCGGCACGGGCGATGCCGCGAACCTGCTCAAGCCCGCGCTGGCGCGTGGCACGCTCAGGACCATCGCGGCGACGACCTGGTCGGAATATCGCCAGTACTTCGAGAAGGATCCCGCGCTGACCCGGCGCTTCCAGCCGGTGCAGGTCGACGAGCCGGATGTCGTGCGCTGCTGCACCATGCTGCGCGGGCTGATCGGTCCGATGGAAAAACACCACAAGGTGCGCATCTCGGACGCGGCCATTGTCGCCGCGGTAACGCTGTCGCACCGCTATATCCCGGCTCGGCAATTGCCTGACAAGGCGGTGAGCCTGCTCGACACGGCCTGCGCCCGCGTCGCGATCAGTCAGAGCGCGACGCCGGCCGCGATCGAGGACGCACGCGTGGCGATCAACGCGCTGGAGCAGGAGAAGGCGGCGCTGACGTCTGATGCCGATCTCGGCACCGACAGCGCCAAGCGTCTTGGCGAGATCGAGGCCGAGGTCGCGGCGAAGCAGGAGAAATTGACGGCGCTCGAAGCTGCCTGGGCGAGCGAGCTCGCCATCGTCGAGGAGATCAAGGCGCTGCGGGTCAAGCTGGGCGAGAAGGCGCCAGGAGCCGATGGCAAGGCCGAATCCGTGCCGCAGGAGGCGGGCGAGGATGCGGCAGCGGAGACGCCTGCGCCTGCCATGGAGGCTCCCCTCGCCGAGTCCAGCGCCGACCCGGAAGAAGCCCGTACGGCGCTGAATGCCAAATTCGCGGCTCTGGGCGAGATCGATCCAGCCAACCGGATGATCTACGCCCATGTCGACGAGCAGTCGGTCGCTTCCGTCGTCTCGGACTGGACCGGCATTCCGGTCGGCCGGATGGTCAAGGACGAGATCGAGACCGTGCTCAACCTCGCGGAAACACTGAACAAGCGCGTGGTCGGGCAGGGGCACGGCATCGGCATGATCGCCAAGCGCATCGAAACCAACCGCGCCAAGCTCGACAACCCCAACAAGCCGATTGGCGTCTTCATGCTCTGCGGCCCCTCCGGCGTGGGCAAGACCGAGACGGCTTTGGCTTTGGCCGAAGCGCTCTATGGCGGTGAGCAGAACGTCATCACCATCAATATGAGCGAGTTCCAGGAGGCGCATACCGTCTCGACACTGAAGGGCGCGCCTCCCGGCTATGTCGGCTATGGGGAGGGCGGGCGGCTGACGGAGGCGGTGCGGCGCAAGCCCTATTCGGTCGTGCTGCTCGACGAGGTCGAGAAGGCGCATCCCGATGTGCACGAGCTGTTCTTCCAGGTCTTCGACAAGGGCCAGATGGAGGACGGCACCGGCCGGCGCATCGACTTCAAGAACACGCTGATCATCCTGACCTCGAATGTCGGCACCGACGAGATCATGAGCATGTCCGCCAACGGCGCGGCCAAGCCCGATCCCGAGGCGATGGCGGTGAGCTTGCGGCCCGCGCTGCTCAAGGTCTTCCCGCCCGCGCTGATAGGGCGGCTCGTGACCATTCCCTACTATCCGCTGTCGTCGGACATGCTGGCCGGCATCGTCCGGCTCCAGCTCGGGCGCATCGGCAAGCGGCTCGCCGAGAACCACAAGGCGAGCTTCACCTACGACGATGCGGTGGTCGAGCACATCGTCGGCCAATGCAACGACCCGGATTCGGGCGGGCGCATGATCGACAACATCATCACCAACTCGATGCTGCCGGCGCTGTCCCGCGCGATCCTGAACCTGCAACTGGAGAAGAAGCCCCTGACGGAGGCGAAGGTCTCGGTCGCCGACGGCGCCTTCGCCTATCAGGTGGCGTGAGCTGCCTACGGCATGGCGAGTGGCGACCGAGTCGGCTCCCATGCCCCCGGGAGTAAGCTGCCGAAGTGATTCCGCTTCGGCGTGCAACCGTTTGAACGGTCGATGAAAAAGCTTCAGGCCGCTATCGCGGCTTGCTCCTGCATGAAGCCGTCGAGCGCTTCCCGCTCCTGCGGCGAGAGGCGCAGGCCGAGCTTGCTGCGCCGCCAGAGCACGTCCTCAGCACGGCGGGCCCATTCCGCCTGCATCAGATAGCGGACCTCGCGCTCGTAGAGATCGGCGCCGAAATGACGGCCGAGATCGGTGAGGCTCTTCGCACCGGCCAGGATGTCGCGGGCGCGGATGCCGTAGCTGCGCGCCAGCCGTGTGGCCATGCGCCGGTCGAGCCAGGGATAGGTCGTGGCGAGTTCGTTCACGAGAGCATCGAAGCCGCGCACCGGGAAGTCGCCGCCGGGCAGCGCACCCGTCATCGTCCAGGCTGCGCGGGCGGCCCAGGGGGCGAGCGGAGCCAGCTTCGCCAGCGCCGATTCGGCGAGGCGGCGATAGGTCGTGATCTTGCCGCCGAAAACGGAGAGCAATGGCGCCGAACCTTCGGGCGCGTCGAGCGTCAGCACATAGTCGCGCGTCGCTTCCTGCGCCTTGGAAGCGCCGTCGTCATAGAGCGGGCGCACGCCGGAATAGGTCCAGACCACGGCTTCGGGCGTCACGGGCTTGCTGAAATATTCGCTCGCCGCACGGCAGAGATAGGCGATCTCCTCCGGCGTGGCAGCGACGTTGCTGGGATCGCCGTGATAGTCGCGATCGGTGGTGCCGATCAGGGTGAAATCCTGCTCGTAGGGGATCGCGAAGACGATGCGGCCATCGGCGTTCTGGAAGATGTAGCAGCGGTCGTGGTCGTAGAGCTTCGGCACGACGATATGGCTGCCCTGCACCATGCGGACGCCGGCCTTGGCATTGGTGTGGATGACGCCGTTCAGCACCTCGCCGACCCAGGGGCCGGCGGCATTGACCAGCGCTTTTGCCCAGACCTCGTAGCGCCCCTGCGGGCCTTCGGCTGTCAGGTGCCAGAGCCCGTTCTCACGAATGGCCGCGACGACGCGCGTGCGGGTGTGGATCGCGGCGCCACGGACGGCGGCGTCCATGGCGTTCAATACGACGAGACGGGCATCCTCGACCCAGCAGTCAGAATATTCGAAGGCCTTGGCCTGGTTGTCCTTGAGCGGCTTGCCGACGACGTCATGCGCGAGATCGAGCGTGCGGGTCGCCGGCAGCAGCTTGCGGCCGCCGATATGGTCGTAGAGGAAAAGGCCGAGCCGGAGCAGCCAGGCCGGGCGCAGGCCCTTGTGATGCGGCAGCACGAAGCGCAGTGGCCGGATGATGTGCGGCGCGATGGCCCAGAGCCGTTCGCGCTCCATCAGCGCCTCGCGCACCAGCCGGAATTCGTAATATTCGAGGTAACGCAGGCCGCCATGGATCAGCTTGGTCGAGCGCGAGGAGGTGGCGCTGGCGAGGTCGTCCTTCTCGAACAGCACGACGGAGGCGCCGCGCCCCGCCGCGTCGCGGGCAATGCCGCAGCCGTTGATGCCGCCGCCGATGATCGCGAGGTCGTAGGGGGCCGAAGGGCTGGCGCCGAAGCCGGCCGCAGGCAATGTCGTTTCGGACGCCATGTCATTCAAATCCCGATCGAACAGGCCAGATAGCGTGAGAGGGGGCCGCCCGGCAATGGCTGCCATCCGCTTCCCGATCCCGTCCTGCGCGAGGAGGGAGCCCGGCAAGTGCCGAGCGGCTTGACGAATGCGCGGCCGGCTCGCCACTGAGGGGCAGCGTCATGCAAGGATGAGGCAGAGCGGCGGGATGCAGCAGCGGGCGGAGAAGACAAGGGTTCTCGCCCGTGCCGAGGCCTGGCTGCGCGCTGCGCTCGAAATCGCCGGGGCGCTCATTCTGGCGGCGCTCTTCCTTGTCGTGATGGCCGCGGTGCTGCGGCGCTACGTCTTCGGCGGCGGCTTCGTTTGGTCAGACGAATTGGCGACCTGGTTGTTCCTGGCGCTGATCGCTGTTGGCGCCCCCCTGGCCGCGACGGGCCCGCTGGCGATGCGGCTCGATGTGATCGTGAAACTGTTGCCGGCCCGTGGCCGGCGTGTTGTCGCGGTGCTGGCCGAGGCGATCGCGTTTCAGGGCAGTTTCATCCTGGCCATGGGTGGCGCGAATGTCGCGGCGCTGGTGGGGGGGCATTCGACGGTGCTTGGCCTGCCGGAATGGCTGCGTTTCGCCGGCTTCGCCGGCGCCGGCGGCCTGACGACGCTGCTGCTCTTCCTGCATATCCGGCGCGAGCGTGCCCTTGCCGACGCGCTGAGCGCCGTGGTGCTGGGGCTTTGCCTCTATGCCGCGACACGGCTGCAATTCGACCTGTTCCTGATGCCGAGCCTCGCTGCGGCGCTGTTTGCCGGAGCAGGGCTGCTGCTCGGCGCGCCTCTGCCTTTCGCGCTGCTGGCGGGCGTCTCGATCACGGCGCCTTTCGGCGGGTTGATGCCGGAGCCGGCCATCGTCCAGACCATGGTCGGCGGTGTCGGCAAGTTCCTGCTGCTGGCCATCCCGTTCTTTCTGCTGGCCGGCGAAATCCTGACCGAAGGCGGGCTGGCCGAGCGGCTGATCCGGTTCGCGGCGACGCTCGTCGGCCACTGGCGCGCGGGGTTGGCGCAGACGGCGCTCGTATCCAGTGCTTTGTTCTCGGGTGCCTCGGGGTCGTCCATCGCCAACGCCGCCTTCGGGGCGAAGGTGATGGCGCCGACGCTGGTCGCGCGCGGCTATCCGCCGGCCAATGCGGCAGCGATCGTCGCCAGTGTCTCGATGCTCGACAACATCATTCCTCCCTCCATCGCCTTCCTGATCCTGGCGAGCGCGACGAACCTCTCCGTCGGCTCGCTCCTCGTCGGCGGCTTCGTGGCAGGCGGTGTGCTGACGCTGGCGCTTGCCATCGGTATCCACTTCAGCGTGAGAGGCGTCGTCGATGCCGCGCCCAGGGCGAGCGCGTCCGAGCGGGGCAGGGCATTGATCGGTGCCGTTCCCGCCATCGGGCTCGGCATCGTCGTGGTCGTCGGTATCCGCTTCGGCGTGGTCACGGTGACGGAAGCCTCCGCACTTGCCGTCGCCTATGCCGTCGTCGCCGGTCTTGCGTTACGAAGCCTCGACATGCGCGACGTCTTCGCTGCCTTGCGCAAATCTGCGTCGGAATCGGCCGCGATCGGCCTGCTGATCGGTGCTTCGGCGCCTTTCGCCTTCCTGCTCGCGGTCGACCGCGTTTCCGAACAGATGGCCGGGCTCGTCACGGCGCTGGGAGCCGGCCCCTACGCCGTGGCGCTGCTCGCCAATCTGGTGCTGCTGGTCGCCGGGCTCTTTCTCGACATCGGCGCGGCGATCCTGCTGCTGGCGCCGCTGCTGCTGCCGGCTGCGGTGGCGGCGGGGCTCGATCCGATCCAGTTCGGCGTCGTGCTCGTCGTCAACCTGATGATCCATGGGTTGACGCCGCCGCTGGGCATCCTCGTCTATGTCGTCAGCGGCGTGATGCGGGTTCCGGCGGGTGCCGTGTTCCGGGCCGTGCTGCCGTTGCTGGGCGTGCTGCTCGCCGCGCTCATGGTGCTGTCGCTGGGCATGGCTGCGTGGCCGGCGCTTGCGCCTTTGGCCAAGGCGTTGTTCTGATGCAGCTTCTCGCCCGGCGCCCACGCGCTGCCCTCCGCCGTCCTGCTGCCGACATTTCCCGGATCTGATGCCGATATGATCTACACCGACATCGCGACGCGGACCTACAATCATGGCTGGCGGCTCGATCCGATCATCCGCAGCCTGCTCGATACCGATTTCTACAAGCTCCTGATGCTGCAGATGATCCGGGCCTTTCACCCGGAGGTCCGTGTCACCTTCTCTCTGATCAATCGCTCGAAGCATATTCGCCTCGCCGATATCGTCGACGAAGCCGAATTGCGCGCCCAGCTCGACCATGCCCGCTCGCTGCGCTTCACCAAGAAGGAGCTGATCTGGCTGTCGGGTAACACCTTCTACGGCAAGACCCAGATGTTCTCGCCGGATTTCATGGCCTGGCTCGCGGATTTCCAGCTTCCGGAATACGACCTGCGCAAGGTCGACGGCCAGTACGAGCTGCATTTCGAGGGACCCTGGACGCACAGCACGATGTGGGAGGTGCCGGCGCTCGCGATCATCAACGAGCTCAGGGCGCGCCGCGTCATGCTCGGCCAGAGGCGCTTCTCGCTCGACGTGCTCTATGCCCGCGCCAAGGCGAAGATGTGGGACAAGGTCGAGCGGCTGCAGAAGCTGCCCAACCTGAAGCTCTCCGATTTCGGCACGCGCCGGCGCCACGGCCATCTCTGGCAGCGCTGGTGCGTATTGGCGCTGAAGGAGGGGCTGGGGCCGGCCTTCACCGGCACCTCGAACGTGCTGCTCGCGATGGATACCGACCTCGAGGCGATTGGGACCAATGCCCATGAGCTGCCGATGGTGCTGGCGGCGCTGGCCGATTCGGACGAGGAGCTGCTGCGCTCGCCCTATCGGGTGCTCGACGAATGGCGGCAGGTCTATGGCGGGAACCTTCTGATCGCGCTGCCGGACGCCTTCGGGACGCAGAGCTTCCTGCGCCATGCTCCCGATTGGGTGGCGGACTGGACCGGCTTCCGGCCCGACAGTGCGCCACCGATCCCGGCCGGCGAAACCATCATCGACTGGTGGCGCGAGCGCGGGCGCGATCCCCGCGAGAAGCTCCTGGTTTTCTCTGACGGGCTCGATGTCGATGCGATCGAGCGCGTCTACCACCATTTCGACGGCAAGGTTCGCATGGCCTTCGGCTGGGGGACCGACCTGACCAACGATCTCGTCGGCTGCTCGCCGGACGGGTCGCGCGAACTCGACCCGATGTCGCTGGTCTGCAAGGTCACCAAGGCCAACGGCCGGCCGGCGGTGAAGCTCTCAGACAATCCCGAGAAGGTCTCGGGCGAACCGAAGGCTGTGGCGCGCTACCGGCGGGTTTTCGGAGGGTAGCCGGGCGAGTATCCCAGCCGGGGCGAGGCGATGCAGCCAGCCCCTGTTTCTGCCGCCGGCTTCCGCACCGAATGATTGCCGCCTTCCGGTCAGTCGACATGGTTCGATTTGATGCTGCCCCGCTTTGTAAGGGTGGTGGTTCTGACGTATGGTCAGTTTTCGATTTTGTTTTTAATGATTTGAATGTGATTCTTACCTTGTATCTGAAGTAATTATTTATTACTCGTTGACAGTTGTTTTCTGAAAACGTTATTTGCTACTGCACGCAGCGTCGTTCGACTTTAGGGGCGCTTCGTGCTGTTTCGATCTTCTTTGCTTGCATCCGCCGCGCTGGTGTTTCTGCCGTCATCCGCCTGGGCCCAGGCCGAGGCATCTCGTTCGGTTCAGCTCGACGAGATCGTGGTGGAGGGGACAGGCCGCGCCGCGCCGGTTACCGCCAATGGCTATGTCGCCACGGCCACCACCAGCGGCACCAAGACCAACACGCCGATCCTGGAGATTCCCCAGTCGATCTCGACGGTGACGCAGACGCAGCTCGAACAGCGCAAGCCCCAGAACCTGCTCGACGCACTGGGTTACACGCCTGGCGCCCGGGTCGGCACTTATGGTTTCGACCCGCGTTACGACGCCTTCACGATCCGTGGCGTCGACGTGACCCAGAATGCCGTCTTCCGCGACGGTCTGCGCCAGATCAACAGCCCCAACGGCCTGTTCCGGCTGGAGCCCTACGGGCTGGAGGCGATCAACGTGCTGCGCGGACCCGCCAGCGCAGTCTATGGCGCCAGCACCTCGGCCGGCATCGTCGACCTCATCTCAAAGCGGCCGACCGAAACCCCGTTCCGCGAGATCGAGGTGCAGGGCGGCTCGTTCGGCCGCAAGCAGTTCAGCTTCGACATCTCCGGACCGGCCAATCCCGAGAAGACGCTGTTCTACCGGCTGACCGGCCTGGCGCGCGACGCCAACAACCAGATCAGCGCCATCAAGGACGACCGGATCTTCATCGCGCCGGCCATCACCTGGAAGCCGAGCGAAGACACCAAGCTGACGATCCTGGCCGAGTACATGGATTCGACTACCGGTGGCACCGCTGCCTACGTCAATGAATACGGCCCTTACATGGATCGCTCCGGCAACCTGCTCTACAAGTCGATCGGAGCGACGAAGGTCTTCGGCGGGGACAAGCGCTACAACGATTTCCGCCAGCAACAGGGGCGGATCGGCTACGAGTTCGAGCACGCCTTCGGCGAGATATTCACGTTGCGTCAGCGCGTGCGCTATTCGGCGCTGGCGACCAACCAGCAATATGTCTACCTCGCCGATCCGGGGTTGACCCGTGAGCGGACACAGGGGTTCTCGGCCGATACCAGCCTCGAGGCGAAGCTGAGCACCGGGCCGGTGTCGCACCGCATCCTGACCGGCGTCGATTTCAGCTGGCTGCATTATCGCGGCAAGGAAGGCTTCGGCGGGGTGCCGTTGGGCTACAACGCGGCGCTCGGCTACCGCACGGCGCAAAGCCAGACGCTGTTCGGTGTCTATGCGCAGGACCAGATGAGCTGGCAGAACTGGCGCCTGACGCTCGGCGGCCGCCACGACTGGTTCTCCAGCCGCTTCGAGGCCGGTGCAGCCGGCGCGACGCCGACCGAAACCAAGCAGAAGGACGCGCAGTCGACCGGCCGCGTCGCGCTGAGCTACGTCACCAGCTTCGGCCTCGCGCCTTATGTCAGCTACGCGACCTCCTTCGTGCCCAATTCGGGCACGGTGCTCTCGGGCTCGGTGGCTGTGCCGACGACCGGCGAGCAGGTCGAGGCCGGCGTGAAATACGATCTGCCCGGCCAGAACGTCTCGCTGCGCGCCGCCGTGTTCGAGCTGCGCCAGAACAACGCCGTCATCTACGAGGTGGTCAACGGCTTCAATCGCCAGGTCCAGCTCGACATGCGCTCGCGCGGCTTCGAGATCGAGGGCGTGGCGTCGCTGACGAACGGCCTCAGCATCCAGGCATCCTATGCCTATAACGACGCGCGCATCCTGAAGCTGACAGCGGAGACAGAAGGCAACCGGCTGACCAGCATTCCGTACCACACAGCCTCGCTCTGGCTCGACTACGAAGTGCAGGGCGGGCCGATGCGCGGCCTCGGCCTCGGCGGCGGCGTCCGCTATGTCGGCGCAAGTCTCGGTGACAACCTCAACCGTCCGATCCTCGACAACAAGCCGCGTACGTTGCTCGACGCCTCGCTGCGCTACGATCTGGAAAACCTCGACCCGCGGCTGAAGGGCATGCGCGTCCAGGTCAACGCGACGAACCTGCTCGACAAGCGCGAGCAGACCTGCACGGCCGGCTTCTGCTACTTCGACGAGGGGCGCAAGGTCATCGCCAGCCTGCGCTATCGCTGGTGAGCGAGGCAGCCGTCGGACGGCCAGCCTTGTCGCGGCAGTCTTCCGCCTGGCTGACGATCGCGGCGCTGGCCGGGCTCTATACCGGCCAGAGCATCCTCGGAGGCATCGCCTTCCTGGCGCTGCCGAGCGTGTTGCGCGAGCGGGGGCTACCGCTTGACGCGATCGGCCTGATCTATCTGATCAGCCTGCCCTGGGCGCTGAAGATCGCCTGGTCCGCCGCCGTGGAACGCTATCGCCTGCCGCCGACCGGGCCGACGCGCTCGCGCCAGATCGTCTTTGCCTGCGGCCTGTTCACGCTGGCGGGGCTGGTCGCAGTTGCGATCGCAGGTCCCGAACGATGGCATCTGGTGCTCGCGATCTTCATCGCGGTCGCCTTCGCCGCTTCGACCGCGGACATCGCCTGCGACGGGCACGCGGTCGAAACGCTCGCCAAGATCCATCATGGCTGGGGCAATGCGGCCCAGGTCGGCGGTGCCTATCTCGGCTCGGCGCTGGGCTCGGGGCTGTTCCTGGTTCTGGTCGCCCGAATCGACTGGACCGGAGCCACCCTCGCGGCGGCTGGGCTGTTCGCCGTGTTGATGCTGCCGTTCCTGCTGTCAAAGCCGGCGCCGGCGCCGGATCTGCGGACCCATCAGCCCTCGCTGAAGGCGGCGTTCGCCCGGCCGCGGCTGCGGAATGGGCTCTGGCTCGCGGCGCTCTACGTCGCCGCGCAGAAATGGGGCGTCGGCATGCTGGCACCGATGCTGGTCGATGCCGGGCTCGATCTCGAGACGCTGGGCGCGATCAACGGCCTCGGCGGGCTCGCCGTCGGTCTGGGCTGCGCCCTGCTCGGCGGCGGGGCGGTGAGGCTGTGGGGCGCACGGCCCATCATGATCGTGGCGCTGCTGCTGCAAGCCGTCACGCTCGCCGCCCTGGCCGTCGCGATCGGGCATGGGAGAAGCTCCCCGTTGCTGCTCGCAGGCCTCGCCCTGGCGAGCTCCTCCGGGATCATGGCACTCGGCTTCGTTGCGCTCTACGCCCGCTTCATGGCGATCGCGGATCCGCGCCAGGCAGGGGTCGACTTCACGCTGCTACAGGGCACGGATTCAATCGTCAGCATGGTTGGCGGGCTCGGCGCCGGTTGGGTCGCCCAACATTTCGGTTACACGCCCTATCTGGCCGGCGCGGCCATGCTCGCCCTGCTCGCGGCTCCCCTGGCGCTTTGGCTGACGGCTCCGGGTCGGGGCGAGGAATGAGCCTGCCCGAGCTCGCCGGCTGCTTTACCGGCAGCTTCGCCTATCTTGGCGGTGCCGTTCAGCGCCGCGACGAGACGGAAGGGCTGCCGGGAGCGAGGCTGCTGGACGAGGCGATGCTGGATCGGTTGCTCCTGCGCTTCGCCGAGCGGCACCCGGGCGGAGAGCGCCAGGCGCTGGTGTCGATGTGGAGCCAATGGCACTTCGCCGCGGTGGTGATTCCCACCGTCGCGGCACTTCTGCTCGCCCACAGGGAGCTGCCGGTCGCGTTGCCGGAAGCGCGCTTCGCGCTGCATGACGATGGCCGCACGGCCGCGATCCTGCTGAGACCCGGCGCCACGCTCGCGCCGGCAGGCCGCCGGGGGCGGTTCGATGCGCTGATCGAGGGCCACCTTGCTCCGCTGGTCAAGTTGCTCGCAGCCCATTTTCCGGTCTCTGCCCGGTTGATGTGGGCCAATGCCGCCGTGCGCTTCGCCTGGGCGGTGCAGCAATGTGCCGAGCGGCCCGAGGCGGATCGCGACGGGATCGCCGAGGCGGAGAAGCTGCTGACGACAGCCCTGACGCCCGCCGGCGCGCGCAACCCGCTCTACGACATGCTGCGGCCTTCGCCGCTCGTCGCGATAGAAGCCTGCCAGCGCCGGGTCTGCTGCCTGCGTTATCTGCTGCCGGGCGTGGCCGATTGCGGCTCGCTCTGCCCGCTGCCTCCGGCGCGGCGCCGTCAGGCCTGACGACCTCGGTGGGGCCTGCTGAGCAGGGAACCTTGCATCCCGTTGCAAAACCCCCTAATGCGACCCCGTTTCAAGGCCCCGGAGGGCCGCCTTCGAGGACAAGGGTGTCATGGCCAAAGAGAAGTTTTCGCGGACGAAGCCGCACTGCAACATTGGAACGATTGGTCACGTTGACCATGGCAAGACGTCACTGACGGCTGCGATCACGAAGGTTCTGGCTGAGTCTGGCGGTGCGTCGTTCACGGCGTATGACCAGATCGACAAGGCGCCCGAGGAGAAGGCCCGCGGCATCACGATCTCGACGGCGCACGTCGAGTACGAGACGCCGAACCGTCACTACGCGCATGTCGACTGCCCCGGCCACGCCGACTATGTGAAGAACATGATCACGGGCGCGGCGCAGATGGACGGCGCGATCCTGGTGGTGTCGGCGGCGGACGGCCCGATGCCGCAGACCCGCGAGCACATCCTGCTGGCGCGCCAGGTCGGCGTTCCGGCGCTGGTGGTGTTCATGAACAAGGTCGACCTGGTCGACGACGCGGAGCTGCTCGAGCTGGTCGAGATGGAGATCCGCGAGCTTCTGTCGAAGTACGACTTCCCCGGCGACGACATCCCGATCACCAAGGGCTCGGCGAAGGCTGCGCTGGACAACGTCACGCCGGAGATCGGCCATGACGCGGTGATCGCGCTGATGAAGACGGTGGACGACTACATCCCGCAGCCGGAGCGTCCGGTCGACCAGCCGTTCCTGATGCCGGTCGAAGACGTGTTCTCGATCTCGGGTCGCGGCACGGTGGTGACGGGTCGCGTCGAGCGCGGCATCGTGAAGGTCGGCGAGGAAATCGAGATCGTCGGGCTGAAGGACACGCAGAAGACGACGGTGACCGGCGTCGAGATGTTCCGCAAGCTGCTGGACCAGGGCCAGGCTGGCGACAACATCGGCGCGCTGCTGCGCGGCACGAAGCGCGAGGACGTCGAGCGCGGCCAGGTGCTGTGCAAGCCGGGCTCGGTGAAGCCGCACACGAAGTTCAAGGCCGAGGCCTACATCCTGACGAAGGAAGAGGGTGGCCGTCACACGCCGTTCTTCACCAACTACCGCCCGCAGTTCTACTTCCGCACGACGGACGTGACCGGCGTGGTCTCGCTGCCGGAAGGCACGGAGATGGTGATGCCGGGCGACAACATCTCGATGGAGGTGACGCTGATCGCCCCGATCGCGATGGAAGAGAAGCTGCGCTTCGCCATCCGCGAAGGCGGCCGCACCGTCGGCGCAGGCGTCGTCGCTTCGATCATTGCTTGATCGAAGCAACAACGACGCCCGCGGAAACCGCAGACTTTGCGGCGCAGGCGTCGTCGCTTCGATCATCGCCTGATCGACGTCACGCAGAATGGTTTGGGAAAGGGCGGTGGCGACACCGCCCTTTTTCCTTTGGCGGCAATGCTTCGCTCATGAGCTGAGCGCAAGGGCGATTCCTTGCGCTCGGGCTGCGCGAGGCTGTCATTCCATGCTCTCAATCGTTGCGAGAGAACGGACCAGCCGTTCCCGTTGCGGAGGAGTCTGCCGATGTCGTTCAAGCCACCCTTTCCGGGGATCCATTCGATCGTCTTCGCGCTGTTCGACGAGCATGAGCGGCTCGACCGGGCGGCGATGCGCAAGCAGGCTCAGATCAGCCTCGATCTCGACGTGCAGGGCATGGCGGCGCTGGGGCTCGCCACCGAGGTTTCCAAGCTGAGCTTCGGCGAACACTGCGCGGTGATGGAGTGGATGGCGGAGGACGTGGCCGGCAAGAAGCCGCTCGCCTTCACCATCTTCGGCTCTTCGGTGGCCGAACAGGTCGAGCTGGTGAAGGTCGCGGAAAGGAACGGCGCCGACTGGGTGATTCTCCAGCCGCCGATGGTCGGAAGCTTCGGGGCAGCCGAATATATCCGCTTCTTCGGCCGGATCGCCGACCAGACGTCGCTGCCGGTCGCGATCCAGAATGCGCCGGCCTATATGGGGCGGGGACTTTCCGCCGAGGACATCAGGGAGCTGACACGTCGGCATCCGAACATCAGCCTGATCAAGGGTGAGGGCTCGGTCATCGAGATCGAGCGACTGATCGCGGTGACGGAAGGCCGGCTGCCGATCCTGAACGGGCGCGGCGGGCTCGAGCTGATCGACAATTTCCGCGCCGGCTGTATCGGCATGATCCTGGCGCCCGACACGATCGACTATGCGCTACGGGCCTACAACCTCTACAAGCTGGGGAATGAGGCGGGGGCGGAGGCCGCCTATCGCGACGTCCTGCCGGCGATCACCTTCATCATGCAATCGATCGAGACGCTGATCTGCTACGGCAAGCGGATATTCGGCGCACGCGCCGGCATCGCGATTCATGACCGCGGCCCGTCGCTGAGGCCGACCGAATTCGGCTTGAGGCTGGTCGAGCGCTATGCCCGCGAGCTCGGCCCCTATCGCAAATGAGGATGGTGCGCGATTTCGACTTGAAATGCGTCGCGCCTTGGGGCACATGACGCGCACCTGCAGGGGTATAGCTCAGTTGGTAGAGCGGCGGTCTCCAAAACCGCAGGTCGCGGGTTCGAGCCCTGCTGCCCCTGCCAGTCGTCCCGCTGGCGACTGACGATGCGCCCGAGGCCAGGCAGGTTGGCGAGGCGCCTATGACCCAGAACATCTACGACGACGAAACCTTCTTCGCGGGCTATAGCCAGCTCGCGCGCTCCGTTCACGGGCTGGAAGGCGCGCCGGAATGGCCGGTACTGCGCGCGATGCTGCCGCCGCTGGCCGGCAAGCGCGTGCTCGATCTCGGCTGCGGCTTCGGCTGGTTCTGCCGCTTTGCGGCAGGCGAGGGGGCCGAGAGCGTCGTTGGCGTCGACGTCTCCGAGAAGATGCTGGAGCGGGCGCGTCGCGAGACGACTGATTCCCGGATCGCCTATGAGCGGGCCGATCTCGAAAGCTTCGCGCCGCCGGCCGGGAGCTTCGATCTCGCCTATAGCTCGCTGGCCTTTCACTACCTGACCGATCTCGCTGGCCTGCTCGGCCGCGTGCACGCGTCGCTGAAGCCGGGTGGGGCGTTGGTCTGCTCGGTCGAGCACCCGCTGATGACGGCGCCGGCGCGACAGGAGTGGCTGACCGATGCCGATGGCCGCGCGACCTGGCCGGTCAACGGCTATCTCGACGAGGGCAGGCGAGTCAGCAACTGGCTGGCCGAAGGAGTGGTCAAACGCCACCGCACGATCGCGGCCTATCTCGACCTTATGCTGGGAGCGGGCTTCATGCTGGCCAAGCTGGTCGAATGGGGGCCCAGCCCGGAGCAGGTCGCGGCCGAGCCAGGCTGGGCGAAGGAGCGGGAGCGGCCGTTCTTTCTGCTGATGTCGCTGCGGCGCGGTTGAGCCATCCCGGCCAAAAGGGTCTTGGCTAAAGGCTCCGGGCAATGTAAGAGGCTTCCGATGACGGCGCGCGACCCTCCCGGGTCCCGCGCCGCGAATGTTTCAGGACGGCCGATTCGGCTTGGCGGCAAGGGTCGCGGGCGGTGTCGGCACCCGAGGTGGTTCATGGCGAAATCCAATCCCTTCCAGTTCCTGCAGGACGTGCGTTCCGAGGCGGCCAAGGTCACCTGGCCCTCGCGCCGCGAGACGCTGATCACCACGGGCCTCGTGCTCGCCATGGTGGTCGTCTCGAGCCTGTTCTTCTTCTTCACCGACACCATCATCCGCTGGGGTCTGGGCGTCATCCTCGGCGCCCGTTGAACGGAATTACGAACGTGAGCACCCGCTGGTACATCGTCCACGCCTACTCCAATTTCGAGAACAAGGTCGCACAGTCGATCCGCGATCAGGCGCAGCAGCGCAACCTCGCCGACAAGTTCGAAGAGGTGCTGGTGCCGACCGAGAAGGTCGTCGAGGTTCGCCGCGGCCGCAAGGTCGATACCGAGCGCAAGTTCTTCCCCGGCTACGTGCTGGTGAAGTGCGAGATGACCGACGAGGTCTACCACCTCATCAAGAACACGCCGAAGGTCACCGGCTTCCTGGGCGCCGACAAGGCCAAGCCCATGCCGATCCCCGAGCATGAGGCGATGCGCATCAAGGGCCAGGTCGCCGAGGGCATCGAGCGTCCGAAGCCGACGGTGGTCTTCGAGGTCGGCGAGCAGGTCAAGGTCGCGGACGGCCCCTTCGCGTCATTCAACGGTGTCGTCGAGGATGTCGATCACGCCCGTGCTCGCCTCAAGGTCGCGGTGTCGATCTTCGGTCGCGCCACGCCGGTCGAGCTGGAATACGGCCAGGTCGAGAAGATCTGAGACTTTTCGGTTTGGTTTTCAGAATGAGGGCGAGGGTTCGTCGTTAACGAATCCACTTCCCTTCGGCGCTGCCTTATGTCATAGGGCGCGCCTCAACCGCGTGGGAGACGTGCCGGTCGCCAGCCGGAGCAAACGCGCCGCACCACGCACTGCAACCACCCCGGCCCCGGCGGAGAGCGTCGGCGGGCAGGGGCGTCGTCGTTCCGAAAGGCAACGGAGCGGACGGCAGGAGCAGCCATCATGGCGAAGAAGATCACGGGCTACGTGAAGCTTCAGGTTCCGGCGGGCGCGGCCAATCCGTCGCCGCCGATCGGTCCCGCGCTCGGTCAGCGCGGCCTCAACATCATGGAATTCTGCAAGGCCTTCAACGCGAAGACCCAGCAGATGGAAAAGGGCATGCCGATCCCGGTGATCATCACCGCGTATCAGGATCGCTCCTTCACCTTCGAGATGAAGCAGCCGCCGGTCTCGTACTTCCTCAAGAAGGCGGCCGGTCTGACCTCGGGCTCGAAGACCCCGGGCCGCGGCGGCGCCGCCGGCAAGGTGACCGCTGCGCAGATCGCCGAGATCGCCGAGAAGAAGATGGCCGATCTCAACTGCGACACCGTCGAATCGGCTTCGGCCATGATCCGTGGCTCGGCCCGCTCGATGGGCCTGGAAGTCGTGGGCTGAGGGGAGGCTGACAATGGCACATGTCGGAAAGCGCGTCGTCAATGGCCGTGAGGGCATCGACCGCACCAAGCTCTACTCGCTCGACCAGGCTGTCTCGCTCGTCAAGGAGCGCGCCAACGCCAAGTTCGACGAGACCGTCGAGATCGCGATGAATCTCGGCGTCGATCCCCGCCACGCCGACCAGATGGTCCGCGGCGTCTGCAACCTGCCGAACGGCTCGGGCCGCACGCTGCGCGTCGCCGTCTTCGCCCGCGGCGCCAAGGCCGATGAGGCCAAGGCTGCGGGTGCCGACATCGTCGGCGCCGAGGAGCTGGTCGAGACCGTCCAGAAGGGCGAGATCAACTTCGACCGCTGCATCGCGACCCCGGACATGATGGGTCTCGTCGGCCGTCTCGGTAAGGTGCTCGGCCCGCGCGGCCTGATGCCGAACCCGCGCGTCGGCACCGTCACCATGGACGTGACCGCCGCCGTCGCCGCCTCGAAGGGTGGTTCGGTCGAGTTCCGCGTCGAGAAGGCCGGTATCGTCCATGCGGCGGTCGGCAAGGCCTCGTTCTCGGCTGAGAAGCTCTCGGAGAACATCAAGGCTTTCGTCGACTCGGTCTCCAAGGCCAAGCCGGCTGGCGCCAAGGGCACCTATATCCAGCGCGTCGCGATCTCCTCGACCATGGGCCCGGGCGTCAAGGTCGAGCCGAACACCGTCCTCGGCGGCTGATCGGTCGGTGCGGTTCCTGGCCGCACCCGCTCTTGAATATTTGATGTCAAGAGCCTACTTGGCAGAAGCAGGCGAAGGCGCTATGACGCTCGCCTGTTTCCATGAGTGAAGGGGCTCCGGCGTGCTCGGCGCGCAGGGGTCCATTTCGCGTTTTTCGGCGGGTTTCCGCTGAAGAATGGGTGGTTCAGGCTCGGGAGAGCGATCTTCCGGGCTCGGAATCATCCAGTCCTGTCTGAGACTGCAGGTGCTTTCCGGCTTCGGTCGGGAGCATAATTTCGCCAAGAGGCCTGCATAGACGGTGCAAGAGCTTAGTCCCGGATCGTTGAGATCCGGAAAGAGGTTCGAACCATCTCGCCCGATCGCGGCCCTTTTGGGTTCGGGAGCGGGGACAGGGCACCAAGCGTCGCTTCGCGGGGCGCCGGTGTCAACCGGGGTTCCAGGAAGCGACACGTGCAACCGGCGGCGAGCCCTCAAAAGCCCGTCGCCTACCGGAGAGAGCCCAGTGGATAAAGCGGCAAAGAAAGATGCCGTCGCGTCGCTGAACGATGTGTTTTCGAGCACGTCGGTCGTCGTCGTGGCCCACTATGCGGGCTTGACCGTGGCCCAGTTCCAGAAGCTTCGTCGCGAGATGAAGGCGAATGGCGCCACTGTTAAGGTCGCAAAGAACCGCTTGGCCAAGATCGCTCTTGAAGGCACCGACGTCGCGTCCATCAGCAAGTTGCTGACGGGTCCCACCCTGATCGCTTATTCGAGCGATCCGGTCGCGGCGCCGAAGGTCGCCACCGCTTTCGCCAAGGAGAACGACAAGCTCGTCATCCTCGGCGGCGCGATGGGCAAGACCGCCCTGAACCCCGATGGTGTCAAGGCTCTGGCCACGATGCCCTCGCTCGACGAACTGCGTGCCAAGCTGGCCGGTCTCATCCAGGCCCCGGCTACGAAGCTCGCGCAGCTCACGAACGCGCCCGCCGGCAAGCTGGCTCGCGTGGTTCAGGCCTACGCCGACAAGAATGCGGCTTGATAGCCAGCAAACCCTTATCGTTCGAACCTCTAAGACAGGAAGTTAACCATGGCCGATCTCGCCAAGCTCGTCGACGAGCTGTCGTCGCTCACCGTTCTCGAGGCCGCTGACCTCGCCAAGATGCTCGAAGAGAAGTGGGGCGTCTCCGCCGCCGCCGCCGTCGCCGTTGCGGCTGGCCCGGCTGCCGGTGGCGCTGCCGCCGGCGGCGCTGCCGCTGAAGAGCAGACCGAGTTCACCGTCGTTCTTGCCGCCGCCGGCGACAAGAAGATCGAGGTGATCAAGGAAGTCCGCGCCATCACCGGCCTCGGCCTGAAGGAGGCCAAGGACCTCGTCGAGGGCGCTCCGAAGCCGCTGAAGGAAGGCGTTGCCAAGGACGAGGCCGAGAAGCTGAAGAAGCAGCTCGAGGCCGTCGGCGCCAAGGTCGAGCTCAAGTGAGCTTGGGCCGGCTGATGCCGGTCCGACCGTAGTCGAAACTGACAGTCCCGAGGCGTCCTGCGCCTTCGGGGCTGTTGCGTCGTTTCCGCGCTAGATCATCGCGCGTCCCGGTGGGCGCGAAAACGGTGATCTACCGAAGGGTCGGCGCATCGGATTGATCCGAAAAGTGGCTCCCACTTTTCGGTCCGATGCGAAGGGCGCGGGAGTTGTCGCGGAAGCCAGCCGCAACCGAGCGGCGAAGCTTCGATGAAGATGAAGTCGACGCGTCGCGTCGAACGGCTCACCCGGCGGCCCTGGCCGCCGATCCGGACCGCCGGGTGAGCCGTCCATGGAGCCGAAGCCGCTGGCCGGATCTGCGATCCTGCTATCGGGCCCGGTTCTGAACGGAGAGGTTGGGAGGTTCCGGGGCGTGGCCGCCACGCATCGGAATGCCCAGAGAACGCGAGGAACAACATGGTCAATTCGCTCCAGGGTCGCAGGCGCGTCCGCAAGTTCTTCGGCAAGCTCAAGGAAGTGGCGGAGATGCCGAACCTCATCGAGGTTCAGAAGGCGTCCTACGACCAGTTCCTGATGGTCGACGAACCCAAGGGTGGCCGGCCCGACGAGGGGTTGCAGTCCGTCTTCAAGTCGGTCTTCCCGATCGGCGACTTCTCCGGCGCCTCGCTGCTGGAGTTCGTCAAGTACACCTTCGAGCCGCCGAAGTATGACGTCGACGAGTGCCGCCAGCGCGGCATGACCTTCTCGGCGCCGCTCAAGGTGACGCTGCGCCTGATCGTGTTCGATATCGATCCGGACACCCAGGCGAAGTCCGTCAAGGACATCAAGGAGCAGGATGTCTACATGGGCGACATGCCGCTCATGACCGACAACGGCACCTTCATCGTCAACGGCACCGAGCGCGTCATCGTCTCGCAGATGCACCGCTCGCCGGGCGTGTTCTTCGATCACGACAAGGGCAAGACCCATTCCTCGGGCAAGCTGCTCTTCGCCGCGCGCATCATTCCGTATCGCGGTTCCTGGCTCGACATCGAGTTCGACGCCAAGGACATCGTGCACGCGCGCATCGACCGGAAGCGCAAGATCCCGGTCACCTCGCTGCTGTTCGCGCTCGGCATGGACGGTGAGGAGATCCTCAACCGCTTCTACAACCACATCACCTACACCAAGGACGCCAAGGGCTGGCGCGTTCCCTACGATGCGGAGCGCATGAAGGGCTTCAAGGCGACCGAGGATCTGATCGACGCCGACACCGGCGAGGTCGTGGTCGAGGCCGGCAAGAAGCTCGTCGCCCGTACCGCCCGCCAGCTCGCCGAGAAGGGCCTGAAGTTCCTGCGCGCGCAGGACGAGGACCTGTACGGCCAGTACATCGCCGAAGACCTCGTCAATCCCGCGACCGGCGAGATCTTCGCCGAGGCCGGCGAGGAAATCTCGGAGAAGCTGCTGAAGCAGCTCACCGATGACGGCTTCGACGAGATTCCGGTGCTCGACATCGACCACATCACGGTCGGCCCGTATATCCGCAACACGCTCAATGTCGACAAGAACTCGCGCCGCGAGGAAGCCCTGTTCGACATCTACCGCGTGATGCGCCCGGGCGAGCCGCCGACCCTCGAGACGGCTGAGAACATGTTCCAGTCGCTGTTCTTCGATCCGGAGCGCTACGACCTCTCGGCCGTCGGCCGCGTCAAGATGAACATGCGCCTCGACCTCGACGCCGAGGACACCGTGCGCATCCTGCGCAAGGAAGACATCTTCGCGGTCGTCAAGGCGCTGGTCGACCTGCGCGACGGCAAGGGCGAGATCGACGACATCGACCATCTCGGCAACCGCCGCGTGCGCTCGGTCGGCGAGCTCATGGAGAACCAGTATCGCCTGGGCCTCCTGCGCATGGAGCGCGCCATCAAGGAGCGCATGTCCTCGGTCGATATCGACACGGTCATGCCGCAGGACCTGATCAACGCCAAGCCGGCGGCTGCCGCCGTGCGCGAATTCTTCGGTTCCTCGCAGCTCTCGCAGTTCATGGACCAGACGAACCCGCTGTCGGAAGTCACGCATAAGCGTCGTCTTTCGGCGCTTGGCCCGGGTGGTCTGACCCGCGAACGCGCCGGCTTCGAGGTGCGCGACGTGCACCCGACGCATTACGGCCGCATCTGCCCGATCGAGACGCCGGAAGGCCCGAATATCGGCCTGATCAACTCGCTCGCGACCTTCGCGCGGGTGAACAAGTACGGCTTCATCGAGAGCCCGTATCGCCGCATCCGCGACGGCAAGGTCACGGACGAGGTGATCTATCTCTCGGCGATGGAAGAGGCGAAGTACAACGTCGCCCAGGCGAACGCCGCCGTCGACAAGGAAGGCCGCCTGACCGACGACCTGATCGTCTGCCGCCGCGCGGGTGAAGTCATCGTCACGCCGGTCGACAAGGTCGACTTCCAGGACGTGTCGCCGAAGCAACTCGTTTCGGTCGCCGCGGCGCTGATCCCGTTCCTTGAGAACGACGACGCGAACCGCGCGCTGATGGGCTCGAACATGCAGCGCCAGGCGGTGCCGCTGGTTCGCGCCGACGCGCCCTTCGTCGGCACCGGCATGGAAGCGGTCGTCGCCCGTGACTCGGGCGCCGCGATCGCGGCCCGCCGCGCCGGCATCGTCGACCAGGTCGACGCGACCCGTATCGTCATCCGTGCCTCGGGCGAAACCGACCCGACCAAGCCGGGCGTCGACATCTACCGGCTGCAGAAGTTCCAGCGCTCGAACCAGTCGACCTGCATCACGCAGCGTCCGCTGGTCCGCGTCGGCGACGTCGTCAAGAAGGGCGACATCGTCGCCGACGGTCCGTCGACGGAGTTCGGCGAGCTCGCGCTCGGCCGCAACGTGCTCGTCGCGTTCATGCCGTGGAACGGCTACAACTTCGAGGACTCGATCCTTCTCTCCGAGAAGATCGTCTCCGAGGACGTCTTCACCTCGATCCATATCGAGGAGTTCGAGGTCATGGCCCGCGACACCAAGCTGGGCCCTGAGGAAATCACGCGCGACATTCCAAACGTCTCGGAAGAGGCGCTGAAGAACCTCGACGAAGCCGGCATCGTCTATATCGGCGCGGAAGTGGCGGCGGGCGACATCCTCGTCGGCAAGATCACGCCGAAGGGTGAGAGCCCGATGACGCCTGAAGAGAAGCTGCTGCGCGCCATCTTCGGCGAGAAGGCTTCGGACGTTCGCGACACCTCGCTGCGCGTTCCCCCGGGCGTGCAGGGCACGATCGTCGAGGTCCGCGTGTTCAACCGCCATGGCGTGGACAAGGACGAGCGCGCCCAGGCGATCGAGCGCGAGGAGATCGAGCGTCTCGCCAAGGACCGTGACGACGAGCAGGCGATCCTGGACCGCAACACCTTCGCGCGTCTGGCCGAGATCCTGACCGGCAAGACCGGCCTCGCCGGACCGAAGGGCTTCAAGAAGGACACGGTCATCACCCGCGAGGTGATGAGCGAGTTCCCGCGCTCGCAGTGGTGGCTGTTCGCGACTGCCGAAGACTCGCTGATGACCGAGATCGAGGCGATGCGGAAGCAGTACGACGAGTCGAAGAAGCGCCTTGAGCAGCGCTTCCTCGACAAGGTCGAGAAGCTGCAGCGCGGCGACGAGCTGCCTCCGGGCGTGATGAAGATGGTCAAGGTCTTCGTCGCGGTGAAGCGCAAGATCCAGCCGGGCGACAAGATGGCCGGCCGTCACGGCAACAAGGGCGTGGTCTCGCGCATCGTGCCGGTGGAGGACATGCCGTTCCTCGAGGACGGTACCCATGCCGACATCGTGCTGAACCCGCTCGGCGTGCCCTCGCGCATGAACGTCGGACAGATCCTGGAGACCCATCTGGGCTGGGCGGCTGCTGGCCTCGGCAAGCAGATCTCGAAGGCTCTCGACGCCTACAAGAAGACCAACGACTTCAAGGCGCTGAAGGCCGAGTTCGATGCCGTCTACGAGGATAATGAGATCATTGCCTCGATGGACGAGAACGAGCTCGTCGAGATGGGCCAGAACCTGCGCCGCGGCGTTCCCGTCGCGACCCCGGTGTTCAACGGCGCCAAGGAGGCCGATATCGAGCGGCTCCTGGAGCAGGCCGGCCTGCATAGCTCGGGTCAGTCGACCCTCTATGACGGCCGCACGGGTGAGCCTTTCGACCGCAAGGTGACGATGGGCTACATCTACATGCTCAAGCTGCACCACCTGGTCGACGACAAGATCCACGCCCGTTCGATCGGCCCGTACTCGCTCGTCACCCAGCAGCCGCTGGGCGGCAAGGCACAGTTCGGTGGCCAGCGCTTCGGCGAAATGGAGGTCTGGGCGCTCGAAGCCTACGGCGCCGCCTACACCCTGCAGGAGATGCTGACGGTGAAGTCGGACGATGTCGCGGGCCGCACCAAGGTCTACGAGTCGATCGTGCGCGGCGAGGACAACTTCGAGGCCGGCATCCCCGAGAGCTTCAACGTTCTCGTCAAGGAGATGCGCTCGCTCGGCCTCAACGTCGAGCTCGTCAACAACAAGGTGAAGCCGGGCGAGTTGCCGCCGGCCGAGGCGGCCGAGTGAGCCGCTAGACAAGCCTTGGACATTCGCCGGCGGCACTGACGCCGCCGGCAGACGGAATTTACGAGCCGGGCAGGGCGGCCTTTGCCCCCGCCGGCTAGAGGAGACAGGCGATGAAGCAAGAGGTCATGAACCTTTTCGGCCAGCAGCCGGTCCAGCAGGCCTTCGACGCGATCAAGATCTCGATCGCGAGCCCGGAGAAGATCCTGTCCTGGTCCTATGGCGAGATCAAAAAGCCGGAGACCATCAACTACCGCACGTTCAAGCCGGAGCGTGACGGCCTGTTCTGCGCGCGCATCTTCGGGCCGATCAAGGACTACGAGTGCCTGTGCGGCAAGTACAAGCGCATGAAGTTCAAGGGCGTCATCTGCGAGAAGTGCGGCGTCGAAGTCACGCTCGCCCGCGTCCGGCGCGAGCGCATGGGCCATATCGAGCTCGCCGCCCCGGTGGCGCATATCTGGTTCCTGAAGTCGCTGCCCTCGCGCATCGGCCTCCTGATGGATATGCCGCTCAAGGACCTCGAGCGCATTCTCTACTTCGAAAGCTACGTCGTCATCGAGCCGGGCCTGACCCCGCTCAAGGACCGTCAGCTTCTGTCGGAGGAGGAGTACGTCCGGGCTCAGGAAGAGTACGGCGCGGACACCTTCACCGCCATGATCGGCGCGGAAGCCATCCGCGAGATGCTGCGCGCGCTCGACCTCGACCAGATCAACGCCGATCTCAAGCATGAGATCGCGACGACGACGTCTGAGCTGAAGCCCAAGAAGCTGATGAAGCGCCTCAAGATCATCGAGGCGTTCCAGGAGTCGGGCAACAAGCCGGAATGGATGGTGATGACCCAGATCCCGGTCATCCCGCCGGATCTGCGCCCGCTCGTTCCGCTCGATGGCGGCCGTTTCGCGACCTCGGATCTGAACGACCTCTATCGTCGCGTCATCAACCGCAACAACCGCCTGAAGCGCCTCATCGAGCTGCGCGCGCCGGACATCATCATCCGCAACGAGAAGCGGATGCTGCAGGAGTCCGTCGACGCCCTGTTCGACAACGGCCGCCGCGGCCGCGTCATCACGGGTGCCAACAAGCGCCCGCTGAAGTCGCTCGCCGACATGCTGAAGGGCAAGCAGGGCCGCTTCCGCCAGAACCTGCTCGGCAAGCGCGTCGACTACTCCGGCCGCTCGGTCATCGTCGTCGGCCCGGAGATGAAGCTGCACCAGTGCGGCCTGCCGAAGAAGATGGCGCTCGAGCTGTTCAAGCCGTTCATCTATGCGCGCCTCGACGCCAAGGGCTACTCGACCACGGTCAAGCAGGCCAAGAAGCTCGTCGAGAAGGAGAAGCCTGAGGTCTGGGATATCCTGGACGAGGTCATCCGCGAGCATCCGGTGATGCTCAACCGCGCGCCGACGCTCCACCGCCTCGGCATCCAGGCCTTCGAGCCCGTGCTGATCGAAGGCAAGGCGATCCAGCTGCATCCGCTGGTCTGCGCCGCCTTCAACGCGGACTTCGACGGCGACCAGATGGCCGTGCACGTCCCGCTGTCGCTCGAAGCGCAGCTGGAAGCGCGCGTGCTGATGATGTCGACCAACAACATCCTGCACCCGGCGAACGGCCAGCCGATCATCGTGCCGTCGCAAGACATCGTGCTCGGCCTCTACTACCTCTCGATCGTCTCGGACGGCGAGCCGGGCCAGGGCAAGATCTTCGGCGATTTCGGCGAGCTCGAATATGCGCTGCACGAGAAGGTCGTGACGCTGCATTCGAAGATCAAATATCGCTGGACCGGCGTCGGCCATGACGGCAAGCCGTACACGAAGATCTACGACACCACGCCGGGCCGCGTGATCCTCTCCACCGCGCTGCCGGAGCACCCGGCCGTGTCCTTCGACGTCGTCAACAAGCTGATGACCAAGAAGGAGATCTCCGGAATGATCGACGCCGTGTATCGCGGCTGCGGTCAGAAGGAGTCGGTGATCTTCTGCGACCGCGTCATGGGGCTGGGCTTCAAGCACGCCTTCAAGGCCGGCATCTCCTTCGGCAAGGACGACATGGTCGTGCCGGAGAACAAGTGGCAGATTGTCGACACGACCCGCGCGCTCGCCAAGGATTACGAGCAGCAGTATCAGGACGGCCTGATCACCCAGGGCGAGAAGTACAACAAGGTCGTCGATGCCTGGGCGAAGTGCTCCGACAAGCTCGCCCAGGAGATGATGGCCCGCATCTCGACCGTCCAGAAGGACGACAACGGCCGCGACAAGCAGATCAACTCGATCTACATGATGTCGCACTCGGGCGCCCGTGGTTCGCCGGCGCAGATGCGCCAGCTCGCCGCCATGCGCGGCCTGATGGCCAAGCCGTCGGGTGAGATCATCGAGAGCCCGATCATCTCGAACTTCAAGGAAGGCCTCGACGTTCTCGAGTACTTCAACTCGACCCACGGCGCCCGTAAGGGCCTCGCCGATACGGCGTTGAAGACGGCCAACTCCGGCTATCTGACCCGTCGTCTCGTCGACGTGGCGCAGGACGCGATCATCTCCGAGGTGGATTGCGGCTCGGATAACGGCATCAAGATGCGCGCCATCGTCGATGCCGGCCAGGTCGTGGCTTCGCTTGGCGTGCGCATCCTGGGTCGTTCCGCGGCTGAGGACGTGACCGACATCGACGGCAACGTCCTGGTGCCGAAGGGCACGATGATCGAGGAGAGCCATATCGAGAAGATCAACGCCGCCGGCGTCCAGGAGGTGAAGATCCGCTCGGTTCTCACCTGCGAGACCAAGAACGGCGTCTGCGCGACCTGCTACGGGCGCGATCTCGCTCGCGGCACGCCCGTCAACATGGGCGAGGCCGTCGGCGTCATCGCGGCGCAGTCGATCGGCGAGCCGGGCACGCAGCTCACCATGCGCACCTTCCACATCGGCGGCGCGGCCACGATCGCGGACCAGTCCTTCGTCGAGTCGAACTTCGAAGGCACGGTCAAGATGCGCAACCGCAACGTCGCGCGGAACTCGGACGGCGACCTCATCGCCATGGCGCGCAACATCGCCATCGTGATCGTCGGGCCGGACGGCGCCGAGCGCGCGGTCCATCGCGTCCAGTTCGGCTCGAAGCTGCGGGTCGACGAGGGCGACAAGGTCAAGCGCGGCCAGCGCCTGATCGAGTGGGATCCCTATTCCCGCCCGATCCTGGCGGAAGTCGACGGCAAGGTCGGCTTCGAGGACCTCGTCGACGGCATGTCGATGACCGAGACGACCGACGAGGCGACCGGCATCTCCAAGCGCGTCGTGATCGACTGGCGCGGCTCGGCCCGCACGGCCGACCTCAAGCCGGCGATGACGATCATGGGTGCGGACGGCAAGATCGCGAAGCTCGCCCGTGGTGGCGATGCCCGCTACATCCTGCCGGTCGACGGCATCATCTCGGTCGAGCCGGGCTCGACCGTGAAGGCCGGCGACGTGCTCGCCCGTGTCTCGACCGACTCGGCCAAGACCCGCGACATCACCGGCGGTCTGCCGCGCGTCGCGGAACTGTTCGAGGCGCGTCGTCCGAAGGATGCGGCGATCATCGCCGAGAAGTCGGGCGTCATCGGCTTCGGGAAGGACTACAAGAACAAGCGTCGCGTCACCCTGACGCCGCACGATGGTTCGGACGTGGTCGAGTACCTGATCCCGAAGGGCAAGCACATCCATCTCCAGGACGGCGACGTCGTGGAGGTCGGCGACTACATCCTCGACGGCAACCCGGCCCCGCACGACATCCTGGCGATCAAGGGTGTCGAGGAGCTGGCGGCTTATCTGGTGAACGAGATCCAGGAGGTCTATCGCCTCCAGGGCGTCGGCATCAACGACAAGCACATCGAGGTCATCGTCCGGCAGATGCTGCAGAAGGTCGAGATCACGGAGTCGGGAGACACCGACATCCTGACCGGCGACCAGGTCGATCGCGTCGAGCTCGAGGAAATCAACGCGAAGATGCGCGAGGAGGGCAAGAAGCCGGCTTCCGGCGTGCCGGTCCTGCTCGGCATCACCAAGGCCTCGCTGCAGACCCGCTCGTTCATCTCGGCGGCGTCCTTCCAGGAGACCACCCGCGTCCTCACCGAGGCGGCGGTCAACGGCAAGTCGGACCTGCTCGAGGGCCTCAAGGAGAACGTCATCGTCGGCTCGCTCATCCCGGCCGGCACCGGCGCCCAGGTCGCCCGCATCAAGCAGGTGGCGACTCGCCGCGACGATCTCATCATCGGCCAGAAGGCGGATGCGGCGGCCAAGGCTGCTGCCGAAGCCGCGGCGGTCCTGCCGGCTGCCGAGTAAGGCCCACGGTTCACGCAATGATTGGAAAGGCCGCCCCGTCCGGGCGGCCTTTTTCTTGCGCGGAGGGGCGGGCGAGGGCGCAGCCGACCGAAACCCCGCAAAACCCGCCGTTTTCGGCGGTTTCGGGCTTGACGCGAATCTCCGGTTGAGTCATAAGCGCGCCACTGTCGACGGCTGTCGGACACGTTTGTCGCTTGCGCATGGTTCGCGAGCGAGGTTCGCGACCGAAACTCCGTCGGAATTCCAGCGTCGAATGACGACATGGCAGGATGCAGGAACGCGGGGCTTTTCCGTGTTCCTCTGCTGGCGAACGCGCCTGAGGCCCCTTGAAGGGCGCCGATGGCGCGGCTTCGTTTATGTCATGGCTTTGCTCGGCCTGGGAGATTTGACCAGGAATTTCCAAACGCTCAGTGGGGCGAGAGGCCAGAATGCCGACAATCAGCCAGCTCATCCGCAAGCCGCGGTCGCCCGTGAAGGCGCGTAACACCGCCCCGGCGCTCGAGTCGTGCCCGCAGAAGCGCGGCGTCTGCACGCGCGTCTATACGACGACCCCGAAGAAGCCGAACTCGGCGCTTCGTAAGGTTGCCAAGGTTCGTCTCACCAACGGCTTCGAGGTGATCGGTTACATCCCGGGTGAAGGTCACAACCTTCAGGAGCACTCGGTGGTGATGATCCGCGGCGGCCGCGTGAAGGACCTTCCCGGCGTGCGCTATCACATCCTGCGCGGTGTGCTCGACACGCAGGGCGTCAAGAACCGCAAGCAGCGCCGTTCGAAGTACGGCGCGAAGCGTCCGAAGTAATTTTCTGCCAGGCCGGCGGGGTCTTCCGACCCGAGCCGGTCCGCAGCGTTCCAGATTGACCGGAGACTAGACGATGTCCCGCCGCCACAGTGCCGAAAAGCGCGAAGTTATCCCGGACCCGAAGTTCGGCGATATCGTCGTGACCAAGTTCATGAACTCGGTCATGTACGAAGGTAAGAAGTCGACCGCCGAGCGGATCGTCTACGGTGCCTTCGACATCATCGAGGCGAAGACCAAGAGCGAGCCGCTCGGCGTCTTCAAGTCGGCGCTCGAGAACGTTGCTCCGGCGATCGAGGTCCGTTCCCGTCGCGTCGGTGGTGCGACCTATCAGGTTCCGGTCGAAGTCCGTACCGAGCGCCGCCAGGCTCTCGCGATCCGCTGGCTGATCGCGGCTGCCCGTGGCCGTAACGACAAGACCATGGTGGAGCGCCTGTCGGCCGAGCTGATGGATGCCGCCAACAACCGCGGCAACGCCGTCAAGAAGCGTGAAGACACGCACCGGATGGCGGAAGCCAACCGCGCCTTCTCGCACTACCGCTGGTAAGCGGCGCGCTGACCCGAGACACAGAGCACGATCATGGCCCGTTCCCATCCCATCGACCGTTATCGCAACTTCGGCATCATGGCCCACATCGATGCCGGCAAGACGACGACGACCGAGCGCATCCTCTACTACACCGGCAAGTCCCATAAGATCGGCGAAGTCCACGACGGCGCCGCGACCATGGACTGGATGACGCAGGAGCAGGAGCGTGGCATCACGATCACCTCGGCTGCGACGACCTGCTTCTGGCGCGACAACCGCCTGAACATCATCGACACCCCCGGCCACGTCGACTTCACCATCGAAGTCGAGCGTTCGCTGCGCGTGCTCGACGGTGCGGTCTGCGTGCTCGACGGCAACCAGGGCGTCGAGCCCCAGACCGAGACGGTCTGGCGTCAGGCCGACAAGTACGACGTCCCGCGCGTCGTCTTCGTCAACAAGATGGACAAGATCGGCGCCGATTTCTATCGCTGCGTCCAGGACATCATCGACCGCGTCGCCGGCAAGCCCGTCTGCTTGCAGATTCCGATCGGTTCCGAATCCGACTTCGTCGGCGTCGTCGACCTCGTGAAGATGAAGGCGATCGTCTGGAACGGCGAGGCGCTCGGCGCTTCCTTCGACGAGAAGGACATCCCGGCCGATCTCGCCGACAAGGCTGCCGAGTATCGCTCGAAGCTCGTCGAGGCCGCCGTCGAGATGGACGACGCCGCGATGGAGGCTTACCTCGAAGGCACCGAGCCTGACGCCGACACGCTGCGTCGCCTGATCCGCACCGCGGTTCAGCGTCGCGCCTTCCACCCCGTGCTCTGCGGCTCGTCCTTCAAGAACAAGGGCGTGCAGCCGCTGCTCGACGCCGTCGTCGACTATCTGCCGTCGCCGGTGGATCGTGGCGCGGTCGAAGGCATCGACTTCAAGACCGAGGAGCCGACCACCCGCAACCCGAGCGACGCCGACCCCTTCGCGATGCTCGCGTTCAAGATCATGGACGACCCCTTCGTCGGCACGATCACCTTCTGCCGCGTCTATTCGGGCAAGGTCGAAGCCGGTCAGAGCGTCATCAACTCGACCCGCGACAAGAAGGAGCGCGTCGGTCGCATGCTGCTGATGCATGCGAACAACCGCGAGGACATCAAGGAGGCTTATGCCGGTGACATCGTCGCCCTGGCCGGCCTCAAGGACGTCCGTACCGGCGATACGCTCTGCGACCCCGTCAACGCGGTCATCCTGGAGCGCATGGAGTTCCCCGAGCCGGTCATCACGATCGCGATCGAGCCGAAGTCCAAGGCCGACCAGGAGAAGCTGGGCCTCGCCCTGTCGAAGCTCGCGAACGAGGATCCGTCCTTCCGCGTGTCGACCGACCAGGAGAGCGGCCAGACCATCCTGAAGGGCATGGGCGAGCTGCATCTCGACATCAAGGTCGACATCCTGAAGCGCACCTACAAGGTCGATGCCAATATCGGCGCGCCGCAGGTCGCCTATCGCGAGACGATCACCAAGAAGGTCGACATCGACTACACCCACAAGAAGCAGACCGGCGGCACGGGTCAGTTCGCCCGTGTCAAGTTCACGGTCGAGCCGAACGAGACCGGCAAGGGCTTCGAGTTCGAGTCGAAGATCGTCGGCGGCGCGGTGCCGAAGGAGTACATCCCGGGCGTCGAGAAGGGCCTGCAGTCGGTCATCTCGTCCGGCGTGCTCGCCGGCTTCCCGGTGGTGGACGTCAAGGTCTCGCTGATCGACGGTGCCTTCCACGAGGTCGACTCGTCGGCCCTGGCCTTCGAAATCGCCTCGCGCGCCGGTCTTCGCGAAGGCCTGCAGAAGGCTGGCTCGGTCCTGCTCGAGCCGATCATGAAGGTCGAGGTCGTGACCCCGGAAGACTATACCGGCTCGGTCATCGGCGACCTGAACTCGCGTCGTGGCCAGATCCAGGGCCAGGACATGCGCGGCAACGCCGTCGTGATCAACGCGATGGTGCCGCTGGCGAACATGTTCGGCTACGTCAACCAGCTGCGCTCGTTCTCGCAAGGCCGCGCGAACTATACGATGCAGTTCGACCATTATGAGCAGGTTCCGTCGGCGGTCGCCGCCGAGGTCCAGGCCAAGTACGCCTGACCAGAACCTTCGACTGAACACTGAGAGATTGAACGGAGGCTACGATGGCCAAAGAGAAGTTTTCGCGGACGAAGCCGCACTGCAACATTGGAACGATTGGTCACGTTGACCATGGCAAGACGTCACTGACGGCTGCGATCACGAAGGTTCTGGCTGAGTCTGGCGGTGCGTCGTTCACGGCGTATGACCAGATCGACAAGGCGCCCGAGGAGAAGGCCCGCGGCATCACGATCTCGACGGCGCACGTCGAGTACGAGACGCCGAACCGTCACTACGCGCATGTCGACTGCCCCGGCCACGCCGACTATGTGAAGAACATGATCACGGGCGCGGCGCAGATGGACGGCGCGATCCTGGTGGTGTCGGCGGCGGACGGCCCGATGCCGCAGACCCGCGAGCACATCCTGCTGGCGCGCCAGGTCGGCGTTCCGGCGCTGGTGGTGTTCATGAACAAGGTCGACCTGGTCGACGACGCGGAGCTGCTCGAGCTGGTCGAGATGGAGATCCGCGAGCTTCTGTCGAAGTACGACTTCCCCGGCGACGACATCCCGATCACCAAGGGCTCGGCGAAGGCTGCGCTGGACAACGTCACGCCGGAGATCGGCCATGACGCGGTGATCGCGCTGATGAAGACGGTGGACGACTACATCCCGCAGCCGGAGCGTCCGGTCGACCAGCCGTTCCTGATGCCGGTCGAAGACGTGTTCTCGATCTCGGGTCGCGGCACGGTGGTGACGGGTCGCGTCGAGCGCGGCATCGTGAAGGTCGGCGAGGAAATCGAGATCGTCGGGCTGAAGGACACGCAGAAGACGACGGTGACCGGCGTCGAGATGTTCCGCAAGCTGCTGGACCAGGGCCAGGCTGGCGACAACATCGGCGCGCTGCTGCGCGGCACGAAGCGCGAGGACGTCGAGCGCGGCCAGGTGCTGTGCAAGCCGGGCTCGGTGAAGCCGCACACGAAGTTCAAGGCCGAGGCCTACATCCTGACGAAGGAAGAGGGTGGCCGTCACACGCCGTTCTTCACCAACTACCGCCCGCAGTTCTACTTCCGCACGACGGACGTGACCGGCGTGGTCTCGCTGCCGGAAGGCACGGAGATGGTGATGCCGGGCGACAACATCTCGATGGAGGTGACGCTGATCGCCCCGATCGCGATGGAAGAGAAGCTGCGCTTCGCCATCCGCGAAGGCGGCCGCACCGTCGGCGCAGGCGTCGTCGCTTCGATCATCGCGTAACGCGTTTTCGTGAGGGGCGAGGGCTCTTCGGGGCCTTCGCCTTTTCACGTCACGGAGAAAATAGACCATGAACGGTCAGAACATTCGGATCCGCCTTAAGGCGTTCGATCACCGTGTCCTCGACGCTTCGACCCGCGAGATCGTGTCGACCGCGAAGCGGACGGGCGCCCAGGTCCGCGGACCGATCCCGCTGCCCACGCTCATCGAGAAGTTCACGGTCAACCGCTCGCCCCACATCGACAAGAAGTCGCGCGAGCAGTTCGAGATGCGGACCCACAAGCGGGTTCTCGATATCGTCGATCCGACCCCCCAGACGGTCGACGCTCTCATGAAGCTCGATCTCGCCGCCGGTGTCGACGTCGAAATCAAGCTTTAAGTCGGAGATGGTCTGAAGGACGAACCGGTATCCGTTTCGTCCGATCATCTTCGGATCCGATTAAACGGGTCCTCTGTTTCCGGCGACCCCGGATGGACATGACCCCAAGAGAAGGTATGCACCGATGCGTTCCGGTGTGATTGCACAGAAAGTCGGGATGACCCGCATCTTCACGGATGCCGGCGAGCACATTCCCGTCACCGTGCTGAAGCTCGACAACTGCCAGGTGGTCGCGCATCGCACGATCGAGAAGAACGGCTATTCCGCCGTGCAGCTCGGGTCGGGCTTGGCCAAGGTCAAGAACGTCTCGAAGGCGCAGCGCGGCCATTTCGCCGTCGCCAAGGTCGAGCCGAAGCAGAAGATCGTCGAGTTCCGCGTCAGCGATGACGCGCTGATCCCGGTCGGCGCCGAGCTCACCGCGGACCACTTCGTCGTCGGCCAGTTCGTCGACGTCTCCGGCACCACCACCGGCAAGGGCTTCGCCGGCGGCATGAAGCGCTGGAACTTCGGTGGTCTGCGCGCCACGCACGGTGTTTCGGTGTCGCATCGCTCGATCGGTTCGACCGGTGGCCGTCAGGACCCGGGCAAGACCTTCAAGAACAAGAAGATGCCGGGCCATCTCGGTGCCGAGCGCGTGACCACGCAGAACCTGCGCGTCGTCCAGACGGATGTCGAGCGCGGCCTGATCCTCGTCGAGGGCGCCGTTCCCGGCGTCGCCGGCGGCTGGATCCATGTCCGTGACGCCGTCAAGCGCGCTCTGCCGAAGGATGCGCCGCTGCCGGGCAAGTTCAAGGTTGCCGGCGAGGCAAAGGCAGAGGCTCCTGCGGCCCAGGCTGAGGAGAACGCGTGATGAAGTTCGATATCACCACTCTCGAGGGCAAATCGGCCGGTTCGGTCGAGCTGTCGGATACCGTGTTCGGCCTCGAGCCGCGCGCCGACCTGCTCGCCCGCATGGTCCGCTACCAGCTCGCCAAGCGCCGCGCCGGGACCCATAAGTCCAAGGGCCGCTCGGAAGTCGACCGCACCCGCAAGAAGATCTACAAGCAGAAGGGCACCGGCGGCGCTCGCCACGGCGCGGCTTCGGCTCCGCAGTTCCGCGGCGGCGGCAAGGCTTTCGGTCCGGTCGTGCGCGACCACGCCCATGAGCTGCCGAAGAAGGTCCGTGCGCTGGCTCTGCGCCACGCGCTCTCGGCCAAGGCGAAGGATGCCGGCATCATCGTCATCGACGATGCCAAGCTCGCCGAGCCGAAGACCAAGGTGCTGCTGGGCCATTTCGGCAAGCTCGACCTGTCGAGCGCGCTGATCGTCGGCGGCGCCGAGATCGATACGAACTTCGGCCTGGCCGCTCGCTCGATCCCCAACGTCGACGTGCTGCCGGTTCAGGGCATCAACGTCTATGACATCCTGCGTCGCGACAAGCTCGTCCTGACGCGCGCGGCTGTCGATGCGCTGGAGGCGCGCTTCAAATGAGCCAGTCCGCCAAGAACCTGGACCCGCGCCACTACGATGTAATCGTGGCGCCGGTCATCACCGAGAAGGCGACCACGCTCTCCGAGCACAACAAGGTCGTGTTCAAGGTTGCGCGCACCGCGACCAAGCCGCAGATCAAGGCGGCGATCGAGAAGCTCTTCGACGTCAAGGTCAAGAGCGTCAACACGATCGTCACCGAAGGCAAGGTCAAGGTCTTCCGTGGCCGCCTCGGCCAGCGCTCGGACGTCAAGAAGGCCGTGGTGACCCTCGAAGAGGGCCACTCGATCGACGTGACCACGGGCCTCTGAGGGAAGGATCGCCATCATGGCTTTGAAACACTTCAAGCCGATCACGCCGAGCCTTCGCCAGCTCGTGATCGTCGACCGCAGCGAGCTCTACAAGGGCAAGCCGGTCAAGAAGCTGACCGAGGGCAAGTCGTCCTCGGGCGGCCGCAACAATCTCGGCCGTATCACCGTCCGCTTCCGCGGCGGTGGCCACAAGCGCACGCTGCGCCTCGTCGACTTCAAGCGTCGTGGCAAGGCCGGCATCCCGGCGACCGTCGAGCGGATCGAGTATGATCCGAACCGCACGGCCTTCATCGCCCTGATCAAGTATCAGGACGGCGAGCAGTCCTACATCCTGGCGCCGCAGCGCCTGGCTGTCGGTGACACCGTGCTGGCCGGCGACAATGTCGACGTGAAGCCCGGCAACGCGGCCCCGATGGGCTCGCTGCCGATCGGCACGATCGTCCACAATGTCGAGCTGAAGATCGGCAAGGGTGGTGCGCTGGCGCGGTCCGCGGGCAACTACGCCCAGATCGTCGGCCGCGACCAGGGCTACGTCATCGTTCGCTTGAACTCGGGCGAGCAGCGCCTGATCTCGGGCCTGTGCTACGCCACCGTCGGCGCCGTCTCGAACCCGGATCACATGAACCGGAACGACGGCAAGGCGGGTCGCTCGCGCTGGCTCGGCCGTCGTCCGCATAACCGCGGCGTCTCGATGAACCCGGTCGACCATCCGCATGGCGGTGGTGAAGGCCGTACCTCCGGTGGCCGTCATCCGGTTACGCCGTGGGGTCTGCCGACCAAGGGCAAGAAGACCCGCTCGAACAAGCGGACCGATACGTTCATCGTGTCGAGCCGTCACGCCCGCAAGAAGAAGAACTGAGGTCCGTCATGGCGCGTTCGCTTTGGAAAGGTCCGTTCGTCGACGGATACCTCCTGAAGAAGGCCGAGGTCGCCAGGACCTCGGGCCGTAATGAAGTCATCAAGATCTGGAGCCGTCGCTCCACGATCCTGCCGCAGTTCGTCGGTCTGACGTTCGGCGTTTACAACGGCCAGAAGCATGTGCCGGTGTCCGTGTCCGAGGAGATGGTGGGTCACAAGTTCGGCGAGTTCTCGCCGACCCGCACCTTCCACGGCCACGCTGCCGACAAGAAGGCGAAGAGGAAGTAAGCCATGGGTAAAGCATCCGCCCCCCGTGCGCTGCCTGAGAACGAAGCGGTTGCGGTCGCCCGCAACCTGCGCGTCTCGCCGCAGAAGCTGAACCTCGTCGCTCAGCTGATCCGTGGCAAGAAGGTCGCGACGGCGCTCGCCGATCTCGAGTTCTCCCGCAAGCGCATCGCGACCGACGTTCGCAAGTGCCTGCAGAGCGCGATCGCCAACGCCGAGAACAACCATGATCTCGACGTCGACGATCTCGTCGTCGCGCAGGCCTTCGTCGGCAAGGCGCTGGTCATGAAGCGTTTCCACGCCCGCGCCCGCGGCCGTGGCGCCCGTATCATGAAGCCGTTCTCGAACATCACGATCGTGGTGCGCGAGCAGGCTGCTGCCGCGCAGGCCTGAGGAGAGAACGATGGGTCAGAAAATCAATCCGATCGGCCTGCGCCTCGGCATCAACCGTACCTGGGACTCGCGTTGGTTCGCCAACAAGGGCGAGTACGGCAAGCTGCTGCATGAGGACATGGCGATCCGCGCCGCCCTGATGAAGCTGCTGAAGCAGGCTGCCGTCTCGAAGATCATCATCGAGCGTCCGCACAAGAAGTGCCGCGTCACCATCTACTCGGCTCGCCCGGGCGTGGTGATTGGCAAGAAGGGTGCCGACATCGAGAAGCTCCGCAAGGAGGTCACCAAGCTCACCAAGGCCGACGTGACGATCAACATCGTCGAGGTGCGCAAGCCCGAGATCGACGCGACGCTCGTCGCCGACTCGATCGCCCAGCAGCTCGAGCGCCGCGTCGCCTTCCGTCGCGCCATGAAGCGCGCCGTGCAGTCGGCGATGCGTCTCGGCGCCGAGGGCATCCGCATCAACTGCTCGGGCCGCCTCGGTGGCGCCGAGATCGCCCGCCTCGAGTGGTATCGCGAGGGCCGTGTGCCGCTGCACACGCTGCGCGCCGACGTCGATTACGGCACGGCGACCGCCTTCACGACCTACGGGACGTGCGGCATCAAGGTCTGGATCTTCAAGGGCGAGATCCTGGAACACGACCCGATGGCCCAGGACAAGCGCCTCTCCGACGAGGGCGGCCGTTCCGGCGGCCGTGACCGTGATCACCGCGATCGCGATCGTCGCGAGCAGGCTGCGTAAGGCTGATCGAGAAGAGCCATGCTGCAACCAAAACGCACCAAGTTCCGCAAGCAGTTCAAGGGACGCATCCACGGCGTCGCCAAGGGCGGCACGGACCTCAACTTCGGCCAGTTCGGCCTGAAGGCCCAGGAGCCCGAGCGTGTCACCGCCCGGCAGATCGAAGCCGCCCGCCGCGCCATCACCCGCGCGATGAAGCGTGTCGGCCGCGTCTGGATCCGCGTGTTCCCCGACGTGCCGGTTTCGAAGAAGCCGACCGAAGTCCGCATGGGTAAGGGCAAGGGTTCGCCCGAGTTCTGGGCGGCCAAGGTCAAGCCGGGCCGGATCATGTTCGAGCTCGACGGCGTGTCCGAGGAGATCGCCCGCGAGGCGCTCCGTCTCGGCGCCGCCAAGCTGCCGATCAAGACCCGCTTTATCCAGCGCATCGCCGAGTAAGGGAGGGCGAGATGAAGAGCACCAAGCGTCAGTCCGACCTCACCGCGATGAGCACGGACCAGCTCCAGGACGAGCTGCTCAAGCTGAAGAAGGAGCAGTTCAACCTGCGCTTCCAGAAGGCGACGGGCCAGCTCGAGAACACCGCGCGCGTCAACGAGGTGCGCAAGGACATCGCCCGCATCAAGACGCTGCAGCGGTCGAAGACCGTTGCCGCGAGCGCGTGAGGAGAGAAAAATGCCTAAGCGCGTACTGCAGGGCGTCGTCGTCAGCGACAAGCAGAACAAAACTGTTGTGGTGAAGGTCGAGCGGCGTTATACGCACCCGCTCCTCAAGAAAACGGTTCGCCGTACGAAGAACTATCACGCCCATAACGAGGCGGGGACGTTCAAGGTCGGCGACACGGTGTGGATCGAGGAGTCCAAGCCGATTTCCAAGCTGAAAAGCTGGGTTGTCCTCGACGACGCTCCCAAGGCGTAAGTCGGGAACGGCTTCGCCCGGCCCCGAATCAGGGGCAGGGCGGGGCAGGGAAGAAGCCGGGCATGTTCTCCGCAAAGGTGGAAACCACTTTTGCGGATCGTGTTTTGTTTGAGGCCAGGGGGCGATCGACCCCCGTCAGTCGTAGTCCCGGCCAGCGCTGAGGCCGCCCGGGAAACCGCCTGATACTATTTGGAAGGATCAAGGCCATGATCCAGGTGCAGACGAATCTCGACGTCGCCGACAACTCCGGCGCCCGTCGTGTGATGTGCATCAAGGTTCTCGGCGGGTCGAAGCGCAAGTACGCCGGTGTCGGCGACATCATCGTCGTTTCGATCAAGGAAGCTATCCCGCGCGGCCGCGTGAAGAAGGGCGACGTCATGAAGGCGGTCGTCGTGCGCACCGCCAAGGACGTCAAGCGCCCCGACGGTTCGGTGATCCGCTTCGACCGCAATGCGGCCGTGCTGATCAACAACCAGAAGGAGCCGGTCGGCACCCGTATCTTCGGACCGGTTCCGCGCGAGCTGCGCGCCAAGAACCACATGAAGATCATCTCGCTGGCGCCGGAGGTGCTGTGATGGCTGCGAAGATCAAGAAGGGCGACAAGGTCGTCGTGCTCGCCGGCCGCGACAAGGGCAAGGCGGGTGAGGTTCTCCAGGTCCTGCCGAAGGACGGCCGTGCCGTCGTTCGTGGCGTCAACCTGGTGAAGCGCCACACCAAGCAGTCCCCGCAGTCCGAGGGCGGCATCATCAGCAAGGAAGCGACGATCGACCTGTCGAACATCGCCATCGCCGATCCGAAGGACGGCAAGGCGACCCGCGTCGGTTTCAAGGTGCTCGATGACGGCCGCAAGGTTCGTTTCGCCAAGCGTTCGGGGGATCTGATCGATGGCTGAGGCTCAGCAGGCGGCTCTCTCGCCGCGCATGAAGAAGCATTACGAGGACGTCGTTCGTCCCGCGATGATCAAGGAATTCGGCTACAAGAACGCCATGGAAGTGCCGACGATCGAGAAGATCGTCATCAACATGGGCGTTGGCGAGGCGACGGCCGACCGCAAGAAGGTCGACAACGCCGCGGGCGATCTCGCCCTCATCGCCGGCCAGAAGCCGGTCATCACCAAGTCCCGCCTGGCTATCGCCGGCTTCAAGCTGCGCGAGAACATGCCGGTGGGCTGCAAGGTCACGCTGCGCAAGACGCGGATGTACGAGTTCGTCGACCGGCTCGTCACCATCGCGCTTCCGCGGGTGCGCGACTTCCGGGGCCTGAACCCGAAGTCGTTCGACGGGCGCGGCAATTTCGCGCTCGGGATCAAGGAGCACATCGTGTTCCCCGAGATCAACTACGACAAGGTCGACCAGGTCCTGGGCATGGACGTGATCGTCTGCACGACTGCGAAGTCGGACGACGAGGCACGCGCCCTGCTCAAGCACTTCAACTTCCCGTTCCGGCAGTGAACTGACCGTTCAAACGCGGAAACCAGGAGAGATCGATGGCTAAGAAAAGCTCCGTCGAGAACAACGAGCGTCGCAGGAAGCTGGTGAAGAAGTTCGCCGGCCGCCGGGCTCGCCTTCTCGCGATCGCCAATGACGAAAGCCAGCCGATGGACGAGCGCTTCCTCGCTCGCCTGAAGCTCGCCGAACTGCCGCGCAACTCGGCCAAGAACCGCATCCGCAATCGTTGCGAGGTGACGGGCCGTCCGCGTGCGTTCTATCGCAAGCTGAAGATGTCGCGTGTCGCGCTGCGTGAACTCGGCAACAAGGGGCTGGTTCCCGGCCTCGTGAAGTCGAGCTGGTAAGGAGGACAGGAACAATGGCAGTCATTGATCCGCTCGGCGATCTGCTGACCCGCATCCGCAATGCGCAGATGCGCCGCAAGTCCCGCGTGTCCACCCCCGGCTCGAAGCTGCGCGCCCGCGTGCTCGACGTGCTCCAGACCGAGGGCTACATCCGCGGCTACTCGACGACCGAGTTCGGCAACGGCCGGACCGAGTTCGACATCGAGCTGAAGTATCACGAGGGACAGCCGGTCATCCGGTCGATCTCCCGTGTCTCGAAGCCCGGCCGGCGCGTGTATTCGTCGGTCGAGACCATGCCGCGCGTGGCCGACGGCCTCGGCGTGACGATCGTCTCGACCCCGAAGGGCGTGATGGCCGATCATGTGGCCCGCGAGCAGAACGTGGGCGGCGAAGTGCTCTGCCGGGTCTTCTGACCCGTCAGGCGCCGCTCATCTTCAGGAGAAATCCAATGTCTCGTATCGGTAAGAAGCCGGTTTCGGTTCCCGCAGGCGTCACCGCCTCGGTCACCGGCCAGCTCGTCAAGGTCAAGGGCTCGAAGGGCGAGCTCTCCTTCGAGGTGCCCGAGGACGTCTCGGTCGCCATGGAGAACGGCGCGATCGCGGTGCAGCCGCGTTCGCAGTCGAAGCGCGCCCGCGCGCTCTGGGGCACCTCGCGCGCCCGCATCAACAACCTCGTGATCGGCACCACCGCCGGCTTCGAGAAGCGCCTCGAAATCAACGGCGTCGGCTATCGCGCCGCCGTTGCCGGAAAGACGCTGAAGCTGTCGCTCGGCTACAGTCACGACATCGACTACGACATCCCGGCCGGTATCTCGATCACGACGCCGAAGCCGACGGAGATCGTCGTCGCCGGCATCGACAAGCAGGTCGTCGGCCAGATTGCGGCCGAGATCCGCGAGTACCGCGGCCCCGAGCCCTACAAGGGCAAGGGCGTCAAGTACGCCGGCGAGTTCATCTTCCGCAAGGAAGGCAAGAAGAAGTAAGGACGCCAGCGATGAGCAAGCAGAACGATGCGACTGCGCGCCGCAAGGCCCGCGTCCGCCGCGCGATCAAGGCGGTTGCCAATGGTCGTCCGCGCCTCTCGGTGCACCGCACCGGCAAGCAGATCTACGCCCAGGTCATCGACGACGTGAAGGGAGTCACCCTCGCTTCCGCCTCGACGCTGGACAAGGACCTGCGCAAGGACATCAAGTCCGGCGCGAATGTCGAGTCCGCCGCCCAGATCGGCAAGATCGTCGCCGAGCGCGCGGTCAAGGCCGGCGTGACGGAAGTGGTCTTCGATCGCGGCCCCTATATGTACCACGGCCGCGTCAAGGCGCTGGCCGATGCGGCCCGCGAGGGCGGCCTCAGCTTCTGAGGTTATCGGGTTTCGCCCGGCCGGCGTTCGCGCGCCGGCCGGGCGGTACTCGTTTTTCGATCATGGCGCGTCCGAACGGACGCAGTCGCGATGATCGATTGGTGCTTGGAGCATCGGAGTCTTCCGAAAGGTGGCATCCACTTTTCGGTCCGATGCTCAGCTTCCCCGCGCAATGAGGCACGGGGTCAGGCTCGAGCGAGCGGCGAGGCTTTGCCTTCGTCCGCGCAAGTAAGAGGACAGACACATGGCTAGAGAGCCGCGTGAGCGTCGGGATAGCGAAGAGCGCGATTCCGAATTCGTGGACAAGCTCGTCCACATCAACCGCGTCGCCAAGGTGGTGAAGGGTGGTCGTCGCTTCGGCTTCGCCGCGCTCGTCGTCGTCGGCGACCAGAAGGGCCGCGTCGGCTTCGGCCACGGCAAGGCCCGTGAAGTTCCCGAGGCGATCCGCAAGGCGACCGAAGCCGCCAAGCGTGGCCTCGTCCGCATCCCGCTGCGCGAGGGCCGCACCCTCCATCACGACGTCCAGGGCCGTCACGGCGCCGGCAAGGTCGTGCTGCGCGCGGCTCCGGCCGGTACCGGCATCATCGCCGGCGGTCCGATGCGCGCCGTCTTCGAGGCGGTCGGCATGCAGGACGTCGTGTCGAAGTCGCTCGGTTCCTCCAACCCGTACAACCTCGTGCGCGCCACCTTTGACGCGCTGAAGAACGAGGACAGCCCGCGCTCGGTCGCGGCTCGTCGCTCGCTCAAGGTTTCGGCCCTGCAGACCCGTCGCCGCGACGCCGGCGCGGATGCGGCCGCGGAAGCGTGAGGAGGGTTCGATGGCAAAGGCTGAGAAGACCCTGACCGTCGAGCAGATCGGCTCCCCGATCCGCCGCGACTCCACCCAGCGCCAGACCCTGATCGGTCTCGGCCTGAACAAGATCCGCCGCCGCTCGACCCTCCAGGACACCCCCGCGGTGCGTGGCATGGTCGAGAAGGTCAAGCACCTCGTGCGCGTCGTCGACGCGAAGTGAGGAGGGCGACACCATGAAACTCAACGAGATTCGTGACAACGAAGGCGCGGCCAAGTCGCGCATCCGCGTCGGCCGCGGCATCGGCTCCGGCAAGGGCAAGACCGGCGGGCGTGGCGTCAAGGGCCAGAAGGCTCGCGCCGGCGTGGCGGTCAAGGGCTTCGAAGGCGGCCAGATGCCGCTCTATCGTCGCCTGCCGAAGCGTGGCTTCGTCAACCTGTTCGGCAAGGATCTGAACGAGGTGAACCTCGGCCGGATCCAGCAGGCCGTCGAGGCCGGCAAGCTCGACGCCAAGGGCGCCGTGACCGTCGAGGCGCTCGTCGCCGCCGGCGTCATCACTCGCCAGGCGAAGGACGGCGTCAAGATCCTCGGCCAGGGCGAGCTCAAGACGAAGCTCGCCTTCGAGGTCGCCGGTGCGTCCAAGTCGGCCGTTGCCGCGATCGAGAAGGCCGGCGGTTCGGTCAAGATCCTGGCCGCCGCTTCACAGGCGTGATCCGAACGCCTACATGACGTTTGCGAACGGCGGCCGGGCCATGCGCCTTGGCCGCCGTTCGACTGTTTGACGCACAGTACGCCCCTGAAATTCGCACCGCGACTTCAGCCGACGGCGTGCTTCAATATCGACTGAGATCCGGGGATCCGACGCATGGCATCGGCGGCTGAACAGCTAGCGGCAAACCTCAACTTCGGGGCGCTCGCCAAGGCGGACGAACTCAAGAAGCGCATCTGGTTCACGCTGGGCGCGCTGATCGTCTACCGGCTGGGCACCTATATCCCGCTGCCGGGCATCAATCCGGATGCGGTGGCCGATCTGTTCCGGCAGCAGAGCCAGTCCGGCGTGCTCGGCCTGTTCAACATGTTCTCGGGCGGCGCCGTCGGCCGGCTCGCGATCTTCGCACTGGCGATCATGCCGTACATCTCGGCCTCGATCATCATCCAGCTTCTTTCCAGCGTCGTGCCGACCTTCGAGACGCTGAAGAAGGAAGGGGAGCAGGGCCGCAAGATCCTCAACCAGTACACGCGCTACCTCACGCTGGTGCTCGCCGTCTTCCAGGCCTACGCGATCGGCGTGGGTCTCCAGGGTTCGGGTAACCTCGTGCTGGAGCCGGGTCCTTTCTTCCTGCTCTCGACCACGATCACGCTGGTCGGCGGCACGATGTTCCTGCTCTGGCTCGGTGAGCAGATCACCAGCCGCGGCATCGGCAACGGCACCTCGATGATCATCTTCGCGGGCATCATCGCCGAGTTCCCGGCCCAGCTCGCCCAGACCCTCGAGCTCGGCCGGCAGGGTGCGATCTCGACCGGGCTGCTGCTCGGAATACTAGTGATGGCGATCTGCGTCATCGCCTTCTGCGTGTTCATGGAGCGCGCCCAGCGGCGGCTGCTGATCAACTATCCGAAGCGCCAGGTCGGTAACCGCATGTATGAGGGCCAGACCTCGTTCCTGCCGCTGAAGCTCAATACCTCGGGCGTCATTCCGCCGATCTTCGCCTCCTCGCTCCTGCTGCTGCCGACGACCATTGCCAGCTTCTCGCAGGCGCAGGGTGGCACGGGCTTCCTGTCGACGATCGCGACCTATCTCGCCCATGGCCGGCCGCTGTTCATGTTCCTCTATGCGGCGCTGATCATCTTCTTCTGCTTCTTCTACACCGCGATCGTGTTCAATCCGGTGGAGACGGCGGACAACCTCAAGAAGCATGGCGGCTTCATGCCGGGTATCCGGCCGGGCGAGCGCACCGCCGAGCATATCGATCGCATCCTGACCCGCATCACCGTTCTCGGCGCAGGTTATTTGACGATCGTCTGCCTTATCCCCGAGTTCATGATCACCTATGCTCAGATCCCGATCATTTTGCTGGGCGGCACCTCGCTGCTCATCGTGGTGACGACGACGATGGATACCGTGGCGCAGGTCCACGGGCATCTGCTGGCCCATCAGTACGAGGGGCTGGTGAAGAAGGCCAAGTTGCGAGGAGCGCGGAGATAAGATGCGGTTGATTTTCCTGGGGCCGCCGGGGGCGGGCAAGGGCACTCAGGCGGCGCGCATCGTCGCGAAGCACGGCATTCCGCAACTCTCGACCGGCGACATGCTGCGTGCCGCCGTCGCCGCCGGAACGCCGGTCGGGCAGAAGGCCAAGGCCGTGATGGATGCCGGCGGGCTCGTCTCGGACGAGATCGTCATCGGCATCGTCGCCGACCGCATCGAAGAGGCGGATGCCAAGAAGGGCTTCATCCTCGACGGCTTCCCGCGCACGCTGGCGCAGGCCGAGGCGCTCGACGAGATGCTGGCCGGCAAGGGGCTCAAGCTTGATGCCGTGCTCGAGCTCAAGGTCGACCAGTCGAAGCTCGTGGACCGTATCGTTCGCCGCGCCGAGGAGGCGAGGGCAGCCGGACAGCCGGTGCGCAAGGACGACGATCCGGAGGTCTTCAAGACCCGGCTCGAGGCCTATAACCGCGATACCGCCGTGGTCGCGCCTTATTACGACAAGCGTGGCCAGCTTACGCCGATCGACGGCATGCAGCCGATCGATGACGTCTCGGAAGCGATTGCCAGGGCGCTTTCGGTCGCCGCACAAGGCTGAGTACCCCGCGATCCCATGCATCAAGACCCGGACAGGCCTTGCCTGTCCGGGTTTTTCTTTGCCGTGCGTTTTTGCGCGCTTGCCTTTGCCGTTTCTCGGCCCGCCCGTGCGTTGACAGGCCGGCCCCTGCCGGATGTGCTGTGTGCAGGCCGTGCCAAGCGGCGTGAAGCATCCGTCGACCGGAAGGCGAGACGGCTTTCCGGTCCGGTGCAGGACAGGGAGCAGGCGCATGACGAGATGGGGTGCATGGCTGGTCGCGGGCACGCTGGCGCTGATGCCGGCGGCGGCGCGGGCGCAAGATGCGGTCAAGATCGGGATCCTCAACGATCAGTCCGGCAATTATGCCGAGTTCGGCGGGCTGGGCTCGGTCGAGGCGGCAAAGATGGCGATCGAGGATTTCGGCGGGTCCGTGCTCGGCAAACCGATCGAGATCATCGCCGCCGATCATCAGAACAAGCCTGACATTGCGGCGGGGCTTGCCAGGCGCTGGTATGACGCGGACGGCGTCACCGCCATCGCCGACCTGACCAACTCCGCCGTCGCGTTGGCAGTGGCCGGCATCGCCAAGGAGCGCCAGAAGGTCGCGCTCTATAACGGGCCGGCGACGACGCGGTTGTTCAACGAGGATTGCGGGCCCACCGGCTTCATGTGGACCTTCGACACTACGACCTCGGCGAAGGGGACGGCTCTGTCGATCCTGCGCGAGGGCGGCGACAGCTGGTACATCATCGCGGCCGATTATGCCTTCGGCCACCAGCTCACGGCCGATATCGAGGCGATCATCGCGGCCAATGGCGGCAAGACCCTGGGTACGGTGCGGGCCCCGTTATCGACACCCGACTTCTCGTCTTTCCTGCTGCAGGCCCAGGCATCGAAGGCCAAGATCGTCGCTTTCGCCAATGCCGGCACCGACACGATCAACTCGATCAAGCAGGCGGGCGAGTTCGGCCTCGTCGATGGCGGCCAGAAGCTGGCGGCGATGGTCGTCGTGCTCAGCGACGTCCATGGCCTCGGCCTCGACAAGGCCAAGGGGCTGATCACAACCACGGCCTATTACCACGACGCGGACAAGGCCAGCCGCGCCTTCGCCGATCGCTACATGGCGCGGACCAAGAAGATGCCGGGCATGATCCAGGCCAGCGTCTATTCCTCCGTCCTGCATTATCTGAAGGCGGTGAAGGCGGCCGGCACCGCCGCCGGTCCCGCCGTCGCGGCGAAGATGCGGGAGATGCCGGTCGACGACTTCTATGCGCCCGGCGCGAAGATCCGCGAGGACGGCCGGCTGATGAACGACATGCTGCTGGTCGAGGTGAAGAAGCCTGCGGAATCGAAAGCCGCATGGGATTACTTCAAGGTCGTCCGCAAGATCCCGGCGGCGGAGATCATCCCGCCGCTTTCGGAGAGCAAGTGCAACCTCGTGAAGAAGTAGGGCGCATGAGGCTCGCCAAGGCCGGCCACGGGGGACCGGGCAGGCCTTGGCATGTTTCTTGGTTGCGCCGGGTTGACTCGGGACGAACAACCCGTTAACGAGCCGCCATCCGGTTCCATGGGAGCGATGCCGCTACCTTCGCGAGAAGGGGCGACGTCGCGTTATCGCGTGGAGCCGTTCAACGTCCTGCACGGGCCGGCCTCCACCGGACGCAGGATCATTTTCACCGCCGGGATGCCATCGGGCATGTCGGCCGACATGGAGAAGAGACCATGGCTCGTATTGCGGGCGTCAACATTCCCACCGGCAAGCGCGTCGTCATCGGCCTGCAGTATATCCACGGCATCGGCGCCGCCAAGGCCAAGGAAATCTGCGAGAAGGTCGGCATCGCCGACGAGCGCCGCGTCAACCAGCTGACCGACGCCGAAGTGCTGCAGATCCGCGAGACGATCGATCGCGACTACCTCGTCGAGGGCGATCTGCGCCGCGAAGTCACCATGAACATCAAGCGCCTGATGGACCTCGGCTGCTATCGCGGCCTGCGTCATCGCCGCTCGCTGCCGGTTCGTGGTCAGCGCACCCACACCAACGCCCGTACCCGCAAGGGCAAGGCGAAGCCGATCGCCGGCAAGAAGAAGTGAGTTTCGGCGGGCCGATGATCCGGCCCGCTGTCTATTCGCCGGCTGGCCCTTGACGGGGCAGCCGGTATCCCCAGCGCCTGGAATGACGGGCGCGCCTGAAGGATGGAAGAAAGAGAACCATGGCCAAGGAAGCCACCCGCGTCCGCCGTCGCGAACGCAAGAACATCGTCTCCGGCGTCGCGCATGTGAACGCCTCGTTCAACAACACCATGATCACCATCACCGACGCGCAGGGCAACACGATCTCTTGGTCCTCGGCCGGCACGATGGGCTTCAAGGGCTCGCGCAAGTCGACCCCCTACGCCGCCCAGGTCGCGGCTGAGGATGCTGCCCGCAAGGCTGCGGAGCATGGCATGCGCACCCTCGAGGTCGAGGTGACGGGTCCGGGTTCGGGCCGCGAGTCGGCGCTGCGCGCGCTGCAGGCTGCGGGCTTCACCGTGACCTCGATCCGCGACGTCACGCCGATCCCGCACAATGGCTGCCGCCCGCGCAAGCGTCGTCGCGTCTGACGCCTGAGCGTCGAAGAGGCGCCCGCAGGGGCGGGCGCCTGTCCGGGGCGGCTTTCGGCCGCCAGATGAATTCAGCACCAGGAGTGCGGTCGTGATCAGCAAGAACTGGCAGGATCTTTCCAAGCCGAACAAGCTCGAAGTCAAGGTCGGGGACGACCCGAAGCGCCTTGCCACCGTGGTGGCGCGCCCGCTGGAGCGCGGCTTCGGCATGACGCTCGGCAACGCGCTGCGTCGCGTGCTGCTCTCCTCGCTGCAGGGTGCGGCCGTCACCGCCGTGCAGATCGACGGCGTGTTGCACGAGTTCTCCTCGATCCCGGGCGTCCGTGAGGACGTCACCGACATCGTCCTCAACATCAAGGCGATCGCCATCAAGATGCAAGGCGAGGGACCGAAGCGCATGACCCTGCGCAAGTCGGGTCCGGGCGCCGTCACCGCCGGTGACATCAACACCATCGGCGACGTGTCAATCCTCAACCCTGACCTCGTGCTCTGCACGCTGGACGACGGGGCCGAGATCCGCATGGAGTTCACGGTCAACACCGGCAAGGGCTATGTCCCGGCCGAGCAGAACCGTCCCGAGGACGCGCCGATCGGCCTGATCCCGGTCGACAGCCTCTATTCGCCGGTCAAGAAGGTCTCCTACCGCGTCGAGAACACCCGCGAGGGCCAGAACCTCGACAAGGATTCGCTGACGCTGGCGATCGAGACCAACGGCTCGGTCAGCCCTGAGGACGCGCTGGCGCTCGCCGCCCGCATCCTGCAGGATCAGCTCGCCGTCTTCATCACCTTCGAGGAGCCGCGCAAGGAAGAGGCCGTCTCGGCCGCGCCGCAGCTGCCCTTCAACCCTGCGCTGCTCAAGAAGGTCGACGAGCTCGAGCTCTCGGTCCGCTCGGCCAACTGCCTCAAGAACGACAACATCGTCTATATCGGCGACCTCATCCAGAAGTCCGAGGGCGAGATGCTGCGCACCCCGAACTTCGGCCGCAAGTCGCTGAACGAGATCAAGGAAGTGCTCGCCACCATGGGCCTGCACCTGGGCATGGACGTTCAGGGTTGGCCGCCGGAGAACATCGAAGAGCTCGCTAAGCGCTTCGAAGAGCACTACTGAGAAAAGACGGCGCAGGCTTGGCCTGCGCCTTTTCGCCCGGCTCATGCGAGCCGGAGCATAACGAACGGCCGTACCGTGGCACGGCGGCCGTAAGCAACGAAGGAGCCAAACAATGCGTCACGGTTTCCGCGGTCGTCGTTTCAACCGCTCGGCCGAGCATCGCCAGGCGATGTTCGCCAACATGGCCCAGGCCCTGATCAAGCACGAGCAGATCACCACCACGCTGCCGAAGGCGAAGGACCTGCGTCCGGTCGTCGAGAAGCTCATCACGCTCGGCAAGCGCGGCGACCTGCATGCCCGCCGTCAGGCCATCGCCCAGATCAAGGACATCGAGCTGGTCGGCAAGCTCTTCGCGGTCCTCGGCCCGCGCTACAAGGAGCGCAACGGCGGCTACCTCCGCATCATGAAGGCGGGCTTCCGCTTCGGCGACAACGCTCCGATGGCGATCATCGAGTTCGTCGACCGCGACGTCGAGGCCAAGGGGAAGGATTCCGGCCCCGTGTTCACGGCGGAAGACGAAGCCGCCTGATCGGCGTTTCCATTCCTGTTTCGGAAAAGGCGGCCGCAAGGCCGCCTTTTTTCCGTTCTGGGACCCTATCCGGTTTTCGCAGGTGCGATACGCCCTTCCTTCGCTTGTGCATCGGCTGCCTGGAATTTAAGCGGGTGCCTGTATTTTAGCCTCTAGGACGGATCGCATCATGGCGGATGACAACCTTCTCGATCACGCGCTCGTACGGCTCGACGCCGCTGCGAAACATCTCAACGTCGATCCGGATGTCATCGAGAAGCTGAAATTCGCCCGCGAGACGACGAAGGTCCGGCTGATGATCCGGATGGATGATGGCTCGCGCAAATCCTTCCTGGCCTGGCGCTGCCGCTACGACGACACGCGTGGACCGACCAAGGGCGGCATCCGTTTCCATCCGTCCTCGACCGCCGATGAGGTCGAGACGCTGGCCTTCTGGATGACCTTCAAATGCGCCGTGATGAACCTGCCCTATGGCGGCGGCAAGGGGGCCGTGCAGGTCGACCCTCGTCAGCTCTCGAAGGCGGAGCTCGAGCGGCTGTCGCGCGCCTATATCCAGGCCTTCGCCCGAACCATCGGTCCCGATCGCGACATTCCCGCGCCTGATGTCTACACCAACGCGATGATCATGGGCTGGATGGCCGACGAATATGCCCAGATCGTGGGCGAGGCCGTACCGGCCGTGATCACCGGCAAGCCGATCGCCCTCGGCGGGTCGCTCGGCCGCAACGATGCGACGGCGCGCGGCGGCTATTACCTGGTCAGGCATCTGCGAGGCGATCTCGGTCTCGGCGACAGGATGCGCGTGGCGATCCAGGGCTTCGGCAATGCCGGACAGTTCATCGCCAGGCTACTGGCGGCAGATGGGCACAGCATCGTTGCCGTCTCCGACTCTGCCGGCGCCGTCGCCTGCGCCGACGGTCTCGAGCTGGCCCGGCTGATCGCGGCGAAGGAGAACGGGCAGTCGATCACGGTCACGGCGGGCGAGGGCGGTCATCGCCAGATCGGAGCCGATGACCTCGTCGGCGTCGATTGCGATCTGCTGGTGCCGGCGGCGCTGGAGAACATGATCCATGAAGGCAATGCCGACAGCGTCAAGGCGCGTGTCGTGCTGGAGTTGGCAAACGGGCCGGTCACGCCCGAGGCCGATGCGATTCTCGAGGCGCGCGGCATCACCGTGCTGCCCGATATCCTTGCCAATGCCGGCGGCGTCACCGTCTCCTATTTCGAGTGGGTGCAGAACCGGCAGGGCTTCTACTGGCTGCTGCCGGAGATCCATGAGCGGTTGCGTGACATCATGGAGCGCGAGGGGCGTGCGATCTGGACGGTGGCGCAGGAGAAGGGCATCGCGATGCGCACCGCCGCCTATGTCCATGCGCTCAGCCGCCTCGCCGAAGCCATCGAGGCGCATGGGACGCAGAGCTTCTTCACGACCTGAGCGCCCGGGGCAGCATCGAGACCGGAAAGGGTGGCCGGAATGGCCGCCCTTTTTCGTTTGCGAAAGCTTAGGCGGGTTGCTGGGCCAGCTCGCGGGCGAGATCGACGAGAACGTCGAGCGGCTGAGCCGGCAGATCCTGTTCGGGGGTGATGCCGTAGAGCCCGAAGATGAAGTTCGTCGTCTCGTTGCGCTCGGCGACACCCATCGCCCAGCCGGCGAAGCTGCGCTCCACGATCGATTCCTGGGCGAGAAGGCGAAGGGCCGTGTGGCGCGGGTCGATCACGATCCTGCCATAGGTTTCGGCGACGCCCGCTTCGGGTCCTTCGAGCACCTGGGCGAAGGCGCCGTCCGTGGCCAGCAGGAAACCGGTGATCCCATTCTGTTCGTTGAGCCGGCGTGCGCTCGCCAGGATCCTGTCGAGCTCTTCGCGGCGGTTGGCGTCGACCAGCCGGCTTTTGCTGGCGTATACAAGCCGAATCAGGCTCATCCTGCTTTTCCTATCCGGCTCGTGGTGCGTTTCCGGCTGGGATATCATGCTGCGGGAACCGCAGCGCTTCGCGCGGGTATAGCGGTTGATGCGCGGGCAACGGAAGCCCGCGCCCGTTTCGTATGTTGAACGAGGATGAGCATGACCAACCGCTTCGCAAGCAACCGCAAGATCGTCGTGGCCGGGGCGCTCGCCTGCGCCTTGATGACGGGGGTAGCGCCGGGACCGGTTTTCGCGCAGGCGCGGCAGGTGCCCGAGACGCGCGAACAGGTCACGCTCTCCTTCGCGCCGCTGGTGAAGCGCACGGCACCCTCCGTGGTCAATGTTTACGGGGCGCGGGTGGAGAAGCGGCCGCAGAACCCGTTCATGGACGATCCCTTCTTCCGCCGCTTCTTCGGCGATGGCGGCTTCGGCGTGCCGCGCGAGCGGGTGCAGCGCTCGCTGGGCTCGGGCGTCATCGTCGACGCCCAGGCGGGGCTGGTAGTCACCAACAATCACGTCATCGAGAACATGAGCGAGGTCAAGGTCGCCTTCGCCGACAAGCGTGAGGTCGAGGCCAAGATCCTGCTGCGCGATCCGCGCACCGACCTCGCCGTGCTCAAGGTCTCGGATGCCAAGAACCTCGCCGCGATCGACCTCGCCGATACGGACGAGCTTCAGGTCGGCGACATCGTGCTCGCCATGGGCAATCCCTTCGGTGTCGGCCAGACGGTGACGCAGGGCATCGTTTCGGCGCTGGCACGTACGCAGATCGGCGTCGGCGACGCCCAGTCCTTCATCCAGACCGATGCGGCGATCAATCCGGGCAACTCCGGCGGCCCGCTGATCGACATGAAAGGGCGTGTCGTCGGGATCAACACGGCGATCTATTCGCGCTCCGGCGGTAGCGTCGGCATCGGCTTCGCGATTCCCTCCGCGATGGTCCGGCTCATCGTCGACAGCGCCAAGGCCGGCGCCACCACGGTGAAACGGCCCTGGTTCGGCGCGCGGCTGCAGGCGCTGACGGCCGATGTCGCCGACGGGCTCGGCCTCGACCGGCCGGCCGGCTCGGTCGTCGCCAGCGTCGTCGAGAAGGGGCCGGCGGAACTGGCCGGCCTGCGCCGTTCCGACGTGATCCTCTCCGTGGACGGCGTCGCCGTCGACGATCCGGAGGCCTTCGGCTATCGCTTCGCGACACGGCCGATCGGCGGCACCACGATGCTGACGGTCCTGCGCAGCGGCAACCGCATCTCGATCCCGGTCAAGCTGATTGCCGCTCCGGAAAGCCGCCCGCGCGACGCGGTGAAGCTCACCAGCCGCTCGCCGCTGGCCGGGCTGACGGTGACCAATCTCTCGCCGGCCGTGGCGGAGGAACTCTCGATGGAGACCGCCAATGAAGGCGTGGTGGTCAGCGATGTCGAGGAGGGCAGCAGCGCCGCCAATGTCGGCTTCCAGAAGGGCGACATCATCATGGCGCTCAACGGCGAACGGATGGCGACTTCGCGCGATGTCGAAAACATCCTCAAGGATCGCCGCCGTGCCTGGGAGGTGACGATCTCGCGCAAGGGGCAGACGATCACCTCGGTCTTCCCGGGGTGAGCGACCTCTTTTCCGCCTCGGGCCTCGACAAGGCGGGGCCGCGCCCGCTCGCGGACCGGCTGCGGCCGACGACGCTTGCCGAGGTGGCGGGGCAGGAGCATCTGACAGGGCCGGATGGGGCGCTGACGCGGCTCGTCGCCTCCGGCACGCTCGGCAGCCTGATCTTCTGGGGACCGCCCGGCACCGGCAAGACCACCGTGGCGCGGCTGCTCGCCGGGCTTGTCGATCTCGGCTTCGAGCAGATCAGCGCGATCTTCTCCGGCGTCGCCGACCTGAAGCGGGTGTTCGAGGCGGCGCGGGGACGGCGGCTCGGCGGCAAGGGCACGCTGCTCTTCGTCGACGAGATCCATCGCTTCAACCGTGCCCAGCTCGACGCCTTCCTGCCGGTGATGGAAGACGGGACGATCACGTTGATCGGCGCCACCACCGAGAATCCGTCCTTCGCGCTCAATGCCGCGTTGCTGTCGCGTGCCCGCGTCCTGACCTTCAAGTCACTCGACGAGGGCTCGCTGCTCTTCCTGCTGGGCCGGGCCGAGGTTCTGGAGGGCAGGGAGCTGCCCCTGACGGCGGAGGCGCGCCTCGCGCTCGCCCGTTTTGCCGATGGCGACGGGCGCGCCGTGCTCACATTGGCCGAGGAAATCTGGCGGGCGGCAAAGCCAGGCGAGATCCTCGACGAACAGGGGCTGTCGGAGGTGATCCAGCGCCGCGCGCCGATCTACGACAAGGCGCAGGACGGCCATTACAACCTGATTTCCGCCCTGCATAAGACGATCCGCGGCTCGGATCCGGATGCGGCGCTCTATTACTTCGCGCGCATGCTCGATGCCGGCGAGGATCCGCGCTTCCTGGCGCGGCGACTGGTCAGGATGGCGGTGGAGGATATCGGGCTCGCCGATCCGCAGGCCCTGATCCATGCGCGGGCGGCGGCCGAAACCTATGAGCAGCTCGGCACGCCGGAAGGAGAGCTCGCGCTTGCCAACTGCGTGATCTACCTCGCGACCGCGCCAAAATCGAATGCGGCCTACACAGCCTACAAGGCGGCGGCGCGGGTCGCGAAGGAGCGTGGCTCCCTGACGCCGCCCAAGACGATCCTCAACGCGCCGACCAAGCTGATGCGCGAGGAAGGCTATGGCGCCGACTACGCCTATGACCACGACCAGCCGGACGCGTTCTCGGGGCAGAACTATTGGCCCGACGCGCTCGGCCGCCAGCACTTCTACGATCCGCCGGAGCGGGGCTTCGAGCGCGAGATCCGCAAACGGCTGGAATACTGGGAAAAGCTGAGACAGGAGCGCGGCCGCTAGCAGCGGCCGGCTTGTATTTCGCCGCAGCCTGATCCCAGATGCGCACATCTCGACCGCTTCGGCGGATGTCGTCTCACGGGTTTCGACGATGGTTCTGATCGCGCGGCTGCTGCTCTTCGTTCCCTCGGTGATCGCGGGCTGGTTCGTCTCGCAGGAGGACGTCTCCTACTGGATAATCGCCTTCGCGATCGCGCTGGTGTTCATCGTCCTGACGATCGCGTTCGAGCTCTATGTGCATCCACGCCTGCGGGCGCGCCGCAAGGGCTGAAAGGCCGGCGAGGGGTCAGCTTCGGCAGTAAAACGGCAGGAAGGTGCCGGACATGCCGCGGTTCATCGCCATCAAGGTCAGCTTGTTGGCGAGGGCGATCTCTTCCGGGCTGCGGGCGCAGACTTCGGCGCGGGACTGGCAATTTGCCGCGAGGAAGGCGTCGTGGCTGGCGAGGAATTCCGGGCTGAGCCCCGTCTTGCCCTGCCGATTCAAGATCAGCTCGTAAGCTGCTCTGTAGCGGTTGCATTTCTCCGTCGGCCAGTCCGGCGATGCAGGCTGCTGGGCGAGAGCGGGAGCGCTCGCGGCAATCCAGGCCAGGACGACCGGGATCGCGTCGCGGCGCGCCCGGCGCGCGATGGTTGTCGTCATGTCTGCCTGTCTCATCGCCGTCGGCCCCGTCGCTTGCGTGGCGCGCAAGAGAGCGAGTGATTGCGGCGGATTTTGTTTGTGCGCCGTTGGCTTGCACATTATTCCACGACGATGATTTCGACCTCACAATTCTGCGGCTACGCGGCCTCGAGCCGCGTCGAAGGCCTTGCGGCAACGGCGCATGGATATGCGCTTCTGACGGGTGCAGCATGAAGGTTGGCGGCAAGGGGCCCGGCAAGGGCGCAGGCGGCCGGGCGACGGGCGCGCCCGGGCGGGGTGGACGGCCTCGCGCGGCTGATGGTCCCCGCGGCAAGCGGCCGAGCCATGACGAGCGGCGGCGTGCTGCGGCACGGCCCAAGGCCGCCGGCGAAGAGCGTCCGGCCCGGGCGGCGCGACAGGAGCGCCCGGCCGAGGCTCCGAAGCGGACGCGCGCCGAGGTCAAGGCCGAGACCACGCAGGTGCTCTCCACCGGCGTGCAGCAACTCGTGGTGACGCAGGACGAGAACGAGATGCGGATCGACCGCTTCCTCGAGGCCCGCTTCCCGCAGCTCTCCTTCAGCCATATCCAGCGCATCGTCCGCAAGGGCGAGCTGCGCGTCGACGGCAAGCGCGCCGACAGCAAGGACCGGCTTGCCGCCGGCCAGACGGTGCGCATCCCGCCGCTCAAGCTCGAGCAGCAGGCGGAGCGGCCGCGCTCGATCAAGGCGGATGCCGATACGATCGGCTTCCTGCGCTCGATCACGCTCTATGAGGACGACGATGTCATGGTCCTCAACAAGCCGGCGGGGCTCGCCGTGCAGGGCGGTTCCGGCACGAAGAAGCATGTCGACGGCATGCTTGCGGCGCTGACCGACAAGGACGGGCAGAAGCCGCGCCTCGTCCACCGGCTCGACAAGGATACTGCCGGCTGCCTCGTCATCGCCAAGTCGCGCTTCGCCGCGGCGACGCTGGCCAAGACCTTCCGTTCGCGCGCGGCCCGCAAGGTCTATTGGGCGCTGGTCGCGGGCGTGCCGCGCGTCAAGCAAGGGCGCATCTCGACCTATCTCGCCCGCGAGGAGGCCTATGATGGCGACCAGCGTATGGCCGTCGCTCAGCATGGCGAAGACGGCGCGATGCATGCCGTGACCTATTACGCTGTCGTCGAGACCGCGGCGCAGAAACTGGCCTGGCTCTCGCTCAAGCCCGTAACGGGGCGTACGCACCAGCTGCGCGCGCACACCACCCATATCGGCCACCCGATCGTCGGCGATCCGAAGTACTTCAATATCCTGAACTGGGAGCTGCCCGGCGGCATCCAGAACAAGCTGCATCTGTTGGCGCGGCGGATCGTGCTGCCCCATCCGCGCGGCAAGGGCACGATCGACGTCAGCGCGCCGCTGCCCCCGCATATGCGCCAGAGCTGGAACCTGCTCGGCTTCGATGATGCGCCCTATGACCCGATCGTCGAGGCGCCGGACGAATAGGCCATTTCCCCAACGGAAGAGAACAGTTGCGGAACATCGCGTTTTCTGTTCCAACTATGTTCTCTTTTGGGGAAGGGGACTGCCATGCGCTTCATCGTGATTGCTTCCGCCTTTGTTATCGGGCTTGCCGCCGCCGCGCAGGCCCAGACCGCGCCGGCGAAGCCTGCGTCGGCTGCCGGCGCGACGGCGGCGCCGGATGAGCCCGTTCCGCGGGCCGAGCGCGCCAAAGCGCGGCAGGATTGCTTGTCGGAGAACATTGCGCTGTCCGGCGAGGATCTGCGTGCGGCGATGCGGCTGTGCATGCAGGGCAAGTTTCCGGGCGTGCAGCTCTATGCGCGTAATGGCTTGACGCGGGACGGCAAGCCGACCGCGGCCGCGGCGCGCACGGCCTGCAGGACTGAGGTGGATGCACGCAAGCTCGAAGGCGCGGAGCGGGTCTCGGCCTTGACCGCCTGCTTCAATGCCAAGCGACCCGATCTCGCGCTGCGGGCCGAATGCCGCAAGGACGCGCGAAGCAAGGGGCTGGACGGGGCTGATTTGCGCAAGGCGGTCGAAGCTTGTGCGCGCGAGGCCAGGGGCTGAGGCTTTTGCGGCTGGAGTTGCCGGCGGGAGGGGGCATGCCCGGCGGGCCATGGCTTGACGGTGCGATCCAGGCTAAAGCGCGGGCATGGATCTCATCATCTTCGATCTCGACGGCACGCTGATCAACTCCGAGGCGATCATCCTCGGCGCGCAGTACGAGACGTTCAAACGCTGCGGTCGGGTGCATCCCGGCCGCGAGGCCGGACTCGGCATCGTCGGGTTGACGCTCGACATCGCGCTGGCCCAACTCGCGGGGCTCGATGCGCCGGACGACATGCTGACGCAGACCTATCGCGAGGTCTTCGGCGCGATGCGCCTGCAGGCGCAGAACGACCCGTCGCTGGACGAGCCGCTGTTTCCCGGCGTCGCGGAGACGCTCGCCCGGCTCAGGGCCGTGCCGGGGCTCAAGCTCGGCATCGCCACGGGCAAGTCGCGCAAGGGTGCGGAGTTCATCGTCGAGCGGCATGGCTGGCAAAGGCTGTTCGACACGGTCCAGTCGGCTGACGACGCGCCGTCGAAGCCGCATCCGGGCATGATCCTGAACGCGATCGCGGAAACGGGTGCCACGGCGGCGCGTACGGCCATGGTCGGCGACAGCTCCTTCGACATCGAAATGGCGGTTGCGGCCGATGTCGTCCCGGTCGCGGTGTCCTGGGGGTTCCAGCCGGTCGAGGGCCTGGTCGCGCTGGGAGCTCGGCACAGGCTGACGGCGATCACGGAGCTGCCGGTCGCACTCGGACTGGCGGAGCCGGCAGCCGCCTGAGGCTGGCCATATGGCTAGCGGGAAGCCTCTCGCGGTCTCGCCGGCATCCGGGCGAAGGTCCGGCTTCCCCAACTGGCCGTGGCGTTTAGTAACATCCTCGCAACCACATCGACTCAGCCTCGTTTAACCTGAATAACCGTTCAGATTTGCGTGTTAACCACCTGCTGCTGACCCCGGGTGCATGGTGTTCCCACAACAGGGACGTACCGGCACAAAACAACGCCGGACAGGGGTTCAAAGATGATGGGACATGAGCTTCGTGAATTCGTCGATCGCGTGATGGATCATCGGGCGATCGACGACCAGGACGTCAAGGTTCTTCAGCGTGAAATCTTGAACGACATCGTCGTCACTCGCGATATCGTCGACGTTCTGATCGCACTCGACCGCGCTGTGCCGAAGAGCTGCGAGGCCTTCGGTGACTATCTGGTGGCGCTGACCGTCGACTTCGCCGTCTGGGAAAACCGCCCGACCGGCGTCATCGACCGCGACAAGGCGCATTGGCTGATGACGACGCTCTCGGCCGGCGAAGGGCCGACTGCGACCGCCCAGCGCATCGCTTTCGAAATCGTCCGCGAGGCCGAGCATTGCGACGAGCTGCTGCTCTCCTTCGCCTTCGCCAAGGGAGCCGCCAAGAGCGCTCAGTCGGGCCTTCGGAACGTCCTCGCGAACTGAGCCTGCGTATCCTTGCACATCGGCTTGCCGAGAGATCGCCCCTGTATCCGACTGGACGCGGGGGCGATCTGTCTTCTTCTTGCAAGATCGGATTCGTCTGAAAAGCCGGCTGTGCTTTTCAGCCCGAGGCCATAGCCGACTTTCGCATCGGTGGACGCCAGTTGCGGCGTCCCATACACCCCGGCTATTGCAGTTTGACCTGAAGCCGGGAGACGTCGCGCATGTTCTCGAAGATCCTGATCGCGAACCGCGGCGAGATCGCCTGCCGTGTCATCAAGACGGCGCGGCGGATGGGCATCAAAACGGTGGCGGTCTATTCGGATGCCGATCGCGATGCGCTGCATGTCGAGATGGCCGACGAGGCCGTTCATATCGGCGCGGCGCCCGCCGCCCAGTCCTATCTGCTGATCGACAAGATCATCGACGCCTGCAAGGAGACCGGAGCTCAAGCCGTGCACCCGGGTTACGGCTTCCTGTCCGAGCGCGAGGCCTTCGCCCAGGCGCTGAAGGATAACGGCATCGTCTTCATCGGTCCCAATCCCGGCGCGATCGCCGCGATGGGCGACAAGATCGAATCGAAGAAGGCTGCGGCTGCCGCCAAGGTCTCGACGGTGCCCGGCTTCCTTGGTGTCATCGAGAGCCCGGAGCACGCGGTGACCATCGCCGACGAGATCGGCTATCCGGTGATGATCAAGGCCTCGGCCGGCGGCGGCGGCAAAGGCATGCGCATCGCCCACTCCGCAGGCGAGGTGGCGGAAGGTTTTGCCCGGGCGAAGTCGGAGGCGGCGTCTTCCTTCGGTGACGACCGCGTCTTCGTCGAGAAGTTCATCGTCGACCCCCGCCATATCGAGATCCAGGTTCTCGGCGACAAGCACGGCAACGTCATCTATCTCGGCGAGCGCGAATGCTCGATCCAGCGCCGTAACCAGAAGGTGTTGGAGGAGGCGCCGTCGCCGCTCCTCGATGCGGCGACCCGTAAGAAGATGGGCGAGCAGGCTGTCGCGCTGGCCAAGGCCGTGAACTACGACTCGGCCGGTACGGTCGAGTTCGTCGCGGGACAGGACAAGTCCTTCTACTTCCTCGAGATGAACACCCGGCTCCAGGTCGAGCATCCGGTGACGGAGATGGTCACCGGCATCGACCTCGTCGAGCAGATGATCCGCGTCGCCTATGGCGAGACGCTCGCGATCAAGCAGGACGACGTGAAGCTCGACGGCTGGGCGGTCGAGAGCCGCGTCTACGCCGAGGACCCGACCCGCAACTTCCTGCCTTCGACCGGCCGGCTCGTGACCTATCGGCCGCCGAGCGAAGGGCCGGACGGCGAAGCGACGGTGCGCAACGACACCGGCGTCTTCGAAGGCGGCGAGATTTCGATCTACTATGACCCGATGATCGCCAAGCTCGTCACCCATGCGCCGACGCGCGAAGCGGCGATCAAGGCACAGGGGCGCGCGCTCGATGCCTTCGCGATCGACGGCATCCGCCACAACATCCCCTTCGTCGCGGCGGTGATGCAGCATCCGCGCTGGATCGCTGGCAATCTCTCGACCGGCTTCATCGCCGAGGAGTTCCCGGAGGGCTTCTCGCCGCCGGTACCACAGGGTGAAACCGCGCAGCGCATGGCCGCGATCGCCATCGCCTGCGACCACAAGCTCAACCAGCGCAAGCGCAACGTCTCGGCGCAGATGGAAGGTTGGAGCCGGGTCTCCTTCGACCGGCAGCGCATCGTCGAACTCGGGGGCGAGCGTTTCGAGGGGGCGGTGACGGAGCAGGGCGGGACGATCGTGATCGCTTTCCCGGGCCGCAGCGTCAACGTCGTCAGCGACTGGGTGCCGGGGGAGCCGGTCTGGCGCGGCACGCTCGACGGGGTCAAGGTCGCGGCGCAGATCCGGCCGATCCTGAACGGTGTCGCGCTCGGCCATGCCGGCGCCTATGCCAACGCCCATGTCTATACGCCGCGCGAAGCCGAGCTCGCCGCGCTGATGCCGGAGAAGGTCGCGGCCGATACCGGCAAGTTCCTGCTCTGCCCGATGCCGGGCCTGGTCAAGTCGATCGCGGTCACGGTCGGGCAGGAGGTCAAGGCGGGCGAGCCGCTCGCCATGGTCGAGGCGATGAAGATGGAAAACGTGCTGCGCGCCGAGAAGGACGTCACCATCGCCAAGATCCTGGCGAAGGAAGGCGACTCGCTGGCCGTCGATGCCGTCATCATGGAATTCACCTGACCAGGAGCGTGTCGCCATGCTGAAGATCTGGGGTCGGATCAGCTCGATCAATGTCCAGAAGGCCGTCTGGGCGGCTGGCGAGGTCGGCCAGTCATTCGAGCGCATCGATGTGGGCGGCCCCTTCGGCGGGCTCGATACGCCGGCGTTCCGCGCGATGAATCCGAACGGGCAGATTCCGGTGCTGGAGGATGGCGCCTTTCGCCTCTGGGAGTCGAACAGCATCGTGCGCTATCTCGCGGCCCGCTACCGGGCTGCGGACCTCTGGGAGGTGGATCCAGCCAGGCGTGCCGATTCCGAACGCTGGATGGACTGGATGCTCTCGGAGCTTCAGCCGGCGACTGCGCCCGTGCTCTGGGGTGTCGTGCGCAAGGTGGCGGGCCATACCGACCCCGCTGCGATCGCTGCTGGTGTGAAGCGGACCGAGGCGCTGATGGCGATCCTCGATGCACAGCTGGCGGATCGGCCCTTCCTGGCGGGCGAGCGCTTCGGCGTCGCGGACATCGCGGTCGGCTGCGGTGCGCATCGCTGGCTCAACATGCCGGTCGAGCGCGTCGCGCTGCCGCATGTGCAACGCTGGTACGAGGCGCTGTTCGCGCGCCCGGCCGCAAAGGCTGCGTTGCCGTTGCCGATCACGTGAGGCCGTCGGCCGGCTTCAACGCTCCGTCAGGATTCGGGCGCTAGGGTGGCAGCGTTGCTCCTGCCATTGGTCTCGCCGGTCAGAACCTGATGTTCTTCCTCCTGTCCAAGATTGTCTGGTTCGTCTTTTCGCCGGTCAATTTCGTCATCCTGCTCGCCGGATTCTCGGCGCTGCTCGCCTTCACGCGCTTTGCGCGGACGGCGCGCTGGCTCGGACTGCTGTCACTGGTGATGCTCGGCCTGATGTCGTTCAGCCCGCTGCCGCGCGCGGTGCTTCGGCCGTTGGAGGATCGGTTTCCGCAGCAGGAGGCCGCCAAGGGGCCGGTGGCCGGTATCGTCGTCCTCGGCGGAGCGATCGGGCTCGCGCGCGGTGATGTGGTGCTCAATGCCTCGGCGTCGCGGATGACGAAGACGGTCGAACTGGCGCGGCTGCACCCACAGGCCAAGATCGTGTTCACCGGCGGTGCCGCCACCCTGATCTCGCAGACGATGGAGACGGAGGCCGATGGCGCCAAGCGCCTGATGGAGGGGCTCGGTCTGGAGCCGGGCCGGTTGATCCTCGAGGACAAGTCGCGCAATACGATCGAGAACGCAGTGTTCACGCGCCGCCTCGTCGATCCGAAGCCGGGAGAACGCTGGCTGCTGGTGACGTCGGCCTGGCATATGCCGCGCGCGATCGGTGTGTTCCGCAAGGCCGGCTTTCCGATTGAGGCCTTCCCGGTCGACTACTGGTCGAGCGGCAAGCCGGACGACTTCATTCGGCCCTACAGTCGCGCGCCTCGTGCACTCGACCTCGCCGATAACGGCTTCAAGGAATGGGTCGGCCTCGTGGCCTATCGCCTGGCCGGCTATACCGACTCGCTGTTTCCCGGACCCTGAGTACTGCTTTCAGGCCGGCGGATCAGTGGCCGGCGGCGAGAGACGGTAGACGCCGCGGAAATCGTCGGGGTCGACCGGGCGCCCCTTGCGCGTGATCACGAGCTGGCCCTCCTTCATCAGCTTCACGGCCGCGCGGCGCAGCGGCTGCATCAGCGGCCCCCAGCCATCCGGATGATCGCCGCCGAGCGAGCGTGCGACGTCCATGGGCGAGATCGTCCGGCCGGGCTCCTGCCGCGCCAGCAGGTCGAGGATCGCCGCTTCGATTGCCGCAGGGTCTGCCATCACTGCTCCCCGGGGTAGCTGAAGACGCGAGCGGCGTCGGAGGCGAATTGGCGTCGGTACATCGCGACCAGCACGGCTGCGGTGAAGACCAGGAAGGTCACCGGGCCGAGGAACCAGCCCATATAGGCCAAGGCGAGAAAGAAGGCGCGCTGGCCGCGGTTGAAGTGCCGCCCGCCGGCGACATTCATTTCGATGGTTTCATGGACGGCACGCTGCGCCTCCCGCTTGTCGGGGCTGTCCGGCGGGGGCAGGGCGCCGATCAGGATGACGCAGTAATTGAACAGCCGGTAGGCCCAGGCGAATTTGAAGAAAGCATAGCCGAAGATCATGGCGAGGCCGATCACCTTGACCTCCCAGATCGTGCGGGTCGGCGCGACGTTGAGCGGCAGATCGGAAAAGATGGCGACGACCCGCTCCGCCGATTGCAGCAAGGCGAGCGTGCCGCCGATGGCGATGATCGAGGTCGAGGCGAAGAAGGCCGTTCCGTTCTGCAGGCCGTTCATCACCTGTGCGTCGAGGATGCGGTTGTCGCGGCCCAACGCTTCCTGGACCCAGCGGGCGCGGCGCAGGTTCATGCGCATGTTCAGGCTCTTGGCCGCATGCGGACCGCGCTCGACGGCATAGTGATAGGCGATCCAGGAGACGATGAAGAAAACGAACGCCACCAGGTCGAGGTTGCTGAATCCGGTCATGGCGCCGCTTTGCCATTTCATCCGCCGCAGGGGCAAGCAGCTTGCGATGTCGCGTGCGGACCGGCAAGGCACCGGCCATTGACGCGTTGCCTGCGAGCCGCCACGGTGCGCCGGATTTCGGGGAGAACGACGCCATGCCGCAAACGATCACGAAGGGCTACAAGGCCCTGGTTGCGGAGGCCGAGAGCCAGATCGAGACCCTGTCCGTGGCCGAGGCGCAGGCTCTGCATGGCCGGAACGAGGTGGTGTTCGTCGACCTGCGGGATCCACGCGAGCTGGAGCGGGAAGGGCGCATGCCCGGCGCCTTCCATTGCCCGCGCGGTATGCTGGAGTTCTGGATCGATCCGGAAAGCCCCTATGCCAAGCCGATCTTTCAGGAGGACAAGCGCTTCGTCTTCTTCTGCGGCGGTGGTTGGCGCTCGGCGCTCGCAGCTCAAGCGGCACAGGAGATGGGGCTGAAGCCCGTCGCCCATGTCGCCGGCGGCTTCGGCGCCTGGAAGAAGGCGGGTGCGCCTGTCGAAGCTCCCGCCGACAAGAAGGGCTGAGCCCGGATTTGTCCCACGTCATCATCGTTCTGCTGGTCGCGGCCTTCATCTTCCGCAAACCGCTCGGCCGGCTTCTGGCCCGTCAGTTCCCGAATCGCGCCAAGCGGCAGCAGGTTCTGGGCACGATCATCGCCGCCTTCCTGATCGTGATAGCCCTGCGGCTCGTCGCATTCCTGTGGTAGCTCCGAACCCCTCGCCTTGAATCTGACGAAACCTCCCTGTGCGATCCGTGCATAGGGAGCGGGGTTGCGCCTTGCCTGAAATTCAGGCATCTTTTTCGGACTTGGCTCCAACTCAAGAAAGGGAGGGCTGAATGGGATTCACCATGTTCGTCGCTCCCATGCGAGCTAACCGGCACTAGGTCGGTCTCGCGCGAGGTCCGCCAGCCGGCCGCCTCCTGAGCCTTTTTTCCAAACCTGTTCGTTCTTCGCTGGAGCCGGCGCGCGTCGTCGTCTCCTCCTGATTTGGAGTCGGCTGCCTTCACGGCGCCGAATGATCCTATGTCTCTCGATACTCAAACCGGGCGGCGGGAGCCGTTCCGGGCCGTTCTCGGCTTCACTTTCCAACACTGGGCGCGCCGGCCCGGGCAGGTTGCCTGGGTTGCGGGCGTCACCGTGGTTGCCACGCTCGCCGAGCTGTTCACGCCGGTCTATGCTGGCCGCCTTGTCGATGCCGTCGCCAACGGTGTCGGCAGCGCCGAAGCGGCGCTGTGGGCGCTCGCCGCGATGATGGCGCTTGCCGCGATCACCGTGGCGGGGCGTCATTTCGCCTTCCTCGGGCTCACCACCATGACGCTGCGCACGATGAGCGACGTGGCGCAGGAGGCCTTCGCGCGCCTGCAGCGTTTCTCGACGGATTGGCATGCCAACAACTTTGCCGGCTCGACGGTGCGCAAGATCACGCGCGGCATGTGGGCGCTCGACCTGTTGACCGACACGGTGCTGATCGCGCTGTTGCCCTCGCTCGTCATCCTGCTCGGCATGACGGCGCTGCTGGCCTGGCACTGGCCGGTGATGGGGCTCGTCGTGGCGGTGGGGGCGCTGGTCTATATCGGGCTGACCTTGGCTCTCTCGCTGCGCTTCGTCGCTCCGGCGGCGCGGCTGGGCAATGCCTGGGACACGCGGCTAGGCGGCGCGCTGGCGGACTCCATCACCTGCAACCCGGTGGTGAAGGCTTTCGGTGCGGAGACGCGCGAGGATCTGCGCCTCGCCACGGTGGTGGCGAAGTGGAGCCTCAGGACGGGGCGCGCCTGGGTGCGCGGCACCTGGTCGGGAACCGGCCAGTTGGTGGTGCTGCTGATCCTGCGGGCCGCCGTCATCGGCCTGGTGATCTGGCTGTGGCTGAACGGGCGGGCGAGCGCCGGTGACGTTGCTTTCGTGCTCACGGCCTATGCGGTGGTGCATGGCTATCTGCGCGATGTCGGCCAGCATGTCCACAACCTGCAGCGCTCGGTCAACGACATGGAGGAACTCGTCTGGATGCACGATCTTCCCTATGGCGTCCCGGACCGGAAGGGTGCGGTGGCGATGGGCGTGACGGCGGGCGAGATCGCCTTCGAGGACGTGACCTTCCACTATGGAGGCCATCACGACCCGCTCTATCGCGATTTCTCGCTGACCATTCGCGGCGGCGAGAAGGTCGGCCTTGTCGGCCGCTCCGGCTCCGGCAAGACGACCTTCGTCAAGCTGGTGCAGCGACTCTACGATGTCACCGGTGGCCGCATCGCGATCGACGGGCAGGACATCGCGGGCGTCACGCAGGAGAGCCTGCGCCGGCAGATCGCGATCGTGCAGCAGGAGCCGGTGCTGTTCCACCGCTCTCTGGCCGAGAACATCGCCTATGGTCGTCCGGGCGCTTCGCAGGCCCAGATCGAGCAGGCGGCAAAGCTCGCCAACGCGCATGACTTCATCATGCGCCTGCCCAAGGGCTACGCCACGCTCGTCGGCGAGCGCGGCATCAAGCTCTCGGGTGGCGAGCGCCAGCGGGTCTCGCTGGCCCGGGCCTTCCTGGCCGATGCGCCGATCCTGATTCTGGACGAGGCAACCTCGAGCCTCGATTCGGAATCGGAGGCGCTGATCCAGCAGGCGATCGAACGCCTGATGGAGGGCCGGACCACGATCGTGATCGCGCACCGGCTTTCGACGGTGCGAGCCATGGACCGCATCCTGGTCTTCGACCGTGGCCGCGTGATCGAGGAGGGGCCACACGAGACCCTGCTCAATCGCAAGGACGGCGCTTATCGGGCGTTGTTCGAGAAACAGGCGAGCGAGATCGCGAAAGGGCTCGCAGCCTGATCGGTGCAAGACATGGAAAGGGCCGCGCGAGCGGCCCTTTCTTTTCGTCTCCGTGCGGTCGGACGGCTTATGCCGCCGGCTGTTCGGCCTCGGTTTGGGCCGCGGAGCGGCGCCTGCCGAGCAGGAACCAGAGGCCGGAACCCAGGATGCCGACGACGCCGGCACCGGCGCCGACATAGATCATCTCGTGGTCGAGATCGGCCTGCTTGTCGGCATCGTCCCGAATGATGACGCTGTCCTTGCCCTGTTCGCCAGGGAGGTATTTGATCGGCAGCGCGTCGACGGTGAGCCGATCATTGGAAATGATGTGGCTCGCGAACTGGTGCGAGATCGACACCTTCTCTGCCGTGCGGTCCTGGCCGGAGGCGTCCTTCCAGGCGAGATCGACGGTGTAGCTGGTGCCGCCACGGCGGCGCTTGGTGCGGGTGGCTCCCTCGACGGAAGCCCGGGTTTCGACACCCTCGGCGACGACCTTCTTCACGCGTTCGCCGTCCTGCCAGCTCATATAGGCCATGAAAGGCCCGCCAACGGCGGCAATCAGCAAAAGCCATTTTACCTTGCCGGCGATCCAGCCAATAATTCCACTCATAATCGTCTCCTCGCGGATAATGCTTGAAATAACGAGTCTGGCGGACAGGTGAAATGAGGCTTTTTCGTGGCAATTGAGTTCATCGGGTAGTCATTCCACGATAATCGCCCGCTTCCGCGCGAAATGACCACTCGCGGCGTACGGGTCTGTAATTGTTCTATTTTCCATGGTTGGCATTCCGGGGCGGTTATGCCGAGCCGGCTTACCCATCTGCCTTCGATCACTGGACGGATTTCAGGTATTCCGTCGCGCTGCGGCACGCGTCGCGCCTGCTCTTGAAGGTGAAGGCATGTTCGCGCATGGCGGCGCGAAATTTCCCGACATCGCCTGTATCGGCCGAGCGCAAGGTGCTTCGCATCGTCAGCATCAGCTCTGGCTTCAGTTGCCCGACGTAGTGCTCGCCGCATTCGGACGTCACCCATTCGGTCATCGCCGCGATGCGGAGCAGGCCGGCGATGTCGTCCTTCGTCGTCGATTGGGCGGCGGCTTGCGGCAGCGGCAGGCCGAGCAGGAGAACGAGGGCGACAGCCGGAATGCGTGGCGTCATGCGCGCTTGCCAGGCGGGCGGACCGTGTCGGGAGCGGTGGCGCGAGGGCGCACGCCCGGCACCGGACCGGGCGGCAGCGGCTCGTTCACATCCCGATTCAACGGCTTCAGATCCAGATTCGGTTTGGTCAGAAAGCGATTCAAGCCGGCGACGTAAGTCTCTGGCAGGGCGAAATGTTTCGCGCCGGCAATGACCGTCTCCATATAGCCGGGCTTCGGCCTTCCGGGATCGCCAGTGCGGCCGATATAGATCAGCGCGCGCTTGGCGCCACCCGGCACGATCACAGGCTGGTTGATCTTCACATAGAGCCCGCTGGCAATGTCCTCGAATTTGTCGAGTACGCGGATGTCCGCCAGCGAGCAGTCCCAGAGCACGCCGTGGACCTCCTCGTGCTGATCGCGGATCACCGAGGCATAGCCGTCGCGGGTGACGATGAAGCGGTGGCGCGGGAGGCGGGCCGGGCCGAGCGCCCGCGAATTCGGGCAGCGCCGTGCCATCCCGACCGGGTCCATGTTGAGGCCGTAGGCGAAATAGAGGGGCATGAGGCCCCTCTACCTTCACTTCGTCTTGTTGAACAGCTCCCGCCCGATCAGCATGCGGCGGATCTCGCTGGTGCCGGCGCCGATCTCGTAGAGCTTGGCGTCGCGCAGCAGGCGGCCGGTCGGATAGTCGTTGATATAGCCGTTGCCGCCGAGGAGCTGGATCGCATCGAGCGCGACCTGCGTCGCCTTCTCGGCCGCGATCAGGATGGCGCCGGCAGCGTCCTCGCGGGTGGTCTCGCCACGGTCGCAAGCCTTGGCGACGGCGTAGACATAGGCGCGGCAGGAATTCATCGCGACATACATGTCGGCGACCTTGCCCTGGACAAGCTGGAACTCGCCGATCGACTGACCGAACTGCTTGCGCTCATGGACATAGGGCATGACCACGTCGAGCGCCGCCTGCATGATGCCGAGCGGGCCGGCTGCCAGGACGACGCGCTCATAGTCGAGGCCGGACATCAGCACGTTGACGCCGCGCCCGACGGTCCCGAGCACATTCCCCTCCGGGACCTCGCAATCCTGAAAGACGAGCTCGCAGGTGTCCGAGCCGCGCATGCCGAGCTTGTCGAGCTTCTGATGGGTCGAGAAGCCCTTCATGCCCTTCTCGATCAGGAAGGCGGTGATGCCGCGCGGGCCGGCTTCCGGATCGGTCTTGGCATAGACCACCAGCGTCTCGGCGATCGGGCCGTTGGTGATCCACATCTTGTTGCCGTTGAGGACGTAGCGGTCGCCCTTCTTCTCGGCGCGGGTGCGCATCGAGACGACGTCCGAGCCCGAACCCGGCTCCGACATGGCGAGCGCACCGACATGCTCGCCGGAGATCAGCTTGGGCAGGTATTTGCGCTTCTGCGCCTCATTGCCGTTCCGGCGGATCTGGTTGACGCAGAGATTGGAGTGGGCGCCGTAGGAGAGGCCGACCGAGGCCGAAGCGCGCGAGACCTCCTCGACCGCGATGCAGTGCTCGAGATAGCCGAGGCCGGTGCCGCCATACTCCTCCTCGACCGTCATGCCGTGCAAACCGAGCGCGCCCATCTCCGGCCAGAGGTCGCGCGGGAATTGGTTGCTCTTGTCGATCTCCTCGGCGCGTGGGGCGATCTTCTCCTGCGCGAAGGCATGGACCGTGTCGCGGATCGCATCGGCAGTCTCGCCGAGATCGAAATTGAAGGGGCGCGGCGCGTTGGCAAGCATGGCGGAACCTCCCAGGTCATTGGGAGCGAGGCTCCCTTGCCGTTGTTATAGCCGGGCCGATGCGTGCGCGTCAGTGTGCAGGCGCGCCCGACGCGGTTTGGCGTCGACGCCGCAGCTGCGGGCGGCAATCGCAGGTGAGGGTTGGAGAAGTCCTATTGCTCATATCCTATCCAGGGGGATAGGATATGAGCATGAGTCATGCAATGGATCCCGATATCATCAACCGCCTGCGCCGCGCGCAGGGGCACCTCGGCACCGTGGTCGGCATGGTCGAGGCGGGCAGGGCGGTTCCAGAGGTGGTGCAGCAGCTTCAGGCCGTCGAGAAGGCGCTGGCGAAGGTCAAGGAGCTGCTGATCTTCGATCACATCGAGCATCACCTCTTCGACCATGCGGAGACCGCGACGCCCGAAGCGCGGCGCATGATCGAGAGCCTGAAGGCTCTCACCAAATATCTCTGACCGCCCGGAGCAAACCGATGTCGGCTGCAAACAGCTTTCCCGCCCAACACCAGCACGTCTTTCTCGGAAGCGAGCACGATCGCCATGAGCGGCGCACCTGGCTCGTCGTCGGCCTGACGACGGTGATGATGGTGGCGGAGATCGTCGCTGGCACCGTCTTCGGCTCGATGGCGCTGATGGCCGATGGCTGGCACATGTCGACCCATGCGGCGGCACTCGGCATTGCAGCCTTCGCCTATCGTTTCGCACGGCAGCATGCGCATGACCGCCGTTTCAGCTTCGGGACGGGCAAGCTCGGCGATCTCGCGGCCTTCGCCAGCGCCTTGCTCCTGATGTTCATCGCGCTGGCTGTCGCGGGGGAGTCGGCGCTGCGGCTCTATACGCCGATCGCGATCGATTTCACCCAGGCGACGGCGATCGCGGTGCTCGGACTCGCGGTCAATCTGGTGAGCGCCTGGCTGCTCAGGGGCGAGCATGGCCATCATCATGGCCACAGCCATGGCGGCACCGGGCACCGCGGCCACGACCACGCGCACGACCACGACCACGACGATCATGATCATAGTGACCATCACCACGGCCACCATTCTCATGGCGGGCATGGCGCCGATACCAATCTGCGCGCGGCTTATATGCATGTCATCGCGGATGCCTTCACCTCGGTCCTGGCGATCGCGGCGCTGCTCGGCGGGCGGTATTATGGCTGGGTCTGGCTCGATCCGGTGATGGGTATCGTCGGCGCCGGCGTGATCGCCCATTGGTCGATCGGCCTGCTGCGCAGCTCGGGGGCCGTGCTGCTCGACACCGTGCCGGACGAGACGCTGGCGGAGCGGATCGGCGAGCGGCTTGCCGCTGAGGGGGCAGAGGTCGCCGATCTCCATCTCTGGCAGGTCGGGCCCGGCCATCGCAGCGCCATTGTTTCGATCGTCACTGGGGAGCCCAAGCCGCCCGCGACCTACAAGGCCCTGCTCGCCGACCTCCCGACGCTGTCCCATGTCACCATCGAGGTGAATGCGCGTCCTCTCGCGGCCTGAACGACGTCCGGCAGCGCAGGACATTGCAGGCCGCTCGCGAGCGGATTTAGGGTAGCGCTTCAATCGCCAGGCGGGAGCGCACCATGAACGGTCGGAACATTCTCGCAGCCGGTCTCGTCGTTGCGCTTGGGGGCGCAGCCCTGGCGCAGTTCAAGCCGGAGAGCGCCTATCGCGAGAGCCCGGAAGTCGCGGAGCATTATCCCGACCCGCAGGTCGCCTTCACGACGCCCGCCTTCGCGCCCGGCAAAGCCGATTTCACCAGCCAGGCCGAGATGATGGCGTTCCTGACGGCGCTCGCGGCCCGAGCGCCGCAGATGACGTTGTCGATCGTCGCCAAGAGCCAGGAAGGGCGCGACATGCCCGCCCTGGTGTTCACGCGCCATGGTCCCGATACGGTCGGCAAGGGGCAGAGACCGGTGGTGATGCTGATCGGCCAGCAGCACGGCAACGAGCCGGCAGGTGGCGAGGCGATGCTCGTGCTGGCCGAACGGCTCGGTGCCGGGAATCTCGCGCCACTGCTCGACGCGATCGACGTGGTCATCATCCCGCGCGGCAATCCCGACGGGGCCGATCGCTTCCGCCGGGCGCTCAGCAACGGCATCGACGCCAATCGCGACCATACCCAATTGCGCACGCCGGAAATCCGGGCGATTGCGGAACTCTTCACACGCTACCGCCCGGACATCCTGCTCGACTGCCATGAATTCACCGTCGCCGGGCGCTGGGTCGAGAAGACCGGCGGGCTGGTCAGGATCGACGGGATGATCCAGGCCGCGACGGTGCCGAACCTCGCCCCGGCACTGAAACAGGTCCAGGACGATGTCGTGCTGCCGGCGCTGCGTTCGGCCTTCGAGGCCGCGGGTGTCACCTATGATTGGTACCACACGACCGACGGTTCGAATCCGGCCTCGCCGGTGGCGATGGGCAGCATCGGCGCGGATACCGGGCGCAACATCGCGGGCTTGCGCAATGCGGTCAGCCTGCTGCTGGAGACGCGCGGCGTCGGCATCGGCCGTGCGCATCTGGGCCGGCGCGTGCAGGCCCATGTTGTCGCTTCCGAGGCGATGATGAAGCTCGCGGCGCAGCGGCCCGACGATATCCTCACGGCGACGCGCAAGGCGGAGTCCGAAGTCACGGCGATCAAGCCGGGAACGCCCTTCATCGTCACGGCCCGGCAGAAGCCTGAGCAGCGCACCCTGACCTTCATCGATCCGGCGACGGGCCAGGATCGGCCAGTCGAGGTGAAATGGCTGTCATCCCTCGATATCGAGCCCGTGCTGATGCGCCCGCGGCCGGCGGGCTACGTGCTGCCGGCGAAGGCCGGCGCTGCGATCGAAGCTCTGCAACGCCTGGGGTTGAAGACGGAGACGGTCGCAAAAGCCGCGACGGTGCCGGGAGAGCGCTACCGGGTCGTCAAGGTTGAGCTTGGTGCCAAGGAGGACGGGCGCGGCGACGACACCGGAGCCGGGCAGATCGTGAAGGGCAGCTATGCGACCGAGCCGGCCTCCGTCGAGCTGGCGCCGGGCGATGTCTATATCGGCCTGGACCAGCCATTGGCGGCACTGCTGCCGGTGATGCTGGAGCCGGAAAGCCAGACCGGGCTTGCGGCCAACAAGGTGCTGCCGGTCGTGGAAGGCGGCGTGCTCGACGTCGTCCGCATCACCGAGCGGCCGGCGGCGGCGCTCGCGAAGCCTTGACGGTTCAGCTTCCGATCACGCCCCGGCGCCGTAGCAACACGAGGGTCAACAGGGCCGCGGCGACGCAGGCCAGCGTGACATAGAACGCACCGGCATCGGCCTCGACCCAGGGCAGGCCCTTCACGTTGATGCCGAACAGGCCGGTGATGAAGGTCGCCGGCAGGAACAGCGCCGTCAGGATCGAGAGTACGTAGAGCTGGCGGTTGGTGCGATTGGCGGAGCGGGCGGCGATCTCGTCCTGCAGCAGCCGCGCCCGGTCCTGGACCGACTGGACGTCGTGGTGGAGCGTGTCGATCCGCTGCAGCAACCGCGCCGCCGTCGCCCTGACGGCATCGGGCGCGCTGCGGCCGGACTGGGTTTCGGCGAAGCGGCGGAACAGCACGTGCAAGCCGCTGAGCTGGCGGTGCTGCCGGACGGCGATGCGGCGGATTGCACCGACACGCTGCGGGCCATCATGCAGCCGATCGAGGAGGATCTGGTCCTCGACGCTGTCGGTCTCGTCGATAAGGCGCACGACGCTGTCGGTGAGGTCGTCGATGATGTACTCGATGATCTGCTCGAAGAGCGCGCTCGGGCTTTCGGCCGGCTCGCCCCGGTTGAGCGCCTCGGCCGTCATCCGGATCGAATGCAGCGCCTCGCGCCGGCCGGTGAGCAGGAACCGGTCGGCGACGATCCAGCGCAGCGCGCCGACCGTGTCGGATTTCTCGCCGATGCTGCGGATCAGGTCATGCGATACGCCCCAGGCGAGCTGGGCCGAGTGGTCCAAACGCTGATGCGTCTCCTGCGAGAGGAAGACCTCTTGTGCCGTATCCGGCAGGGCCTGCTCGGCGATCCAGCTCTGCGCGCGGGTGTGGACCAGATCGAGATGCAGCCAGACGAAGCCTTCGCCCGGGGCCAGATCGGGCAGCGTCTCGCGCGGAATCAGGCTGGGGCGCCCCTCCTCGTCGAAGCGATAGGCCCAGATGACACCGGATTGGGACTGCAGGTCGATCGGCATCGTCGCTCGTCTGAATCGCCACGGCACCGCGGCGCGGCGTGCACAGGGCTCCGCCGATATGACGAGGACGTGACAGCCGGCTTCGTTTCTCTCAGTTGCGCCTGAGCGAACCGGTGGTGCCAACGTCGCGGTTGTCGGCGGTGTGCGAGGGGATCCGGCCGGGCGGAACGAATCTCAGCCTGGTGCCGCCGGCCGCCTTGGGTGCGCGCAAGCCGGCCGGCGTTGGCGGCGGCGTCCGCACCGCGACCTTCGGCTCGCCGCCGTGCCATTTGCGCGAGCCGATGTCGAACCGGCCCTGACGCCAGGCCTCGAACTCCCGTTCGCTGCCGAAGAAGGCATTGCGGTCGACATGGCCCACGATGCCGGGCACGCGGCCGGTCGTCGTGAACTGCCAGAACTCCCAGCGGTCGCGCGCATAGCGTTTCGCCAGCGGCGCGGCCGTCGAACGCAGCCAGTAGGGGTGATCGTTGAACGCCCCCTCCAGCACGTCCTCGTGGAAATTGATGTCAGTGTAGATGATCGGCTTCTTGCCGGTGTGCTCGCGCAGGGCCGCCATCATGATCCGGATCTTTTCCAGCGCATCCTCGCGCGAGACCCGGCGGGTGCATTGCGAATCGTTCTGCCATTCGACGTCGAGCACGGGCGGCAGGGCGTCGGGATCGCGCGGGATGTGCTTCTTGATCCAGCGCACCTGGTCCTTGGCCGGGCGGCACCACCAGACGAAATGATAGGCGCCGCGCGGGATGCCGTGCTTCTTCGCCTCGATCCAGTTGCGCTTGAAGTTGGGATCGACGTGGTCGCCGCCCTCGGTCGCCTTGATGAAGGCGAAGCGGGTGCCGGCATCCTTGACCTTCGCCCAGTCGATCTCGCCCTGCCAGCGCGAGACGTCGATGCCCTGAATGGCCTTGCGGCGCGCATCGCGCACGCCGTGATGCGGCGCACTGTCGCCCTTCTTCGGATAGAAGGCGGGGGCGGGCTCGGCCAGACAGGTGAGGGCAGCCAGAACGGCGAGGAGGCCGAGGCCTTTCTTGCTGCTGGTCAGCTGGCGCGCTGGCATGTGTTTCTCCCGCATCACAGGTCCAGATGCGGAGAGCGTGGTTAAGCGCTGGTTAGAATTGCGCGGCAGTCGAGGGATGTTTTTCAGCCTTGGTTAACCGGCTGAATGCGGGCGGTCCGAAACAGGCGCGACGGTGCCTTGCCGGGCCGGCTCCGGCCGCCCCGGAAACCGCTTCAGTCCTGGACGGCCTGATCGTCTAGCGGCTGGAAGGCGGAGGCCATGGGCGGCACGCTGCCAGGCAGGCGCGCGACCGGGACGTCCTCCAGATTCTCCCTCGGGACCGGCGCGGGAGCGGGCGAGAAGGGGCCAGGTGCCGCGGGCATCGGGACGGGCGCCGCCGGGGTCTCCTGACTCGGGCTCGGTTGCGGCGGCGACGGCCGGTGCCTCTCCCAGCGGCGGGTGGCGATGTCGTATTCGCCCTGCAACCAGCCGACGAACTGCTTCTCGCTGCCGAAGAAGGCGTTGCGGTCGACATCGCCACGGATGCCGGGGACCCGGGCCGTGGTGGTGAACTGCCAGATCGCCCAGGGACGATTGGCGTAGCGGGTCTCCGGCTTCGCTGCCGTCGAGCGGATCCAGTAGGGATAGTTGTTGAACTGGCCCTCCAGCACCTCCCTGTGGAAGGTGATGTCGGTATAGATCACCGGCTTCTTGCCGGTAAGCTGCTCCAGCTCCGTGAGCATGAGCTGGATCTTCTCCAGCGCCAGCTCGCGGTTGACCTTCTGCGGGCAGGTCTTGGAGTGGCCGTTCCATTCGACGTCGAGCACGGGCGGCAGGGCGTCGGGATCGTTCGGGATCTGCTGCTTGAACCAGAGCGCCTGCTCATGGGCCGGGCGACACCAATAGACGAAGTGATAGGCGCCGCGCGCGAGGCCCGCACGGCGTGCGCCTTCCCAGTTGCGCTGGAAGGCGGGGTCGACATGGTCGCCACCTTCCGTCGCCTTCATGTAGACGAAGCGGATGCCGGAGGCCTTCACCGAGGCCCAGTCGATCTCGCCCTGCCAGCGCGAGACGTCGATGCCATGGACGCCGTAGCTATGCGCCTCGGCGACGCCGGGATGCGGGCGCCGGTCGCCGGCGGTGTCGAGCGCCACGCAGCCGCCCAGAGCCGCAAGGGCGGCGGCAGCCAGAAAAGGCAGGAGGCGGATGCGTGACATGCGCGGAGATGTTCTCAAGGATCGGACGAGACAAGTTGATCGCCGATTTACGTTACCAAAGTTCTGACGCCTGTCAGCCAGGGGCGGTGCAGTTTGGCGCGAATCGCTGACGGAAGCCGGAAACGAGAACGGCGACCCGAGAGGGTCGCCGTTCTCTGGACTATCGTCCGAATATGGTGCGGTCGAGAGGACTCGAACCTCCACGGGTCTCCCCGCTACCACCTCAAGGTAGTGCGTCTACCAGTTCCGCCACGACCGCAGCTCTGTTCCGGTTGCGGGCGGTGCATCCGGTGAGCGGCGCCGATCTAGCAAATCGAATCCGCCGCCACAAGAGTGTCATTGTGGAAAAGCGAAGCCTTTCGTCTTTTCCTTGAAAAAGAGGCTCAGGCGGCCTCTGCGACGCTCTCGAGCGTGTAAACCGTGGGGCGCTTCAGCATCTGCGTGATCTCGACGGAGATGCGTGCGCCGCTGACGACGACGATTCCCTTGGCGAAGGGATGGTTGTTCGCGAGAATCTGGACCTCGTCCGTCTCGCTGGCATTGAGCTCGATGATGGCGCCGCGGCCGAGTCGCAGCAGCTTGTAGATCGGCATCCGGGTCTTCCCCAGCACGACGGTGAGCTCGACAGGAACGAGATCGAGATCGGTCTTCAAGTCCTGCCTCCGGAACCCTACTTCAGAATTGGACCAGCGAAACTTGCCTGTCCGTCGCTTTTGGGCGCAAGAGGCATCTCGATGATCGGCCGGATGCTTCCGGCCCGGAAAGCTTGAACGGAACATGGTTAAGCCATGGTGAAGATGCGTGAGGAACTCGCTGTCTCCTTCCTTCCGGAAGAAGGCTCCGAGCCGGTGGAATGGGTCGTGGCCGAAGGGCTCATCGGCTATGACGAGGCCGTGGCGGAGATGGAAGCGCGCGCCGCGCTGATCGCCGACGGTGAGGCGCGCGAGCGCGTCTGGCTGGTCGAGCACCCGCCGCTCTATACGGCCGGGACCTCGGCCCGCGACGAGGACCTGATCGCGCCGGAGCGCTTTCCCGTGTTTCGCTCGGGCAGGGGCGGGCAGTTCACCTATCACGGCCCCGGCCAGCGCGTGGCCTATGTCATGCTCGACCTGAAGCGGCGCCAGCCGGACCTGCGCCGCTTCGTCGCCGCTCTGGAGGGCTGGCTGATCGGTGCGCTCGACGATTTCAACATTCGCGGTGAGCGGCGCGAGGATCGCGTCGGCGTCTGGGTGCGCCGGCCCGAACGCGGCGCGGATGTCGAAGACAAGATCGCCGCCATCGGCATCCGCGTGCGCCGCTGGGTCTCGTTCCATGGCATCTCGTTCAACGTCGATCCCGACCTCTCGCATTTCGACGGCATCGTACCCTGCGGCGTCAGCCGCCACGGCGTGACCTCGCTCGTCGATCTCGGCCTGCCGGTGACGATGCCGGAGGCTGATTCGGTGCTGCGCGAGGCGTTCGAGCGGGTGTTCGGCCCCACGATTCCCGCCTGATTTACGCTTCGTTAGCCATGCCGAACCCATCCTCGCCTTTCGGGGACTGGGCTGAAGCATGGGGATGACAATGCGTGCTTTTCTTCTGGCCGGGAGCCTCGCCATCGGGCTCGCAGCCTGCAACACGACCGAGCAGCGCATCGCCGGGGCGGCTGCCGGCGCGGGCGCCGGGGCGCTCGTCGGCGGGCCGATCGGCGCGGTGGCCGGTGGAGCGATCGGTGCCGTCGCCGCGCCGTCCGTGACCGGATCGATCAACAAGACCAGCGAGTGACCCGTTTTCGCGGCGCGGAATTGCCCGGTTGCATCCGGGCTTCCGTGCCGGTTGGCGTTTTCGGCGGGGCGCGCCATAACCTCGACGGAGATTGTCGCCGAGGGAGCGCGCCGTGCCGGTCATCGAAAGCAAGGTCGATCTGAATTCGGCCGAGACGCGTGCCAATGCCGAGGCCTGGGCCGGGCTGCGCCAGGAACTGCAGGAGCGGCGCGCCACCGCCGCACTTGGCGGCAATGCGCGTTCGCGCGAGCGCCATACGGCGCGCGGGAAGCTGCTTCCCCGGGAGCGCGTGCTGCGCCTGACCGATCCCGGCTCGCCCTTTCTCGAGATCGGCTCGCTCGCTGCCTTCGATATGTATGAAGGAGATGTTCATGCCGCCGGCATGATCGCCGGCATCGGCCGCGTCGCGGGGCGCGAATGCATGATCGTCTGCAACGACGCGACGATCAAAGGCGGCACCTATTATCCGCTGACGGTGAAGAAGCACCTGCGGGCGCAGGAGATCGCGCGTGAGAACCGCTTGCCCTGCATCTATCTCGTCGATTCCGGTGGCGCGAACCTGCCGCACCAGACCGAAGTCTTCCCCGACCGCGAGCATTTCGGCCGCATCTTCTACAACCAGGCGACGCTCTCGGCCGAGGGGATTCCGCAGATTGCAGTGGTGATGGGCTCCTGCACCGCCGGCGGCGCCTATGTGCCGGCGATGTCGGACGAGACCATCATCGTCCGGAAGCAGGGCACGATCTTCCTGGGTGGACCGCCGCTGGTGAAGGCTGCGACCGGCGAGGTCGTCTCGGCCGAGGACCTCGGTGGCGCCGATGTCCATGCAAGGCTCTCCGGCGTGGCGGACCATTATGCCGGCGACGACACCCATGCGCTGGCAATCGCGCGGCGCATTGCCGGCAATCTCAATAGCGTGAAGCGCCCGGATATCGACATCGCCGAGCCGGTCGAGCCGCTCTACGATCCGGCCGAGCTCGAAGCCGTCGTCCCGACCGACCTCAAGAAGCAGTACGACATCCGCGAGGTGATCGCGCGGCTGGTCGATGGCTCGGAATTCGACGAGTTCAAGAAGCTCTACGGCACGACGCTGGTGACGGGCTTTGCCCGGATTCACGGCATCCCGGTCGGCATCATCGCCAATAACGGCATCCTGTTCTCGGAAAGCGCGTTGAAGGGCGCGCATTTCATCGAGTTGTGCTGCCAGCGACGCATTCCGCTGCTGTTCCTGCAGAACATCACCGGCTTCATGGTCGGCCGCGACGTCGAGACGCGCGGCATCGCCAAGGACGGTGCCAAGCTCGTCACGGCGGTCGCCTCGGCGCGGGTGCCGAAGATCACGGTGCTGGTCGGCGGCTCGTTCGGCGCCGGGAATTACGGCATGTGCGGCCGGGCCTATTCGCCGCGCTTCCTCTTCACCTGGCCGAATTCGCGCATCTCTGTCATGGGCGGCGAGCAGGCGGCGAGCGTGCTCGCGACCGTGCGCCGCGACAATATCGAGGCCGAGGGCAAGAGCTGGCCCGCGGCGGAGGAGGAAGCCTTCAAGGCGCCGATCCGCAGCAAATACGAGGAAGAAGGCTCGCCCTATTTCGCGACGGCGCGGCTCTGGGACGATGGCATCATTCTGCCCTCGGAGACGCGGCGCGTGCTGGCGCTGGCCTTCTCGGCGACGCTCAACGCCGAGGTGCCCGAGACGAAGTTCGGCGTGTTCCGGATGTGAGGTCGCTCGCTGCTGTCGATCGCTCGCGTGGCTATTTGCGCGAGCGCGATGCGGCGTTGAGTGTGGCGGCTGCACGGACCAGGGCTTTCAGCGCATCGGCGTCGATCGTCTCGCCTTCGCGGATGTCGATCGCGCGCCGGGTGTTGCCTTCGAGGCTAGCATTGAACAGGCCAGCCGGATCCTCGAGCGCGGCGCCCTTGGCGAAGGTGAGCTTCACGACGGCCTTGTAGGTTTCGCCGGTGCAGATGATGCCGTCATGCGACCAGACGGGCACGCCGCGCCATTTCCATTCCTCGGCGATGGCGGGGTCGGCCTGCAGGATCAGCCCGCGCAGATGGGAGAGCGTCTCGCCGCGCCAGTCGCCGAGCTCCGCGATGCGCCCATCGATCAGATCCGAGGCATTGGTATCCGATTGCGGCATTGGCTTTCTCCTTGATCGCTCGCCGGCAAGCTGCCGTGTGGCGAGGGCGGTAGCAAGCCTTCACGCCACTGTGACCCTCGCGACGGCATTCCGACGCTTGGCAGATGCGCGCCGGCACCGCAGTCTCCCAGCTTCCAGCAAAGGAGCGCAGCCATGTCCGCATCGACCAAGACCGCTGCAAGGGAAGCTCTCGAAGGGCTCGACGGATTGGTGAGCGAACCGTTCTCGCGGCGCGGCTTCGTGATGACCGGGCTGATCAGTGGTTTCACGCTCGCGACGACGGTCGTTCACGGCCAGACGATCACAACGGACAGCAAGGGGCTCGTCGCCGGCGAGGTGAAGATCCCGACCGCGGATGGCGATCTGCCGGGCTACCGGGCCATGCCGGAAGGCACGGGGCCGTTCCCGATCGTCCTCGTCGTCGAAGAGATTTTCGGGGTCCATGAATACATCAAGGATATCTGCCGGCGCTTCGCCAAGCTCGGCTACTGCGCTGTGGCGCCGGAGCTCTATGCCCGGCTCGGCGACCTTTCCAAAATGACCGACGCGCAGGTCATCGTGCGCGACGTCATCTCGAAGGCGCCGGACGCCACGCTCCTCTCCGACCTCGATTCGACAGCGAAATGGGCAGCGAGCCAGTCCAGGGGCGATGCTGCGCGGCTGGGTATCACCGGGTTCTGCCGGGGCGGGCGGGCCGTCTGGCTCTATGCCGCGCATAACCCGCAGCTGAAGGCCGCGGTCGCCTGGTACGGTCCGCTCGGCGGCAACCCCACGGCTATCCAGCCCAAGACGGCCGCCGAGGTCGTCGGCGATCTCAAGGCACCGGTTCTCGGCCTCTATGGCGGGGCGGACACCGGTATTCCGGTTGCCAGCGTCGAGAAGCAGCGCGATGCCGCCAAGGCGGCCGGGAAGACCGTCGAGGTCGTGATCTTTCCGGATGCGCCGCACGGTTTCCATGCCGATTACCGGCCAAGCTATCGCAAGGCCCAGGCTGAGGATGGCTGGGCACGGATGCTGGCCTGGTTCAAGCGCTACGGCGTGGCCTGAGGCATCCGGACTCCCCGCGGCGGGCGCCGGCAGGGTTTGCGTCGGCTGCTCTTCCTTGTCGCGCGACCGCGCTTATGCTTTTGGTCGAAACGATTGAATGTCCAAAAGCGCGAGGAAACGCATGGCAAGCCACGACAAGGTCGCGATCATCACCGGTGCCGGTTCGGGCGTCGGCCGGGCGGTCGCCATCGCCTTCCTGAAGGACGGCTATCGCACCGTGCTGGCCGGGCGCCGGGCGGATGCGCTGGAGGAGACGATCGCGCTCTCCGGCGTGGACAAGGGCCGTGCCCTCGCGGTGCCGACGGACGTCACCGACAAGGCCTCGGTCGAGAACCTGTTCGCGAAGACAAGGCAGGCCTTCGGCCGGGTCGACGTGCTGTTCAACAACGCCGGCGTCAACGCGCCGGGCGGCGTGATGCTGGAGGACCTTTCGCTGGAGGATTGGCAGAAGGTTGTCGACACCAACCTGACCGGCCCGTTCCTGTGCACGCAGGAAGCCTTCAAGGCGATGAAGGCGCAGGAGCCGCGCGGCGGGCGCATCATCAACAACGGCTCGATCTCGGCGCAGGCGCCGCGACCGAACTCGGTCGCCTATACCGCGACGAAGCATGCGATTTCGGGCCTGACCAAGACCGCCTCGCTCGACGGGCGCAAATACGACATCGCCGTCGGCCAGGTCGATATCGGCAACGCGCTGACCGACATGGCGAGGAAGATGACCACCGGCGTGCCGCAGGCCGATGGTTCGATCAAGGTCGAGCCGGTGATGGATGTCGACCATGTCGCCTCGACCGTGCTGCACATGGCCGGGCTGCCGCTCGACGCGAACATCCTCTTCGTCACGGTGATGGCGACCAACGCCCCGCTCGTCGGGCGCGGCTAACTCAGCCCTTGCCAGTCATCCCGGGCGGAGCGAAGCGTAGACCCGGGATCCATGCCTGAGCTTTGCGGGTCTGTGCTCAGGCATGGATCCCGGACCGGCGCCGCTATGCGGCTTGTCCGGGATGACAGGAGCAGGGATGGCTGAGGCGTGGCAAGACGTGGATGGTCGGGACAAGCCCGACCATGGCGGGGAAGGCGGAGCGGCCACTCCAAGCCTCGCCGTCGCCCGCGCCTATACGCTGACGATCTGGGGCATTGCGCTAGGGATCCTGATCCAGGCGGTGGCGACCGTCGCCTGGGCGCTCGCCGTCGGCAATGCCCAGCTCTTCAAGGATGGTGTCGACTGGGTCTACGACGTTGCTCTCTATGGCATCGCAGCGGTTGTTTTCGGCCGCGATGCACGGGCGGAACGGCTCGCGGCCGTCGCGATCGGCGCGGTGATGGCCGTCGCCGGGTTTCATACCCTCTACGATCTCCACGACAAGATCCTCAATCCGCGGCCGATCGAGGTCTGGACGCTCGGCTTTGCGGCTGTGAGTGCCATCGTTATCGCCTTCCTCGTCGTCGGTGCGCTCTGGCGCTTCCGGCGCGAGGACAATCCGGTGATCAAGGCGACCTGGCTGTCGAGCCGCAACGACACGATCTCGACGACCGGCTTCGCGCTGGTCGGGCTCGCCGCGCGCATCGCCCCCGTGCGCTGGCCGGAATATCTGTTCGACCTTGTGGTCGCCGGGATCTGCTTCCAGGCAACATGGGCGATCTGGCGCTCGCTGCGACGAAGCGCGGCCCCGGAAGCATCCCAAACCGGTTTGCGCAACAAGGCGCAGACAGGAGCGACGGGCGGGTTATAAAGACGGCAGGTTTTTCAGGGATGCCGCCGCCCATGACGATCGCCGCCAAGCTGCCTTCCATCCTGATCGCCAATCGCGGCGAGATCGCCTGCCGGGTCATCCGCACTGCGAAGCGGCTCGGCCTGCGCACCATCGCGGTCTATTCGGATGCCGATGCCGAGGCGCTGTTCGTGCAGATGGCCGATGAGGCCTATCATATCGGCCCGGCGCCCGCCCGCGAGAGCTATCTCGACGCCGACAAGATCCTTGCAGTCGCGAAGGAGGCCGGCGCCGCCTGCATTCACCCGGGTTATGGCTTCCTCTCGGAAAATCCCGAATTCGCTGATGCCTGCGCTGCGGCGGGCATCGTCTTCGTCGGGCCGCCGGCCTCCGCCATCCGGGCAATGGGGCTGAAGGACGCTGCCAAGGCGCTGGTGGAGACGGCGGGCGTACCAGTGGTGCCGGGCTATCACGGCGCCGAGCAAGGCGCCGATTTCCTTCGCGGTGAAGCTCGGCGCATCGGCTACCCTGTGTTGATCAAGGCGGTCGCGGGCGGCGGCGGCAAGGGTATGAAGAAGGTCGATCGGCCCGAGGATTTCGATGATGCGCTGACCAGCGCCCAGCGCGAAGCACAGAACGCCTTCGGCGATGCTCGCGTGCTGATCGAGAAATACGTGCTCTCGCCGCGCCATGTCGAAATCCAGGTGTTCGGCGACAGCCACGGCAATGTCGTGCATCTCTATGAGCGCGATTGCTCGCTGCAGCGGCGCCATCAGAAGGTGATCGAGGAAGCGCCGGCGCCCGGGATGACGGACGCGGTGCGCGCCGCCATGGGCAAGGCCGCGACGGAGGCGGCGAAGGCAGTCGGTTATGTCGGGGCCGGCACGGTCGAGTTCATCGCGGACGGGCGTGACGGTCTCAGGGCCGACCGCTTCTATTTCATGGAGATGAATACGCGGCTTCAGGTCGAGCATCCGGTGACGGAAGCGATCACGGGGCTCGATCTCGTCGAATTGCAGTTGAAGGTCGCCGCCGGCGAACTGCTCGGCTTCACGCAAGCCGACGTCAAGGCGAAGGGGCACGCCGTCGAGGCGCGGCTCTATGCGGAGGATCCGGAAAAGGGCTTCCTGCCTTCGACCGGCAAGCTCTGGGCATTGAGCTTCCCGCACGGCGAGGGCGTCCGCATCGATACCGGCGTCGAGGCCGGCGATACGGTGACACCCTTCTATGACCCGATGATCGCGAAAGTGATCGCCCACGGCGCAACCCGCGACGAGGCGCTCGACCGGCTCGGCGCAGCGCTAGGCGAGACGATCGTCGCAGGTCCGCGCACCAATCTCGCCTTCCTCAAGAAGCTGACCGAGGCAGAAGGCTTCCGGAAGGGGCCGTTCGACACCGGTTTCATCGACCGCAACATCCAGGCGCTCGGCGCCGAGCCGCAGCCGCTCGATGCGGCGGCGGTCGCGGCCGCCGCCCTGCAGCTCGAGGAGGAGCGGCAGGAGATCGGGATGGTCGAGGCCGCAGGCCGCGCGGAAGGCGAGGCGCGCTCGCCCTGGCTCGATGCCGATGCCTTCTCGCTAATGCCGCGCCAGCCGCTCGGCCTGCCGCTGCTGGTCGATGGCGAGCGGGTCGAGGCCAGGATCGAATGGGACGGCGAGGATGCACGCGTCAGCCTGCCCGGCCACGAGATCGGCGAGGGCGAACATGAGGTTTCGCTGGCGGAAGGCGAGGGCGGCGTCTGGTATGCGCTGCATCGCGGTCGGCAGACCGCTGTGTCGCTATTCGATCCGTTCAGCGTCGACCTCGACGCCGCGGCGGGCTCCGGCGGCGTGGTCAAGGCACCGATGCATGGCAAGCTCGTCGCGCTCTTCGTGGCGCCGGGCGAGGCTGTGACCAAGGGCCAGCGTCTCGCCATTGTCGAGGCGATGAAGATGGAGCATGTGCTGACCGCCCCACGCGACGGCACGGTCAGCGAAGTCGTCGGCGAGCCCGGCGCGCAGGTGGCGGAAGGCGCGAAGGTGGTCGTGCTGGGGGAATGATAGGCAGGGCTGCGATCAGGGCCTGAACTGGTAGCGCTGGCCCTGTGCGTTGATCAGGTAATAGTTTCCCGCATCCTTGACGATCTTGTCACAGCGCGCCTGGCCGGCGTCAAAATCGACGCAGATCCGCCCGTTGTCGATTCTGTACTTTCCCGAATTTCCGCCGTTAAAGGTATATCGTCCGTCGGCGCTGTAAGAGGCCGTCGATGTTCCGATGCCGATCGACTTTCCAACGACGAGTTTCTGAAGTTCAGCTTTCGGAACGGGTTTGTCTGCCGCGTAGGTGGAGCCGCACACAAGCATTGCGGCCGTCAGAGCAAGAGGACGCATCATGGATTATGATCATTACCTAAGGTAAGGTAAAAATCTATCTAAATCCGAGACCGTGTCAATCGCGAGCAGCGTGGTCGCCGAGCGCCGCGGCGGCCTTCTCGAGAACGGCGAGGTTGATCTCCGCCAGCGGGTCATCCTCCGCGAGGAACCAACTGGCCGAAAGGCCGCACCAGGCGATGATCCAGCGCAGCAAGCGGCGGCGCTCCAGTCCCGATTTCGCCAGCACGATCTCCAGGCGCCGCTCGAAGACGCCGGGCGCAACCGCGACCGGCGGCTCCGGATCGGCGAGATCGGGATCGCAGAACAGGATCGTGTATTCGAAGGCGCGGTCGCCGATCACGGATTTCGGATCGATGGCGAGCCAGCCGCGATCTTCGAAATCGAGGACGTTGTCGTGATGTAGATCGGCATGGAGCGGCAGGATCTCCTTCTGGGCCGGTAGGAGCGCATTCGCCTCCGCTGCGGCGCGGGCAAGGAGGCCGCCATGGGTGGCCGCTGCTGGGAAGAGGTCCTTGAACCAGATGTCGAGCGGGATCAGCCCGGCGGGCGCCGGGCCACGCAGCTTCTGTAGGGCCGTGACGGCGTCACATAGGATGGCGGTGGCTTCGTCGTCCCCCTCGGCACCGCTGCGGGCCATGGCCGCGAGCGAGCGCTGGCCGGTGGCGCGCTCGATCAGCATCGCCTCGCCGTCCTCTCCACGGGCGAGCAGGCGCGCGGCGCCGTTGCCGTTCCAGTATTCCAAAGGCAGGTAGCCGCGTCGCTCGTCCTCGACCTCCGGCAGCTTGAGCATCGCGGGTGCGCCGTCGCGCAGAACGGGCAGCAGATGGCTGGCATGGGTCCTGATCGGCAGGCCGTCTGCGACGAGACCCCAGCGGGCGAGCCAGGGTTCGAAAACCTTCCGGACCACCTGGCCTCATCCGCGGCCGATGATCGGGAACTGCTCGGCCTCGTAGATCTGGCCGGAAACCGGCGCGCTGTCGTCCGAGAGCCAGAAAGCGGTGTGGGCCGCGATCTCTGCCGGTTGCATGATCCGCCCGGTCGGAGCGTGGCGCAGCGGCACGTGGTTCTGCCAGCCGGGCGGCTGGCCTTCGCGCTGCTGGGTGGCATCCTCGTTGGCGGTCCAGGTCCAGCCGACGTTGAGCTGGTTGGCGCGGATATGCTCGGGGCCGAGCGTGTTGGCGAGGTTACGCGTCATCGTCATCAGCGCGCCCTTCGACATCGAGTAGACGGTCAGGTTCGAAAGGCCGCAATAGGCGTTGATCGAGCCGACGGTGACGATGGCGCCGGGCGATTTCTGCTTGCGGAAGGCGCCGATCGCCGCTTCGGCGCAGAGCAGCGGCGCGCGGGTGTTGATCGCGAACATATGGTCGAAGAAGGCGGCGGTGGTCTCGCCGAGAATGCCGCGCGGGTAGATGCCGGCGTTGTTGACGAGGCCATCGATGCGACCAAAGGCGGCGACCGTGGCATCGACGATGGCCTGTGCGGTCTCGGGATGGGCGAGGTCGCCGGTGGTGCCGCGCGTGGCCTCGCCCAGGTTGGCGACGGCGGCATCGACCTCGGCCTTGTCGCGGCCGTGGATGAGCACCTTCGCGCCCTCGGCGATCAGCCGTTCCGCCATCGCATAGCCGATGCCGGTGGAGGAGCCGGTGACGAGGATGACCTTGCCTGCAAGTCCGCGCATGATGAAACGTCCGTGGCCTGTCTGGGAGTCGTGAATGACGGTGAAGCGTATCGTGGCGACCATGCTAACCGCCGAACCGGGTCTCGCGAAGCCCTTCTACGGCAGCATTTTCGACATGCACCCCGTCATGTATCATGGCTGGATCCAGATCTGCGCGGCGGATGGCGATCCGACGGGGCCACAGCTCGGCTTCGCCAGCGAAGGCGGTTCCGGCACGCCGGTGCCGGACCTGTCGATCGAAGTCGATGATCTCGACGCTGTGCTGGCGAGGGTCGCGGCCGCAGGACTGCCGATCGAATACGGCCCGGTCGATGAGCCCTGGGGCGTACGGCGCTTCTTCCTGCGCGATCCGTTCGAGCGGCTGGTCAACGTACTCGCTCACGCCCGCTGAGCCCGTCTGTGGAGAAGCACCGCAGGGGCTGGCTGGATGCGGCGCCGAGGCCTATTTTACGAGCATGGCCCTTCACTTGCTCAAGCTCTGCGTCGGCGCGGAATCGATTATGGACCTCGAGGAGTGGATCGAGGAGCGCATGGACCAGCGCCGGGCGCGCGGCGAGGCGATCGAGCAACTCCACACCACGCGCATGGTGCCGAAGAAGATCGAGGACATCCTCGACGGCGGCTCGCTCTACTGGGTGATCAAGGGGCAGATCGCGGCGCGGCAACGGCTGACCGATATCCGGCCTTTCACCGATGCGGAGGGCATCGGCCGCTGCCACTTGGTCATGGAACCGGTGGTGGTGCCGGTGGAGCCGCGCCCGTTCCGGCCGTTCCAGGGCTGGCGCTACCTGCAGGTCAAGGACGCGCCGCGCGACCTCGCCGAGCATGGCGGCGATCTCGGCGAGATGCCGGAGGCGATGCGGCGGGAGCTGGCGGGGTTGGGCCTGCTGTAGCAGGCCCCCGAAGGCGCGTCCGTGGTTCGCTAGCTCGGCTTGGCCGCTCCGCCGACCTTGCCGATATCGGCCGCGACAATCTCCTCGGTACATTGCACCAGCAGGTCGGTGCTGCGCGTCAGGAAATCGGTGACCAGCCGGAGCGTCGTGTCGTCGAAGCTCGACCAAAGCGCACGCATGGCGATGCGGCGCGGTTCGTAGGCTGCCTCGATCGGCGCCGTCGCAGCCCGCACCACGCTGATCAGCATCCTCCTGCGATCGGCCTCGTCGCGGCGGCGGATGACGTATCCGCGGGCGGCCAGCCTGTCGACGAGGGCCGTCACGGAGCCCGAAGTCAGGCCGGTGGCCGTGGCGAGTTCGCCGGCCGTGACGGTCTCACGCAGGAAAATGAGATCGAGCACTTCCAGATCGGTTGGGTGCAGGCCGAAATGCTTGGCCATTGCGGCGCTGCTGAGCACGCTCTGCGCTCCCATCCGCCTCACGGCGTGGCCGAGCTGACGCAACAGCATGTCGTCGTCGCGATCGGACATCTCGATCAGATCCCGGTGCTTCGGACGGCCGTCCAGAAGGCCACCAGCAGCGCGGCCAGCGTCGCGAGATCGAGGAGCATTCTGAGGCGGCTGCGGCGAGTCCAGCTCAGCGCCGCTTCCTGTGAGAACTCGCCCGCTTCGGCTCGCTCGAAAGCGAGGGCCTTCGGGATGAAATCGAATGCCGACCAGATGCGCATCATCGCATGGGTGGCGAGCGCGATCAGGAGCCCGAGCCGAACATCGTTGTCCCCCCAGGCAACCACCAGCGCCGTGATGAGCAGAAGCTCGAAGGCGATATGCGCTGGGATCCAGAAGCGCTTGCGCGACACTCCGCCATGCACCGGCTGGACCAGCGCAGGCCGGCGCGGCCAGGCGGGGTCGATCACGATGAACTCATAGAGGCCGCCGCCGATCCCGATCACGGCGGCCAGGATCGTTATTCCAATGATAATCTCGACGGATGTTGGCGCCATCCCCACCCTCCTTGCGAAAATGCGCGGCGGAGCATGGTTCATTTTATCTTGATGATCAAGATAAATAAGGGCGACGGCGCAGCCATGGACAAGTGAGCGATGTCCGCTGAGCAGCGGGACACGCGGCTGGAAAGGCGATGCGAGGCCGTGAAGCCGTGAGCGTCAGCACGTTCCTATATGCGGCCGCTCAGACGGCGATGTTGTCGATCAGCCGGGTGCTGCCGATGCGCGCCGCGAGCAGCAGGCGGATCGGTCCATCGGTCAATGCGGTGACCGGGGCAAGCGTCTCGGCGTGGCGCGCTTCGAGATAATCGAGCTCGAAGCCGGCGATGATGATCTCGTTCTGGGCATCGGCAACCGCCTGGAAGAGGGGATCCTCGTTGCGGATGCGCGCTGCGAGATCCTGCATGACGCGGTGGAGGATCGGCGCCAGCGCGCGATGCTCGGCCGAGAGGTAGCGGTTGCGAGAGGACATGGCGAGGCCATCCGCCTCCCGGATTGTCGGCAGCGGGACGATGCGGATGCCGAGGTCGAGGTCCGCCGCCATGCGGGTGACGACCTTGAGCTGCTGGTAGTCCTTCTCGCCGAAGATGGCATAGTCGGCGCGCGACTGCGTGAACAGCTTGCAGCAAACCGTTGCGACACCTTCGAAATGCGTCGGGCGGAAGCGGTCTTCCAGGCTGACGGCGGCGGGGCCGAGCAACAGCACGCGGGTGGCGAAGCCGGCCGGATACATCTCCTCGACCGAGGGAAAGAAGACCGCGTCCGCTCCCGCGGCGACGAGCTTGGCGCAATCGTCGTCGAAGGTGCGGGGATATTTCTTGAAGTCCTCGTGAGGGGCGAACTGGGTCGGGTTGACGAAAATCGAGACGATGACGCGCCGTGCATGGCGCTGACCCTCCGTCACGAGCGCGATATGGCCTTCGTGCAAGGCGCCCATGGTCGGAACCAGCGCCACCTCCTCGCCAGCCGCATGCCAGCCGGCGACGGCTTCACGCATGGCCGCGACCGTCTCGAAAATCGTGATCCCGGCCATTGTCGTCTCCTCCGCCTGGCGGACGGGTAGCAAATGCGGTCGCTCTGGCCAATATCAGGATCAGGACAGGACGCGATTCAGGAAGGCCGCCGACGCATCATGGGCGAAAAGAACGATCGGGCCGTCGGGAAGACCGCCAGCAGCGTGCCGGCAGGGCCATCGCAGCCGGGCGAGATCGACCGCTTCCTCGGCGCGGCCAGGCGCCTCGCGCCGCTGGCGACGAGGACGGCCGGGCGCCTCGTCTTCGCTCTGGATGCGACGATGAGCCGGCAGCCGACATGGGATCTCGCTTGCTCGCTGCAGGGGCGGATGTTCGAAGTTGCAGCCGAAAGCGGCGGCCTTGCGGTGCAGCTCGTCTATTTCCGCGGGCTCGGCGAATGCCGGGCCTCCGGCTGGGTCGGCGAGCCAGAGCGTCTGAAGGGGCTGATGGGGCGGATCGCCTGCGAGGGCGGGCAGACACAGATCGCGCGGGTGCTCCGGCATGTGCGCGACGAGGCGCGGAGCGTGCCCTTGCGCGCCTTCGTCTTCGTCGGCGATGCGATGGAGGAGGATGTCGATGCGCTCGCGACGCTGGCGGGCGAACTGGGCCTGCGCGGCATACGCGGCTTCATCTTCCAGGAGGGGCATGAACCGGCGGCGAGTTCTGCCTTCGCGACAATCGCGCGACTGACGGGCGGCGCGCATGCCCGTTTCGACGCCTCGGCGCCGGCTTCTCTGCTGGAGCTGCTGCGCGGCGCCGCGGCTTATGCTGCCGGCGGGCGCGAGGCGATGTTGCGCCTCGCCGGTTCGAGCCCGGCCGTGAAGGGGCTGATCGTGGCAATGGAAGGAGGGCGCGGGTGAGCCTGCTCTACGGCGTCGCCGTCCTGATCCTGGTCTGGTGGCTGGCGAAGCTCTTTGCCGGTGCCAATCCGAAAGTCCTGGCCAAGCTCGGCAAGACCGTGGGAGGTGTCGCCTCGCTCGGCGTCGCCGCCCTGCTGATGGCACGCGGCCGGATGGACATGGCCGTCTTCCTCGGCGGCATCGGCGCCTGGCTGCTCGGTTGGAGTGCGACCGGGCCAGGCGGCATCCGCTTTCCCTGGGCCGACCGCAGCGGCCCGACGCCAGGCGCGACGTCGAAGGTGCAGTCGCTCCTGCTGGAGATGGAGCTCGACCACGACAGCGGCGCGATGCGCGGCAAGGCCAGGAGCGGAACTTATGCCGGGCGCGATCTCGACAGTCTCGCGCCGGCCGATCTCAGCGCCCTGATGCGCGATTGCCTGGCGCGGGATCCCGACGGAGCCCGCCTGCTAGAGGCATATCTCGACCGCCGGTCGCCCGGCTGGCGTGAAGACGCTCAGCGTGACGGTGACGCGGGGCAGCGCGGCGCGCCGGGCGCGGGCGCGATGACGCAGCAAGAGGCCTACGAGATCCTGGGGCTTCAGCCGGGGGCGGGCGAGGAGGCGGTCCGCGAAGCCCACCGGGCTTTGATGAAGCGGATTCACCCGGATGCCGGCGGCACGAGCGGCCTTGCCGCTCGCGTCAACCAGGCCAAGGACGTCCTTCTGAAGCGGGGGTAGCGCCGGGTTCTGGGAGTAGGTCGGCGACATGGCGTGAACTCCTTTCCCGGGCCGGTCAGCTCTTGGTGGCGAAGCAGGAGAAGCCGCCGCGCTTCAGCTTGGCGCAGGCGTTCTGCGCATCCTTCGAGTCGTCGAAGCCGGCGAAGCGGGCGCGGAAGAGGGTGGAGCCGCCCTTCTCGACCTTCTCGGTGAAGCCGGAGGCGCTGGCGAGCGAGCCTGCCGCCTTGGTGCGAGCCCGGGCGAGGATCTCCTTGGCCTTGGCCTCGTCGTCGGTCGCGCCGAGCTGGATCACCCACTTGCCGGAGGCGACGACCGCCGCCTGATGTGACATCGCCGGGGCCGGCTCGGGGGCCTGGATCCTGGCGGGGACCGCATCCGACTTGCGGGCGACGCTTGCCGCGACGGGCTCGGCCCGGTTCTCGGCAACCTTGACGGGCGCGGCGGCTGGCTCAGCCAGCTTGGCGATGGACGAGGTGGTGTCGACGTTCGCCGGCGGGCGCAGGACCTTGGCGTCGGCCGGCTGGGCGCCGATCGACCAGCGCATGGCCGACGGTGTCGTGGTGGCAGTGACCGGGCGCATGTTGGAAATCTGCAGCGGCTGGCCGGCGGAAACCGGGCGCGGCGGCGCGATCGGCGTCTGGGTCGGCATCGGCGCATAGGCGCGGGCGGCAGCCGGCAGCGGCGCCGAAACGGTTTCCGGGCGCGGCACGGGGATCGGTGCGGGTTCGGCGGCGGCGACGCGCGGACGCTCCTCCGGCCGGACGCGCTCCTCGGGACGCGGCCTCTCCTCGCGTTCCGGCGCCTCGGCGACCATCACCGAGGAGCGGCCGCTGGTGGTGGCGCGCGGCAGATTGGCGAGGACGAGATCGGTCATGATCTTGTCGCGGGATGCGCCGGAACGGCCGCCGAGAACGACGGAGACGATCTGGTGGCCGTCGGCCCTGGCAGAGGTCATCAGGTTGAAGCCGGAGGCGCGTGTGTAGCCGGTCTTGATGCCGTCGACGCCCTCGACCTTGCCGAGCAGGCGGTTATGGCCGCGGATCGTGCGGCTGCCATATTGGAAGGCGCGCGTCTGGAAGAGCGGGAAATAGCGCGGGAAGCGCTCCTGGATGGCGCGGGCGAGAATGGTGAGGTCGCGTGCCGTCGTCAGATTCGGCGGCGAATGCGGCAGGCCATGCGGGTTGTAGAAGCGGGTCGAACCCATGCCGAGCGAGCGGGCCTTGCGCGTCATCTGTTCGGCGAAGGCCTCTTCCGAGCCGGCGATGTTCTCTGCCACCACCACCGAGGAATCGTTGGCGGACAGCGTGATCATGCTCTTGATCGCGTCGCCGACCGACAGGGTGGTGCCGGCGCGCAGGCCGAGCTTGGTCGGCGGCTGCGAGGCCGCGTAAGACGAGACCTTGAGCTCGGAATCCATATCGAAGCGGCCGCGCTCCATCTGCTCGAACAGCATGTAGAGCGTCATGACCTTGGTGAGGGAGGCCGGGATGCGCGCGGCATCCTCGTTGACCGCATGCAGCGTGCGGCCGCTCTTCACATCGACGACCATCGCCGCATAGGGGGGGGTATAACCCCCGCCGCCAGCGTGATGACGGCGCTTGCGCGCCTCGGCGGGGGAGGTGGCCATGGTGGCCGCCACAGCGACCACTCCGATCAGCCCGACGACGACCCGCAGACGCGGCCGCCGCAACCCAACGCAACCAAGCACCATGAATGGCCCCGAACTCAAAACTCACACGTCTCGACCTGCGCACCATGACGTGGCGCGAAGGACACAGTCAGAGGACGTTAGGACGACGCGGTTACGGAGCCGTTAAAAGTTGAACGGTTGCGATCGGAACGGTCTGCGTTTGGTGCATTGCAGCGTTCTCTTGACATTCATGTTGCGCTGCACAATATAGCGGCAGTCCCCGGTGGTGATCTCTTCATACGACCTTGGGGCGACACGACCGAGCCCATGCGCGGCTCGCCACCAGAGTCGGCACCCCAGAGTGCCAGGAGAAAACCATGATCCAGCAGTTCGAGACCCTCCAGAAGGCTTCCAAAGAGAACGTCGACGCCGCTCTGAAGGCCTTCGGCGCCACCTCCAAGGGCGTCCAGACCATCGCCGTCGAGGCCACCGACTATGCCAAGAAGTCCTTCGAGGCCGGCACCGCCACCCTCGAGAAGCTCGCTGGCGTGAAGACCTTCGACAAGGCTCTCGAGATCCAGGCCGACTACGTCAAGACCTCGTTCGAGGGCGCCGTCGCCCAGCTCACCAAGATGGGCGAGCTCTATACCGCTCTCGCCAAGGACGCCTACAAGCCGTTCGAAGGTATCGTCTCGAAGGCTGTCCCGGCCGCCGCCGGCAAGTGATCGGCTGCATGTGATCCCACGGCGCGGTCGATCCGCGCTGGTGGTGCTGCCTAGAGTTCAGTTGCGTTCAGAGAAGCCCGGCCGCGATGGCCGGGCTTTTTCGTTGCGGACCGTGCGGGTCGGCCGGTCTTTTGAACCGATTGAAAACAGGGGCGATTGAGCGCATCTCTAGGGCGAACGCCGTATGTCGCGGCGAGAGGGATCTTCGGTTCGCCATGCTCGACAAATCCGCGCCGCCTCGCACGCTCAAGCTCAACGCTGCCGACAACGTCGTCGTCGCCGTCGATCCGGTGGATGTCGGCGTGACTGCCGCCGGCGTCGAGGCGCTGAAGCGCATTCCGCGCGGGCACAAGATGGCCATCGTGTCGATCGCAAAGGACCAGCCGATCCGCAAATTCGGCCAGATCATCGGCTTCGCGACGAGCGACATCGTGCCGGGCGACTGGGTGCACGAACACAATACCGGCTTCCACGCCTTCGAGCGCGACTACGCCTACGCGGCCGAGGCAAAGCCGGAATTCGTGTTGCCGGTGGAGCAGCAGGCGACTTTCGAAGGTTTCCGCCGGGCCAATGGCAAGGCCGGCACCCGTAACTATGTCGGCATCCTGACTTCGGTGAACTGCTCGGCTTCGGCCGCGCGCTTCATGGCCGAGGAGGTCAAGCGCTCCGGCCTGCTCGCCGACTATCCCAATGTCGATGGAGTGATCGCGCTGACCCACGGCACCGGCTGTGGCATCGACTACAACGGCGAGAGCTTCGAGGTGCTGAAGCGCACGACCTGGGGCTATGCCTGCAATCCGAACATGGCCGCGGTGCTGGTCGTCGGCCTCGGCTGCGAGGGCTTCCAGATCAGCCGCATGAAGGAAGCCTATGGCGTCACCGAGAGCGATATCTTCCGCACGCTCACCATTCAGGAAACCGGCGGAACCAAGAAGGCCGTCGCTGCCGGCATCGAGGCGCTGAAGGTGATGCTGCCGATCGCCAACCGGGCGAAACGCGAGACCGTGCCGGCCTCTGAACTGATGCTGGCCCTGCAATGCGGCGGCTCGGATGGCTATTCCGGGATCACCGCCAATCCGGCGCTGGGAGCTGCTGTCGATATCCTCGTCGAGCATGGCGGCACCGCGATCCTCTCCGAGACGCCGGAAATCTACGGCGCCGAGCATCTGCTGACGCGCCGCGCCGCGACGCGGGAGGTCGGCGAGAAGCTCGTCGGTATCATCGAGTGGTGGGAGGACTACACCGCCCGCGCCCGGATGAGCATGAACAACAACCCTTCGCCGGGGAACAAGGCGGGCGGGCTCACGACCATCCTGGAGAAATCGCTGGGCGCGGCCGCCAAGGGTGGCACCAAGACACTCTCGGCGGTCTATCATTATGCCGAGCCGGTGAAGGAGAGGGGCTTCGTCTACATGGATACGCCCGGCTACGATCCGGTCGCGGCGACGGGACAGGTGGCGGGCGGCGCCAATATCCTCGCTTTCACGACCGGCCGCGGTTCTGCCTATGGCTGCAAGCCGACGCCCTCGATGAAGCTCGCGACCAACACGCCGGTCTACGAGAAGATGATCGACGACATGGACATCAATTGTGGTGACGTGCTCGACGGTGTTTCGCTGGAGCAGAAGGGCCGCGAGATCTTCGAGAAGCTCCTGAAGGTCTCATCGGGCGAGCGCACCAAATCCGAGCAGCTCGGCTATGGCGATGCCGAATACGTGCCCTGGCAGATCGGCGCGACGATGTGATTTTCCAGCGTGCCGATTGAACCCGGCGCAAGGCTGACGCGACCAAGAACGGGCCGGCATCGTTTATCGCGATGCCGGCCCGTTCTGTCTCCGGCCTTGGATTTCCATGAAGACCTTTCTTCTCGTCACCGTCCCGCGCGTCCTGCTGGGGCTGATCTTCCTCGTCAGCGCCGTCGACGGCTTCTGGTGGCTCGCCACCGGCGTGAACCTGATCCATCCGCCGACCAGCCCGCGCGGCGTCGTCTTCGAGACGGCCTTGCAAGATTCGGGCTTCATCTGGCCCTTCATCAAGGCGATCAACCTCACCGGCGCGCTGAGCCTGATCTCGAATGTCGTGCCGGCCTTCGGGCTCGCGCTGATCGCGCCGGTCATGGCGGTGATCGTGCTGTTCCACGCCACGATCAACCCGCAAGGCCTGCCGGTCGCGGTGGTCCTCGTCGTACTGGGGCTGTTGCTGGTCTGGGCCTATCGCGACCGCTACGCGGCAATGTTCCGCTGAGCGGGCCGCGCGGGCAACCTCAGAGCGCAAACCCCGTCAGCCTTTTGCCGAGCAAGCCGATCCGGTCGGCCGCGACGTTGGCGATGGCGATGCGCAGATGCTCTTCCTGTCCCGGGCCGAAATAGGGGCCGGGCAGGGCGAGGACGCCGCGCTCTTCGGCCAGCCGCTGCGCGACTTCAGCCGCCTTCAGGCTGGCGAAGGGATGAGCGACATAGGCGAAATAGGCGCCTGCCGAGAGCACGCGCCAGCCGTTCAGCGGCGCCATCGTCTCGCGGAACAGCCCGGCGCGGGCATTGATCTCGGCGCGGTTGCGTTCGCGCCAGGCGCGGATGCCGTCGATGCCCCAGGTCACTGCCGACTGTCCGGCCCGGACGGGGCTGATCTGCACGCAGTCGAGCACCTTGCCAACCTGGGCGACGACCTGCTTGCCAGCCGTGATCGCACCGAGACGCCAGCCCGGCACGGCATAGGCCTTCGAGAAGCTATAGAGACCGATCACGGAGTCTTGCCAGCCGCTTGCGGCAAAAACCTCATGCGGCCTGGTAACACCTTCGGGCAGGAAGTCGCGATAGGTTTCGTCGAGCACCAGCCAGAGCCCGCGCCTTGCGCAGAGGGTGGCGAAGGCCGCGATCGTTTCGGGCGGATAGACGGCGCCAGTCGGGTTGTTCGGCGTTACCAGCACGATTGCGCGGGTGCGCTCATCGATCAGCGCCTCCGCCGTAGCGACATCGGGCACGAAGCCTGATTCGGGCATGCAGGGCAGAGGGCGCGGTTCGACGCCGAGCATAGTCAGCGTCATCTCCTGGTTGAAGTACCAGGGCGTCGGCAGCAGCACGTTGTCGCCGGCTCGTGCCAGCGCCATCATCGTTACGACATAGGCTTGGTTGCAGCCGGAGGTGATCGCCACCTCCGCCGGGGCGAACGACGCGCCGTAGACCCGTGAGATCTCGGCGGCATAGGCCTCGCGCAGGGTGGTGTCGCCGGTGATCCCGCCATAGCGTGCGCTGCCGGGCTCGGCCGCCGCTTCCGCGAGCTTGCGCAGCAACGCATCGGGTGGAGGCGAGCCGGGCACGGCCTGCGAGAGGTCGATCAGCGGGCCGCGACTGCCATCATAGCGCCGGGCCCAGCCCTGCGCCTCAGGAATCGGCGGCGTGCCGGTATCGATGAGATCGGGATTCAGGGCGGCGGACGATGAGGTCAGCATGATCAGCCTGCTTTGCGGCGGCGCGGGCCTTGCGTCAATCGCCTTGGAAGCGTCGCAACGCTCGCCCATATCTGGGAAGCCTCCAATTCCAGCGAGAGAGCGTGCTGATGCAGGACGAAACCGAGGATGCGATCGCCGAGCTCCATGCCATGCTCGACAGGGCGGACCGCATCGTCAGCTTCACGGGGGCTGGCATCTCGACCGAGTCGGGCGTGCCGGATTTCCGCACGGCAGGCTCGCCCTGGATGGTCAACAAGCCGATTCCGTTCGAGGCCTTCGTGCATAGCCGCGAAGCGCGCATCGAGGCCTGGCGGCGCAAATTCACCATGGACGATCATTATCGCGATGCGCGGCCGAATGTCGGCCATCTCGCCCTGGCCCGCCTCGTCGCAGACGGGCGCTCGCCGGCGATCGTCACCCAGAACATCGACGGGCTGCATCAGGCGTCGGGTGTGCCGGGCGATCAGGTGATCGAGCTGCACGGCAACGGCACTTATGCGACCTGCCTCGATTGCGGGTGGCGCCATGAGCTTGCGGCGATCCGCCCGGCCTTCGAGGAAACGGGCGAGCCGCCTGCCTGCCTGATGTGCACCGGGCCCGTGAAATCGGCGACGATCTCCTTCGGCCAGGCGATGCCGCAGGAGGCGATGATGCGGGCGCAGGCGCTGGCTCTGGAATGTGACCTCTTCCTCGTCGTCGGTTCGTCGCTGGTGGTCTATCCGGCCGCGACGCTGCCGGTGATCGCGAAGCGGCAGGGCGCCAAGCTCGTCATCCTCAACCGTGAGCCGACGGAGCTCGATCCGATCGCCGACCTCGTGATCCGCGCCGAGAGCGGCAAGGCCCTGGCGCCGCTCGTCTCCTGACCGGGCGGGAATGGCGACGAGGCTCGATGTCGCCGTCCGCGGCACAGGATCTCCTCGGTACGACCGTGATTTTGCGCCGAGCGGAGATTTTTGGCTGCGGATCATGTGGAAGACCGGATGGGGGCTGTATCCCGAATCCGCAGCAGTGCTATCGTCATGTCACGAATCAAGATGTTCTGCGTGGGGTGAGCGGCACATGTCCGACGAATTCGGTGAGAGCGGGCGGCCACCGATGGGTCCCATACAGTCACTCAATCGCGTCGTGCGGCTCGATGGCCCCGGCCAGGGTGCCTCGGACGTCGCGGTCGAGCTCGCCGGATACGTCAAATGGTTCGATGTTTCGAAGGGTTACGGCTTCGTCGTTCCCGAGACGGGCGGTCCGGATATCCTGCTCCACGTCACCATCCTGAAGCGAGATGGATTCAATACGATAGCGGAAGGTGCTCGCATCGTGCTCGAAGCGATCGAGAAGGCACGGGGGCGGCAGGCCGTTCGCGTTCTCTCGATCGATACCTCCGCGGCCCGGCACCCTTCCGAGATGCCGATCGCCCGCACCAACGTGACCGTCACCCCGACGAGCGGGCTGGAGCGGATGGTGGTGAAATGGTTCAACCGGCTGCGCGGCTTCGGCTTCGTCTCGAAGGGCGAGGGCGCGCCGGACGTGTTCGTGCACATGGAAACGCTGCGCCGTTACGGGATGGTCGAGCTGGTGCCCGGGCAGACCGTGCTGGTGCGCTATGGACCGGGACCGAAGGGGTTGATGGCCGCCGAGATCCGGCTGGAGCCGGGCGGCATGGCTGGCTCGCACTGATCGCGTTGAGCATTCGGTAAGTACGCCGGCAAGGACATCGTCCCTGCCGGCTTTTTTGTGCCGCGAGGGCCCGCTCGGCAGGGATTCCGAGTGGTGTTTTTTACGGTTCGTCAACGGGCCGGGCTAAGATGGGCGACCTTGCCGGAGATTTCGTCCCATCGTCCTCCTTGTCAGTGATCGTGACCAGCAGCGGCTGCCGCTGCAACGCCTGCTCTCGGTCTGGGGGGCATGCCAGAGCTTCGACCCGACGGAGGTCGATGCGATCGGTGCTGCCGACAGTCGGCTGCTGATCGTCGACCTGGATCTTTCCGACCCGGCGATGATCCAGCTGGCGCGCGCCGCGCTCGCTCCGCACCGGCGTCAGGGAGCGCCGTTCCTGTTCCTGCTGCGCGACATGTCGCCACGCTGTCAGATGCAGGCGAACGCGCTGGGGGCCAAGGCGGTCCTGCCGGTCGGGACGTCGCAGCCGGACCTGCTCGACAGGGTGGGGGCGATGCTCGGCCTGCTGCGTGAAGCGGGGCCCGAAGCTGTCCTGCAGCAACGTTTCGTCAGGGCGTCCGCAGCGTTTGCCGATCTGCTCGAAGCGGCCGGCTCCGGCGACGCTCTGCCCGTCCAGGCGATCAGCGACGGGGTCGAGGCGATCAACCGGGCGGCCGCCGATGCCGATCTCGATAGCTGGCTGGAGATGGTCTGGCGGCATGACGATGCGACCTACCAGCACTGCCTGCTCGTCTCCGGCCTCGTGGCTGCATTCGCGCACAGGCTGGGCTTCAACGAGGCCGACCGGCGGCTGATCACCAGCGCAGCCGTCCTGCACGATGTCGGCAAGGCGCGAATCCCGCTCGCGATCCTGCGCAAGGCCGGACCGCTGACGCAGGAGGAGCGCGCGGTCGTCGGCCGACATCCGCAGATCGGCTACGACATGCTGGTCGCGCAAGGCGGGTTCTCGCCGCTCGTTCTCGACGCCGTGCTGTCTCACCACGAGATGCTGGATGGCTCGGGCTATCCCCGAGGCATCGGGGCCGACCGGATCTCAGACCCGGTGCGCGTGATCACCATCTGCGACATCTATGGCGCGCTGATCGAACGTCGCTCCTACAGGCCATCGATGCCGCCTGAGGAAGCCTTTGCCGTGCTGATCGCGATGGGCGACAAGCTCGACCGCGATCTGGTCCGCGTCTTCGGCGATATCGTCCTGGGCGCGTCCGTTGCCCGGCTCGGCAAGACGATCGCCGCCTCGCCGGTCCGCGGTTCGGAACGGGCGGCCTGACCGGGCCGAGCGCGGCGCTCTTCTCCGCGACTGTTCGCTAGATCGCGAAGGACGTGCCGCAGCCGCAGGAACTGGTGGCGTTCGGATTGGTGATCCGGAAGGACTGACCGATCAGGTCGTCGACGAAATCGATGGTGCAGCCCTCGAGCAGGTCGAGCGAGGTCTCGTCGATCAGGACCGTGGCGCCGTCGCGCTCGATGACGAGGTCATCAGGCGCCTTTTCCTGCTCCACGTCGAAGACATACTGAAAGCCGGAGCAACCGCCGCCCGAGACGCTGACGCGCAGCATCGAGCCCGGAGGCTCGTGCGCCATCACGGACAGGATTCGCTTGGCAGCGTTCTCGGTCACGGCAATGCCGCGTGGGTTGACCGCGAGATCGGTCGACATATTCGGGCTCCCTGGGCAGATGCGCCTTGCACCCTGGCTGCCCGGAAAGGTAATGGCGCGGCAGCGCCTCCACAAGCAGGTGGGCGCGGCGAGGCTGCCATGCCGCAATCACAAGGCCAGTTCCTGCCATCCGGTCACGAGCCCGGCGAGCGCTGGCGCGCGCCCTATGCCTGCCGGTCCAGCCTCAGCCGCGGGCGGTTGGTCGGGGAGCCGGTTTCTGCCACGCGCGGAGAATTCCAGCGCGATCGCGACCGCATCATCCATTCGACCGCCTTCCGGCGACTCAAGCACAAGACGCAGGTCTTCGTCTCGCATGAGGGCGACCACTACCGGACGCGCCTGACCCATACGATCGAGGTCGCGCAGATCGCCCGCGCCCTGGCGCGAGCGCTCGGGCTCGACGAGGATCTGGCCGAGGCCCTGGCGCTGGCGCATGATCTCGGCCACACGCCCTTCGGCCATACCGGCGAGGATGCGCTCGACGAATGCATGGCCGGGTTCGGCGGCTTCGATCACAACGCCCAGACCTTGAGGATCGTGACCCGGCTGGAGCGGCGCTACGCCGATTTCGACGGGCTCAACCTCAGCTGGGAGACGCTGGAGGGGCTGGTCAAGCACAACGGCCCGTTGCTCGATCGCGAGGGGCTCCCGACCGCGCGCTATGCCAAGACCGGCATTCCGGCGGCGATCGTCGAATACCAGCATCGGCAGGATCTCTGGCTCGACAGCTACGCTTCCGCGGAGGCGCAGGCGGCCGCGCTCGCCGACGACATCGCCTACAACGCCCATGACATCGATGATGGATTGCGGGCCGGTCTCTTCGGTCATGCGGAGCTGCGCTCCGTGCCGTTCCTGGCGGAACTGCTCGACGAGATCGAGCGGCTCCATCCCGGGCTCGAGAAGCCGCGGCTGACGAACGAGCTGGTTCGGCGCGTCATCACCCGCTTCGTCGAGAACGTGATTGCGGAATCGCAGGCCCGGCTCGCGGCATTGCAGCCTGCCGACGCCGATGCGATCCGGCGGGCCGGGCAACCGGTCGTGGCCTTCCCGGTGGCGATCGAGGCCGCCGACCGCGACATCAAGGGCTTTCTCTATCCCAACATGTATCGCCACCCGCGCATCGCGCCGATCCGGGCGCAGGCGGCGCGCGTGGTGAGGGATCTGTTCGGGCGCTTCAGCACCGACCCGGCCGCGATGCCGGACGAATGGGCAGCCGGTTGCGACGGGCTCGACGAAGCGCGCCGGATGCGCCGCATCGCCGACTATATCGCCGGCATGACGGACTGGTACGCGCTCGACGAGCACCGCCGCCTGTTTGACGTCACTCCCTCGCTGCGATAGGGCCGGGCGGCTTTCAAACCGCAGTGGCCGCAATGAACCTGTTCGAGACTTATTCCGCTCGCCTCCATGCCGCGCTTTCGGCGCTTGCCGAGCGAGGCGCCATTCCGGCCGGGCTCAATCTCGCGCGCGTCGTGGTCGAGCCGACGAAGGATCCGGCGCATGGCGACCTCGCCACCAACGCGGCGATGGTGCTGGCCAAGGACGCCGGCACGAACCCGCGCGCGCTGGCGACGCTGCTGGTCGAGGAACTCGCGAAGGACCCCGAGATCGACAAGGCCGAGATCGCGGGCCCTGGCTTCATCAACCTGACGCTGCAGCCGGCGGTGTTCACGGCGATCCTGAAGGCTGCGATCGAGGCGGGCACGGAATACGGGCGCGGCGCGCCGAAGCCCGCGCCGAAGGTCAATGTCGAATATGTCTCCGCCAACCCGACCGGGCCGATGCATGTCGGCCATGGCCGTGGCGCGGTGTTCGGCGACGCGCTGGCCAACCTGCTCGCCTTCGGCGGGCATGACGTGACGCGCGAGTACTACATCAACGACGCTGGCGCGCAGGTCGACGTGCTCGCCCGTTCGGCCTTCCTGCGCTACCGCGAGGCACTCGGCGAGGATATCGGCGCGATCCCCGAGGGTCTCTATCCGGGCGACTACCTCAAGTCGGTCGGTGTGGCGCTGGCGGAACAATATGGGCCAGCCCTGCGCGAGAAGGCTGAATGGGACTGGCTTCCGCTTGTCCGGCAGGCTGCCATCGACGGCATGATGGCGATGATCCGCGACGATCTTGCCGCGCTCGGCGTCGTGCATGACGTGTTCTTCTCGGAACGCTCGCTGCAGGGCCGGGACGGCAATTCCAACGCCGTGCATCAGACGATCGAGGATCTGCGCGCCCGCGACCTCGTTTATGAAGGGCGCCTGCCGCCGCCAAAGGGCCAGAAGGACGAGGATTGGGAGGATCGCGAGCAGACGCTGTTCCGCGCCACCAAGTTCGGCGACGACGTCGACCGGCCGCTGCTGAAATCGGACGGCAGCTATACCTATTTCGCCAACGATATCGCCTATCATCGCTCGAAATTCACGCGCGGCTTCCCCGAGATGATCGACGTCTGGGGCGCCGACCACGGCGGCTACGTTAAGCGCATGCAGGCCGCAGTGAAGGCCGTGACGAACGGGGAGGGCTCGCTCGACGTCAAGCTCTGCCAGCTCGTGCGCCTGCTGCGCAACGGCGAGCAGGTGCGCATGTCGAAGCGCTCTGGCGATTTCGTCACGCTGCGCGAGGTCATCGACGAGGTCGGCCGTGACGCGGTGCGCTTCATGATGATCTTCCGCAAGAATGACGCGACGCTGGACTTCGATCTCGCCAAGGTCGTCGAGCAGTCGAAGGACAACCCGGTCTTCTACGTCCAGTATGCGCATGCACGCTGCGCCTCCGTGTTCCGGCAGGCCCGCGAGGCCTTTCCGGATCTCGACCTGTCGCCGGCCGCATTGTCGCAGGCGGACCTTTCCATCCTGACGGATGAGGCGGAAGTCGGTATCATCAAGTCGATCGCCGCTTATCCGCGGATCATCGAGGGAGCTGCCGCGGCACATGAGCCGCATCGCGTCGCTTTCTTCGTGCATGAACTGGCGAGCGCCTTCCACTCGCTGTGGAACAAGGGCAAAGACTCGCCGCAATTACGGTTCGTTAATCAAACTGATCGAAAGTCGACCTTGGCGAGATTGGCGTTTGTGCATGCGGTGCGCAGCGTCCTTGCTTCCGGTCTGGCTGTCGCCGGAGTTGCGGCGCCGGAAGAGATGCGCTGACGGTCGCTTTCCGGCGGCGCGCACAAGGTCAGGTTGACCGCACAGAGTTCCCGGTTCTTCCATAGGGAGAAGCGGCTTGTGCTGGAATGGATCGTACCATGAGTGAGCCAGCTAGGAATCGTTTCGCGCTCGATCTCGAAGATCTCGAGCGCCAGCTCCGGGGGGCAGGGCAGGCGCAGCGCCCCGCTCAGTCGCCCGACCCGCTGGCGGAGCTGACCCGCATCGTCAGTCAGGACGACCCGCTCAAGGACATCTTTGCCGAACGTCGGCCGCAGGCCGTGCAACCGGCGATGCGCCAGGAGCCGAGCCTCGCGGTGGTGCCTCCGCGCCCGGCGCCCGTGCCGCCGCCCGTCTCCGAGCCTCCGGCCGAGATGCGCGGCGCTCTCGACGAGTTCGAGGCCTTGCTGCGCCGTACCGAGCCCGAGCGTCGTGCGGCGCCCCGACCGTCATGGCCCCAGCCGCAGCCGCAATATCAGCCGGAGGAGGCCGCTCCCGAGGCCGAGGATTTCGCGCAGCCTGCGCCCGCAGCCTATGGTCGCCCCTTGCCGGTTCAGGGCGCGCCCGTCCCGCGCGATCTCGACGAGGAGCAGGGCTACTATCAGGAGCCGCATTATGAGGCCGAGGCGCCAGCCCACGGCTATGATGCCGGGCAAGGGACGTATCAGCCCGAATATGCGGAAGACGATATGCCCGATCTCGAGCCGCGGCGCTCGCGCAAGGGGCTTTGGGCTGCTGCGGCGGTGATCGCGGTCGGTGTTCTCGGCGTTGGGGGCACCATGCTGCTGCGCGGCGGCTCGGCCACCAATAACGGGCAGCCACCGGTGATTGCGGCCGATAGCGGGCCGGTCAAGGTCGAGCCGACCAATCCGGGCGGCACCGAGATCCCGAACCAGAACAAGCAGATCTACGAGCGTTCTGCCGAGGCGCCGCAGGGGCAGACCAAGCTCGTCGACAACCAGGAGCAGCCAGTCGACATTCAGCAGGCCGCCCGTTCGATGCCGGTGCGGGGCGTCTCGCCGGGACCGGGTTCCGGCACGGGCGAGGTCGCCCCGGCTCCGGCCGGAGCCGAGCGCAGCATCGTCATGCCCGAGCCGGCGCTGACGCCCATGCCGGCCGTGCCGGGTCTGGGCGAGCCGCGCAAGGTCCGCACCGTCGCGATCCGTCCGGATGGCACGCCGGCGCAGGCCGCCGCGGCTGCCGACGCCAATGGCAGCAAGCCGCTCGCAACCGGTTCGGCGCCGAGCCGCTCGATCGCCGGCAATCCCGGCAGCATGAACCTGCCGTCGGCCGCCGCCGCACCGCAGCCGCCCGCAAAGGCCCAGGAACGCGCGACCACGCCGCCTGCCGCAACGACACCCGCTGCGCCCATGCGTCTCGCCAGTGCTCCTCCCGCAGCCGCGGCCCTGCCGGCAGCGCCCGCCAATGCCGCGATTCGGGCCGGCACCGGGGACTTCGTCGTGCAGCTCGGCGCTCCGGGCAGCGAGGCGGAGGCCAAGGCCACTTTCGCGGCGCTGCAGCGCAAGTACCCGCAGCAGCTCAACGGCCAGTCGCCGATCATCCGCAAGACGGAACTCGCCGGCGGCAAGACGGTCTATCGCCTGCGCGTCGGGCCGTATTCGCGCGACGGGGCTACATCGATGTGCTCGCAGCTCCAGGCTGCAGGCGGACAGTGCTTCATCGCCAAGAACTAAGGCGACGGCATTCGATCATGCGACAGGGCAGCGCCTTCGGGCGCTGCCCTTTTTCGTGCCGGCCGCGTTGGCGATGGAGCATGTCCGGCGAGTGTCGGGAACGCTTGACGAGCGCTCTTGCCGTGCCGGAACCTGCATGCGACTTAGCTGCCAACGATGCGTCTGCGGCACCGCCGCCTTGCCATGAGCATCGAGCGGAGGATTAGCCATGGATCGTCGTCAGTTCGTCAAGGTCGCCGGGGCGGGAGCCGCCGGCAGCGCCGCCATCGCCGCGCCCGCCATCGCGCAGTCGCAGCCCAAGATCAGCTGGCGGCTGGCCTCCAGCTATCCGAAGAGCCTCGACACGCTCTACGGAATCTCGACCCATGTCGCCAAGCGCGTGGCCGAGGCGACCGACAACAATTTCCAGATTCAGGTCTTCGCCGCGGGCGAGATCGTCCCGGCGCTTCAGGCGCTCGATGCCGTGCAGAACGGCACCATCGAATGCAGCCACACGCTGTCGAGCTTCTATATCGGCAAGGACCCGGCCTTCGCCTTCGAAACTTCGCTGCCTTTCGGCTTCAACACCCGTCAGCAGAACGCCTGGCTCTATCAGGGCGGCGGCCTCGAACTCTGCCGTGCCTTCATGAAGGGCTACAACTGCTACACGATTCCTTCCGGCAACACCGGCGCGCAGATGGGCGGCTGGTTCCGTAAGGAGATCAAGACGCTGGAGGATCTGAAGGGGCTGAAGTTCCGCATCGCCGGGCTCGGTGGGCGGATCATGGCGCGCCTCGGCGTGGTGCCGCAGACCATTGGTGGCGCCGACATCTACCCGGCGCTGGAACGCGGCACGCTCGATGCCGTCGAGTTCTCCGGGCCGTTCGACGACGAGAAGCTCGGCTTCGTGCGGGTGGCGAAATACTACTATTATCCGGGCTTCTGGGAGGGGAACGCCAACGTCTCCTTCCTCGCCAACATGGACAAGTGGAACGCGCTGCCGGCGTCCTACAAGGCGATCGTCGAGGCGGCCTGCGCCGAGGCCAATGCGCTGTGCGTCGCCAAATACGACCACGGCAATCCCGATGCGCTGGTGCGGCTGGTCGGCAACGGCGCCGAGATGCGCGCCTTCCCGCAGGAGGTGATGGCGGCGGCCTACAAGGAGGCCTTCGCGATGTATGCCGAGCTCGCCGCAAGCAACGCGCAGTTCAAGACCTTCTATGATTCCTTCCTGCCGTACTGGAAGAAGGAGCAGCTCTGGTTCCGCATCGCCGAACTGCCCTTCGATGCTTTCAACGCGCAGAATTTCCAGCAGGTGAAGTGACAAATCGCCGGCCGTCGTCATCGCATATCGTATGCGTCGGCGACGGCCGGCTTGACCGCGCCCCAACCTCTTCCTAACCCGGTGCCATGACTTCGCGCGCCTTCATCGCCGGCTGCCTCGGCACGAGCCTCTCCCCCGACGAGCGCGCCTTCTTCCGAGACGCGCGGCCCTGGGGCTTCATTCTGTTCAAGCGCAACACGCAGTCGCCCGAGCAGGTCGCCGCGCTGACGGCCGAGATGCGCGAGGCGGTCGGCTGGCACGCACCGATCCTGATCGACCAGGAGGGCGGCCGGGTGCAGCGCATGGGCCCTCCGCTCTGGCCGAAATATCCGCCGGCGCGTGCCTTCCTGAGCATCAACGACCCGATCCGCCAGCGCGAGATCGTTCGGCTTTCGGCCCGGCTGATGGCGCATGACCTCAAGAACGTCGGCATCGACGTCGACTGCCTGCCCGTGCTCGACGTGCCGGTCGCCGGTAGCCACGACGTCATCGGCGACCGCGCCTATGCCCATGATCCCGACCAGGTCGCGCGTCTCGGCCGGGCGGCGGCGGAGGGGCTGATCGCCGGCGGCGTCTTACCCGTGATCAAGCACATGCCCGGCCATGGCCGGGCGCGGGCCGACAGTCACCACAACCTGCCGATCGTCGACGCCACGCTGGACGAGCTCAGGGCGCATGATTTGCGGCCCTTCCGCCACCTGGCCGACATGCCGCTGGCGATGACGGCGCATGTCGTCTTCACCGCGCTCGACCCGAAGCATCCCGCGACCGTCTCCCGCAAGATCGTTCGCGAGATCATGCGCGGCGAGATCGGCTTCGACGGGTTGATCATGACCGACGACATCTCGATGAAGGCGCTCTCGGGCTCTTTCGAGGCCAAGGCCCGTGCGTCCATTCGCGCCGGGGTCGACGTGATCCTGCATTGCCACGGCATCATGGAGGAGATGGTGGCCATTGCCGGGGTGGTGCCGGAGATGAGTGGGGCGCGGGCTCGCAGGGCGGCTGCCGCACTCGGCCGCATCCGCCATGAGCCGGAGCCGATCGACCTGGAAGCCGCGCGCGCCGAACTCGCCAGCGCCCTTGCGTTGCAGGGCTGAAAGGCCGAATCTCCCTGCGGGGTTGATCGCACATTTTCGCGGAGTGTCCCGGGTCCCTTGGGAGGCGCCCGGGGGATTGCGTGAACATGACGGGGACGTAGGCCAGCATGACGGCCGAATTGCCATTCGAGGAGGATCGTGAGCGGCGTGAGGACGAGCCCGCGCTCGTCGTCGATGTCGACGGCTATGAAGGGCCGCTCGACCTGCTGCTCGATCTCGCCCGCCGCCAGAAGGTCGATCTGCATCGCATCTCGATTCTGGCGCTTGCCGAGCAGTACCTCGCCTTCGTCGAGGAGGCGCGAGCGCTCCGGCTCGAACTCGCGGCCGATTATCTCGTGATGGCGGCATGGCTGGCCTATCTCAAGTCGCGGTTGCTGCTGCCCGAGCCGCCCAAGGGCGAGGAGCCGAGCGCGGCCGATCTCGCCACGGCGCTTGCCCTGCGCCTACGTCGGCTGGAGGCGATTCGGGCCGCGGCGAACAAGCTCGCCTCGCGCGACAGGCTCGGACAGGACTTCTTCGCGCGCGGCGCGCCCGAGGAGATCGTCGCCGGCGCCCGTCCGGTCTGGGAGGCTGAACTCTACGATCTGCTGGCGGCCTATGCCCAGCAACGGCAGAAACGGGTGCAGGGGCACATCTCGGTCGGCCATCGCCTGGTCTGGTCGCTGGTCGAGGCACGCGAAGCCTTGCAAAGGCTCGTCGGCGAGGCAGGTGACTGGACCGAGATCGACCCTTACCTGACCGCCTATATGCGCTCGCACGGATTGCCGGCCGGTGAGATGAAGGCGACGGTCCGGGCCTCGGCGCTCTCCGCGATGCTGGAGATGGTTCGGGAAGGCATGCTCGATATCCGGCAGGAAGAAGCCTTCGCGCCGATCTCCGTCCGCCGGCGTTCCGCCCGGCCGCCGGTGCTGCCCTTTGCCGGACGGGACGCCTGATGACGGCTGCGATCGCGGAAGATTTCGACGAGGAGGATGGCGGCGGGGCGGAAGCCTTTGCCCAGGGCCTGCGCATCGTCGAGGCGCTGCTTTTCGCTTCGACGATGCCGCTGTCGACAGAGGAGCTCGGCCGATCGGTGCCGGCCGGCATCGAGATCGGGCAGGTGCTGGTCCGGCTCGGGGAGCTCTATGCCGGGCGCGGCGTCAATCTGCGGCAGGTGGCGGGCGGCTGGGCCTTCCGGACGGCACCCGATCTCGGCTATCTGCTTGCGGCCGAGGCAGAGCCGCCCCGGAAGCTGTCGCGCGCCGCGCTCGAAATCCTGGCGATCATTGCTTATCACCAGCCGGTGACGCGCGCCGAGATCGAGGAGATCCGCGGCGTTGCCACCGCCAAGGGCACGCTCGATATCCTGCTGGAAGCCGGCTGGGTACGCTTGCGTGGGCGGCGACGCACGCCGGGCCGGCCGGTCACGTATGGCACAACGCCGGGCTTCCTCGATCATTTCGGCCTCGATCGCATCGACGATTTGCCGGGGCTGGAGGAGCTGAAGGGGGCGGGCTTCATCGAAGGGCGCCTGACGCGCGACCTCACCGTGCCGGTCCCGGATGACGATCCGGGTCTGCGCGACGACGAGGACCCGCTGGGCGACCTGTTCTCGCCGCTCGACGACGGTGACGGCTAAGCGCCTCAAGGCGTCCAGCTGTTCATTTCTCGCGCCAGCGCCCCATATTGAGGGGGCGCTGGCGGCCAGCCCGGCTGCGGCAAGGTACCGCTGGTGGGTGAAGGCAGTCCGATGCGACCTTTTCTGTTGCTGTGGGTGAGGCGATCGGCTGCGCAATTCGCTGGACGAAGTCCTTGTGTTTCCGGCGGCAGGTCAATAGGTTCCGCCGCCGAGTGATCGACCGGGTCGCGATTTGGTTGGGGATTGCCCCCGGTCAGAGCAATTTCGGAGGAGTTTCGCCATGGGTGGCGTGAGCATTTGGCACTGGATCGTCGTCGGCGTCATCGTGATGCTGCTGTTCGGGCGCGGCAAGGTGTCGGAACTGATGGGCGATGTCGCCAAGGGCATCAAATCGTTCAAGAAGGGCATGGCGGAGGACGATGAGTCGACGCCGAGCGCGACGAATGTCGACCCCAAGGTGATCGACCAGACGCAGGCCGGCAATGCGGCGGCTCAGGCGCAGGCCAAGGCTGAGCACAAGGCCTGATGAAGCCTGCGTCCCAGCGACGCGGTTTGGTCATGCGCGCCTTCCGAGGTTCGGCCGCTCGCGGCTGCATGGAAGCGTGCGAGAGCCGGATCCGGCCGGGTCAGTGCGACCCGGCCGATCATCCGTCTCCATGAGATTGATAGAGAACGGCTGATCCGATCCCGGTTGCCTTGCAACCCGATCAGCGCGTGCTCTCAGAGGACGAGCCCTCGATGTTCGACATCGCCTGGAGCGAAATGGTGCTGATCGGCGCGGTCGCGCTCGTCGTGATCGGCCCGAAGGATCTGCCGAAAGTCCTGCGCACGGTCGGCCAGACCGTCGGCAAGGTGCGGCGCATGGCGGCCGAATTCCAGGGCCAGTTCAACGAGGCGATGCGCGAGGCCGAACTCGCGGATCTGAAGAAGCAGGTCGAGGATGTCGGCGGCAGTGTCTCGAGCGCGCTCGAGACGAGCCCGACGCCCAGCACCGACTACAAGCCGATCGAGGAGCCCAAGGATTTTTCAGCGTTGGCCGGGACCGGCGATGTGGCGAAGCCGGACGCAGCGGCGCTGAAGGAGGCGGAAGCCAAGCTGGCGGCGCTTCCGGTGCCCGAACCGCCGCCGGTCGACGTCGCCGGCCAAGCGCCGGCCGCGAAGCCGAAGCGCGCCCGCAAGCCGAAAGCCGAACCGGCCGGTTCAACCGGGGAAGCTCCCGCGGTGGAGGTCACGGCGGTGAATGAGGCGCCAGCCAAGCCGGTCCGTGCCCGCAAGCCGAAGGCAGAGCCGGTTGCTCCAGCGGAGGAGGCTCCTGCAGCGAATGTCGCGACGGCTGATGAGGCGTCGGCCAAGCCGGCTCGTGCCCGCCGGTCCAAGACAGCCGTCATTGAAGTCGCAGCCGCGGCTCAGGACGAGGCGGCCGCGCCCGCGAAGACCGCCCGCAAGCGCAAGCCGAAAGCCGCCGTGAAGGGCGAGGGGAGTTCCGCATGAGCGTCGCCAATCCTCGCGAGGGCGAGGACGAGATCGAGGCCTCGCGCGCGCCGCTTCTCGATCACCTGATCGAATTGCGTTCACGGCTGATCAAGTCGCTGATCGCCTTCCTGATCATGTTCTTCATCTGCTTCGGCTTCTCGACGCGGATCTACAACATCCTCGTGCTGCCCTATGTCTGGGCGGCGGGGAATGCGGCCAATGCGCAGCTGATCTATACCGGTCCGCTCGAGCTGTTTTTCACCCACATCAAGGTGGCGGCCTTCGGTGCTGGCTTCTTCGCGTTTCCGGTGATCGCGACGCAGCTCTACAAATTCGTCGCGCCGGGGCTCTACAAGAACGAGAAGGCGGCTTTCGCGCCCTATCTCGTCGCGACGCCGGTGTTCTTCACCCTCGGCGCGATGCTGGTCTTCTTCTTTGCCATGCCGGTGCTGATGAAGTTCTCGCTCGGCATGCAGCAGGCCGCGACCGAGACGCAGGCGGGGATCGCACTGCTGCCGAAGGTCAGCGAGTATCTCTCGCTGATCATGACGCTGATCTTCGCCTTCGGCGTTGCCTTCCAGCTGCCGGTGATCCTGACGCTGCTCGGACAGGCAGGCATCATCGATTCGCAGTTCCTGAAGGACAAGCGTCGCTACGCCATCGTCTTCGTCTTCATCGTGGCAGCTGTGCTGACCCCGCCGGACATCCTGTCACAGCTCATGCTGGCCGTGCCGATGCTGCTGCTCTACGAACTCTCGGTGTTCTCGGTGCGGCGCGTCGAGAAGAAGCAGGAAGCGGCTAAGGCGGCAGCGGACGCCGAGTAAGATATCGGCCTCGTGCCTGCCCTCATGGCCGGCAAACGTACATCAATGCGCGCAGAGTGGTTCCCTCCTGCGCGATCCCGGTCTAGAGCATGCGTCGCTACATTCCGTAGCGATGCATGGCCTGAAAGACGATGTACGACATCCGATGGATTCGCGAGAACGCCGCGGCGTTCGACAGGGGATTGACGCGACGGGGGCTGGAGCCGCTGTCGTCCTCGCTGCTCGAACTCGACGATAGGCGCCGCTCCGCCATCGCAAAGGCGCAGGCCACGCAGGAACGCCGCAACGCCCTCTCCAAGGAGATCGGCAAGGCGATGGGCGCGAAGGATGTCGCGCTCGCCGACAAGCTCAAGGCCGAAGTAGCAGCGCTCAAGGAAGAGCAGCCGGCGCTCGAGGCCGAGGAGAAGGCCGCCAAGGACGCGCTCGACGAGACGCTCGCAGCGATCCCGAACACGCCGTTCGACGATGTGCCCGACGGTGCCGACGAGCACGACAACGTCGTGCTGCACGTCCATGGCGTGAGGCCGGAGGAGCGTGGGCTGCTCAAGGGCGTCAACGATCCCAAGCAGCATTTCGAGCTCGGCGAAGCCCTCGGCCAGATGGATTTCGAAAAGGCCGCCAAGCTCTCGGGCGCGCGCTTCGTCGTCTTGCAGAACCAGATCGCGCGGCTCTCGCGGGCGATCGGGCAGTTCATGCTCGACACCCACACCGAGGAACACGGCTACACCGAGGTCAATCCGCCGCTGCTGGTGCGTGACGACGCGATGTTCGGTACGGCGCAATTGCCGAAGTTTCGCGAGGATCAGTTCCGTGCCGGCGAGGAGCACTGGTTGATCCCGACCGCCGAGGTGCCGCTGACCAATCTGGCAAGGGAATCAATTCTTTCGGAACAGGAGCTGCCGCTTCGATTCACTGCGCTCACACCCTGCTTTCGCTCGGAGGCCGGCTCTGCCGGGCGCGATACGCGCGGCATGTTGCGACAGCATCAGTTCGAGAAGGTCGAGCTCGTCTCGATCACGGCGCCCGAAAAGTCGCGCGAGGAGCATGAGCGCATGCTCGCCTGCGCCGAGGCCGTGCTGAAGAAGCTCGACCTGCATTACCGCGTGATGACTTTGTGCACCGGGGATATGGGCTTCGCCTCGCAGAAGACCTGGGACATCGAGGCCTGGCTGCCGGGGCAGAAGACCTATCGCGAGATCTCGTCCTGCTCGGTCTGTGGCGATTTCCAGGCGCGGCGGATGAACGCCCGCTACAAGACCAGGGACGGCAAGGGGCCGTTCTTCGTCCACACCCTCAACGGTTCGGGCACGGCGGTTGGCCGGGCGCTGATCGCGGTGATGGAGAACTACCAGAACGCCGACGGCTCGATCACGGTGCCCGACGTGCTGGTTCCCTATATGCGCGGTGTGACCAAGATCGAGAAGGCGGCCTGAGATGCGGATCCTCGTAACCAACGATGACGGTATCCACGCCGAGGGGCTGGAGGTGCTGGAGCGCGTCGCGCGCCAGCTCTCCGACGATGTCTGGGTCGTGGCGCCGGAAAGCGACCAGTCCGGCGTCGCCCATTCGCTGTCGCTGTCGAACCCGCTGCGCCTGCGCCAGATCAGCGAGAAGCGCTTCGCCGTGGCCGGCACCCCGACCGATTGCGTCATCATGGCGGTGCGCTCGATTCTGGCCGAGGCCAAGCCCGACCTCGTGCTTTCCGGCGTCAACCGCGGCTCGAACGTCGCCGAGGACGTGACCTATTCCGGCACGATCGCGGCGGCGATGGAGGGCACGTTGCTTGGCATTCCCTCGATCGCCGTGAGTCAGGCCTATACGCCGGGCGATCGCAACACCATCCGCTGGGACTGTGCCGAGAGCCATGCGCCCGGCATCATCCGGCGGCTGCTGGAGGAGGGCATTCCCGAGGGCGTGCTCTTCAACCTCAACTTCCCCAATGCGGGGCCGAGCGAGGTCGAGGGCGTCTCCGTCACGGTGCAGGGGCGGCGCGACCAGGAACTGGTCAAGCTCGAGCCGCGCAAGGATGGGCGGGGCAATCCCTATTACTGGATCGCCTTCCAGCGCAGCCGCAAGGAGCCGGCGAACGGCACCGATCTGCGCGCCATGGCGGAGAAGCGCATTTCGGTCACGCCGCTGGAACTCGACCTGACCCATGAGCCGACGCTGACGCGCTTCGCGCGGGTCTTCGCCTGAGGCACTGCGGGGAGGGGGCATGAGCGACGAGGTGCCGGCCAGCGAGGGCGAGCGCACCGTCGCTTTCCTGCTCTCCCTGCGCGCGCGTGGTGTACGCGACCTCGCGCTGCTGCGCGCGATGGAGCGTGTGCCGCGCGATCGATTCGCGCCGGCGCGCTTTGCCGATCTGGCGCGGCAGGACGTGTCGGTCCCGCTGCCTTGCGGCCAGACCATGACCGCGCCCTACACGGTCGCGAGCCTGCTCGTCGCCCTCGACATGCAGCCGGGCGCGCGCGTGCTCGAGGTCGGTACGGGCTCCGGCTATGTCTCGACGCTGCTCGCCGCGATGGGCGGGGAGGTCGTTTCGCTGGAACGCTATCGCTCGCTCGCGCTCGCTGCGCACGAACGCGTTTCCGGCAGCGGCTTCGGCCAGGCGGTGGATTTGCGTCATGCCGACGGTTTCCAACCCGATCGCACGCTCGGGCGCTTCGATCGCATCCTCGTCAACGGCGTGACCAGTGCCGTGCCCGAGACGCTGCTGACCCGGCTTTCGCCGGGCGGGCGCCTGGTGGGCGCGCTGCGGATCGAAGGCATCGCGCGCCGTGTGGTGGTGAGCCGCCTCGACGACAGCCAGTTCGACCACGCGACCGGACCGGTGGTTCGCTTGCCGCCGCTGATCCCCGGCCGTTCGCAGGCGCTCTAGGACTTTCGCCCATCGCGTAGCCGGGCGAGGGGGGCAAAAAAATCGAAAAAGGTGAATCGAAATCCGCGAGCGAAACTTTTTCGTAACCTGAACGGGACTTTAATGACCGTCATCGAGTTGCGTCGTTCGCGAGTACTCTGTCCATGCTTAGTCAAGCCGGAACGGTCAAATCCCGTCTCCTTTGCCGTCTCTCGACGGTCTGCCTGCTTGCCCTGGGTGTCAGCGCCTGCTCGTCCGAGGCGGTGCGCTTCACCGAGACGCCCTTCGACAATCCGTTCAGGACGGCTCAGGCCTCTCCGATGCGCGATCCGGTGACCACCGGCTCGATCGGTTCGAGCGCTGGCGCGCCGCTGCAGCCGGTGCCGTCCGCGCCGGTCATTCGTTCGCAGGCGCTGCCTCCTCCTCAGTCCTCCGTTGCGATGCGGCCGGCTCCGGTCGCCGCTCCCGCGCCGTCGGCGCAGCCGGTCGGCGGCGGCGCGGCCGGCTGGAGCGCTCAGGGTGGCACGCCGGTCGTGCTCGCCCAGGGCGAGACGCTGGACATGATCTCCTCGCGCTACGGTGTGCCGCGTGCCGCCCTGATGTCGGCGAACGGGCTGAGCAATGCCAATGTGGCTCCCGGCACGCGCCTGACGATCCCCGTCTATAACGCCGGTGGCGCTGCCGTGGCTGCTGCCGAGCCGGTCCGTCGCGCCGCGTCGTCTGCCGCCGAGCAGCGCGGCTTCGTTTCGGGCCCGGCGCCGGCGCGCCAGGCGGTCGCCGACGCCCGCTCCCAAGCTCGCAGTGCAGCCGAGACGAAGACTGCAGCCGCCGCCGAGGCAAAAGCCAAGGCCGAAGCCGATGCGCAGGCCATGCGGGAATCCCGTGCCCGCTTCGCTGCCGAAGCCAAGGCCAAGGCCGAGGCGCGCAAGGTGTCCGCCATTCCCACGACCCGCCCCGTCGCGGAAGCCAAGCCGGCACGTCCGGCCAAGGTCGCGGCACCCGTTGCGGAGCCGGCCCGGCCGGTTGCCGTCGCCAGCGCGCCTGCCACCGAGCCGAAGCCGGCTCCGGTCGCGAAGGCCGAGCCCGCGCCGGAGCCCAAGACCACCGCCAGCCTGCCGAAGCAGCCCGAAGCGGCTTCGTCGAGCGCCGACAAAGCCGATTTCCGTTGGCCGGCTCGCGGCCGGGTGATCTCGGGCTTCAGCGGCAAGGGTGGCAATGAGGGCATCAATATCGCGGTGCCGGACGGCACGCCGGTCAAGGCTACCGAGGAAGGCACTGTCGCCTATGCCGGCAGCGAGCTGAAGGGCTACGGCAATCTCGTCCTGATCCGTCATCCGAACGGCTACGTTTCGGCCTACGCCCATAACGGCGAGCTCAAGGTGAAGCGCGGCGATGTGGTGAAGCGCGGCCAGGTTGTCGCCAGCTCCGGCCAGAGCGGCAACGTCTCCTCGCCGCAGCTGCACTTCGAACTGCGCAAGGGTTCCACGCCGGTCGACCCGACGCCTTACCTGAACAACTGATCGAAGCCGCCCAATCCGGTTTCAAACTTCGATCGGTACCCGCGAGACCCCGCCGGTCGAACTAGAAACGGGACGGACCAGGAGGTCCGTCCCGTTTTTTACTGTTGACCGGGGGCGACGTCGCCCCGGGCGTTGCGATGCGCAGACCCGGGATGACGCTCGTCTACGTCCCCAGCCGCGTTCAGCTTTCGATCCGCTTTCCGAGGCGGCCGGCGAGGTCCTGGATATATTGCCAGGCGGTGCGGCCGGAGCGCGAGCCGCGGGTCGTCGACCACTCGAGTGCGTCGCGACGCAGTTCCTCGGGTGCGATCGCCAGCCCGAAATGGCCGACATAGCCGTTGATCATCTCCAGATATTCGTCCTGGCTGCATTTGTGGAAGCCGAGCCAGAGGCCGAAGCGGTCGGAGAGCGAGACCTTCTCCTCGATGGCCTCACCCGGATTGATCGAGGTCGCGCGCTCATTGTCCATCATGTCGCGCGGCAGCAGATGGCGGCGATTCGACGTCGCGTAGAAGACGACATTCTCGGGCCGCCCCTCGACGCCGCCATCGAGCACCGCCTTCAACGATTTGTAGGAGGTGTCGTCGCTGTCGAAGGACAGATCGTCGCAGAAGACGATGGCGCGGTGCGGGTCGCTGCGCAACTGCCCCATCAGCGCAGGCAGACTCTCGATGTCCTCGCGATGGATCTCGATCAGCTTCAGCGGGAGCTCGCCCTTCGGCAGGTGCTGGTTGGTGTCGGCATGGACCGCCTTGACCAGTGAGGATTTGCCCATGCCGCGCGCACCCCACAGCAGCACGTTGTTCGCCGGCAGGCCCTTGGCGAAGCGCTCGGTGTTCTCTGCCAGCGTGTCGCGGACGCGATCCACGCCGCGCAGCAGCGCCAGCGCGACGCGGTTGACCTTCGGCACCGGCACGAGTTCAGAGCCTGCCGCCTGCCAGACGAAGGCATCTGCCGCGGCGAGGTCGATCGGCTTGCGCGGGGGAGGGGCGATGCGCTCGAGCGCGGAAGCGATCCGCAGCAGGGTTGCAAGCGTCTCGGCGGCGGTCTGGTCGCTGGTCTTGTCGGTCATGTGGCATGCGCCTTCTGGTTTGGCTGGCAACCGTACCGTACCGTCCGGTACGGTTGCGCGCCTAGCTAAACCGCGTTGCGCGATCTTGCGCAAGGGCATTGCGCGAATGGCGGCAAGCTCATAGGTGAGGAACGCGCCCGGGCAACCGGGCGTGTCCGATTGATTTCATGGCATTGCTGGCTATAGTCCGCGCGATTTTCCGGCCGGGCGATGCTTTTGGCATGTCTTTCCGTGGTGAGCCTCGCGTCCCGGCGGCGCGCAGCTTCCGCATCAAAGGAGTGTTTTTGTGATCACCCCCGCTTTCGCCCAGGCGACAGGAGCCGGCGGCGGCGCCGACATGCTGATCCAGCTGGTGCCGTTCCTTCTGATCTTCGTCATCATGTGGTTCCTGATCATCCGGCCGCAGCAGCGCCGGGCCAAGACGCATCAGGAGATGATCAAGAACGTGCGCCGCGGCGACACGATCGTCACCTCGGGCGGCCTGGTCGCGAAGGTGTCGAAGGTGGTCGACGACGGCGAGATCGAGGCCGAGATCGCCGATGGCGTGCGCGTGCGCATCGTGCGCGGCATGATCCAGGACGTCCGCTCCAAGACCGAGCCGGTCAAGAACTGAGGCGATGAGCCGGCCTCGTCGCGAGGCCGGCCACCCCCAACAAGGCTGATCACGCAAGATGCTTCGTCTCCAGGCCCGCAAGGTCATTCTCGTCCTGCTCGTGCTGCTCTTCGGCTGCGGGCTCGCCGTGCCGAACCTGTTCTCGCCGGAGACGCGCAAAGCGATCGAGGAGAATGCTCCCTCCTGGATTCCGCGCTTCCTGCTGCCGGTCCATGCGGTGGTGCTCGGTCTCGATCTGCAGGGTGGCTCCCACGTCCTGCTCGAGATCGACCGCGCCGACCTGATCCGCAGCCAGGTGACGCAGCTGCGCGACGACACCCGCCGCATCCTGCGCGAGGAGCGCGTCAGCCTGCAGGGCGGCATCCAGACCACGCAACGCGGCGTGCAGATGCGGATCACCGACGCGGCGGAGCGCGAACGCGTGCTGCCGAAGCTGCGCGAGCTTTCACAGCCGGTCGGTACTCTCGGCGCGTTCGGGCCTTCGGGCAACCAGTCCATCGCGATCACCGAACAGCCTGACGGGCTGGTCCAGCTCGCGGTCACCGAGGCCGGTTCGAACGAGCGTATCCGCCGTGCCGTCGAACAGGCGATGGAAGTGCTGCGCCGGCGCGTCGACGCGCTCGGCACGACCGAGCCGAACATCCAGCGCCAGGGCCTGGACCGCATCCTCGTCCAGGTTCCCGGCCTGCAGGATTCGCAGCGCCTGAAGGAAATCCTCGGCGATACCGCGAAGCTCGAATTCCGGCTCCTCGGCGACGCCAACAGCACCGATGTCGACATGCTGCCCTCGCAGGATTCGGGCGGTCAACCGGTGCCCGTGCTGCGTCAGCCGGTCGTCGACGGCGCCGATCTCGTCGATGCGCAGCCCTCCTTCGATTCGCGTACCGGCCAGCCGATCGTGAATTTCCGCTTCAACATCCGCGGCGCTCAGCGCTTCGGCCAGATCACCACCGAGAATCTTGGCCGGCCGCTCGCCATCGTGCTCGACAACAAGGTGATCTCCTCGCCGGTCATCCAGTCGCCGATCACCGGCGGCTCGGGCCAGATCTCCGGCAACTTCACCGTCCAGCAGGTCAACAATCTTGCGATCCTGCTGCGTGCCGGTGCGCTGCCCGCCAAGATGACGATCGTCGAGGAGCGCACCGTCGGCCCCGGCCTCGGCGCCGACTCGATCCATGCCGGCAAGCTCGCGACCCTGATCGCCGGCGTCTTCGTCGTGATCTACATGCTCGCGAGCTACGGCATCTTCGGGCTGATCGCGAGCATCGCACTCTTCGTCCATGTCTGCCTGATCTTCGGCCTGATGTCGCTGATCGGCGCGACGATGACGCTGCCCGGCATCGCCGGCATCGTGCTGACCATCGGCACGGCTGTCGACTCGAACGTGCTGATCTACGAACGCATGCGCGAAGAGGAGCATCAGGGCCGCTCGCTGGTCTCTGCCCTCGAGGCCGGCTTCCAGCGCGCCTTCGCGACCATCATTGACTCCAATGTCACCATGCTGATCGCGGCGGTGGCGCTGTTCGCGCTGGGCTCCGGGCCGGTGCGCGGCTTCGCGGTGGTGTTCATCCTCGGCATTCTCACCACGGTCATCACCGCGGTGACGCTGACGCGGATGCTGATCGCCGTCTGGTACCGCTGGGCCAAGCCCAAGCACCTTCCGTTCTGACGCTGCCAACCCTTCAGGAGATTGGCCATGCGCATGCGCCTGCTTCGCATCGTTCCCGACAATACCCGCTTCAAATTCGTCTGGTTTCGCCGGTTCAGCTATCCGCTCTCGGCTGCCTACTCGATCCTGGTTCTCGTCCTCTTCCTCACGGTCGGGCTGAATTTCGGCATCGACTTCAAGGGCGGCACCCTGATCGAAATGCAGGCCAAGGCCGGCAAGATCGAGATCGCGCAGGTGCGCCAGACCGCCAACGGGCTGGGCTTCGGCGAGGCCGAGGTGCAGGAGTTCGGCGACGGCACCGAGTTGTCGATGCGCTTTCCGCTGCAGGCGGGCGGCGAGAGCGCCCAGCAGAACGTCGTGGCCAAGGCGCGCGAGGCCTTCGCCTCGACCTATGAGTTCCGCCGGATCGAGACCGTCGGCCCGCGCGTTTCGGGCGAGCTGGTTCAGGCTGGCGCGCTCGGCGTCGTGCTCGCGATCACCGGCGTGCTGGTCTATCTCTGGTTCCGCTTCGAGATGCCGCTGGCCATCGGAGCGATCCTCGGCACGTTGCACGACATCGTGCTGACCATGGGCTTCTTCCTGATCTCGCGGCTCGAATTCAACCTGACGTCGATCGCGGCGATCCTGACCATTGTCGGCTATTCGCTGAACGAGACGGTCGTGGTGTTCGACCGCACGCGCGAATTGCTGCGCCGCTACAAGACGATGCCCATTCCCGAGCTGCTCGACCTCTCGGTCAACTCGACCCTGTCGCGTACCGCGATGACTGCGACGACGACCTTCCTGTCGCTGCTGGCACTCGTCATCTTCGGCGGCTCGGCGATCGAGGGCTTCGCGCTCGTCATGCTGTTCGGCGTGGTGGTCTGCACCTATTCGGCGATGTTCATCTCGACGCCGGTGCTGCTCTACATGGACGTTCGCGGCCAGGGCCATCGCGAGGAAGCCCGCGAAAAGGCGCTCGCCGGCGCCAAGCCCAAGGCGGGCTGAGGCGGGCTTCGCCGATGCCCCGTTTCGACGGCTTCGTTCCCGGCCGCTGGCCGCTCGATGCGATCGGCGCTGGCGGCTTCCGCTTTGCCGAGATGAGCCACAAGGGCTCGATCATCGCGACGCCGGCCGGCATCCGGATCTGGCCGGTGACGCAGTTCTCGGAGCTGACGCTCGCGAGCCTGCAGCCGGTTCTCGACGAGGCCGAGGCGATCGATTTCCTGATCATCGGCACGGGCGCCGACATCGCCTTCATCCCGCCCGCCTTGCGCGAGCCGCTGAAGCAGGCCGGCATCACCGTCGAGGGCATGGCGACCGGCGCTGCGGCACGGACCTACAATGTCCTGGTCGGCGAGGACCGCCGCGTGGCGGCGGCGCTGATCGCGATTCCCTGACGAGCCGGCTGCGACGTTTTGGCTGCCATGTATCGCGGACGTAGCAGCGCCGGGGGCATTGGCCTACACTGGCGCCGAAAGCGAGGCCGGAGATGACGGGCCGGAGCGGGACGACACCGCAGATTCAGACCGATCAGCGCGACGACACGGTGCCTGCGCGCCTGCCGGAGGCTTATGCCCATTGCTCTGCGCTGGTTCGGGAGCACGATCAGGATCGCTACATCGCGACGCTCTACGCGCCGGAGGCGCGCCGCCACGGGCTGTTCGCGCTCTATGCCTTCAGCCAGGAGATCGCGCGGGTCCGGGCGATGGTCAGCGAGCCGCTGCCGGGCGAGGTCAGGCTGCAATGGTGGCGCGACCTCCTCGAAGGCCAGCCGAATGGCGAGGTGCAGGGACACCCCGTCGCCGCCGCGCTGCTCGACACGGTGAAGCGCTATCGCCTGCCGATCGCGCCGCTGACGGGGCTGATCGATGCCCGCACCTTCGATCTCTACGACGATCCGATGCCGTCGCTGCGAGATCTCGAAGGCTATGCCGGCGAGACTTCGAGTGCGCTGATCCGGCTCGCCTGCATCGTGCTGGCGGGCGGGCGCGATCCCGGCGGGGCGGCCGCTTGCGGCCATGCCGGCGTCGCCTATGCGCTGACCGGGCTGATGCGCGCCTTCCCCTGGCATGCGGCGGAAGGGCAGGTGTACCTGCCGGCCGATATCTTGGCGCGCAATGGCGTCACTCGCGACGACATCGTGCGCGGGCGGGGCGGGCCGGGTGTCCTCTATACGCTGAAGGAAATGCGCGAGATCGCGCGCAACCAGCTCAAGCGGCTCGCCAGTCTCAGCGACACGATCCCGCCCGCGATGAAGCCGGCCTTCCTGCCTGTCGCGCTGGTCGAGCCCTATCTGAAGCAGATGGAGCGCAAGGGTTACGATCCCTATCGCTCCATCATCACGCTGCCGGCCTGGCGCCGGCAGTGGATCCTGTGGAAGGCGGCGCGGACGCGCTGATCGTCCGACGCCCCGGCCTGTTCGTCAGACGTGAACAGAGCGGTGCCTGACGATCATGATCGCCAGGATCGAGAGCACGCAGCACGCCAGGATGTAGAGCGAGACATAGGTCGGGCGCCCGCCTGCCGCGCCGACGAGCGCCTGCGCGATGAAGGGCGTCGGGCCTGCCACCAGCACGCCGTTGAGCTCGCGCGACATCGCCAGGCCCGAGAAGCGGTAGCGCGTCGGGAACAGGTTGGCGAGGAAGGCGCCTTGCGCGCCGGAGGTCGAGCCGAAGCCCAGGCCATAGCCGAGCGCGATTCCGACCGTCGACCAGAGCAGGCTAGCGGTATCGAACAGCCAGAACAGCGGAAACGCCATGATGCCGATGACGATGGCGCCGAGGATGTAGACCGTGGCCGAGCCGATCCTGTCCGCCAGCGCGCCCATGAAGCCGACGCCGACGATGCCGAAGAGCGAGCCGATCGTCACGGCGACCAGCGCGTCCGTGCGGCTCATGCCGACCGTGTTGATCATGTAGCTGAGGGAGAAGGCGCTCAGGATGTAGGCGTTGGCATTGTGCGCGGTCACCGAGAGGAAGCCGAACAGGACCTCCTTGGGGCTGTTGCGGAAGAGCTCGCCGATCGGAACCTGCTGCTCGTGCCTGCGCTGCTCGGCCCGCGCCATGGCCTCGACATATTCCGGCGTCTCGTCGAGGTGTTTGCGGATATAGAGCGCGACGAGGAAGAGCGCGCCCGAGAGCAGGAAGGGGACACGCCAGGCCCAGCCGAACAGCACCTGCTCAGGCAGGTAGGAGATGACCAGGAAGGACAGCGTCGCCAGCATGATGCCGACCAGCGTCGCGGCGTTGGGCAGGCCGGTGTAGAAGGCGCGCTTCTCGGGCGGGGCGTATTCCGCCACCAGCACGATCGCGCCGGCAAGCTCCGCGCCAGCGCCAAAACCTTGAATCAGCCGCATCAGCACCAGCAGGATCGGCGCCATGATGCCGATGGTCTCATAGGTCGGCAGAAGGCCCATCAGCACGGTGGCGAGACCCATCAGCGCGATCGTGAGAATCAGCGCCGGCTTGCGGCCGAACTTGTCGCCGATATGCGAGATCACGATGCCGCCGACGGGGCGGGCGAAATAGCCGACCGCGAAGGTCGCGAAAGCGGCCAGAACGCCTGTCGTCGGCGAGAGGTTGGGGAAGAAGAGCTTGTTGATGATCAGGCCCGAGGCCGCGCCGTAAAGGGCGTAGTCGTACCATTCGATCACGGTACCGACCGTGGCCGCGGCCACGGCCTTGCGGAGATTGGCCGGGTTCGCGCTGCCGGCCGTCGTCGTGGTTGCCATTTGTTCCTGGGGCCTCCGAATTGTTGTCGGAGACCTGTTTGTCGACAATCGCGAGGCGACCCATGCCCGGAGAGCGCGGCGCCCATGCGAATGACCTTGCGGCATCCGCCAGGCGCATGACGCAGATCAGGCGACGGCCGGGTTTGCGCCGATGGCCCAGCGATCCATCTCGGCCTTGGCGCGTGCGGTCAGCGCCTGCTTGCGGGCGAGGCTCTTGGCGGGTCCCTTGAGGCGCTTGCCATCGGGGCCGGTCGTCGCGACGCCCTCGATCGGCGGGAACAGGCCGAAATTGATGTTCATCGGCTGGAAGGAGCGCGGGCCCTCGTCGATGGTGACGATGTGCCCGCCGGTGATGTGGTTGACGAGTGCGCCGAGCGCCGTCGTGGGAGGTGGCAACGGCAGGTCGTGACCAAGCCGCTCGGCTGCGGCCATGCGCCCGGCGAGCAGGCCGATGGCGGCGCTTTCGACATAGCCTTCGCAGCCGGTGATCTGGCCGGCGAAGCGGAGCCGCGTATCGGCCTTCAGCCGCAGCTTCTCGTCGAGGAGCTTCGGCGAGTTGAGATAGGTATTGCGGTGGATGCCGCCGAGGCGGGCGAACTCCGCGTTCTGCAAGCCGGGAATCAGCCTGAAGATGCGGGACTGCTCGCCGTATTTCAGCTTGGTCTGGAAGCCGGTCATGTTGAACAGCGTGCCGAGTGCATTGTCTTGCCGAAGCTGGACCACCGCATAAGCCTTTACGGTCGGGTTATGCTTATTCGTCAGGCCGACGGGCTTCATCGGACCCCAGCGCAGCGTCTCGCGGCCGCGCTCGGCCATGACCTCGATGGGCAGGCAGCCGTCGAAATAGGGGGTTCCTTCCCATTCCTTGAACTCGGTCTTCTCGGCGGCGAGCAGCGCATCGATGAAGGCTTCGTACTGGTCCCGGTCGAGCGGGCAGTTGATGTAGTCGGCTCCGGTTCCTCCCGGGCCCGCCTTGTCGTAGCGCGACTGGAACCAGGCGGTGTCCATGTCGATCGAGTCGAAATGGACGATCGGGGCAATGGCATCGAAGAAGGCGAGCGAGCTCTCGCCGGTCAGCGAGAGGATCCCCTCCGCCAATGCCGAGGAGGTGAGCGGGCCGGTGGCGATCACGACCTTGTCCCAATCCGCCGGCGGCAGGCCCGCGACCTCGCCGCGATCGATCGTCACCAGCGGATGGGCCTCGAGCGCTGCCGTCACGGCCTGCGAGAAGCCGTCCCGGTCGACGGCGAGCGCTCCGCCCGCCGGGACCTGATGGGCGTCGCCCTTGGCCATGATCAGGGAGCCGAGGCGGCGCATCTCCCAGTGCAGCTGGCCGACGGCATTGCTCTGCGCATCGTCGGAGCGGAAGGAGTTGGAACAGACCAGTTCGGCCAGCCCCTCGGTCTTGTGGGCGTCTGTGCCGCGGACGGGCCGCATCTCGTGAATGACGACGGGCACGCCGGCCTGGGCGATCTGCCAGGCGGCTTCCGAACCGGCGAGGCCGCCGCCGATGATGTGGATGGGTTGAAGGGCTTGGGTCTGCATGGCTGCGATGTGTCCGCAGCCGGCTTTCAGGTCAAGCGAAAGCAGCCCTGAAATGCAAAATGCCCGCCGTGAGGCGGGCATTCGCTCTTCGACCAAGGCTCGAGGGGAGGGGAAACACGAGCCTCGGGAGAAACTACCTGGAACACGCCGCGCCCGATGCGCGGCGGTTCTCATTCAGTGACTTCAGGCCGCGGCGTGCGAGCGGGCGATGAAGTTGATCTCCGAGCGCGACAGGCCGAGGTCGTCGAGCTCGCGGTCGGTCAGACGGGAGAGCTCGCGAACGGTCTCGCGGTAGCGGAGGTAGGCGCGGATTTTGGCGGCGATCATGGTGACGAACATGGTGGTTTTCCTTAGCGGTTATTCCGGAGCGGGGCGGTGCCCACAGCGACAATCTCGTTGTGCGCTGCATATAAGCTGATCAGCCTGCCGCAAACAGAGGCTCTAACTCAGCTCCGTTATGCATTGGAAGCATGAACCATTCATTCACTAGTTACTTTTTCGTCATCGCTCTGCGCTGAGCGCGGTTCTCGTTTCAAATGCAACTGATTTTATGCTCATTTTATGAGCCGATAGGAGGCGATGGGAGAGCCTTGCCGTTGACGTGCCCTTAAATTCATCATGTTGCACTAGCTAACTGGTGCCCGAAAACGTCTCCTTGAATTTTGCGCTGCAAAATGGGCGGTGCGTCATCATCCGGCCGTAATCGGTGGCGGGCTCCGGCGAGGGGGTTCGGTGCGATTCCTGCGGCGGCTCCCGTTCGATAGCGGTTTTCGGTGATGCCGGCCGGGGAGGGTCGTTTTTGCCCGGCATTTTATGCCGGCTGGCGAGGTGGGCTGCGGTGGCGATGGCACTACCGCTTTGGAAACAAGGGGTTTTTCCGAAGTGTGCGGGCGGCGCGAAGATTGCTGGGCCAGGCGACCAGCTCCGGGAGCACGCCATGTCGATCGTCATTTCCAGCCCGTCCGCCTCGCCGGTCTTCACGTCACCGTTCACGACGAGCGCTGCGAGTAGTGCCTCTGTCGAAACGGCGACGTCCGGTTCCGAGACTTCGTCCTCGTCGTCGGTTGAGGCCGATTTCCTCAAATTCGCGCAGATGAGCCCGGAGGAGCGGGTTCAGCAGGCCATCCTGTCTAAACTCGGCATGACCGAGGAGCAGTTCAACAAGCTCGACGCAAAGGCGAAGGGCGATGTTCTCGCGAAGATCCGCGACGAGATCCTGCGCCAGGCCGACATGAAGACCGAGCACCGCACGGGCGCGGTCGCGGACATCAAGGTCTGAGGGGCAATAAGAGCAGGGCGGCGCCGTTCCGGAGCGCCGCCGAGCCGTTTGTCGTTTCGTCAGGCCGTCTTGCCGGCGTCGAAACGCAGCAGCCGCAGGGCGTTCGCCGTGACCAGCACCGTCGCGCCGGTATCGGCGAGGATGGCGACCCAGAGCCCGGTATAGCCGAGCACGCTCGTCACCAGGAACACGGCCTTGAGGCCGAGCGCGATCGCGATGTTCGCGCGGATATTGCCCATCGCGGCGCGGGCCAGGCGGATCATCGCTGGAACGTCCCGCACCCGGCTCTTCAGCACGGCCCCGTCGGCCGTTTCCAACGCCACATCGGTTCCCGAGCCCATGGCGATACCGACGCTGGCGGCGGCCAGTGCGGGAGCATCGTTGATGCCGTCGCCCACCATCATCACCGGCGTACCGGCGCCAAGCTCCTTCAGCGCAGCGACCTTGCCGTCCGGCATCAACTCGGCCTTGTGCTCCATGCCGAGGCTGCCGGCGATGGCGGCGGCCGTGCGGGCGTTGTCGCCGGTCAGCATGGTCGAGCGGATCCCCAGCGCCTTGAGTTCGGTGACAGCTGCCGCGGCGTCCTCGCGCGGCTCGTCGCGCAAAGCGATCAGCCCGGCCAGCCTTTCGTCGACGATGACGGCCGCGACGGTCTTGCCGGCCGATTCCAGCGCTTCGACGGCGGCACTGGCCTGATCGTCGAAGGGAGCTCTCGCGGTCGCATGGCGCGGTGCGCCGACGAAGACGGCGCGGCCCTCGACCTTACCGGTGACGCCTTGGCCGGCGAGGGCGGCCGCTTCCGCCGCGGGGGCGAAAACGACGGCATCGACGCGGGCACGTTCGAGCACGGCTTCCGCCAGCGGATGGGCCGAGCCGGATTCGACGGCCGCCGCAAAGGCCAGCACCTCCCTCTCTTCATGAGCGAGGGCGACGATGTCGGTGACGCGCGGCTGTCCGCGGGTCAGCGTGCCGGTCTTGTCGAAGGCGACGAGGCCGGTGCGGGCAGCGGTCTCGATCACCACGCCGCCTTTCATCAGGAGGCCCTGGCGGGCTCCGGCCGAAAGGGCGGCGGCGATGGCGGCGGGAACCGAGATGACCAGCGCGCAGGGGCAGCCGATCAGCAGCAGCGCCAGCGCCCGGTAGATCCAGACCGACCATTCGCCGGCGAAGAGCAGCGGCGGCACCAGCGCGACCAGCAAGGCGAGGCCGACGATCGCCGGCATGTACCAGCGCGAGAAGCGATCGATGAAGCGCTCGGTCGGGGCGCGGGCTTCCTGCGCCTCCTCCACGAGGCGGATGATGCGCGAAATCGTGTTGTCCTCGGCAGCCTTCTCGACGCGGATGCGCAGCGCCGCCTCACGATTGACCGAGCCGGCATAGACGGCTTCGCCGACGCCCTTTGTCTTGGGGACGGATTCGCCCGTCACCGGGCTCTCGTCGATGCCCGAGATGCCGTCGGTGATCTCGCCATCGGCGGGGATACGGTCGCCCGGGCGGACCAGCACGACCTGGCCGATCGCCAGGCTTGCGGCATCGACCTGCCGGGTGGTGCCATTCTCCTCGACGAGGGCGGTCTTCGGCACGAGCTCGCCGAGCGCACGGATCGAGGCGCGGGCGCGATCGGCCGCCACACCCTCCAGAACCTCGCCGACAGCGAAGAGGAAGACGACCAGCGCCGCTTCCTCGGCCGCGCCGATGAAGAGCGCACCGATGGCGGCGATCGTCATCAGCATCTCGATGGTGAAGGGGATGCCGGCGCGGGCGGCAGCGAGGGCGCGCCGCGCCACCGGGGCGACGCCGATCAGGCACGCGACCAGGAAGGCCCAGTAGGCGATGTCGTGCCGGACCGTGCCGACGATCCAGGCGGTGGCGAGCAGAGCACCCGTCACCAGCACGAGCCGGCCCTTGCCAGTCTGATACCAGCGAGTGCCCTCCGGCGTCACCTCATGGACATGGCCCGGCAGGCCGTGGCCGTGATCGGCCTGCTCGCGTTTGGCCGCCTTGCCGCCCTTCTCATGTGCGGCGTGGTCATGTCCGCTGTGGTCGTGACCAGCATGATCATGACCAGCGTGATCATGGCCGGCATGGTCATGATTGTGGCTGTGGTCGTGACCTGAACAGCAGGTGCCGCCGTGCCGGTGCGAGCCGTGATCGTGTTGGGAATCGTCATGAGCGTGGCCATGCCCGTCGCAGCAGACATCTGCCCGTGCTGCCGGCTTTTCGGAGACTGCCGCCAATGCGGCAGTGGTGTAGCCGAGACCGTTGACGCGCTTCTCCACGGCGGCGGCGCTGGTCTGCGCCTCGTCGAGCACGAGCGTCAGCGTCTCCGACATTACGGAAAGCCTGACGTCGCCGACACCCGGCAGGCGCTCCACCGCGCCGCGAATCTTCGCCGCGCAGCTCGCGCAATCCATGCCGCCGACCTTCCAGGAGAGGGTCTTGGGGCCGGATTCGGTGCTGGTCGCCATGGGATGTCTCCGTCTGCGCTCGCTACGGGACATTGCTTCTACAAGCTGTAGCCACTTCAGGTTCAAGAGGAAAAGTGATGCCTGTCGGAATGGCAGCCCTGCATTGCTGGCGGACTTGTTCCTGCATGCAGTATGCAGTTAGAAATCAATAAGCCCGTCGCAATGGGCTGTGACCAACCGGACCCGGACGATGGAACGCGACCGATCTTCTTCGGCCGACAAGAGGTTCCGGTAGATCGCCGGTCAGGCAGGGAGGAAAGACGGCCCATGGCGCAAGCGGGACCATCGACGGCCCTGAAGGGGTTGCGGGTGCTTGACCTGACGCGGGTACGGGCGGGGCCGACCTGCGTGCGGATCTTCGCGGATTTCGGGGCCGACGTGATCAAGGTCGAGAGCCCGCCGGGTTTTGACCCCAACGAGAACATGAGCGGTCCGCGCCTCGGCTACGACATGCAGAATCTGCATCGCAACAAGCGGTCTCTCGCCATCAATCTGAAGACTGCGGAAGGCAAGGCGATCCTGATGCGTCTTGTCGAGAGCGCCGATCTCCTGGTCGAGAACTACCGGCCAGACGTGAAGGAGCGGCTCGGCCTCGACTTCGAAGCCCTGCATGCCGTCAACCCGCGATTGATCCTGGTCTCGATCTCCGGCTTCGGGCAATCCGGCCCGTATCGGACGCGCGCCGGCTTCGACCAGATCGCGCAGGGCATGGGCGGGATGATGTCGGTGACCGGCCTTCCGGGGCAGGGACCGGTGCGGGCCGGCATTGCCTTGGCCGATTCCTCGGCCGGGCTCTATGGCGCCGTCGGCGCGCTGGTGGCGCTGCAGGAGCGAGCGGTTTCGGGCAAGGGGCAGTGGGTGCAGACCTCGCTGCTCGAGGCACAGATCGCGATGATGGATTTCCAGGCTGCGCGCTATCTCGTCGAAGGCTCGGTGCCGCCCCAGGCCGGCAACGATCACCCCTACCAGACGCCGATGGGCGTCTACCGGACACGCGACGGTGCGATCAATCTCGGAGTCGGCGGCGAGGAGCAGTGGCGCTCCTTCTGCCGCGCGGTCGAGCGGCCGGAGTGGGGCGCTGATGCCCGCTACGACAGCGCGGAGAAGCGCTTCGCGTGCCGGCCGGAACTCCGGGACCTGATCGAGGAGCGGCTATCCGAGGCCGACAGCGCCGATTGGCTTGCCGTGATGGAACGCCACAGCGTGCCGGCCGGGCCGATCTACTCGGTCGATCAGATGTTCGACGACCCACAGGTGCGCCATCTCGGCATCGCGCGGCCGCTGGAGCATCCGGAACTCGGCGATATCCGGGTCGTCGGCCAGCCAGTGACGCTCTCGCGCACGCCCTCCGAAGTGGCGACGCCGACGCCGGCGGCCGGGGAGCACAACGGCGCGATCCTGGCCGAACTCGGCTATGACGAGGCAGGGCTCGCACGATTGCGGGCCGAAGGCGTGATCTGACGGAGGCCGAAGTGAGCGAGGATATCCTGTACGCGGTGGAGGGTGGGATCGGGACGATCACGCTCAACCGGCCACAAGCGCGCAATGCCATGACCTTCGCCATGTATGAGCGGCTGGCCGAGATCTGCCGCGACCCGGCCGGGCATGGCGATCCGCGCGTCATCATCCTGACTGGTGCGGGCGACAAGGCCTTCGCTTCCGGCACCGACATCGCGCAGTTCCGCGCCTTTTCCAGCGCAGCCGATGCGCTGGCCTATGAGAAGCGGATCGAGGCGGTGATCGACGCCGTCGAGCGCTGCCCGGTGCCGACGCTGGCGGCGATCTCGGGCGCGGTGACGGGTGGCGGAGCGGCGCTCGCGCTTGCCTGCGACCTCAGGATCGCGTCGGTGACGGCGCGTTTCGGCTTCCCGATCGCGCGCACGCTCGGCAATTGCCTGTCGATGGCAAACTATGCCCGACTCTACGCATTGCTGGGCCCGGCGCGGGTGAAGGATATCGTCTTCACGGCCCGGCTCGTCGGGGCGGAGGAGGGGCGCCAGGCCGGGCTCTACAGCGAATTGCTCCCCGACCATGCTGCGCTGATGCAGCGCGCGACCGAGCTTGCGACGACGATCGCGAACCATGCGCCGCTGACCATGCGCGCAACGAAGGAGGCGATGCGTCGGCTGACGGCCGAAGCCGCGCAGGGCGTGCCCGGCGATGACCTCGTCACGCTCTGCTATACGAGTGAAGACTTCCGGGAAGGCATGGAGGCTTTTCTCGCCAAGCGCCCACCGGTCTGGCGGGGGCGCTGAGCGAAAGCCCGCTTAGATCATCGCGCGTCCTATCGGACGCGATAACGATGATCTATCTCATTGTCAGTGCATCGGATTTTTCCGAAAAGTGGATTCCACTTTTCGGTCCGATGCTCTAGCCGTAGCGGCCTTCCAGGCGACGGTCGAACCAGAGTGCGACCAGCGTGCAGATCGCGCCCGACAGCAGGTAGAGCCCGACCCAGGCAAGGCCCAGCTTGCTGGAGAGCGTCAACGCCACGAGCGGCGCGAAGCCGGCGCCGATCAGCCAGGCGAGGTCGGAGGTCAGGGCGGCGCCGGTGTAGCGGTACTCCCGGCCGAAGCTCGAGGCGACGGCGCCCGCCGTCTGGCCATAGGACAGGCCGAGCAGCCCGAAGCCGATGATGACATAGACCGTCTGCCCGGCGAGGCTGTCGCCGAAGAGCAGCGGCGCGATGATGCTGCTCAGGCTGAAGAGCCCGATCATCAGGCCGGAAAGGATCAGCGTCGGGCGGCGGCCGATCTGGTCCGCGATCAGGCCGGAGGTCATGATCGCCCCGGCGCAGACCACGGCGCCGGCGCCCTGCACGATCAGGAATTCCGCGACCGAGCGGTTGGTGTAGAGGTTGATCCAGCTCACCGGGAAGATCGTGACCAGGTGGAACAGCGCGAAGCTCGCCAGCGGCACGAAGGCGCCGAGAACGAGGGTGCTGCTGCGTTTGCGGACGAGCTGGGTGATCGAAATCGGCATCAGCTCGCGGGTATCCATGAGCTGGGCGAATTCTTGGGTCGCGACCATGCGCAGACGGGCGAAGAGCGCGACCACGTTGATCGTCAGCGCGACGAAGAAGGGATAGCGCCAGCCCCAGCCGAGGAAGTCCTCCGTCGAGAGCGCGCCTTCGAAGAAGGCGAACAGGCCCGCGGCGAGGATGAAGCCGATCGGCGCGCCGAGCTGCGGTAGCATCGCGTACCAGCCGCGCCGGCCTGCCGGTGCATTGAGGGCCAGCAGCGAGGACAGGCCGTCCCAGGCGCCGCCGAGCGCGATGCCCTGCAGCAGGCGGAAGGCGGCCAGGATGATGCCGGACCAGATGCCGATGGTCTCGTAGCCGGGCAGGAAGGCGATCGCGGCGGTCGAGCCCCCGAGCAGGAAGAGCGCGGCGGTGAGCTTGGTGGCGCGGCCGTAGATCCGGTCGATCGTCATGAACAGCACGGAGCCGATCGGCCGGGTTAGGAAGGCGAGGGCGAAGATGCCGAAGGAGTAGATCGTCCCGGTCAGCGGATCCGCGAAGGGGAAGACCAGCTGCGGGAAGACGAGCACGCAGCCGAGGCCGAAGACGAAGAAGTCGAAATACTCGGATGTACGCCCGATGATGACGCCGATCGCGATCTCGCCCGGGGTGACATGATCCCGGCCGTGCGCGTCCGTCAGATGGTTCGATGCCGGGCTTGCCGCATGGGCGCTCATTCGGGGGCTTCCTCGTTCGCGCGGAAAAGGGATAACATTCCCCGGCTCCGGACGCCATGGATGCGGCGGATAAAAGCGAACTACCCGGTCTCTGCCAATGGGACATTGTGTCCTCTGTGCAGTGCAAAAGAATGCGATAGACAGAGCGGCAACTTTCCGGTCACGGAGGGCTTGGTCTCTTGAGAAATCGTCGTTTTCTGGCGCTGTTGCCGCTCTTGCCCCTGCTCGGCGGCTGCCAAGCGGTGCTGCTTTCGCCGTCGGGGGATGTTGCGCTGCAGCAGCGCAACCTGATGCTGATCTCGACCGCGCTGATGCTGACGATCATCATCCCGGTGATGGCGCTGACGGTGTATTTCGCCTGGCGCTACCGCGCTTCGGCCCAGGCCGAGTACGACCCGGACTGGAACCATTCGCTGCCGCTCGAGGTGGTGATCTGGGCCGTGCCGCTGCTGATTATCGTGATCCTGGGCGCACTGACATGGATGGGCACGCATCTGCTCGACCCCTACAGGCCGCTCAACCGCATCAGCGCTGCGACGCCGATCGCGACGGCGCAGGCGGGCAGCACCCAGATGCGCAAGGAGCCGCTCGTCATCCAGGTCGTGGCGCTCGACTGGAAATGGCTGTTCATCTACCCGCAGCAGGGCATCGCCTCGGTCAACGAGGTGGTGGCGCCGGTGAACCAGCCGGTCGAATTCCGGATCACGGCTTCATCCGTGATGAATTCGCTCTTCATCCCCGCGCTCGCAGGCCAGATCTATGCGATGCCCGGCATGCAGACCAAGCTGAATGCCGTGATCAACCATGCCGGCGACTTCGAGGGCTTCTCGGCGAATTACAGCGGCGAAGGTTTCTCGGGGATGCGTTTCCGCTTCCGTGGCCTCGAGGGCAACGGCTTCGAGGACTGGGTCAAGGCGGCGCAGGCCAAGGGCGACAAGCTCGGCCGCGAGGAATACCTCGTCTTCGAGCGGCCGAGCGAGCGAGAGCCGGCCCGTCAGTTCGGCAGCGTCGCGCCTGATCTCTTCGACGCCATCCTCAACATGTGCGTCGACCGCGCCAAGATGTGCATGCGCGATATGATGGCGATGGACGCCAAGGGCGGCGGCGGCAAGGAGGGTATCTCCACCGTCATGGCGCTCGAATACGACAAATCGGTGCGCCGTGGCGGTGCGCCTCTGCCGCCGCGTCCTTTCGTCACTGCGATCTGTACGCCGGCGGACGTCTACGGCAAGGGCGGTGTCACCGCCCAGGCTGCGAACTGAGCTCTTGATTGAACGGCCGCCTGGCCATGCCTAGCGATCCGAGGACGCCATGAATTCCTATCCCGACTGGTGGAAGCTCGTGTTCGGGCGCTTCACGTTTGAAGCCGTCCCGTACCACGAGCCCATCCTGGTCGCGACCTTCGCCGGCGTCGTGGTCGGCGGCCTCGCGGTTATCGCCCTGATCACCCGGCTGAAGGCCTGGGGCTATCTCTGGAACGAGTGGTTCACAAGCGTCGACCACAAGAAGATCGGCATCATGTACATGGTGCTCGGCGTCGTCATGCTGCTGCGCGGCTTCGCCGACGCGCTGATGATGCGCGGGCAGCAGGCCATCGCCTTCGGCGCCAATGAAGGCTATCTGCCGCCGCACCATTACGACCAGATCTTCACGGCCCATGGCGTGATCATGATCTTCTTCGTGGCCATGCCGCTGGTCACGGGGCTGATGAACTATGTCGTGCCGCTGCAGATCGGCGCGCGCGACGTCGCTTTTCCCTTCCTCAACAACTTCAGCTTCTGGATGACCGTCGGCGGCGTGGTGCTGGTCATGGCCTCGCTCTTCGTCGGCGAGTTCGCCAAGGTCGGCTGGCTCGCCTATCCGCCGCTGTCGGGAGCCGCCTATTCGCCCGGGGTAGGCATGGACTACTACCTCTGGGCGCTGCAGATCGCGGGCGTCGGCACGACCCTGTCGGGCATCAACCTGATCGCGACCATCGTGAAGATGCGCGCGCCCGGCATGGACATGATGAAGATGCCGGTCTTCACCTGGACGGCACTGTGCACCAACGTGCTGATCGTCGCGAGCTTCCCGGTCCTGGCCTGCACGCTCGCGCTGTTGACGCTCGACCGCTATGTCGGCACCAACTTCTTCACGAACGATCTCGGCGGCAACCCGATGATGTACGTGAACCTGATCTGGATCTGGGGCCACCCCGAGGTCTACATCCTGATCCTGCCCTGCTTCGGCATCTATTCGGAGATCGCCTCGACCTTCGCCGGCAAGCGGCTCTTCGGCTACACCTCGATGGTCTATGCGACGGTGGTCATCACCATCCTGTCCTACCTCGTCTGGCTGCATCACTTCTTCACGATGGGCTCGGGCGCCAGCGTGAACTCGTTCTTCGGCATCACGACGATGATCATCTCGATCCCGACCGGCGCGAAGATCTTCAACTGGCTGTTCACGATGTATCGCGGGCGCATCCGCTTCGAACTGCCGATGATGTGGCTTCTCGCCTTCATGCTGACCTTCGTCATCGGCGGCATGACCGGCGTGATGCTCGCGGTGCCGCCGGCGGACTTCATCCTGCACAACAGCCTGTTCCTGATCGCGCATTTCCATAACGTGATCATCGGCGGCGTGGTCTTCGGCGCCTTCGCCGGCATCACCTACTGGTTCCCCAAGGCCTTCGGCTTCAAGCTCGATGAGTTCTGGGGCAAGCTTTCCTTCTGGTTCTGGGTGATCGGCTTCTATGTCGCCTTCATGCCGCTCTATGTGCTCGGCCTGATGGGCGTGACCCGGCGCCTTAACCATTTCGAGGATCCGTCGCTGCAGATCTGGTTCGTCGTCGCAGCTTTCGGCGCCGTGCTGATCGCGCTCGGCATCCTGTGCTTCCTGATCCAGATCGCCGTCAGCATCCTGCATCGCGACCGGTTGCGCGACACGACCGGCGATCCCTGGGACGGGCGCACGCTGGAGTGGTCGACCTCCTCGCCGCCACCGGCCTACAACTTCGCCTTCACGCCGATGGTCCATGATCACGATACCTGGGCCGACATGAAGAAGCGCGGTTACCGGCGCCCGCTCGGCGGCTTCAAGCCGATCCACATGCCGAGGAACACGGGCGCCGGGCTGATCATCTCCGCCTTCGCGACGATCTGCGGCTTCGCGCTGGTCTGGTATGTCTGGTGGCTCGCGGCGCTCAGCTTCGCGGCGGTGATTGTCACGGCCATCGCCCACACCTTCAACTACGATCGGGACTTCCACATCCCGGCCGAGACGGTCCTGCGCGAGGAGAATGCGCGCACCGAACAGCTCGCACGGGCCTGAGGGACGACGATGACGACGGCGACGGCGCAACCGGCCGATACCCCGGTCTTCCACGTCACGGAAGACGAGCACGAGCACTCCGGCGGCTCGACCATGCTCGGCTTCTGGATGTACCTGATGAGCGACTGCCTGGTCTTCGCAGTCCTCTTCGCGACCTATGGCGTGCTCGGGCGCAGCTATGCGGCCGGGCCCTCGGGGGCCGATCTGTTCGATCTCAAGCTGGTGGCGGTCAACACCACCATGCTGCTGCTCTCCTCGATCACCTACGGCTTCGCCATGCTGGCGATGGACAAGGGGCGGCAGGCGGCAGTGCAGGGCTGGCTGCTCGTGACCGGCCTGTTCGGCCTCGCCTTCATCGGCATCGAGCTCTACGAGTTCCACCACATGATTCTTGAGGGTGCGACGCCGATGCGCAGCGCCTTCCTCTCCTCCTTCTTCACACTGGTCGGCACGCACGGGCTGCACGTCACCTTCGGCCTGATCTGGCTCACGGTGCTGATGGTGCAGGTGTCGCAGCGCGGGCTGATCGAGGCCAATCGCCGCCGGCTGATGTGCCTCTCCATGTTCTGGCACTTCCTCGACGTCGTCTGGATCGGCGTCTTCACTTTCGTCTATCTGATGGGCGTGCTGAAATGAGCGGATCGCAGAACCACTCGGACGCCCACGGCGCCGATCACGGCGAGCACGGCGCCTCCCATGCGACGCTGCGCGGCTATCTTACCGGCTTCGTCCTCGCGGCCATCCTGACGGCGATCCCGTTCTGGCTGGTCATGGCCGACGTGCTCGGCAATTCGACGACCACCGCGATCGTCATCATGGCCTTCGCGGCGGTGCAGATCGTCGTCCACATGGTCTACTTCCTGCACATGAATTCGCGCTCGGAAGGCGGCTGGACGATGATGGCGCTGATCTTCACCATCGTCATCGTGGCGATCGCGCTCTCGGGCTCGCTCTGGGTGATGTATCACCTCAACGTCAACATGATGCCGATGGCGCCCGGCGACCACCCGATGTGAGGATGCCGTCGTGGCCGCAGCGCCGCGAGCGCAAGGCGAGGCGGATCGCCCGTCGCGGGCACGCCGGTTCGCTCTCCTGGGCCTCTTCGGTCTGCTGACGCTCGTTTTCGTCGGGCTGGGCATCTGGCAGGTCGAACGACGCAGCTGGAAGCTCGATCTGATCGCACGGGTTGACGCGCGCGCCCACGCACAGGCCGAGCCGGTTCCGGGGCCGGAGGGATGGGGCGGCATCGATGCCGCCGGCGCCGAATATCGCAGGGTCGCGCTCGACGGACGCTACCTCCCTGGAGCGGAGACGCTGGTGAAGGCCGTCACCGAGAAGGGGCCGGGCTTCTGGGTGCTGGCGCCGTTTCGGAGCACACGCGGCTTCACGGTTCTCGTCAATCGCGGCTTCGTGCCGGAGGATCGGCGCGATCCGGCCGAGCGCAGCGATGCGGCCGCGCGCGGCGAGACGCATCTGACCGGGCTGCTGCGCATGAGCGAGCCGGGCGGCGGCTTTCTGCGCAGCAACGATCCGGGTGCCGGCCGCTGGTATTCGCGCGACGTCGCGGCGATCGCTGAGGCGAGAGGGCTCGGCGCGGTCGCGCCTTATTTCGTCGATGCGGATGCGGTTTCCGAGCCTGGCCCGTTGCCGTTAGGCGGAATGACGGTGATCCGGTTCCGCAACACCCATTTCATCTATGCGCTGACCTGGTTCAGCCTTGCCGGGATGAGCGCCTGGGCAGGATTCTACGTCCTGCGCAGGCGCTCGGAAGGCGAAGAGGCGAGCTGATGCCGGTCAGGCCGGCTTCTGCATCTGCCCGAGTTCGTGCAGGAGAGCTGCGCCAGTCCGCACGCCGCTGTGGAAGCAGTCCAGCGTCATGTTCTCGTTGGGGGCATGGTTGGCCTCGTCGGGATTGGCATAGGGCGTGACGAAGGCCGGGATGCCGAGGATTTTCGTGAAGACGTAGTTTGGCAGGCTGCCGAAGCCGGCGGGGATCAGCAGCGGCTCCTCGCCATGGGCGGCGACGAAGGCGCGCCTCAGCGGTGCGGTATACGGCGAGGATATCGGCGTCTTCGACGGCTGCATCCCCATCTCCTCGGCGATGAACTCGACCTCCGGCGCATGCTTTTCGACATGGGCCCGGACCTTGCGCAGGATGTCCTCCGGGTCCTGCGCCTCGACCAGGCGGATGTCGCATTTCACGAACGCTTCGTTCGGCAGTACGGTCTTGCTGCCGGGGCCGCCATAGCCGCCGTGGAAACCGTTGATCGTCAGGGTCGGTCGAAAGCAGAGGCGGTCGTAGAAGGGCCGGTCGGCCGGTGCGTCGAGGCGCTTCAGGGCAAGGCTGCGCTTGAACGCCTCGATGTCGAGCGGCAGGCGCTCGATCGCGGCCAGTTCCTCGGGCGAGGCCGGTTCGATGCCGTCCTCGAAGCCGTCGATGGTGATCTCGCCGGCGGCATTCTTCATCGTTCCGAGCAGATGGACGAGAGTCCAGACCGGGTTCGGCACCACGCCGCCGAAATTGCCGGAATGGACGTCGCGGCTGGCGTGGCGGCAGCGCAGCTCGAAATTGACCACGCCGCGCGAGCCGAACTTGATCGTCGGCGCGCCGCTGGCATGGCGCGGCCCGTCGGCGGTGACGGCGAGGTCAGCCTTCAGCAGTCCGGTATTGGCGCGCACGAAATCGGCGATATGCGGGCTGCCGATCTCTTCCTCACCCTCCAGCAGCAGGATGACGTTGCAGGGCAGTTCGCCATGGACCCGCAGATGCGATTCGATGGCGAGGATCTGGGCGAAGTGCTGGCCCTTGTTGTCGCCGACTCCGCGGGCATAGAGGCGCCCGTCGCGAATCGTCGGCTCGAAGGGCGGCGAGAGCCATTTGTCGAGCGGATCGGCCGGTTGCACGTCGTAATGACCGTAGAGCAGCACGGTCGGCTTGCCGGGCGCCTTCTCCCAGCGCGCAACGACCATCGGATGTCCTTCGGTCTGCACCAGATTCGTTTCGAGCCCGATCTGCGTCAGCATGCCCAGGAGGAGATTCCCGACCTCGGCGATGCCGAGGTTCTCGGCGCTGATGCTGGGGTGGCGCAGATAGTCGATCAGGCGGTCGAGAAAAACCGGCCGGTTTGCTTCGATATGGTCGAAAACCGGGGCCAAAGCGTTTGAAGAAGCCATCGAAATCTGCCTGCGAAGCTGGAGGAGACCGTCGCGGAAACTGCCCTTACGTCTCATCCTAAAGGATGAGACGCTGCGGTGTTTTGCCGCCGGCGCACAGGATACACAATAGTCGAAGCCGGGCTGCAAGACCCGATCTAATCCATTAAAACGGGAGGTATACGATGCGCTTGACCCGCCGCGGGTTCACGACTGCTCTTGCCGGCACGATTGCCGCTCCGGCGCTGCTTCGCACCGCCTATGCACAAGGAGCCACGGTCAAGATCGGCATGGTCGTGCCGATGACCGGTGCTGCCGCCGAATCGGGCTCCTTCGCTCAGACCGGCGCCAAGATCGCGCTCGAGCAGGTCAACAAGGCGGGCGGTGTCCTCGGCAAGCCGCTCGAACTCGTCATGGAAGACGACCAGACCACCAATCCCGGCGCGGTTCTCGCCTTCTCGAAGCTCGCCAGCCAGTCGGACATCGTCGCCTTCATCGGCTCGATCCGCTCGACGCAGATGCACGCCATGGCGCCTGACATGCTCAAGGCCGGCAAGCCCGTCGGTTTCGGCGGCACCGATCCGAACCTGACCAAGCTCGGCAATCCCTGGCTCTTCCGCTTCCGCCCCAATGATTCCTATTCCGGCCGCGTGATCGCGCAATACGGCGCGAAGGAGCTCGGCAAGAAGAAATGGGCGATCGTCCACTCGACCGATGCCTTCGGGACCGCAGGCGCCAAGGCACTCGAGGAAGCGCTGCCCGATAACGGTTCGACGATGGCCCTGAAGCAGGGCTACGCCAACCAGAGCCAGGATTTCACGCCGGTCGTGCTGGCCGTGCGCCAGTCCGGGGCCGATATCCTCGGCACCTATTTCACTTTCGAGACCGATCTCGGCATCTTCGCCCGCCAGCTGCGCCAGCTCGGCGTGAACATCCCGTGGGTCGGCTCGCCCTCGATCGTCAACGTCTCGGCGCTCAAGCTCGCGGGGCCGGCGCTCTACAACACCTACGGCGTCGCCGATTACGCCGAGGATTCGAGCGAGGCCTCGAAGACCTTCGGCAAGGCCTATCGCGACGTCCGCAAGGTCGCGCCCGACAACCAGTCTTCCTGGACCTATGACGCCGTCACCTGCCTGGCGCTGGCGATGAACAAAGCCGGCTCGACCGAGCCGGAGAAGGTGCAGCAGGCCATGCTCGCCATCCGCGCCCATAAGGGCGCCGAAGGCGAATACAACTTCGACAAGAACGGTGACGGCCTGCACGGCTACAACATCGTCAAGAACGAGAAGGGCGAGATCAAGTTCGACAAGCGGATCGATTTCCCGCCGAACCTGGGCTGATCCCCGAAAGGGCGCCGGATCCCGCGCCAAGCGGGGATCCGTTGCCGGCCGCGGGTTCACTGAAGGGCCCGCGGTGGGCGAACGATGCCCCTGCATCTCGCACCACGCCTTCCGAGGACGAGCGGCCAAGCCGTTCGCCGCGAGGGACTGATCGGCTCCATGCAAGCGCGGTAAACAGATGGATCTCGTTCTTCAGCTACTTTTCACCGGAATCGGTATCGGCTCGGTCTATGCGCTGGTCGCGCTGGGCTTCGTGCTGATCTTCCGGGCGACCAATGTCGTGAACTTCGCCCAGGGCGAGTTCTCGATGGTCGCGGCCTTCCTGATGGTCGTCTTCTCGGTCAAGATCGGCTTGCCCTACTGGGTCGCCTTCATCATCGCCCTGATCTGCATGGCGGGCCTCGGCGCGGTCTTCAACCTGGCAGTCTACTATCCGCTGCGCCACCGCACCTATCTGCCGGTCATCATCTCGACCATCGGCGCCTCGATCTTCATGGCCAATACGACTCTCGCGATCCACGGGCCGGAGCCGGAGGTGCTGTCTGGCTGGTTTGACACGCCCGGCTTCATGCTGGGGCCGGTCTATCTCGACAACCAGTATGTGCTGATCATCGTCGTCACGGCGTTGCTGGTCGCGCTGCAATACTGGTTCTTCGAACACACGCTGCTCGGCAAGAAGCTGCAGGCGACCTCGCAGGACAAGGAGATGGCGGCGTTGCTCGGCATCCCGGTCGCGGTGATGATCATGATCACCTTCGTCTACTCCGCGGTGATCGGCGGCATCGCCGGCATCCTGGTCGCGCCGGTTCTCTTCGTCTCGATCGGCATGGGAGCGACCATCGCGCTCAAGGCCTTCGCCGCGACTATCATAGGCGGCTTCGGCGACGTGACCGGGGCGATCATCGGCGGGCTCGCGCTCGGCGTCATCGAGACCTTCGGGGCGGCCTATATCTCCGTTCCCTACAAGGACGGCTTCGCCTTCCTGGTGCTGATTGCCTTCCTGATCTTTCGGCCGCAGGGCATCTTCGGCGAGCGCGTGGCGGAAAAAGCATGAGCACCAGCGACACCACCGCCTCCACCGGAGACGTCCGGCCTCGTCTGCGCTGGGGCGTCCCTGCCTATGTGCTGCTCGTCCTGGCCGCGATCGTCGTCGCACTCGTCGTGCCCAAGACGGGCTATGTGCTCAACATCTCGCTGCAGGCGACGACCTATGCCATCGCGGTGCTGGGCCTGACGATCGTGCTCGGGCTCTGCGGCCAGATCAATCTGGCGCAAGCCGCCTTCTTCGGCCTCGGGGCCTATGCGGTCGGTCTCGGCCAGATCGACTACGGGCTGAATTTCTGGGCCTGCCTGCTGATCGGCACAGGTATCGCAGCCGGTTTCGGCGCCCTGCTCGGTGCCTCGACGCTCCGGCTCGGCGGCCACTACCTCGCCATGGTGACGATCTCCTTCCAGCAGATCGTCACCCTTGTCCTGATCAACTGGATTCCCGTCACCAAGGGGCCGGACGGCGTCCGCGCCATTCCGCGGCCGGGCTTCCTGGCGGATGGTTCGACCTATCTTGCCTTCTGCATCGCGATGCTTGCCGGCCTTGCCTTCTTGGTCTGGCGCCTGCGCGACACGCGCCTCGGGCGCGCGATGCGGGCCGTGCGCGACAATGAGCTCGCAGCCGGCGTCGCCGGCATCGATGTCTACCGGACCAAGGTCACCGCCTTTGCGCTCTCCGCCATCCTCGGCGGCATCGGCGGCGGCCTTTTCGCCGGTGGCTTCTCCTATGTCAGCCCGGACCAGTTCTCCTTCGCGGAATCGGTGGTGTTCCTCACCATGGTGCTGCTTGGCGGCGTCGCTTCGCCCATCGGTGCCGTGATCGGGACGGGGCTGCTGATCCTGATCCCGGAATGGCTGCGCTTCCTGAAGAGCATTCCGGGCCTCTACCTCGCCATCTATGGCGCAGCGGTGATCCTGATCGTGGTGTTCATGCCGGACGGCATCTGGGGTTTCCTGCGCGGACGGCTCGACAAGCTCAAGCGCGCCGTCTTGCCGGTGCGCTCCGGCGGGGCGCTCCAGCTCTCCGGAGGCGGGCAGGGCGCCGACACGGTTCTCGAAGTGCGCGGGCTCTCCAAGCATTTCGGTGGCCTGAAGGCGGTCGACGAGGTGGATCTCACCATCAAGCGTGGCGGCGTTCATGCGCTGATCGGCCCGAACGGCTCGGGCAAGACCACGACGCTGAACGTCCTCTCCGGCCTCTACAAGGCGACAGCCGGGAGCATCGTGCTGAACGGGCGCGACGTCACCGACCTGCCGCCGCATGCCCGCACCGCGGCCGGTCTCGGCCGCACCTTCCAGAACATCCGGCTCTGGCGCTCGATGACGGCGCTGGAGAACGTCATGGTCGGCGCGGAGCGGCCCGAAAGCCCCGCCGGAAACGACCCGGCGGCGCTGATGGCCCGGGCTCGGGCGGCGCTGGCCTTCGTCGAGCTGGAGGATCGGGCCGACGAGGTGGTTGCGAGCTTCTCCTATGGCCACCAGAGGGCGGTCGAGATTGCGCGTGCACTCGCCGGCGACCCGGTGCTGCTCCTGCTCGACGAGCCGGGAGCGGGCCTCAATTCCTCGGAGAAGGTCGAGTTGCGCAACCTGCTCAAGCGCATCTCGGCCCGCGGTCTCACCATCCTGATCATCGACCACGACATGACGCTGGTGAGCGAGGTCGCCCAGCACATCACCGTGCTGAATTTCGGCCGCCGCATCGCCGACGGCTATTCAGCCGATGTGCTGAAGCATCCCGACGTGATCGCGGCTTATCTGGGAACGGCGCCCGATGTCCCTGCTTGAACTCAAATCCGTCGTTGTCCGCTATGGCGAGGTCGAGGCCGTCGACGGCATCTCGCTCGTCGTCGAGGCAGGCGAGGTCGTCACCCTGCTCGGCTCGAACGGAGCCGGCAAGTCGACGACGCTGCGCGCCATCTCCGGGCTGGTGAAGCCGGCCTCGGGCGACATCCTCTTCGAGGGGCAGTCCATCGTCGGCCTGCGGCCCGAGGAGATCGTCAGGCGCGGCATCGCGCATGTGCCGGAGGGACGCCACGTCTTTCCGGGGCTGAGCGTGCGCGAGAACATCATGCTCGGCGCCTCCAATCGAAGCGGGCTGAAGACCGCGCAGATCAAGCGGGAAGCAGACGAGATGTTCGACCTCTTCCCCGATATCCGCCGCTTCGCCAACGCGCTGGGCTGGACGCTCTCGGGCGGCCAGCAGCAGATGGTCGCCGTCGCGCGCGGGCTGATGGCGAAACCGCGCATCCTGCTGCTCGACGAGCCTTCGCTCGGGCTCGCTCCGGTCATCGTCCAGGCCGTCTTCGCCATCATCGCCGAGATCCGGCGGCGCGGGACCACCGTGCTCCTCGTCGAGCAGAACGCGCGGATGGGCCTGTCCGTCGCGGATCGCGGCTATGTACTCGAAACCGGCAAGCTCGTGCTGTCCGGGACCCCGGATCAGCTCTGGTCGAACGAGGAAATCCGGGCAGCCTATCTCGGCGGACGGACGGCCGCGGCCTGAGCCCCCGACCGAGAGGCATTCCTGCGGCTGGCCAAGCTGGGCGGCGCGGTCCAGGATCGGGCGGGCCGCTGGCATCCTGTTGATCGGAGAGTGAGTTGAGCAAGCGCATTTTCGTTCTGAACGGCCCGAACCTGAACCTTCTCGGCCAACGCGAGCCGGCGATCTACGGCACGACGACGCTGGCCGAGATCAAGGCACGCTGCGAGGAGAAGGCGCGCTCGCTCGGCTACGAGATCGATTTCCGCCAGACGAATTTCGAGGGCGAGCTGGTCGAGAGCGTGCACCAGGCTCGGCAAGAGGCCCGCGGCATCATCATCAATCCAGCCGGCTACAGCTTCACCTCGGTCGCGCTGCTCGATTCCCTGAAGATGTTCGACGGTCCCAAGATCGAGCTGCACATCTCCAACATCCATACGCGCGAGGCGATCTACCACAACTCGCTGGTGTCTCGTGCCGTGACAGCTGTCATCGCTGGGCTGGGTGCGGCCGGCTACGAACTCGCGATCCAGGCGATGGTCGGGCTCGTCGAGCGGAAATGAGCTGCGGATAGACGAACGCTCTAGCGCCGCAACATGCCCAGGACAGCGGCCACGGTCATGCTGCGGCGGCGCGCGAGGGCGTCCGGCGTGCACATGTCGTAATCGAAGACCTGTCCGACCGTCGCCCGGTGCGAAACATTGTAGATGCTGAGCGCGCTGATCGTCAGGGAGATATCGAGCGACTCCAGCCCCGAGCGAAACAGCCCTGCCGCGACACCGCGTTCGTAGATGCTGCGGGTGACGTCGACGACCGAGCTGTTGAGGCGAGCGATGGTGCGCGAGGCCTTGAGATGCCGGGCGTGATGCACGTTCTCAACCATTACCATGCGCACGAAGTCGGGGTTTTCGATGTGATAGTCGAAGGTGGCCTCCGTCAGCTTCGTCATCGCTTCTTCGGGAGGCAGGGCATCGAGGTCGAGGCTGCGCTCGAAGCTGCGGATGCGGTCGTACATAGCTTCGAGGACGGCGCGATAGAGCCCCTCCTTGTCTCCGAAATAGTAGTAGATCATCCGCTTGCTGGTCGCAGTCTTGGCCGCGATGTCGTCGACGCGGGCGCCACTGAGCCCATTCTCGACGAACTCCGCCCGCGCCACTTCGAGAATGTTGCGGCGTACGCCTTCGGGGTCCTGGGTCCAGGATGCCTGGCGGCGCTTGCCGGGGGGCGTTTCGGCCGGCTTCGTCACGATGCCTCGCTTACGACTTGCCGCCGGCCAGCAGGGGCCGTCGTCGTGAAATGGACAGGGCGGTACATTGCGCTTGACCAATTGAACTAATCAGTACATTTATCATTCTGTCGCAGCGACGCAAGCTGTCGAAACACAGGGCCCGCCAAGAGGCTCCATCGAGGGAAGGCTCCGGATCGACCCGATAGAAGGTCGGCCGTCCAGGGAGAGAGAATGAATTACAAGCTCGATTTCACGCCGGTGATCGAGGGGTTGCCGGATCTGCTGCTGGCGTGCCTCGGCACTTTCTGGCTCGCGCTGGGCGGCATGGCGCTCGCCATCGTGATCGGCATCGGCGGTGTGATCCTGCGCGACTCCCGGTTTGCTCTGGTTCGCTTCCTGGTGAAGGCCTTCGTCGAGCTGGTGCGGAACACGCCCTTCCTGGTGCAGATCTTCTTCATCTATTTCGCGCTGCCGCTGGCGGGCGTCCGGCTCGATCCGACGCCGACCGCGATCATCGCGCTCGGCATCAATGGCGGCGCCTACGCCATCGAGATTATCCGCGGCGGCGTGCAGTCTATCAGCAAGGGACAGATCGAGGCGGGGCTGGCGCTCGGGCTGCACAAGGCGCAGGTCTTCCGGCTGATCGTGCTGAAACCGGCTCTGCGCGCGATCTTCCCGTCGCTCACCAGCCAGTTCGTGCTGCTCACCCTGACCACCAGCGTCTGCTCCGCGATCTCAGCCTATGAGCTCACCTCGGTGGCGCAGCAGATCGAAACGACCAGCTTCCGCTCCTTCGAGGTCTACGGAACGATCACGCTGTTCTACCTCGTCATCTCCTGGGTGATGATGCGTTTCTTCGCAGCGATTTCGCAGCGCTACTTCAGCTATCCGGTGAAGTGAGGAGGGGACCATGGGCGAGGCCGAATTCCTCTTCCTGCTGACCGGCCTGAAATGGACGGTGCTGCTCTCGATCGTCGGCTTCATCGGCGGCGGCATCTTCGGGCTGGCAGTTGCGCTCCTGCGCACCTCGGGCGTCGCGCCGCTGGAGCGCGTTACCTCCGGTTACATCGCCCTGTTCCAGGGTACCCCGCTCCTGATGCAGCTCTTCGTGGTCTATTACGGGCTCGCCCTGATCGGCTTGAGGCTCGATGCCTGGGTCGCGGTGGCGATCGGATTCACCCTGCATGCCAGCGCTTATCTCGGCGAGATCTGGCGCGGCTCGATCGAGGCCGTGCCGCGCGGCCAGACAGAGGCGGCGAAGGCGCTCAGCTTGCACTATGTCTCGCGGATGAAGGACGTCGTCCTGCCGCAGGCGATCCGCATCTCGCTGCCGGCGACGATCGGTTTCCTCGTCCAGCTCATCAAGGGCACGTCGCTTGCGGCCATCGTCGGCTTCACCGAGCTGACGCGGGCCGGCAACATCGTCTCGAACCAGATCTTCAAGCCGCTGCTCGTCTTCGGGATCGTCGGCATCCTCTATTTCCTGATCTGCTGGCCGTTGTCGCTCTACGGGGCGCATCTGGAGCGGCGCATGGCCATAGCCTCGCGCTGAGGCCGCAACTCAAGTTCATCGCAGAAGCCCGAGCAGGGCACGACAGAGGGAGAGAAACATGACCAAGACGACCCGCAGGAGCATCCTCGCCGCCGGTGCTGCCGCGCTCGCGCTGCCGGCTCTGCTCGGCAGCCAGGCCCAGGCAATCACGCCGGCCGAGATCAAGGCCAAAGGCAAGATCGTGGTCGGTATCCAGGGCGACAACCCGCCGTGGGGCTTCGTCACCAGCGCCGGCAAGCAGGACGGCCTCGACGCCGACATCGCCACGCTCTTCGCCAAGGAACTCGGCGTCGAGGTCGAGTTCGTGCCGCTGGAGGTCAACAACCGCATTCCGGCGCTGACGACCGGTCGCGTCGATGTGCTCTTCGCCACCATGGCGATGCTGCCGGAGCGTGCCAAGGCGGTGCAATTCTCGAAGCCCTATGTCGCCAACACCATCGTGCTGATCGGTCCGAAGAAGGACAAGATCACCACCAATGCCGACATGGCGAAGTACACGATCGGCGTTGCCAAGGGCGCGGCGCAGGACACGCAGGTGACGAAGAACGCTCCCTCCGGCACCACGATCCGTCGCTATGACGGCGATGCGCCGTCGATCCAGGCCCTGGTTTCCGGCCAGGTCCAGGCGCTCGGCGGCAACATCTTCTACATGCAGCGCATCGAGCAGGGCCGCCCGGGCGAGTTCGAGAACAAGCTCGAATTCCAGAACCTCTACAACGGCGCCTGCACCCGTCTCGGCGAGAAGGAGATCAACGCCGCGATCAACACCTTCATCGACAAGATCAAGGCCAATGGCGAGCTGCAGAAGGTCTACGACAAGTGGATGAAGGTGCCGGTGCACAAGTTCCCGGACAGTCTCGAAGGCATCTCCTTCACCGCGAGCTGAGCCAGCAAGAGATCGGACATCAGGGCCATGAACCAGCCAGCTGCGCGAAATGACGCTTCGGCGGACGCCATGATCGCCATGGCGCATGTCGAGAAATGGTATGGCGACTTCCAGGCCCTGACCGACATCAACCTCGCGGTCCGCAAAGGCGAGAAGATCGTGCTTTGCGGGCCGTCGGGCTCGGGCAAGTCGACGCTGATCCGCTGCATCAACCATCTGGAGAGCTACCAGAAGGGCGAGATCCGGGTCGGTGGCACGCGGCTGGGCGACGATGCGAAGACGATCGATGCGGTGCGCCGCGAGGTCGGCATGGTCTTCCAGCACTTCAACCTGTTCCCGCACATGACCGTGCTCCAAAACTGCATGCTGGCGCCGATGCGCTCGCTCGGCGTTAGCAAGGCGGAAGCCGAGGCGACGGCACGCAAGCTGCTGGAACGCGTCAAGATCCTCGAGCAGGCCGGGAAATATCCGGCCCAGCTTTCGGGCGGCCAGCAGCAGCGCGTCGCCATCGCGCGGGCGCTCTGCATGAAGCCGAAGGTGGTGCTGTTCGACGAGCCGACCTCCGCGCTCGACCCAGAGATGGTCAAGGAAGTGCTCGACACCATGATCGGGCTCGCCGAAGAAGGCATGACCATGATCTGCGTCACCCATGAGATGGGCTTCGCGCGGCAAGTGGCCGATCGGGTCATCTTCATGGCGAGCGGCGCGATCGTCGAAGAGGCGCCGCCCGAGGAGTTCTTCCGCAACCCGCGCCATGAGCGGACGCGGAAATTTCTCGGCGAAATCCTGCAGAAGCACTGAAACGGCAGCCCGGCAAAGCCAGGGCTCCCACAATGGAATGCGATCGATGTCCCGTCTCGTCTATGTTCTCAACGGCCCGAACCTCAACCTGCTCGGCAAGCGTCAACCGCATATCTATGGCCACGAGACCCTGGCCGATGTCGAGCGCGACTGCCGCAAGCTGGCTGAGGAGCTGAAGCTGGAGCTGCGCTTCCATCAGTCCAACCGCGAGTACGAGCTGATCGACTGGATTCACGAGGCGCGCGAGGACGGCGTCGGCATCGTCATCAACCCGGCCGCCTTCACCCATACCTCGGTGGCGATTCTCGATGCGCTCAACACTTTCGAGGGGCCGGTGATCGAGTGCCATATCTCGCAGGTGCATAAGCGCGAGGCCTTCCGGCATCACTCCTATGTCTCGATGCGCTCCGACGGCGTTATCGCGGGCTTCGGCACGCAGGGTTACCAGCTCGGGCTGAGGCGCATCGCGAAGCTGATCGACGACGCATCGAAGTGACGGCGGCCGGACACGGATTGCAGCGGAGCTGAACATGGCACCGGTCAAACTCGCGGTCGTCGGCGCCGGCCTGATCGGCAAGCGCCACGCCGAGCACATCGCGCGTGAGCCGGGTGCGGTCCTCTCGGCCATCGTCGATCCGTCCGACGCCGGACGTGAGCTGGCGCAGCGCCTGAATACACGTTGGCATCGCAGCTTCGCCGAGCTCGTCGCAGCAGACAGGCCCGAAGGCGTCATCATCGCGACGCCGAACCAGCTCCATGTCGCGAACGGCCTCGAGGCGATCGAAGCCGGCATTCCCGCTATCGTCGAGAAGCCCTTGGCTGACGATCTCGCCGGAGCGTCACGGCTCGTCGAGGCGGCCGAGCGGGCAGGGGTGCCGCTGCTCACCGGCCATCACCGCCGCTACAATCCGATGATCGCCAAGGCGAAGGAGATCGTCGAGAGCGGCCGGCTCGGCCGCGTGCTGGCCATCCACGGTCATTTCTGGCTGATGAAGCCGGACGATTATTTCGAGGCGGACTGGCGCCGGGAGGAGGGAGCAGGGCCGATCCTGCTCAATCTCATCCATGATGTGGACCTCTTCCGCTATCTCTGCGGCGAGGTCGTCTCGGTCCAAGCGCTGAGTGCGAACGCCGTCAGGGGCCATGCCGCGGAGGAAACCGCTGCGATCCTGCTGCGCTTCGCCAGCGGCGTGCTCGCCACGGTCACTGTCTCCGACACGATCGTCGCTCCCTGGAGCTGGGAGCTGACGACCGGCGAGAACCCGGCCTATCCGCAGCAGGACCAATCCTGCTACCAGATCGGCGGCACGCATGGCGCGCTCACCATCCCTCAGCTCGAGATCTGGTCGAACCGCGACAAGCGGAGCTGGTGGGAGCCGCTGGTGCGCGAGCGCGTCCCCTTCGTTCCGGAAGACCCGCTCGCGCGCCAGGTTCGCCATTTCTGTGACGTGATCCGCAACGGTGCTGCACCCATCGCTTCCGGTCGCGAAGGTCTTGCAACCCTTGCCGTGATCGACGCCGTCAAGCGCGCGGCCCGCTCGGGCGAGACCGTCTTCCTGTCGACTGCATCGGCGAGCGCGGCATGATCACCGGCACGACACGGCTTATCGCGCATCTCGGCTATCCGACCGAGAGCTTCAAGGCGCCGATGATCTACAATCCTTATTTCGAACGTGAGGGCATCGACGCCGTCGTGGTGCCGATGGGCTGCCGGCCTGAGGATTATCAGGATTTCCTGAGATTGGTCTTCCGGCTCTCGAATGCCCATGGCGCGTTGGTGACCATGCCGCACAAGGTCACGACCATCAGCCTTGTCGACGAGCTGCTGCCCACCGCAGCCATCGCTGGTGCGTGCAATGCGGTGCGTCGCGAGCCTGACGGTCGCCTGGCGGGAGAGATGTTCGACGGCGAGGGCTTCGTGCGCGGTGTGCTGCGCAAGGGGCGCGAGATTGCCGGCAAGCGGGCGCTGGTGCTGGGGGCTGGCGGCGTCGGCTCCGCCATTGCGGCGTCTCTCGCCAAGGCCGGCGTGAGCGCGCTTGGGCTCTACGACATCAACGGAACCGCTGCCGAGGCGCTTGGCGCGCGGCTCGTCCGCTACTATCCGGCACTCGCGCTTTCGCTGGGCTCGAACGATCCCACCGGTTTCGACATCGTCGTCAACGCCACGCCGCTCGGCATGAAGCCGGGCGACCCGTTGCCGCTGGAGATCGCGCGCCTCGATCCCTCAACCTTCGTCGGCGAGGTGGTGATGGCCGAGGAGATCACGCCCTTTCTGGCTGCGGCGCGGGCGCGCGGCTGCGCGGTGCAGGTCGGCAAGGACATGCTGTTCGAGCAGATTCCCGCCTATCTGGAATTCTTCGGGTTCCCCTCGACCACGGCCGAAGACTTGAGAAGCGTTGCGCGGCTGAGGTGAGGCGCCGACAGGTAGAGCGGCTCACGCCTGCAGCTCGTCTTCACGAACGAGTGGGCTGACGTCTCTTCGAGACCGCAGATTCTCGCAGCGCCGCAGGCGAAGGCAGCGGGAATGTCAGAGCGAGAGGGCCGTTCGTTCCTGCCGGTATCAGGAAGCGCCACTCATGCGGGAGTGGCTGGGGGACTAGGATTCGAACCTAGACAACCAGAGTCAGAGTCTGGGGTCCTACCGTTAGACGATCCCCCAACGCCGCGGCGCAAGCGCTCGCGTTGGTGAGCCGGGGTCTAATCAATGCGCCTCGCCTTGGCAAGAGCAGAAATGCGCATCGGCAGTGGAAGCTCTCATGAAATGATGACGCGGCCATGTCGGGGCGCCTGGAAGACTGTCCAGCATCATTTGGCATGGTGTCTTTGAGGCCATTCGCCTCCCCGTGCAGCCCAGGATGCGCCTGCGCGTTCCGCCATGCCCACTCGCCAGGGCACGCGCACGTAGAATGCACTTGTCCCGCGCCGGTCTCTTCGCGATAGATCGGGGCATGACACACACCGATGCCGCCGCCGCGCTCTCCGTCTGGGTTGCGCTTGAGAGTCCGACCAGCCATCCCGCCGGGGTCAACGGCATGATGGATCTCGTCGCCAAGGAGGTTGCTGGCCTGCCGATCGCCATCGAGCGGATCCCTGGCCGCGACGGGCTTGGTGACATGGTGGCGCTGCGGGCGGGGCTCGACAATGGTCAGCCGGCCGTGGCGCTGATGTCGCATCTCGACACGGTGCACCCCGTCGGCACGAGCACGAAGGACCTGCCGGTGCGTATCGAGGGCGACAGGCTTTACGGGCCCGGCGTCTACGACATGAAGGGCGGTGCCTGGCTCGCTCTGCAGGCCTTCAAGGACGTGGCGAAGGCGGGGACGGCCAAACGGCCGATGGTGTTCCTGTTCACGCCGGACGAGGAAATCGGCTCTCCGACGAGCCGTGGCCTGATCGAGGAGATCGGTCGCGGTTCTGCCGCGGTACTGGTGACCGAGCCGGCTCGGCTCGGCGGCAAGATCGTTACGGCGCGCAAGGGCGTCGGGCGCTTCGACGTCCGGCTGGAAGGCCGGCCCGCCCACGCCGGTTCGCGCCATGCCGATGGCCGTAGCGCCATCCGCGAGGCGGCGCACCAGATCCTCGCCGTCGAGGGCATGACCGACTATGCGCGCGGCATCACCACCAGCGTCGCGCTGATGGGCGGTGGCACGGCGGCGAATGTCATTCCGCAGCATGCCTGGTTCAGCGTCGATTGCCGCGTCACGACGCTCGCCGACGGGACGATGATGGAGAACCGGATCCTGAGCCTGAAGGCCCACGACCCCGACGTGACGATTCGCATCACCGGCGGCATGAACCGGCCACCCTACGAGAAGTCCACGGAGGTGACGAAGCTGTTCGAGGTCGCGCGCGAGGTCGCGGCCGGAATCGGCTTCGACCTGCAGGATTGCCCGATGACGGGTGGGGGCTCGGACGGCAACTTCACCGCCGCGCTCGGTGTGCCGACGCTCGATGGGCTCGGTATCGACGGTGATGGTGCGCACACGCTGCAGGAATACGGGCTGATTTCCTCCATCGCGCCACGCCAGGCGCTGATCAAGGGATTGCTGGAGGCGGTTTGAGCCAGCCTGCAGGCCGCTGCCGACCGAATGAAAAGCCCCTCGCGATGCGAGGGGCTTTGTCGTTTCCGGCGATGCCGCGCGCTCAGGCCTGTGGCTCGTCCATGCCGCCGGCGGCGAGGAATTTCTCGAGCCAGTGGATGTTGTAATCGCCGTTGAGGATGTCGGGATTACGCACCAGCGTCCGGAACAGCGGCAGCGTGGTATCGACGCCGTCGACGACGAACTCGTCGAGCGCGCGGCGCAGGCGCATCAGGCATTCCTCGCGATTGCGGCCGTGGACGATGAGCTTGCCGACCAGCGAATCGTAATGCGGCGGGATCACATAGCCCTGATAGGCGGCTGAATCGACGCGCACGCCGAGGCCGCCCGGCGTGTGGAACGAGGTGATCTTGCCGGGCGAGGGACGGAAGGTCGCCGGGTGCTCGGCATTGACCCGGCACTCGATGGCGTGGCCCTCGAAGACGACGTCCGACTGCTTCAGCGAGAGCGGCGCGCCGGCGGCGATGCGGATCTGCTCGTTGACCAGGTCGATGCCGGTGATCATCTCGGTCACCGGATGCTCGACCTGGATGCGGGTGTTCATCTCGATGAAGTAGAACTCGCCGTCCTCATAGAGGAACTCGATCGTGCCGGCGCCGAGATAGCCGAGCTCGGACATCGCCTTGGCGCAGACCTCGCCGATGCGATCGCGCTCGCCGGCATTGAGCGCGGGCGAACCGCCTTCTTCCCAGACCTTCTGATGGCGGCGCTGCAGCGAGCAATCGCGCTCGCCGAGGTGGATGGCATTGCCGCGGCCGTCGCCGAGTACCTGGATTTCTATGTGGCGCGGCTTCTCGAGATACTTCTCGATATAGACAGCGTCGTCGCCAAAATTGGCCTTGGCCTCGCTGCGGGCGGTGGCGAGCAGGACGGAGAGCTCCTCCTCGTTGCGCACCACCTTCATGCCCTTGCCGCCGCCGCCGGAGGCCGCCTTGATGATGACGGGGAAGCCGATCTCGCGGACGATCTTCAGGGCTTCGGCGTCGTCCGAGACACCGCCTTCCGACCCGGGCACGCAGGGGATGCCGAGGCGCTTGGCAGTGCGCTTGGCCTCGATCTTGTCGCCCATGCTGCGGATATGCTCGGCCTTGGGGCCGATGAAGGTGATGTTGTGCTGTTCCAGGATCTCGGCGAAGCGGGCATTCTCCGAAAGGAAGCCATAGCCGGGATGGACTGCGTCGGCGCCGGTGATCTCGCAGGCTGCGATCAGCGCCGGGATATTGAGATAGCTTTCGCGGGCCGGGGGCGGGCCGATGCAGACGCTCTCGTCGGCGAGGCGGACATGCATGGCGTTGGCGTCGGCGGTCGAGTGGACCGCGACGGTGGCGATGCCGAGCTCCTTGGCGGCGCGCAGCACGCGCAGCGCGATCTCTCCGCGGTTGGCGATCAGGATCTTGTCGAACATCTTGATCTCGCCGTCCTTGCGCCCGGCCGTCACTCGATCACCAGCAGCGGCTCGCCATATTCCACCGGCTGGCCATCCTCGACCAGGACGGCGGTAACCTTGCCGGCGCGCGGGGCGACGATATCGTTGAAGGTCTTCATCGCCTCGACGAGCAGGATGCGCTCACCCTGCTTCACCACGCTGCCGACCTCGACGAAGGGCTTGGCCTCGGGCGAGGGGCGGCGATAAGCGGTGCCAACCATCGGAGAGGTGACGGCGCCGGGATGGCTGGCGCCGGGCTTGGCCTCCGGCGCGGCGGGAGCGGCCGGAGCAGGGGCGACAGCAGCAGCGGCGACCGGGAGCGGAGCGGCAGCCGGGACATGCACGGTCGTCGCGAGGCTGCGGGCGACGCGGACGCGCAGATCGCCCTTCTCGACCTCGATCTCGGTGAGATCGGTCTGATTCAGCAGTTCCGCAAGCTCGCGGACGAGATCTGGGTCGATCGGGCTCTTGGTCGCCATGGCGGATGTCACCGTCTTGTTCGGACTTCGCTTGGAACAACGGCTGTACCGCTATCCCGCTCGTTTCATTTCAGGCGGCCAGTGCCGCGAACGTTTCCGGCAGAGCGCAGGAACAGCCGTTCGGAGCAAGCGTGGCGACCATGAAGGATGTGAATTCCATAAACCGCGCGAGGCGGCGGACGCCGCTCTCATAAACGCTGCGGGCCGGCAGGGGAAGCCTGTAGGCTTCCTCGCCGACCCGCGAAAGGTGTTAAAGCAGGGCTGGATCAGCCGGCGCACTCGGTCTTGCCGCAGCGGCGGACCGAATCGAGCTTCTGCTTGAGGGCATCCTGGCCGACCGCGCCGAAGACGATCTCGTCCCCGATGATGAAGGCGGGCGTGCCCGTCAGGCCCAGACGATCGCCGAGCGCGACCGTATCCTCGATCGAGGCCTTGGTTGCCGGAGCGTCCATGTCCTTGCGCACGCGTTCGACGTCGACGCCGAGCTCCTTGGCGATCTCGATCGCCTTGGCGCCGTTCACGCGGCCCTTCACGCCCATCAGCTTGTTGTGGAAATCGAAGTACTTCGGGCCCTGGAGCTGATTCTTGACCGCGATCGCGACGCGGCTCGCCTCGACCGAATCGGGGCCGAGGATCGGGAAGTCCTTGAGCACGACGCGCAGCTTCGGGTCGGCCTTGGAGAGAGCGGTCACGTCCTGCATCGCCCTTTTGCAGAAGCCGCAATTGTAATCCATGAACTCGACGAGGGTGAGGTCGCCTTCCGGATTGCCGATGATGACCGAGGTGGCCGGATCGGAGATCCTGGCCTTCTCGGCCGCGACGGCGCCGCGCTGGGCCTCGGCCTGCGCCACCGTGTTACGGCGCTCGAGCTCGACCAGCGCGTCCTGGATGATCTCGGGATTCTTGACGATGGTCTCGCGGACGAGATCGACGATGGCCTTGCGCTGCTCGGGCGTCAGCGGCGCCTGGCCTTGCGCCATGGCCGGGCCGGCGACCGTCGCGAGCCAGACGCCGAGCGCGAGGCCGGCAGGGCGCAGGCAGGCGCGCGCCAGGCTGGAGAAGGTCGGGAAAGCCATTTCGTCATCCTTTCATGGACATCGGTCGACCGGCGACGTGATGCCGAAGAGCATTTCAGCCCGTGCTTGTGGGTGTTTCGCGAGCCAGCGTCAAATCACAGCTTTGCCAGTGGTTGCCGCCGGCGGTCGGCTCGGTTAAGCCCGCTCGCCGATTGTCCAGACCGGATACGACGATGCAGAAGCCCGTTCCGCCCGCACAGCTGCCCGCGCTTGCCGAGCGGGCCGAGCGCGTCGCGCCTTTCATCGTCATGGACGTGATGAGCCAGGCCGCAGCCATCGAACGCAAGGGCGGCTCGGTCGTGCATATGGAGGTCGGCCAACCCTCGGCCCCGACGCCGCGCTCGATCCGTACAGCGGTCTCGCATGCGCTGGAGGATGGTCGGATCGGGTACACCCAGGCGCTGGGCACGGATTCGCTGAGGGCTCGCATTGCCCGCCATTATCGCGAGAGCTATGGCGTGGACGTGGCGACGGAGCGCGTCGTGGTCACGACCGGCTCTTCCGGCGGCTTCATTCTCGCCTTTCTCGCCTGCTTCCAACCGGGCGCGCGCGTGGCGATCACGGCACCGGGCTATCCAGCCTATCGCAACATCCTGATCGCGCTCGGGCTGGAGCCGGTGGCGATCGAGGTTGGGCCCGAGACCCGTTTCGCGCTGACGCCGGAATTGATCGAGTGCGCCCATCGCGAGAAACCGCTCGCCGGCGTGCTGACGATGAGCCCGGCCAATCCGACCGGCGTGGTGATGAGTCCGGGCGCCATCGCCGACGTCGCAGCCTGCTGCCGCAAGCTCGGGCTCTGGTATATCTCGGACGAGATCTACCATGGCCTGACCTATGAAGCGCCGGCGACAACGGCGCTCGCCGCCGATCCCGATGCAATCATCGTCAACTCGTTCTCGAAGTATTATTGCATGACCGGCTGGCGTGTCGGCTGGCTGGTAGTGCCGGAGCGGCTGGTGCGTACCATCGAGCGGCTTCAGCAGAATTTTTCGATCTCGGTGCCTTATCTGAGCCAAATCGCGGGGGAGGCGGCCTTCGACGCCACCGAGGAATGCGAGGCGATCAAGGCCGGCTATGCCGCCAACCGCGCCTTTCTGCTCAAGGCCCTGCCCGAGATCGGATTGAGCGATTTCCTGCCGGTCGACGGCGCCTTCTACATCTATCTCGATATCGGCCGGTATTCGAACGATTCGATGAGCTTCTGTCGCAGCGCGCTCGAACGGGCAGGGGTCGCGATCACGCCCGGTCTCGACTTCGACGAGGCGCGCGGGGCGCGGACGGTCAGGCTCTCCTTCGCCGGCTCGCTGGCCGAATGCGAGGAGGCGGTTTCGCGCCTCGGGAGCTGGCTCAAGACCCGCTGAGGGGGCGATTGCAAGCTGGCTCTTGCCAGAATTTGCGGAAGGTCAGCATTCTGCTGCAGTCGCAGTGAAGCGGAGACGGGCCATGGACGAGGCAGCGGTCGGCTGGGGGCGCCTGAAGAGGGGCGTTGCCGGGCTTCTGGCGGCGCTGGCCCTGTCGGCTACGACCTTCATTCCAGCCGTGCGCGCGCAACCCTCGTCGCCGGTCGTTCTGACCCTGCGCGGGGACGAGACACCGGAAACGATCCGCAAGATGGTCGACGCGTTGTCGAGTGCGGGCCGACAGGTCGAGGTCCGGATCGGCGGGACGAACGCCGCGGCGCCCGCTGCCGCAGCAGCAGCCTCCAAGCCCGACGCAGCCACCCCCGAGTCCGCCCCGCGCTCCATGGCGGAAGAGGAGGGCTTTCAGGGGCAGCTCAACGCCGTCGTCGATCGCATCGTCGGTGGGCTCGACTACGGCGGGACGGCGATCCCGAGCATCGTCCAGTTGCCGGTGGATTGGGAGCAGGCCTGGGAGCGCAACCTCAACGGCCGAAATGGCCCCTCGGCCGGCTGGCGCAGCTTCGGCATCCTTTGCCTCGCACTGGCCGTCGGGTTTGCCTTCCGCCTTGCGAGCACTGCCTGGTTCGCGCGCAGGCGCCAGCCTGCGGGGCCGGAATTCACGCCGCGTCTCATCGCCGCCGGCTGGGGGCTGCTCCAGGATGTCGCCACCATCATGCTGGCGCTGGTCACGGTGCGGCTCGCCCGCAATGCCTGGCTGCCTGAAAGCGACCTCGCGATGTTTGCGCTGACGACGGTCACCAACGGCGCGGCGATCGGGGCTCTCTACATCGCCGTTGGGCGATTCCTGCTCGCGCCCGGCAGGCCAGAGCGGCGCCTGATGCCGCTGCCGCGTGCCGAACGGCATTACCGCTCGTTGATCTTCTATGCCGTGGCCACGCCTCTTGCGGTGACGAGCATCCTTCTGGCTCACCATGTCGGGACCGGCCCGCTGCCGGCAACAGGACTCATCGCTCTCACCGGCTTTGCGTTGATGCTGTTCAAGCTGTGGTTCTTCAACGATGTGCGCCACGATCTGGCCGTCTTGATTCTGAGCGGTGCACAGCAGCCGGGACCGCTGCGGCGCCTCGTTGCCGCCGGCGCTGCCTGGTTCTACATGGCGGTGACCATCGTGCTCTGGCTGGTCAGCTGCGCCGCGGCAATGATGACCAATGGCGGGCGCTGGGCGGAAGCGGCTGCGCTGACCGAGGTGGCGATCATCCTGATCCCCATCCTGGTCATCGGCGTGTCGAGCCTGCTGAACTGCCGCGCGGCTCGCCGCGAAGCCATTGTGGGCACGACGCCGCTGTCGCAGGCTGGCAGCGCCGCCTTTCGAGCTGCCGCGGTCGGCGTGATCTGGGCTGCGGGCTTCTTCATCCTCGCACGGCTCTGGGCCGGGCTGCTGCTCGGGGTGACCTCCAGCGAGTTCGCCGTCGTCATGCGCCAGATCGCTGGCGTCGCCGTCTTTGCCTTTGCCGGCTGGGTCGCGCTGGTTTTCCTGCACAGTTTCTTCGATGGCTATACGCCGCAGCGCGTCACCATCGGCCCCGCCGACGAGGATGTTGTCCATGAGGCCAGCGTGCCGACACGGCTGGCAACGGTGCTGCCGGTCCTGCGCGGCGTCGTGCTGGGCGCGGTGCTCGGACTGACGATCCTGATCGTGCTCTCGCGGCTCGGTGTCGATATCGGGCCGCTGCTCGCCGGTTTCGGTATCCTCGGTCTGGCGATTTCCTTCGGCTCACAGGCCCTGGTGCGTGACATCGTCTCGGGATTGTTCTTCATGCTGGAGGATGCGTTCCGGGTCGGCGAATACGTCGATACGGGCCGCCTCAAGGGCACGGTCGAGAAGATCTCGCTGCGCTCGATGCAACTGCGCCATCAGAGCGGCCAGATCCACACCGTGCCGTTCGGCCAGGTTCAGTCGTTGACCAATGCCAGCCGCGACTGGGCGACGGTGAAGTTCAATGTCCGCCTCGACCATTCGGCCGATATCGAGCAGGCGCGAAAGGCGATCAAGAAGACCGGCATCGCGCTACTGGAGGATCCTGAGTTCGGCCCGCATTTCATCGCCCCACTCAAGATGCAGGGCGTCGCCGACATCACCGACAGCGCCATCGTCATCCGGCTGAAATTCACCGGCAAGCCGAACCAGGCCTCGATGCTGCAGCGCGAGGCGCTGAAGCGGGTCTATCGGGCGCTGAACGAGGCCCGGATTCCCTTCGCCTCGAATGCGGTCACGGTTCGCGGCGGCGACCAGGGCGTACAGGCTGGAGCGGCCGCGGCCATCTCAACCGTGCCGCCGCCGACGCCGCTGGCGCCAGCGGCGGGCTGAGCGGATCAGAGCAGCAGGAACAGGCCGAAGCCGACGATCGCCAGCGCGGCGCCGAAGAGGCGAGCGAATTGTGCGGCGGTGGCCACCGATAGACGCTCGGCGCGACGGCTTGCGCGGGCGCTGCTGTCCGCGCTCTCGCTGCGATACTGCTCGGCATAGAGGCCCGGCGTCATTTGCGGGCCGATGGGTCGGTCGCCTTCGAGATCGACCCGGACCGCGATAAACAGGACGAGCAGCCCGAGGAGACCGACTCCAAACCAGCCGGCCGCACGCCAGGCGAGGGCGGCGAGCACCAGAAGCGCTGCCGCCGAGAGGACGGTCAAGACAAGGCGCTCCGGACTGCGCGGCGGCGACATGCAGGCTCCGTCACGGCATTTCGCGATGGGCGATCATGCCGTGTTTCGCGGCACCGGCCAATGGCATGCTTCACCACGAAAAAGGCCCGCTGCGGAACAGCGGGCCTTTTCGATCTCGTGATGTCGCTTCGGCTTAGGAGCGGCCGGCGAGCCTGTTCCACCAGCCGCCGCGCTTCGGCCGCGTCGGATCCGGCTCGGTCAGGACGACTGCGACGGGCTCCTCCGCCGGTGCTCGGGGCGCAGGTGCCTCGGGTTCGGGCGCAGGCGCAGGCTCGCTGGCCGCCGGTTCCGCAGCGGCCTTTGCAGGCTTCTCGGCGACCGGCTCGGGCGCCGACGGAGCGGGTTCGACCGCCGCGCCGTCTTCGGTTATGGGCACCACCTTCTTGCGCGAACGGCTACGCTTCGGCTTCTCGGCCGGGGCGGCCTCGACCACCACGGCTTCAGCGGCTTCGGGGGCCTTGGCAGCTTCGGCTTCCTTCGCGGCCTTCGGCTTGCGGGCGCGACTGCGCTTCGGCTTGGCCTCCTCGGCCGGCGGCGCCCCTTCTTCGACGACGACGGCTTCCGTTGCCTCTACAGCTTCAGCCGCCGGGGCCTCGGCTGCGATCTCGACGGTGACGGTTTCGGTGGCGACGGAGTCCTCGCCCTCATCGTCGCCTTCGTCATCGTCCTCGCCGGCGGCGCCTTCGCCCTGCAGGTTCTGCTGGTCGCGCTCGCCACCCCGCCGACGGCGCCGACGCGGGCGGCGCCGACGACCGTCGCGGCCTTCGGCATCGCCGCGCTCGTCCTGGGTGTCGCCCGCGGCGGTTTCGCTGTCGCCGGTTTCGGCATCGAGGGCCGCGGCTTCGGCGGCGGCATCGAGCGCTTCGTCGTCGACGTCGGAGGCAATGGCCTCGGCCTTGAAGGGTGAGGGCACCACGCGAGCCTCATTGCCGACAAATTCGCCGCGCTCGACCTCGAAGTAACGGGTGCCGAGCAGGTTCGGGTCGGTCGAGATCGTGATCGCGATGGCGAAGCGGTTTTCGAGATCCGCCAGATGCGCGCGCTTCTGGTTGAGGACGTAGAGCGCGACTTCCGGCCGGGTGCGGACGGTGAGGTTGTGCGAGGCGCTCTTGATCAACGTCTCCTCCAGCGCGCGCAGGATCTGCAGCGCGACCGACGGCGTCGAGCGGATCATGCCGGCGCCGGCGCAGTGCGGGCAAGGCACCGAGGACGATTCGAGCACGCCGGTGCGGATGCGCTGGCGCGACATCTCCAGCAGGCCGAAGGCCGAGATGCGGCCGACCTGGATGCGGGCGCGATCGTCCTTCAGGCATTCCTTCAGCTTCTTCTCGACGGCGCGGTTGTTCCGATTCTCCTCCATGTCGATGAAGTCGATCACGATGAGACCGGCGAGGTCGCGCAAGCGCAGCTGGCGGGAGATTTCCTCGGCCGCTTCGAGATTGGTCTTGAGGGCCGTGTCCTCGATGTTGTGCTCGCGCGTCGAGCGGCCTGAGTTGATGTCGATCGCGACCAGCGCCTCGGTCTGGTTGATGACGAGGTAGCCGCCGGACTTCAGCGTCACCGTGTTCGAGAACATCGCGTCGAGCTGGCTCTCGACGCCGAAGGCGGCGAAGAGCGGAGTCTGCTCGCGATAGGGCTTCACGCTCTTGGCATGGCTCGGCATGAGCATGCGCATGAAGTCCTTGGCCTCGCGATAGGCCGTCTCGCCGGCGACGTGAACCTCGTCGATGTCCTTGTTGTAGAGATCGCGGATCGAGCGCTTGACGAGGTTGCCCTCCTCATAGACCAGCGCAGGCGCGACCGAGGCGAGCGTCAGCTCGCGCACGCTCTCCCACATCCGCATCAAGTACTCGTAGTCGCGCTTGATCTCGACCTTGGTGCGCGAAGCGCCGGCCGTGCGCAGGATGAGACCCATCCCCTCCGGCACCTCCAGCTCCTGGGCGATCTCCTTGAGCCGCTTGCGGTCCTCGGCGTTGGTGATCTTGCGCGAGATGCCGCCGCCCTTGCCGGTGTTCGGCATCAGCACCGAATAGCGGCCGGCGAGCGAGAGATAGGTGGTCAGCGCCGCACCCTTGTTGCCGCGCTCCTCCTTGACGACCTGGACCAGGATGATCTGGCGGCGCTTGATCACCTCCTGGATCTTGTACTGGCGGCGCGACTGGCGGTGCGGGCGCTCCGGCATGTCGTCGAGGGCGTCGCCGCCGCCGAGCTGCTCGGGCTGCTCCTCGTGCTCGTCCTGTTCGTCGTTGCCGTCATCCTCGCCGCCCTCGTCGTCGGAGGGCTTGCGGGCTTCCGTCGCCTGCTCGCTGGCGTCGGCCTGCGGCGCGGCGACCGTCTCGAAGGTCAGGGGGGCAGCGTTCTCGGCTGCGTCCTCGGTCGTCGATTCCGCGACGTCGGGGGCGAAGACCTGGCCGAAGGCAGGCGCGCCCTCGTTGACCATGGCGGCTTCCTTGCCGTCGGTCTCGACGTGCTCGCCGGCGCTGTCGTTAGTAACCTCGATCTCGGCGGAGACGGTCTCGTCGGCAGCCGCCTTCTTGGCGCGGTTGTCGCGATCGCCGCGGCGGCCGCGGCGGCCGCGCTTCTCGCGCCGCTCCTCGTCGCGCTCCTCATCCCGTTCGGCACGGGCCTCGTCGTCGAGGAGCGCCTGCCGGTCGGCGACCGGGATCTGGTAGTAGTCCGGATGAATCTCGGAGAAGGCGAGGAAGCCGTGCCGGTTGCCGCCATACTCGACGAAGGCCGCCTGGAGCGACGGCTCCACGCGGGTTACCTTGGCGAGGTAGATGTTGCCGCGGAGCGGCTTGCGGCTTGCGGATTCGAAATCAAACTCTTCGACGCGGGATCCGCGCACCACCACGACCCGGGTCTCTTCCGGGTGGGTGGCATCGATAAGCATTTTGTTGGCCATCAGAAATTTCCATAGGAGCGGCCGCCGGCAAGGCTCGCGAGGTTGCGGAAACGAATCCGCTGCCGCGAGCCGGGGCGCCGCTGAAGAGCCGGTCGAAGCCGGCATGTTGCAGGAGGAAGAATTCGGTCGGAACAGGAATGCGGGTCGGGACAGCCGAGCGGACGAAATGCCCGGTGCCATCCCGCAGGTTTGAACGATTCACCGATGATACGTGCGGCGTCGTCTGCCCCGTCATCTGCCCTGACCTGCGGTGTACCCATCTGACGACGGGCACTCCGCGTTTGCACGCTCGCGAGACAGGGCAGGGCGCAGAACTCGCAATCCCGACCCCGCCCTCTGCGGACGATCCGTTATGGTCGATCTGCTGCCTATACCCCGAATGGGTAGAGGCCCAGCCTGCACCGGACGCCGACGGATGGTTCGATCCGGATGTGTCCTGCGGGCAGGTTGGAGAGCAACCATGTTCCATTACAGATAGGTCACAGTGATTTGCAAGTCACATCGCAGACGGATCGCATCTTGCGGAGGCTGCCAAGGTTCATCGCGTGATGACGGCGTGGTAACGCCCTGTTAGGAATTCGGGTCGCCTATGGTTAAGCATTGGTGACGACAAGCGGGATTTTTCAGCTGTTTTCGCGCATCCGTCAGAGCAAGCCGGGCGCTTTTCCTGCGATTTTTCGCTGGAAGGCGCTGTCCGATCCATGGCGGCGTGCTGCCATGGCTGCCGGGCTGTGCGCGGCTCTCGGGGCCGTTCCCGCGCAGGGCGAACCGGCCAAGTCGCAGAATGATTTTCCTGTCGCGACCGACGTTCGGCTCGAGCAGCAGGGCGAGACGGTCAAGCTCTCCATGGCGCTCTCGACGGTCATCGGCGTCGAGGCGTGGGTCCAGGCGGCTCCCGACCGCGTCATCATCGAACTGCCGTCGACGAATTTCCAGATCCAGTCCGGCGCGCGCAAGAGCGCCGGCTTCATCAGCGCCTATCGCTACGGGCTGTTCACGGCGGACAAGGCTCGAATCATCATCGACCTGTCGCAGCCGGCGACCATTGTGAAGGCGGAGGCCAAGGCGTTGCGCGGTGGCCTCGGCGAGCTCGTGATCGAGCTCCGCAAGACCAGTCGCTCCGAGTTTCTGGCGGAAGCGGCGAAGGCGAAGAAGGCGAACACGACGGTCGCTGCTCCGGCTCCGGCTAAGCCGCCGGGCGAGACCCGCCGCACGGTCGTGATCGACCCTGGGCATGGCGGTATCGATCCGGGCACGGTCGTCGCCTCGATCGCCGAGAAGTCGGTGGTGCTGAATTTCGGCCTCGCGTTGAAGGAGCAGCTCGAAGCCTCGGGCCGCTACCGGGTGATCATGACCCGCGACGACGACCGCTTTGTGCCGCTCGCGGACCGGGTGAAGGTCGGGCAGGACGAGAAGGCGGATCTCTTCATCTCCATCCACGCCGATTCGCTGATGCAGGCGAAGGATGTCCGCGGCGCCACCATCTATACCCGCTCCGAGCGGGCGACCGACGCCGAGGCTGCCAAGCTCGCCGCCAAGGAAAACGAGGCGGACGCCGCGGCTGGCCTGGAAACTAGCGAAGAGGTGCAGGACGTCGCTGGCATCCTGATTGATCTCGCGCGGCGCGAAACACGAACCTTTTCAGGTGTTTTCGCCCGCAACCTCGTGGACAAGATGGGAGCTTCGGTCCGCATGCACAAGATCCCGCTGCGCTCGGCCCGCTTCTGGGTCCTGAGCGCGCCGGACGTGCCGTCCGTGCTGATCGAGCTCGGCTACATGTCGAGCCCGAAAGATGCCGAGCTGTTGACTTCGGCCGAATGGCGCGGAAAAGCGGTTGGTGCCGTCGGTGCGGCGGTCGAAGAATATTTTGCCCGTGAGCGCGCTTCGGTCGGGCAGGCGGCCGAGAACCGGCACGCCCAGTAGCTCGCCAGATGCGTCGAGTTGAGAGGAATTGTGGTCGCGAGGCCACGGTTCCGCCATCTCGGTCATGTTATAGCTTTCCGTTGCGAAGCGCCCCGATCCGGCGCACGCCGGGTGCAGAAATGGGGTCCGGGACCTGAGATGCGGTTTATCCTGCGAATCTTCGGATGGTTGTTCGCTGCGGGTGCGATCGCCTTCGTGATCGGTGCTGCCGTGTTCGGCGGCCTGATCTGGCACTATTCCCAGGATCTGCCCGACTACGCCCAGCTGCGGAACTACGAGCCGCCGGTGATGACCCGCGTCCATGCGGGCGACGGCAGCCTGATCGCCGAATATGCCCGTGAACGGCGCCTCTATATCCCGATCCAGGCTGTGCCGAAGCTCGTCGTCGACGCCTATATCTCGGCGGAGGACAAGAACTTCTACAAGCATATGGGTGTGGACCCGGAAGGTCTCGCCCGCGCCGCGATCTACAATTTCCGCAACCGCGGGGCCAATCGCCGGCCGCAGGGCGCCTCGACCATCACCCAGCAGGTGGCAAAGAACTTCCTCGTCGGCTCGGAGCAGTCGCTGGAGCGCAAGATCCGCGAGGCGCTCGTCGCGCTGAAGCTCGAATCGACCTACTCGAAGGACAAGATCCTCGAGCTCTATCTCAACGAGATCTATCTCGGCGCCCCGGCGCCCGGCCTCGGCAGCTACGGCATCGCGGCCGCGGCGCTGAACTATTTCGGCAAGTCGGTGCATGAGCTGAACCTGCAGGAAGCCGCCTATCTCGCGGCCCTGCCGAAGGCGCCGAGCGACCTCCAGCCGTTCCGCAATACCGACCGGGCGATCGAGCGCCGCAACTACGTGATCGACCGCATGGTCGAGAACGGCTACGTCAAGCGCGACGTCGCCGAGGCGGCGAAGAAGCAGCCGCTCGGCGTCAATCCGCGCCAGGTCTCGCCGAACAACATCGCCGCCGGCTATTTCGCCGAGGAAATCCGCCGCGAGCTGCAGGATCGCTACGGCGAGAAGAAGCTGCTCGAGGGCGGCTTGTCGGTTCGCGCCACGGTCGATCCCAAGATCCAGCTGATGGCGCGAAAGGCGCTGGTCGACGGGCTGGTGCGCTTCGACGAGGCGCGCGGCTGGCGCGGCGCGGTCCAGAAGCTCGACATCGCCGGGCAGGATTGGGGCAAGGCGCTCGGCGAATTGCCGGTGCTGGGCGATGTCGCCCCCTGGCGCCTCGCCGTGGTGCTCGACGTCAACGGCGACAGCGCCAAGCTCGGCCTGCACCCGTTGCGCGACAATGCCGGCAACCTGAATACCGCGCGCGAAACCGTCACCCTGGCGGGCGACGGCATCAAATGGACGCGACGCGCCCGCGTCTCGCAGGCGGTTTCGGTCGGCGATGTCGTCTATGTCGAGCCGATGGCGAACCGGCAGGGCTATGCCCGCCTGCGCCAGCTGCCCGAGATCAACGGCGCCATCGTGGTGATGGATCCGTTCTCCGGCCGCGTGCTCGCCATGGTCGGCGGCTTCAGCCACGACCAGTCGGAGTTCAACCGCGCGACCCAGGCGCTGCGCCAGCCGGGTTCGTCCTTCAAGCCCTTCGTCTATTCGACTGCGCTCGACAATGGTTACACGCCGTCGAGCATCATCCTCGACGCGCCGATCGAGATCGACCAGGGCGGTGGCCTCGGCATGTGGCGGCCCGAGAACTTCGGCGGAAAATGGAGTGGTCCGCGCACGCTGCGCTATGGCATCCAGTTCTCCAAGAACCTGATGACCGTGCGTCTTGCCAAGGACGTCGGCATGCCGCTGATCGCGGAATATGCCCGCCGCTTCGGCATCTATGACGATCTCCAGCCCGTGCTGTCGATGTCGCTGGGCGCTGGCGAGACGACCGTGATGCGGATGACGGCGGCCTATTCGATGCTGGTCAATGGCGGCAAGCGCATTCGGCCGACGCTGATCGACCGCATCCAGGACCGCACCGGCAGCACCATCTTCCGCCACGATCAGCGCGTCTGCGAAGGCTGCAACGCCGACAAATGGGGCAACCAGCCTGAGCCGCGACTGGTCGATAACCGCGAGCAGGTGATCGATCCGCTGACGGCCTATCAGATGGTCTCGATCCTCGAAGGCGTGGTCAACGCCGGTACGGCGACCGTGGTGAAGTCGGTCGGCAAGCCGCTGGCCGGCAAGACCGGCACGACCAACGACGCCAAGGACGTCTGGTTCTGCGGCTTCTCGCCGGATCTCGCCGTCGGCGTCTATATGGGCTTCGACAAGCCGAAGTCGCTCGGTACCTCCGCGACCGCGGGCCAGTATGCCGCGCCGATCTTCCGCGACTTCATGACCGTCGCGCTGAAGGACAAGCCGGCGACCCCGTTCCGCGTGCCCGCCGGCATCAAGCTGATCCGCGTCGATCCGAAGACGGGCATGCGCACCAGCGGCGAGGGCGGCATCCTCGAGGCCTTCAAGCCCGGCACCGCGCCGCCCGACAGCTACTCTGTGATCGGAGCGGCTGGAGATGGCGGCGGCGCACCCAGCGCGGCAGGTGGCGGGCGCGCCATCGGCTCCGGCACGGGCGGCCTCTACTAAAAAGACGGCTCTGCTTGCTGCGGCTCATCTCGCCGCAGCACGATGAGGCACGCGCAGCTCTTCCAGCTCCTCAATGCGCGTGTCGGTTCCTCCGCGTGATCGCGGCTGCCGGACGAACGTCGTTGGCCAGACCATACCGGCTATTCGAAAAGTGAATGCCGTTTCCGGGCAGATCTTCCGGGGGCGGATTCACGTCGAAAGAGAGACGCTAAACGGTTGTATCGCCTCGGCTGCCGCTGACGTTGTGCCTCTGCGAAACGCGGATCGGCTATCCCGAGACGCAGCGAAGCCTTGACACGGCGAGATGTTTCCAACACTCGTGCGGCTCGCAAGTCGCTGATAATACGTGTCTTTTTTATTTATTCCAATGTGAGATCGTTGGCTCTCCTGCCATCTCGTCGTTCTTGGACAATGGCGGAACGGTGCCTGTTCTTCGGCGGCGGGGCAGGGCGAGCGACGATCGCGCGGTGGATGCAGGGCCGGTCATGACAAAGCTGTTTCGTTGGGCATTCCTCGCGGCGAGCCTGTTGCTGCCCGCCTCAGCCACACTGGCCCAAGCTCCCGAGTCGTCGAACCCGCCAACGGTCCAGCAGGCACCTCCCGCGTCTTCCACGCCGGCTCCTGGGCCGGTGAACCCGCTGCCGCCGGCTGTGCCCCAGATGGGGATCGCGCCGCCGAGCGCGGCCCATCCGCCGCTTCAGCCGGCCGGCGCACCGACCGTTGCGCCTTCTGTGGCGTCAGCGATCCTCCCGCACGACCTGTCGCCCTGGGGCATGTTCATGGCGGCCGACATCATTGTGAAGGGCGTGATGATCGGCCTCGCCTTCGCCTCGCTGGTGACCTGGACGATCTGGCTCGCCAAGGCGATGGAACTCACTGCCGCGAAGACCGGCGCCCAGCGCGCCCTGCGGCGGATCGAGGCGGCCGACAGCCTCGGTGAGGCGGCCCGCACCGTTGCGGGCAAGGACGGCAAACTGCGCGGCGCCGTGGGCACGCTGCTTGCCGCGGCCCAGGACGAGACGCGCCGCTCGGCCGATCTCGGCGAGGAGGGCACCAAGGAGCGGGCGGCGATCGCGCTCTCCAGGATCGAGGCCCGCGCCGGCCGCAACATGGCCCGCGGCACCGGCCTGCTGGCGACGATCGGTTCCACGGCGCCCTTCGTCGGCCTGTTCGGCACGGTCTGGGGCATCATGAATTCCTTCATCGGCATCAGCCAGTCGAAGACGACCAACCTCGCCGTGGTGGCGCCAGGCATCGCCGAGGCGCTGCTGGCGACGGCGATCGGCCTGGTTGCAGCGATTCCCGCCGTCATCATCTACAACGTCTTCGCCCGTGCCATCACGGGCTACCGCGCCACGCTCTCCGATGCCTCCGGCGAGATCCTGCGTCACCTCTCGCGCGATCTGGAACGGCGGCAGCGCGGCGTCGCGGCTGCGCCGGCTCGTGCGCCCCTGCAGGCGGTGCAATCTGCCGCCATGGCCATGCCGCGCGTACCGGCGGAGTGAGCCATGGCCGTTTCGCTCAAGGACCCGCAGGACGGCGACCTCGGCGAGGTTGCGGACATCAACGTCACGCCCTTCATCGACGTCATCCTCGTGCTGCTGATCATCTTCATGGTGGCGGCTCCGCTCTCGACCGTGGATGTCGCGGTCGATTTACCGGTCTCGAATGCTCAGCCGCAGCCTCGCCCGGATACGCCGCTCTTCCTGACGGTGAAGGAAGATCTCTCGCTCGCGCTCGGCAATGACGCGGTGCCGCGCCCGGCCTTGCAGGCGACATTGGACCAGCGCACCGGCAATGACCGCGAGCAGCGCATCTTCCTGCGGGCTGATGGTGCCGTCGCCTATCGCGAGCTGATGGAGGTGATGAACCTGCTGCGCAACGCCGGCTATCTCAAGATCGCACTCGTCGGTCTCGAGGATACGGGGCAGGGCGCTTCGGTGGCCAAGCCATGAGCCTTGCGCGCCCATCCCAGCCGCGCCTTTGGCCGGCGGTGCTGCGTTGGAGCACCGCTGCCTTGGTCGTCGCTGGTGCTCATGGCGCGGCGGGTTGGGCGGTCGCAACCTGGCAGCGTGCCGAAGCCGCTGCGGGGGCGCCGCCCGCAGCCGTGATGATCGAGCTGGCTCCGCTTGCCGTCGCGCCGGAAACGCCGGAGCAGGAGATCGCTCCCGGTCCGCAGATGGCCGAATCCGAACCGGAGCCGCCGCCGCCCGAACCGGTCCAGCCGCCGAAGGAGGTCGAGCCGCCTCCGCCTGAGGAGCCCGAGCCCGTCGCGCTGCCAGAACCCGAAATCAAGATTCCGGAGCTTCCACCCCTGCCGGATCCCGCGGCCGTGCTTTCGCCTCCGCCGAAGCAGGCGCCACCTCCACCGCCGAAGGAAATCCAGCGCAAGCCGCCGCCGAAGCCGAAGGTGGTGCAGCGGAGAAAACCGGTGAATCCAGACAAGCCCCGTGCCGAGCAGAATTCAGCGCCGACCGCGCAGGCGCAGCTCGCCCCGCGCGCTGCCGCTCCCGCGCCCGGCGCTTCATCCCCCTCTCCGGCGGCGACGGCGAGCTGGCGCGGCACGCTGATCGCCCATCTCAACCGCTTCAAGCGGTTCCCGAGCGGGGCGAGCCCCGGCACCGTGCAGGTCGCCTTCAGCATCGACCGGGGCGGGCGCGTGTTGTCGGCGCGACTGGTACGGGGCTCCGGCGATGCGGCGCTCGACGAGGAGGCAGTGGCGATGATCCGCCGGGCGAGCCCTGTGCCGCCGCCGCCCGATGGCCTCGGCGGCGGCTCCGTGTCGCTCGCCGTTCCGATCCGCTTCTCGCGATAGCGGCATAGGGGTTGAACCGCGGCGCTTTCCGGCGGTTAATCCGGGCGGGCACGGAGAGGAGATTTGCGATGATCGGACCGAAACTCGCTGCCGGCCTTCTGCTGGCCCTCCTGTGCAGCGGCTGCGTCACGCTCGAGGAACGACGCGCGGCCGACGAGGCTCGCTGCCGGTCCTACGGCTTCCGCCCCGGCAGCGAAGGCTTCGCCAACTGCCTGCTGCAGATCGATCTCGATCGTTCCGCCGAGCGCCGCTACCAGTTCGATCGCTTCGACGCGAGTTTCGGCGGGGGCCCCTGGTATCACTGGCGGCGCTGGTAGCGTCCGTCCTCTTCCGTGGGCGGATGCCGGGGAGCGCTCGGACGTTCCGGCACTGTGATCGGCTCGACGGTCAGGCAGCCGGGGCACGCCGCGTCCGGTTTCGGGATGACATCGCCGTTCGCGAAGAGCTCCGCCAGCCAGTCGACGAAGACGCGCACCTTGTTGCTGAGATGCCGGTTCGGCGGATAGACGATGTGGAGGGGTTTGGGAGCTGTGCACCAGTCGAGCAGCAGCGGGACGAGGCGGCCGTCGGCAAGCGCGTCGCGCGCCATAAAGGTCGGCAGCTGCACGATACCATGCCCGGCGAGCCCTGCGGCGAGATAACCCGTGCCGTCATTCAGGGAGATCGTGTAGCGACCCGAGATCTCGATCGTCTCGCTGCGATTCTGATAGACCATTGCCATGATGCGGCTGCCGAGAGCCGGACGGTAGGCCACGATCTGGTGCCCATCCTCGATATCGCGAGGGTGAAGCGGCGTGCCGAAGCGGGCGAGATAATCCGGCGCGGCGCAGGTGATGAGCTGCATTTCCCCGATCCGACGGGCAATGAGGCTCTGGTCGGCTATCTCGCCGGCGCGTACGGCGCAGTCCAGGTTCTCGCCGATCAGATCGGCGGGGCGGTCGCTCAGGCCCAGATCGAGCTGGATATCGGGATAGCGGGCGTGGAACTCATGCAGGGCGGGGATGATTACCGAGATCGCCAATGACGAGCTGCAATCGACCCTGAGCCGCCCGCTCGGGCGGGCCTGCGCCAGCGTCAGGCTGCCATCGAGCTCGTCGAGCTCCGAGAGGAGCCGCAGCGCCCGCTCGTAATAGGCCGCCCCGTCCATGGTCACGGTGACCCGCCGTGTCGTGCGGTTCAGCAGCTTGGCCCGCAGATGCGTTTCGAGCTGCTGGATCAATTTCGTAACCGTCGGCTTCGGCGTGTCGAGAAGATCGGCTGCCCGGGTGAAGGTGCCGGTTTCGACGACCCTGATGAAAGCCCGCATCGCTGCCAGCTGGTCCATGCAGCCCCTAATTGTTTCTGTCTGTGAATAATGAATGAACAAATAGCCTATTTATTCGTAATTGGCTATTTCCTAACTCATGTTGCGACGCAACAGCGAGGATGCGCCATGCCGGCCATCGCCACGCAGAGACTGCAACCGGTCCTCTCCGTCTTCTGGCGGGAGGAAAGCCTGACCGTGGGCGGGGAGACCGTCACCGGTCGCCTCTACGTCCCGGCCGAGGTGCCGGATGCCGCCGGGCTGGTGCTGCACCTGCATGGCGGCCATTTCAACAGCGGCTCCCTCGCCGAGGGCGAGGCGGTCGCGACGGCGCTGACCGAGGCCGGGGCCGTGGTGTTTTCACTGGCTTATCCGCTCGCGCCAGGGCGGCGCTTTCCGGAGACGCTGGAGGGTATCTATGGTGTGCTCGAGGCGCTTGCCAGAGGGCGGGCGCGCTGGACCACGCGCAAGGCGCCGCTCTACGTCGCCGGCGAGGAGGCGGGCGGCAATCTCGCGGCCGCGCTGGCAATGATGGCGCGTGATCGTGGCGGCCCGTCCTTGGCAGGCCAGATTCTGCTTTCGCCGATGCTCGATGCCTGCCTCGGCACCGCGTCGCTGCGCGGCGCCCAGGCTGGCCCCGTGGGTTGTCGTTGGGCCGATGGCTGGGCCGATTATCTCGGTGTCCCCGAGCGTGCGGCCCATCCCTATGCGGCGCCGCTGCACGCCGCCCGCCTCATCGGCTTGCCACCGGCGCTGTTGATCAGCGCGCAGGACGACCCGATGCGCGACGAGGCGGCGCAATATGCGGTCCGGCTCGGAGCGGCGGGTGTCACGGTCCGCCATATCGAACTTCCCGCGCCGACACGTTGGCCGCTGGCCTATGCCGAGGCGGCGAAAGAAGGCTCCTGCCTCTGTCGAACCTGCGGCGAGATCGCCGCTTTCTATGCCGGAACCGCGCCCTCCTAGCGGCTTCCCTTTCCGAACACCCCCATCCATTTCGAAGAAGGACCGACCCTATGATTCAGGGAACGAACCGTCGCGGCCTTTTGGCCGGTATCACCTTCTCCGTCGCTCTGGCCGCCATCGTCGCTGTTGCCCTGTCGGGCAGCCGGGCCCAGAGCGACACCAAGCCTGCCGCAGCGCCGGCCGTGCCCGTCTCGGTCGCAACCGTCGAGGCGCGCGAGGTCGTGCCCTGGGCGGAATTCTCCGGACGCCTGGAGGCGATCCAGCGCGTCGAACTGCGCTCGCGGGTCGCCGGTGTCGTCGAGGCGGTGCATTTCCGTGAGGGCAGCCTCGTCAAGCAGGGCGACCTGCTCGTCAGTATCGACCAGGCGCCTTATCTGGCCGATCTCCAGCGGGCCGAGGCGCAGGTGCAGGGTGCGAAGGCAAGGGTGGCGCTTGCGGAAAGTGAGAACGAGCGCGGCCAGCAGTTGCTGGCGACCCGCAACCTCTCCCAGCGCGACGTCGATACCCGCGTTAACAATCTGCGGGAAGCGCAGGCGAATCTCCAGGCTGCCGAGGCGGCCCGGCGCACGGCCCAGCTCAACCTCGACTACACCCAGATCCGTGCGCCGATCAGCGGCCGCATCGGCAGGCTCGATGTCACCACTGGCAATCTGATCGCAGCCGGCGGACAGGTGCTGACCACGCTGCTCTCGGTCGACCCGATCTACGCCGCCTTCAACGCCGACGAGCGCAGTGTGCTCGATGCACTGGCCTCGCTGCCGGAGGGTTCGCGGGTGCTGGAGCAGATTCCGGTCAGGCTCACCACGGCGACGGCCGAGCATGCGAGCTTCGCGGGCCGGCTGCATTTCGTCGACAACGGCATCGACGGCGCCAGCGGCACAGTGCGGGTGCGTGCATTGCTCGACAATCCTGACGGCAAGCTGATGCCGGGCCAGTTCGTCCGGGTCCAGCTCGGGCAGGCCAAGCCCGAGTCGCAGCTCGTCATCAACGAGCGAGCCGTCGGCACCGACCAGAACAAGAAGTTCGTCTTCGTGGTTGGCGACGACGGCAAGGCGGCCTGGCGCGAAGTTTCGCTCGGCGCCGCCCATGACGGGCTGAGGGTCGTCACCGACGGGTTGAAGGCGGGCGAGCGCATCGTCGTCAACGGGCTTCAGCGTGTGCGGCCGGGCGCCGTCGTCGCAGCCGAGCCGGTGCCCATGGCGCAGAAGAGCGAGCTGAAGAAGCCCGCGACGGAACTGGCGCAACGCTGACCACCCTGACCGGCCACGGGCGCTGCAAGGCAGGTCCGTGGCCTCCGGTCCAATAAGCCGCTCGAAAGGGGGCACCCCATGAATCTCTCGAAGTTCTTCATCGACCGGCCGATCTTCGCGGCGGTCCTGTCCGTCCTGATCCTGGTCGCCGGGCTGCTCTCGATCCGGGCCCTGCCGATCTCCGAGTACCCCGAAGTCGTGCCGCCGACGGTGGTCGTGCGGGCGCAATATCCCGGCGCCAGCCCGCGCGTCATCGCCGAGACGGTGGCGACGCCGATCGAGGAGCAGATCAACGGCGTCGAAGGCATGCTCTACATGTCGAGCCAGGCGACGACCGACGGGCTGATGACGCTGAACGTCACCTTCCGCCTCGGTACCGACCCGGACAAGGCGCAGCAGCTCGTGCAGAACCGCGTCAGCCAGGCCGAGCCGCGCCTGCCCGAAGAGGTGCGCCGGCTTGGCATCACCACGGTCAAGAGCTCGCCCGACCTGACGATGGTGGTGCACATCACCTCGCCGAACGGCCGCTACGACATGACCTATCTGCGCAACTACGCGGTGCTGAACGTCAAGGACCGGCTCGCCCGCATCGACGGCGTCGGCCAAGTCCAGCTCTTCGGCTCGGGGGACTATTCGATGCGCGTCTGGCTCGACCCGCAGAAGGTTGCCGAGCACGGCCTCTCCCCCGGCGATGTCGTGCGCGAGATCCGCGCCCAGAACGTCCAGGCCGCAGCCGGCGTCATCGGCGCTTCGCCGAACGCGCCGGGCCTCGACGTGCAGCTTTCGGTCAATGCCCAGGGCCGCCTCCAGACCGAGGAGCAGTTCGGCGACATCATCGTCAAGACCGGGGCCGACGGTGCGGTCGTGCGGCTGCGCGACGTCGCCCGCATCGAGCTCGGCGCGGCCGAATACGCGCTGCGCTCGCTGCTTAACGGCAAGTCGGCCGTCGCCGTGCCGGTGTTCCAGGCGCCGGGCTCGAACGCCATCGCGATCGCCGACCGCGTCCAGGAGACGATGCGCGAGATCAAGCAGAACATGCCCGAGGGCGTGGACTACTCGATCGTCTACGATACCACCCAGTTCGTCCGCGCCTCGATCAAGGCGGTGATCTCGACCTTGCTCGAAGCGGTCGCGCTCGTCGTGCTCGTCGTCATCGTCTTCCTGCAGACCTGGCGGGCCTCGATCATCCCGCTCGTGGCGGTGCCGGTCTCGGTCGTGGGCACCTTCGCGGTGATGTATGTGATGGGCTTCTCGATCAATGCGCTCAGCCTGTTCGGGCTGGTGCTCGCCATCGGCATCGTCGTCGACGATGCGATCGTCGTGGTCGAGAATGTCGAGCGCAACATCGAGAATGGGCTTTCCCCGCGCGAGGCGACCTACAAGGCGATGCGGGAGGTCTCCGGCCCGATCATCGCGATCGCGCTGGTGCTGGTCGCGGTCTTCGTGCCGCTCGCCTTTATCTCGGGCCTGACCGGGCAGTTCTATCGCCAGTTCGCGCTGACCATCGCGATCTCGACGGTGATCTCGGCGATCAATTCGCTGACGCTGTCGCCGGCGCTGGCCGCGCTGCTATTGAAGGGTCACCACGCACCCAAGGACGCGCTGACGCGCTTCATGGACAAGCTGTTTGGCTGGTTCTTCCGGGCCTTCAACCGCTTCTTCAACCGCTCCTCGGAGGCCTATGGCAGCAGTGTGCGGCGGGTGATCTCGCATCGCGCGGTGATGCTCGCCGTCTATGTCGTACTGCTCGGCCTGACCGGCGTGCTGTTCAGGGCAGTGCCGTCGGGCTTCGTGCCGAGTCAGGACAAGCAGTATCTCGTCGGCTTCGCCCAACTGCCTGATGCGGCAACCCTCGACCGGACGGAGGACGTCATCCGCCGCATGGACGAGATTGCGCTCAAGCATCCGGGCGTCGAGAACGCGATCTCCTTCCCCGGCCTCTCGATCAACGGTTTCACCAACTCGTCGAACTCGGGCATCGTTTTCGTCGGCCTGAAGCCCTTCGACCAGCGCAAGGACCCCGCGCTCAGCGGCAACGCCATCGCTGCCGACCTGAACAAGCAGTTCGGTGGCATCAAGGAGGCCTTCATCGCGATGTTCCCGCCGCCGCCCGTGCAGGGGCTCGGCACCATCGGTGGCTTCAAGCTGCAGATCGAGGATCGCGCCGGTCTGGGTTATGCGGCGCTCGACGAGGCGACCAAGGCCTTCATGGCCAAGGCCGCGCAGGCGCCGGAGATCGCTGGCATGTTCTCGAGCTTCCAGGTCAATGTTCCGCAGCTCTATGCCGATATCGACCGCACCAAGGCCCGCCAGCTCGGCGTGCCCGTGACGGAAGTCTTCGACACGTTGCAGACCTATCTCGGCTCGACCTATGTCAACGACTTCAACCGCTTCGGTCGGACCTACACCGTGCGTGTCCAGGCCGATGCGCCCTTCCGCGCTCTGCCCGAGCATATCGGCCAGCTCAAGGTCCGCTCGAATACCGGCGAGATGATCCCGCTCAGCGCGGTGCTCGACGTGCGGTCGGATTCCGGTCCGGAACGTGCGATGCGCTATAACGGCTTCCTCTCCGCCGACATCAATGCCGGCGCGGCGCCGGGCTTCTCTTCGGGACAGGCGCAGGCTGCCGTGCAACGGATCGCCGACGAGACCCTGCCGAAGGGCTTCGCCTTCGAATGGACCGAGCTGACCTATCAGGAGATCCTGGCTGGCAATTCGGCGGTGATCGTGTTCCCCGTCGCCATCCTGCTCGTCTTCCTCGTACTGGCGGCTCAGTATGAGAGCCTGACGCTGCCGATCGCGATCCTGCTTATCATCCCGATGGGCCTGCTCGCGGCGCTGACCGGCGTCTGGCTCTCGGGCGGCGACAACAACGTCTTCACCCAGATCGGCCTCGTCGTGCTGGTCGGGCTATCGGCCAAGAACGCCATCCTGATCGTCGAATTCGCGCGCGAGCTCGAATTCGAGGGCAGGACGCCGATTGCCGCCGCCATCGAAGCCAGCCGGCTGCGGCTCAGGCCGATCCTGATGACCTCGCTCGCCTTCATCATGGGCGTGGTGCCGCTCGTCACCTCGACCGGCGCGGGCGCCGAGATGCGGCAGGCGATGGGCATCGCGGTCTTCGCCGGCATGATCGGCGTCACCGCCTTCGGCATCTTCCTGACGCCGGTCTTCTACGTGCTGATGCGTAAGCTCGCGGGCAATCGCCCGCTCGCCCGGCACGATGTCGAAGTGCCGGCCCTGCAGGCCGCGGAGTGATGCGGAAACAGAGCCCGTGCCGTCGTACGGGCTCTGTCTTACCGACCAGTTGCTCAGTCGAGCAGGATGGCGCGGATGGCCTGCCAGCTCTCCGCGTCAGGCGCGCAGAGAAGCCCGGCCGGGCGTTCGGCTGGGGAGTAAGACCGGCCGTCGAGCAGCCGGGCGTGGCCGCCGGCTTCGCTGTAAAGCAGGACGCCCGGGGCATGATCCCAGGGGTTGAGGACGCCATAGAGCAGGAACTGCAAACGCCCCGCCGCCGCCAGTCGATATTCCTGGCCGCAGCAGCGCAGCGAGCCGACCTCCAGGAAGGCCGGGAAACGGCCGGGAAGCGCGCTGCGCAGCGGCTCGGGAAAATACTGCCAGCTCGCCATGCCGTTCATGAGATGCGGCGCGACCGAAGGCGCGACGCGTAGGTCGCGGCTCGTGCCGTCCGAATGGCCGAGCCACGCCCCTGCGCCGCGCAGGGCCATGGCGCTGTCCTCGGCCGTCGGGTCATGGATCACGGCGGCGACCATCTCTCCCCTGACGATGACGGCTGCCATGACCGCGAAGAGCGAGAGGTCGCTGGCATAGTTCAGCGTGCCGTCGATCGGGTCGATGACGAAGGCGAGATCGGCTCCCGCGAGCTTGCCGAGCAGGGTTGGATCCTTGGTGACGGCCTCTTCGCCAACCAGAGCAGCACCGGGAAAGGCCCTCGCCAGCTCGGCGCAGATGAAGCGCTCGGCCGCTTCGTCGGCCTCGGTGACGAGATCGACCGGGTTGTGCTTGGCACGGATGTCGCTGGCCGCAAGGCGACGAAAGCGCGGCATCACCTCGCGTCTTGCCGCCTCGCGCAGGATGGCGTCGAGCTGCTCATGCTCCTGCCGCGTGAAGATCATCCGAGGTCGAACTCGACTAGGATCGGCTGGTGGTCCGAGGCGCGCGTCTCGATGTCGTAGATAATGGAGCGTGCCCGCGCGGCGAGATCCGGCGTCGCCAGTACATAGTCGAGGCAGCCCGGCGGGCCGTAGGTCTGGTCGCAGATGAAGGCAGAGGGCGGGTGCGGTTCTGCGCCCTTCAATACTGGCCAGAGATCGACCAGCGGCGGCACGTCGCCTTCGAATGGTGCGAGCAACTGCGCCATTCCTGCATCGTCAGGGCGCATGTTGAAGTCGCCGGTCAGGATCGCGCTCGCCGCGTTCGGCGTCGGCGCATAGGTGTGCGGACCGGGCGCTCGCGGAGTCGACTGCCTCGCTGCGGCCATGCGCTGGATCTGCCTGATACCCTCGATCTGGGCGGCACGCAGCACGGGCGAGGAATATTCCAGATGCGTCGTCATCACGCGGAGCGGGCCAAAGGGCGTTTCGACCATGGCCTCGACCAGCACGCGTGGCATGTTGCGCGTGGCAGCGGCTTCCCAAGGCAGAACATGGCGCAGGGCCTGCGCCACCGGTAGCCGGGTCAGGACGAGGTTGCCGAAGCGCTTGCGGCCACCCGTGCCATCGGGGACGTCGACACCAATTGCCTCGATCGCGGTGAAGCCGGGCAGAAGCTCGCTGAACAGGGCGAACTGGTCGGTGCGGTCGTTGCCGTCGAGATCGGGGAAATTGGCCGCGACCTCCTGCAGGCAGAGCACGTCGAAATCCGCCATTTGCTTGGCATGGCGGATGATACGGTGAGGATCGACCTTGTCGTCGACGCCGCGAGCCCACTGGATGTTCCAGGTGATCAGCTTCATTGGATCGGTCGCGATGTCACTTGATGCCCGCGCGCATGAAGCTCTGCACGAACTGGCGCTGGAACAGCAGGAAGCCGACGAGCAGAGGTGCCGAGGTCATCAGCGTCGCGGCGCAGATCACCGCCCAGTCGATGCCCTGATCGGCCGAGGAGAAGACCTGCAAGCCCACCGTCAGCGGGCGCGATTCCACCGAGTTGGTGACGAGCAGAGGCCAGAGGAAGTTGTTCCAATGATAGCTGACCGAGACGAGGCCGTAGGCGATGTAGGTCGGCTTCGCGAGCGGGACATAGACCCGCATCAGCACCTGCAGCGGGCTCGCGCCCTCGACACGGGCGGCGTCGTCGAGTTCCTTGGGCACGGTCTTGAAGGTCTGCCGCAGCAGGAAGATGCCGAAGGCCGAGGCGATGTAAGGCAGGGCGATCGCGGGAATCGTGTCGATCAGGTCGACCTTTGCGAGGGTGCGGTAGTTCTCGACGATCAGCGCGTCCGGCATGATCATGAGCTGCGCCAGGATCAGCACGAAGGCGACGTCGCGGCCCCAGAAATCCTGCCGTGCCAGTGCATAAGCTGCGAGCGTCCCCAGCACGATCTGGAAGACGAGGATCATCGTGACGAGAATGAAGGTGTTGAGGAAATAGCGGGCGAAGGGCGCCGCCGCCCAGGCGCGAGTGAAGTTGTCCAGCGTCAGCGGCGCAGTCAGCACGAAGCGCGTGGTGTACTCGGCCGGGTGGAACGCCGCCCATACGGCGTAGGCCAGCGGCAGGATCCAGAGCAAAGCGAGCAGGATCGCTCCGGTGGATTCCAGCGTGAGCGACAGGCCTTTGGGTGCGTAGGGGTCGGTGCGTGTCGCGGCTGGGGCGGGTTGCGTCGGGGCACTCATTGGTAGTGCGTCCTGCGTTCGAGCCAGCCGTACTGGACGAAGGCGACGAGTGCGAGCAGCGCCAGCAGCACGCAGGTCAGCGTGGCGGCGTAAGCCGTGTCCCAGAAGCCGAAGCCGACCTGGTAGATGTAGTAGAGCAGCAAGGTGGTGGCGTTGTCCGGCCCGCCGCGCGTCATCACCACGATATGGTCGACCATGCGGAAGGCGTTGATCACGGCGTTGATCAGCACGAACAGCGTCGTCGGCATCAGCAACGGGAACTGGATGCGCCGGAAGAAGGTCCAGCGCGAGGCTCCCTCGATCGCAGCCGCCTCGCCGAGGCTGGGCGGTATCGCCTGCAGCGCCGCAAGGTAGAAGATCATGAAGAAGCCGGCTTCCTTCCAGATCGCGACGACGGTGATGGCGTAGAGCGCGGTATCCTGCGAGCCGAGCCAATTGGTCGAGCGCGCTCCGAACAAGCCGGTGATCTGCTCCAGCAGGCCGTATTGCGGCGTGTAGAAGAACAGCCAGATGTTCGCGACCGCGATCATCGGCAGGATCGTCGGGGTGAAATAGGCCATGCGGACGAGCGTGCGCCCAGCGATCCTGTCATTGACCCAGACCGCCATCAGTAGCGCCAGCGCGATCGAGGTCGGGATGGTGCCGAGCGCGAACCAGAGGTTGTTGCTCAGCGCCTTCCAGAAGATCGGATCGGCCAGCATCTGCTGGTAGTTGTCGAGCCCGATGAAGCGCGCCGGGCGGCGCGCCTTCGGGGTCGAGTAGAAGCTCTCGATGAAGCTCGCGACCGCGGGCCAGTGCGTGAACAGGGCTAGGCACGCCATGGCCGGCAGCAGGAGCAGCCAGCCATGGATCGTCGCGGTCGCGCGGTTCGTCATCGAGCGCTCGGCTTCCCGGTCAGCGATAGGGCTTCAGGATGCGCTCGGCCTCGGCCTGCGCATCCTCCATCGCCTTCTGCGGCGCCTTGGTGCCGGTCAGGGCAGCCTGCAGCCCGTCGTTCAGTGCCTTGGTGACGCGCTGGTTCTCGTGGGTCGAGAGCTCGGCCACCGCGCTCGAGAGCTGGTCGCGCGCGACGATCGCCTGCGGGAAGTCGGCGACGTATTTCTTCATCGCCTCGGTCTCGTAGGCCGCCGGCGTCACGCCGACATAGCCGGTGTCGATGCTCCATTGGGCGGCGCGCTCGGGCGTGGTGATCCAGCGCACGAACTTGAAGGCGGCTTCCTGCTCGGCCTTGGTCGCCTTCTTCGACAGGTAGAAATTGCCGCCGCCGGTCGGGCTGCCCGGCTTCTTGCCGGCCGGCAGCACCGCGACGCCGAAGGGGAACTTGGCGTTGGCGCGGACATTGGTGAGGTTGCCGGTGGTGGTCCACATCATCGCAACCTTCTTCTCGAAGAAGTCGCGCGGCGTGGTGCCCCATTCGACGATGCCGGGCGGGTGGACCTTGTACTTCTGCGCGAGGTCGACCCAGTACTGCAGCGCCTCGACGACGCCGGGTGCGGCATAATCGGTCTTGTCGCCCGCGCTGTTGGCGAGAATTGCGCCGGCTTGCGTCGTCAGGCCCTGGAACAGCCAGTAGGGGAAGCCGGAGGAGGGGATCTGGATGCCCCATTGCGTGGTGTTGCCGGAGGCGTCGCGCTTGGTCAGCTTCTGCGCGAATTCAACCTGCTCCGCCCAATTCTTCGGCGGCTTTTCGGGATCGAGGCCGGCTTCCTTGAACAGATCCTTGTTCCAGTAGAGCACCACCGTGGAGCGCTGGAACGGGATGCCCCAGGTCTTGCCGCCGGTCTGGCTGTTCTCCATGAAGCCGGGATAGAAGCCGGCAAGCCACTTCTTGTCCTCGTCGGTCTTGATGAAGTCGTCGAAAGGAACGATGGCTTCTTCGTCGATCAGCGTGAACATGTCGGTCGAGAGCAGCACCGAGAGCACCGGCGGGTTGCCGCTCTTATGTGCCGTCAGCGCCTTGACGATCGTCTCCTGATAGGTGCCGGCATAGATCGGCTTCACCTTGAGGCCGGCATTGTCCTTCTCGAAGCCGGCGGCATAGGCGTCGATCAGCTTGGTGATCGGGCCGCCGACCGCGACCGGATAGAAGAACGAGAGTTCGGCGCCCTGCGCCCGCGCGATACCCGGCAGCGCCGTCGCACCTGCAAGCGCCGCCGCGCCGCCCAAAAATTCACGCCTGTCCATAATGTCCTCTCTCCCTTGCTGGGATGGTTCGAGCGTCCGACACTCACGGCCGGTTCAGTTCCGAACCACCTTCCGTTCCGACGCTTGGTCGAACCAATGCAGCGCCGCCTGTGACAGTCTGATGTAGATCGTCTCGCCGGCTGTCGCGCGGAGCTTCCCGGGGCGCCTGACGATGAAGGAATGGCCGTCGACCCGCGTTTCGATCAGCGTGTCGGCGCCGAGATACTCGGCCGTCACCACCTCGGCGGCGATGCCGCTCTCGCCGATCTCCGTCATTTCGGGGCGGATGCCTACGGCGAGCCCGGCCGGGTCGAGACCGGGCGGGGGGCTGAGCGTGCCACCGCGCGTCTGCACGGAGGCGAGCGGCAGCACGTTCATCGGCGGGGTGCCGACGAAACGAGCGGCGAAGATCGTCTCCGGGTTCTCATAGAGGGCGTCGGGCGTAGCGTCCTGCTCGATCTTGCCGTTGCGCATCAGCACGACCTGATCGGCCATCGTCATCGCCTCGACCTGATCATGCGTGACATAGACCATGGTCATGCCGAGCCGCTGCTGCAGTTCGCGGATCTCGCGGCGCATCTCGACGCGCAGCTGCGCATCGAGGTTGGAGAGCGGCTCGTCCATCAGGCAGACCGGCGCCTCGGCGACGATGGCGCGGCCGAGCGCGACACGCTGCTGCTGGCCGCCGGAGAGCTGCGAGGGCTTGCGGTCGAGCAGCCTGGCGAGGCCGAGGATGGAGGCGGCGCGGGCGAGGCGGGCGTCGCGGTCCGCGCGCGACACCTTGCGCACTTTCAGCCCGAACAGGATGTTCTCCGCGACCGAGAGATGCGGGAACAGCGCATAGTTCTGAAAGACCATGGCGATGCCGCGCCGGGACGGCGCCGCATGGGTGACGTCGCGGCCGCCGATCGCGATGGTGCCGCTGTTCGAGTCCTCCAGCCCGGCGATCAGCCTGAGCGTTGTCGACTTGCCGCAGCCGGACGGCCCGAGCAGCGCGACGAGCTTGCCGCCTTCGACCGTGAAGCTGATGCCGTCGACGGCGGCTGCGCCACCCCAGCTCTTCGAAACAGCCTTGAGCTCTACCGAAACCATTCGCGACCCGGCCGTTCCAGCAATCCATGATGAGCCGGCGCAAAAGCTCGCTGCCGCCGGCTATGTGCGCGCGAGCTTGAAGCTAAAATTCGCTCCGAGACAAGAGCGGCCTCCGGCTCGATGCTGCAGTTCCTGTGTGGGAGCGCCGGTTCGCCGACCGATCCGGGCGCTAATGCCGTGTGTTGCGCAGGAACTCGGCGAGGCGGGTGCTCCTGGGATTGCCGAAAATCTCGGCGGGCGGGCCTTCCTCATGGATGCGCCCCTGTTCCATGAAGACGACGCGGCTGGAGACGTCGCGGGCGAAACGCATCTCGTGGGTGACGATGAGCAGCGTCGCCCCGTCTTCGGCGATGCCCTTCACGGTGTTCAGCACCTCCTGCACGAGCTCGGGGTCGAGTGCGGAGGTGACCTCATCGAGCAGCACGAGCTTGGGGTTCATCGCCAGTGCCCGGGCGATGGCAACGCGCTGCTGCTGGCCGCCGGAGAGCTGGCTCGGGTAATGATCCGCCCGTGCGGCGAGCCCGACCCGTGCCAGCCATTTCTCGGCGATGGCGCGCGCCTCCGCTTTCGGCAGCCTGAGCACCTTGCGCAGGCCCAGCATGACATTGCCTGCGGCGCTGAGATGCGGGAACAGGTTGAAGCTCTGGAAGACCATGCCGGTCATGGCGCGCTGGCGCGACAACTCTCGGTCGCCGAGGCGGTGCCGGCGTCCGTTCGTTGCGCGGTAGCCGATGGTCTCGCCATCGAGGATGATGTCGCCGCCCTGATACTCCTCGAGCAGGTTGACGCAGCGCAGCAGCGTCGTCTTGCCCGAGCCGCTGGAGCCGATGATCGAGACGACATCGCCCTGGTCGAGGTTGAGATCGACGCCCTTGAGCACCTCGGTCGCACCGAACTGCTTGGTCAGCCCGCGAATGGCGAGAAGGGGTTGCCGCTTGTCCATCAATGCTGTCCCACGCGCCGTTCGAGGCTCTTGCCGAGCTGGTCCAGGGCGATGTTGATCACAAGGTAGACGATGCCGGCGAAGACGTAGAACTGGATCGTCATGAAGGTGCGGCCGATCACCTCCTGCGTGCGCAGCAGGAGCTCGCCGACGCCGATGATCGAGAGCAGGCTGGAGCCCTTGATCAATTCGACGCCGGTGTTGATCCAGGGGGGCAGGGCGCTGCGCGCCGCCTGCGGCAGCAGCACATAGGCGAGAAGTTGCGGGAAGGTGAGGCCGATGCTGCGTCCGGCTTCCGCCTGCCCCGGCGGAATCGCCTGCAGGGCGCCGCGCAGCAATTCGCCGATATGGGCGCCGGCGAAGAGCGTCAGCGCCAGCGTGCCCGCCTCGGTCGGGCCGAGGCTCAAGCCGACGACGGAGGGGATGTAGAAGGCGGCGAGGATCAGCACGAGCACCGGCGTGCCGCGCATGATGTCGACATAGAGTCGGAAGGGCAGGCGCAGCCACCAGGGCGCATAGGCGAGCTGGATGCCGACGAGCAGCCCCAGCAGGGTGCCGAACAGGATCGCGCCCGCGGAGATTCCGACGGTCAGCAGCAACCCGTCCCAGAGCGGCCAGCGGGCGATCCAGAGCTGATCGAGAAAGGGTTGCATCGAATCTCGCTCAGAACTTGGGGAAGCGCCGTTCGAGACCGCGCAGCAGGGCGGCGATCACGACGCAGGCGGCGATGTAGAGACCGCTCGCCACCATCCAGGTCTCGATGACGCGGAAGGTGTCGACATTGATCTTGCGGGCCTCGAAGGTCAGCTCCGGCACGGCGATGGCGGCGGCGATGGACGAATCCTTGAACATCCCGATGAAGGTGTTGCCGAGCGAGGGCAGGGCATTGCGCAGCATGATCGGCGCCACGACCGAGACATTGGTCTGCAGCCGTGTCAGCCCGATCGAACGCGCGGCCTCGATCACGCCCTTCGGCACCGAGAGCAGCCCGGCCCGGAACACCTCGGTGAGATAGGCACCGGAATAGAGCGCGAGCGCGCCGGCGAAGCTCTGGTACTTGTCGAGCGCGATGCCGACCTGCGGCAGGGCGAAATAGGCGAGCAGCACCAGGACGAGCAGCGGCAGGTTGCGGATCAGCGAGACGTAGAGCCCGGCGAGGCTCCGGAGCGGGCGATAGGGCGAGACCGCGGCGAAGGCCGCCAGCAGCCCGAGCAAGGTGCCGATGGCGACCGCGACGACGGCCAGCGCAAGCCCGATGGCGAGCCCCGACAGAAGCCTGTCGAAGCTCGCCCAGACGGCGCCAAAATGCAGCGAATATTCCACGAGGCGCTATGCGGCTCAGCGGAATTCCTGCGGGAAGCCGATCTTCGGTTCCGGTGGCGTCTCGCCGAACCAGCGCTCGAAGGCGGCCTTGTAGAGCGGGAAGGTGGTGCCGGTCATCGATTCGCGCAGTGCGACATTGACGAAGTTGAGCCAGTCCTGGTCACCCTGTCGGACGATGCAGGAATAGGTCTGCGGGTTCCAGCTATAGCCGGAATCGACGTAGCGGCCGGGATTCTGCTTCATGTAGTAGCGCAGCGAGGAGGAATCGGTCGCAGCGGCCTGGGCCCGGCCCGAATTCAGCGCCTGATACATCAGGTCGACGCTGTCGAACTGGTCGACCTTGGCTTCGGGCAGCGCATCCTTGACCATCTTCTCGGCGAAGACGTTCTGCAGTACCGAGACCGTCACCTTGGACCCTGCGGCCTTCATGGCCGCATAATCGGCATAGGGGCCGCCCGCGACCATCATCAGGCTGACGCCTTCGCGGTAATAGGGCACGGTGAAGGCGACCTGCTGGGCGCGCGCGGCCGTGACGGTGACGAACTGGCAGGCGATGTCGACCTTGCCGGTGACGATGTTGGGGATGCGGGCGTCCGAAGCCTGGTTGACGAACTCGATCTTGTTCGGGTCATCGAACAGGCCTTGCGCGATGATCTTGGCGATCTCGATGTCGAAGCCGACGAGCTCGTTCTTCTCGTTGCGGAAATGCCAGGGCGGGTTGGTGCTGCCGGTGCCGACGATCAGCTTGCCACGGTTCAGCACCTCCTTGAGCTTGCCCTGCGCGGAGGCGTCCGTGGCCGGCATCAGCGCGCAGGCGACGACACCAAGTCCTGCCGCGATCTTCATCAGATTCTGAAACATTGGCATCCCCTCTGTTTGTCGTTGGATATCTTCGGATGGCCGGCACAGGGCAAAGCAGACGATGCCCCGCCCCATGGAACAAGCTGCGCTCGTTCCATGGGGCGAAACCTCGGCATGGACGGCGAAGCGTTGATCGTGCCGCGTTTTCCCTTCCGGTCCCGCTACGGTTCGTCAGCGTGGATCGGAAAGACCGGCTTGCGCAAACGCGTATAAGGCAACCCGGTGATCTTGCTGGTGCAGGGGCCAGGCGTCGCCACGGTGAAGCTGCCCTTCGCGATCTTGTCATAGGCTCGCCGGTGCGCCACCGCCGCCTTGACGCCGATGGCTTTCAGCTTTTCGGGGTGGATGCCCTGCGAGCGGAACTGGCCGAGGTCGAAAGGCGGAGTCTTGCGGCTGCTGAGCAGCACGGTGACGCCGCCCACCTCCACCACCGCACAGGGCCCCATGCTGAAGCGCGAGCCTTGCGAGGCGGCGAGATGGCTGTTGAGGTCTTCCAGCGCAAATTGACCGTCGCTGGCGCTGACGAAACGGGCTTCGATCTCGACCGGCCCTTCGGCGATGGCGCTGCCCTTGCCGCCGATGGAGAGCTTGCGGACCTCGCCCGGCATTGCACCGGCCATGGCCTTCACGGCGGCGGGATCGGCGATGGCGACCGCGCAATTCTGGACGCCATGGCGCAGGAAGGCGCGCAGCACCGAGGTGCCGTCTCCCGGCGCGCCGCCGCCGATATTGTCGGCCGGCTCGACGACGAGATAAGGCCCGTCCGGCGAACGCTGGATTTCGGCGACGGCCGCGTCGATATCCCATTCCTCCGGCAGGCCGAGATCACGCTCGGTCACCGCCATCTCGGTCAGGCGGGCAAGCGCCTCCTGGGCCGCCGGTTCCGGGCCGGTGAAGGCGACCGCAAAGGCGACGCCGGCCTCGGGCACGTCGGAGAAGGAATAGCCGCCGACGACGTTCGCAACCCAGATCGCGGGGTTCTCCTGCTCGATGCGGCGCGCCATCGCTTCCAGATCGCGCATCGGCCGGTCGGCGGTGCCGGTGCCGGTCGGCGGCCACATGACGGGCGCGTTGCTGGAGAGCATGTGCGGCAGCACACCTTCCTTCAGCGAACGCGCCAGCAGCCGGGCCGAGCGTACGGCGGATTCGCGGGCATCGGTATGCGGGTTCTCGCGATAGGCGACGAGGGCGTTGGCGTTCGCGGCCATCGCGGCGGTGAAATTGGCATGAAGGTCGAAGACGCCGAAGACGGGCAGCGGCTCACAACCGGGCACGGAACGGATATGGGCAAGCAGCGCGCCTTCGGGGTCGGGGCACTCTGTCGTGACCATGGCGCCATGCAGGGCGAGCCAGATGCCGTCAAGGCCGCCATCCGCGAGCGCGGCCCGCAGTCCGGCGTCGAATTCCGCCAGGAAACGTGCGAAGACGGCGTGGTCGACGGTGCCGGCCGGCAGGGCCGTGTAGTCGATCGTCGGCAGGACCTTCCAGCCCTCCGCCTCGGCCACTTCGAGGAAGCCGTCGACGGTCGAGCCGTCGCCACGCCGGCGCAACACATCCTCGCCGCTGCGGATGGTGAAATCGGCCAGTCGCGTGACCTCGTCGACGAAGCTGTGCGTCTCGTGGAACAACGATCCCAGCAGGATCCGGCGAGGCTGCGACATGACGATGGAAGCTCCCTGCTCACGAGGCCCGCGCATCTCGGCCGCTGCGCTGTTCCGATTCAAGCCTGCATTGTTCCGCTGAGAGGAACGCGGATGCTTTGACAGCGCGCGCCCGCTGCCGGTTTCATGACGGTAGTCGGCGGCCTGGAAAGCACGCCGCGCGCCTGATCGGGAAAGCATGCGGATGCGCGTCTTCACAGCCTCGCTGGCCACGGAAACCAACACCTTCGCGCCGCTCTTCGTCGACCGCAGCGCCTTCGAAAGCGCCTTCTACTGTCCGCCCGGGATGCACCCCGACACGCCGACGCTGTGCTCGGCGCCGACGGTTGCAGCTCGCCGCCGCGTCGCCAGCGAAGGCTACGAGCTGATCGAGGGCACGGCGACCTGGGCCGAGCCCGCCGGGCTGGTCTCGAAAGAGGGCTATGAAAGCTTGCGCGACGAGATCCTGGAGCAGCTTGCGGCGACGCTGCCGGTCGATATCGTCCTCCTCGGTCTGCACGGCGCGATGGTGGCGCGCGGCTATGACGATTGCGAGGGCGATCTGATCGCGCGGGTGAGGGCGCTCGCCGGGCCGGATTGCGTCATCGGCGCCGAGCTCGACATGCATTGCCATCTCACAGCCGAGATGGTGGAGGGCGCCGACATCATCGTTGCCTTCAAGGAGTTTCCGCATACGGACTTCCTGGCGCGGGCCGAGGATCTGCTGGAATTGTGCCTGAAGACGGCGCGCAGGCAGGTGAATCCGGTCAGCGCGGTCTTCGACTGCCGTGGGCTTGCGGCTTTCATGACCAGCCGCGAACCCGGCCGCAGTTTCGTCGACCGGATCAAGGCGATGGAAGGCCGGAACGGCATCCTTTCGATCTCGGTCGCGCATGGTTTCCAGGCAGCCGATGTCGCCGATGTCGGAACCAAGGTGCTGGTGATCGCCGATGGCGACGGCGAAAAGGCCGCCGCGCTGGCGAAGGAACTCGGCCTCGAGATTCTGCGCTGGGGGCAGGGTGCCTCGCCGAAGCATTACAAGCCCGAGGAAGGCATCGCGGCGGCGCTGGAACTGGCCCAGTCCGGCAAGCCGGTGGTCCTGGCCGATCGCTGGGATAATCCGGGTGGCGGCGTCGCCGGCGATTCCTCGGTGATGGTCGAGGCGTTGCTGCGGCATCCGGAGATTCCGGCGGCGATCGGTGCGTTATGGGATCCGGTGGCGGTCAGCCTCTGTCGTGCAGCCGGTGTGGGGGCTGAAATCCCGCTGCGCTTTGCCGGCAAGGCGGCGCCGTCTTCTGGCAGGCCGATCGATGCGGTCGTTCAAATCGTTGGGACTACCGAAGACCTGCTGATCCCCTTCGAGCAGAGCTGGGTTTCCCTCGGCCCCGCCGCGGCCATCCGGATCGGGAACCTCGATATCGTGCTGGCCTCGACGCGGGCGCAGACCTTCAGCCCGCCGGTCTTCACCGATCTCGGCGTCGATCTTGCGACGAAGAAGGTGGTGGTGGTGAAGTCCTCCAACCATTTTCACGCCGCATTCGCGCCGATCGCGGCACAAGTGCTTTATCTCGACAGCGGTGGACCTTACCCGCCCGACGCGAGCAAGATCCCCTATACCAAAGTGAAACGCCCCTTTTCTCCGCTGGATCCGAATCCATGGCTGTGACGACTTCCGCCCCGCTCCCGCGCCTGTCGCTCCGCGAGATCGAGGACCAGCGCCTCGATGCGCTGGTGAAGGGCCTGCCACTGGGCGCATCGCTTCGGCTCGGCGATGTCGGCAAGCAGGGCTGGAACGTGCTCGCTGGCGACATGCCTCTGCCGCTCGCGGTCATCCGCGAGAGCGTCCTCAGGGCCAACAGCGCCTGGATGGGCGCCTTCACCGCCGCCAACGATCTCAAGATCGCGCCGCATGGCAAGACGACGATGGCGCCGCAGCTCTTCGATCTGCAGATCGCCGACGGCGCCTGGGCGATCACGGTCGCGACGATGCAGCAGCTCGCCGTCGCGCGGCATTTCGGCGTGAAGCGCGTCATCCTCGCCAACCAGCCGGTCGGCCGGCAGGAGGTCGCCGCCTGCTTCGAGGCGCTGCGGGACCCAGGCTTCGAACTCTATTGCCTCGCCGACAGCTTGCCGGGAGTCGCGCTGCTGGCGAAGGCTGCCAAAACGCAGGGCGGTGCCAATCCGCTACGCATCCTCGTCGAGATCGGCTTCATGGGCGGGCGCACCGGAGCGCGCAGCCGCGAGGAGGCGCTGGCCGTGGCGCGCGCCGTCGCTGCGGCACCGGGTCTGCGGCTTGCCGGCTTCGAATGCTTCGAAGGGCTGATCAGCGACACTGCCGGCGCCGACAGGCTGATCGGCGAGGTCGTTGCCGTCGCCGTGGCGGCGGAAGGCGAGGGGCTGCTGGATGCGGAGCCACTTGTGCTGAGCGCCGGCGGGACCTCGCTGTTCGACCGCGTCGGCGAGGCTTTCAATGCCGCCGCCTTCGCCCGACCGCTGGTCAAGCTGCTGCGTTCCGGCTGCTACCTGACCCATGATTCCACCGTCTACAGCGCCGCCTTCCAGCGGATCACGCTGGAGACCAGCCTGAAACTGCCTCCGGGCGGGCTCGCTCCGGCGCTGGAGGTCTGGGCCTATGTCCAGTCGCGGCCCGAGCGCGGACGCAGCCTGCTCACCGTTGGCAAGCGCGATATCAGCTTCGATTCCGGCATGCCGGTGCCGTTGCGCTGGTTCCGACCGGGTGGGGCGATGGCGCGGCCGGAGCCGATGCCAGCGGGGCATACGGTTCTGGCGCTGAACGACCAGCACTGCCATCTCGGGACGCCGGAAGCGAGCCCGCTGCAGGTCGGTGACATGGTCGCCTTCGGAATCGGCCATCCCTGCACCACCTTCGATAAATGGGCCGTGCTGATGCTGGTCGACGACGATTGGCGCGTGACGGGCGCGATCAGGACCTTCTTCTGACTGTCCGTCGCCCCCTGTTCCTTCCAGTGAAACCGGCGATCCTTGACGTGAATTCCGGCCGTTCCTAGCCTGAACTCCAGAGAGGGAAAGCGCGCCATCCGCTCCGGCCGATGAGACGGGCAAACCAGTGTCGGCCGCATATACGGAGCGGGTCTTCGTTCGCGGCACAGGCCGGTCCGAACGCGGCTGGCCGATATTGTGGGAGGATCGTGCGTGAAGACACCATCATTTCTGATGGCGGATGAGCAGGGCAGTGCCCGGCACGGCACGTCGCGGCGCAGCCTGCTGCAGTTGCTGGCGGCGGGCGGCACGGCCCTGGCGACACCGGGGCTCTGGAGTACGCTGGCCGCCGCACAGGCGCCGGTTCCGGGCGGCACGCTGACGATCGGCGCGGATGCGGACCCGATCGGGCTCGACCCGGTCACGGTCAACGCCTTCTCCTCCTATGATTTCACCAGCCTTCTCTATACCGGCCTGCTGCGCTGGAACGCCCAGATGAAGGTCGAGCCCGATCTGGCGGCGAGCTACGAGCAGCCTGACCCAAAGACTTACGTCTTCAAGCTCAGACAAGGGGTGAAGTTTCACAACGGCAAGGACTTCTCGGCGGCCGACGTCAAGCATACCTTCGACCGGATCATGAATCCGGCGACGGGCAGCCGGCTCAAGGCCCTCTATTCCAGCGTCGAGTCGGTGACGGTGGTCGATCCGTTCACGGTGAAGTTCCAGCTCAATGCGACGGATGCGGCCTTCCTCAGCAACCTCGCGACCAATCCAAACGGTGCGATCGTTCCCGCCGGCGTCGACGGCATCAACACGCAGCCGGTCGGCACCGGCCCGTTCGCCTTCGAGGCCTACCAGCCGAACCAGCAGTTCTCGCTGACGCGCTTCGCCGATTATTACGAGAAGGGCGAGCCCTATCTCGCCAAGGTCGTATTCAAGTTCTTCAAGGACCAGGCGACGCTGACCTCGGCGCTGCGCTCGCGCGCCATCGACATGACCTGGGTGAAGGACCCGAAGGTCGCCGCCGCCATCGCGCGAACCTCGCCCAATTTCGTCTCGGCTCCGGGCCAGACCTCACGCACCTTCCCGATCTGGCTGAACATGAAGGCCAAGCCGCTGAACGACGTGAAGGTGCGGCGCGCGCTCAGCCTCGCGACGGACCGCAAGGCCTGCCTCGACACGGTGCTCGGCGGCTCCGGCAAGGTCGGCGCGATGATCCCGGAAAGCCAGGTCGGCGGCTATGACGGCACCGGCGAAATGCCCTATTACAAGCACGACCCGGCGGCGGCGAAGGCGCTGCTGGCCGAGGCGGGCTATCCCAACGGCATCGATCTTGGCGACTACATCATCGTCGCGGCCAACCCGCTCGATGTCGCTTGCGCGCAGATCCTGCAGCAGCAATGGCAGGCCGCCGGGATCACGGTGAAACTGGTGCCGATGGAAACCGCGCCCCTGCTCAGCAAGTGGGCGACGGGCGATTGGCCGACGCTGCTCTCCGTCGCGCTGTCTTGGACGCCAGATTCCGACGGGATCTTCCAATACGTCAAATCGGATAGCGGCTTCGGCAAGGCGATGGGCTCGAACGATCCGGAGCTCGACAAGATGATCCTGGAAGCGCGTGCCGAGCTCGATACCACAAAGCGCGCGACGAAGAATCTGGAAATCCAGAAGCGCATCGCCGACAACGCCTATGTCATCCAGATCTATCAGTATCCGCTGCGCTGGGAGATCTGGTGGAACTATGTCCAGGGCTATGTGCCGCTGGCCGCGAATATCCGTTCCTTCGTGCGTACGACATGGCTGAAGAAGTAGGCCCTGCCTGCCGCTGCAAGGCGGGGGCCGGGCAATGACCCGCTTCGTCCTCGGGCGTCTTGCCTGGATGGTCGCGATCCTGTTCGGCGTCTCGCTGGTCGCCTTCATGCTGATGCGGGCCATCCCCGGCGATTTCGCGATCGCGGCCGCTGGCTCGCAGAGCGTGGCGCCGGAGGTCCTGGCGACGATCCGGCGCGATCTCGGGCTCGACCAGCCGCTGATGGTGCAATATCTGCGTTGGCTCGGGGCTGCGCTGACCGGTGATCTCGGCACCTCCTTCGTCACCCGCCAGCCTGTGCTCGGCGAATTGCTCAGCCGACTCGCCGTCACCTTCCAGCTTACGCTTCTCGCCGCAATCATCGCCGCGGTGATAGGCGTCGCGACGGGCCTCGCGGCGGCCCGCCTGCGCGGCGCGACCGATTGGCTGGTCAGGCTCTGGAACGGGCTGATGCTGGCGGTTCCGAACTATGTCGTCGCGACGCTGATCGTGCTGCTCTTCGGGCTGTATTTTCCGGAGATCACGGTGCTGGGCTACACGCCCTTCCTTGATAACCCGCTTGCCAATCTCGCCAGCCTGCTCTTGCCGGCTCTTGCGCTGGCCCTCGCCGTCTCCGTGACCATCGCGGAGAACACGCGCGCCGCCGTGCTCGAGGTCGCCAACCAGGATTTCGTCATGGTGGCCCGCGCCAAGGGGCTGACGCCGGCTGCGATCCTGCGCGATTACCTGATGCGCAATGCGCTGACGCCGGTCGTCACGGCCGCGGGCCTCAAGATCGCGGCGCTGCTCGGTGGCAGCATCCTGGTCGAGACCATCTTCGCCATTCCGGGGATGGGGCAGTACCTGTTCGACTCCATCAACAGCCGCGACTATCCGGTGATCCAGGCGATCGTGCTGGTCGCTGCCGGCATCGTCGTGCTGGTCAACACGGTCATCGACATAGCCTATGCGCGGATCGATGCGCGGGTGCAGATGTGAGCGGCGCCTTGCAAAACGAGCTTCCGGCGGCCGCCACGGCGCCCCGCCGCGCGCGCAGGGTGGCAGGGATCAGCCAGGGCTGGCTGCTGCTCGGGCTCGGGCTCGTGATGCTGGCCGCGATGCTCGTTCTCACGATCTTCGCGCCGCTGGTTGCACCTTATGATCCCTCCGTGACTTCGCCGGATTCGCTGGCTCCCGCGAGCACGGCTCATTGGCTTGGCACGGATTCGATTGGACGCGATGTGCTGAGCCGCTTGATCGTCGGCGGACGCACCACCTTGCTCATCACCATCAGCGCTGTGCTGATCGCGTTGGTAGCTGGTCTGATCCTCGGGCTGGCGGCCGGCTATCTGGGCGGGCGCACCGACGAGATCATCATGCGCCTGCTCGATGTCGTCTTCGCCTTCCCGGTGCTGCTGCTGGCGATCGCCGTGGTGGCGGCGCTGGGGCCGACCGTGCCCAACCTGATCCTGACCATCGCGATCGTCTACACGCCGGCCATGGCGCGGGTGGTCAGGGCGCCTGTGCTCAGCGTGAAGCGCTGGGACCATGTCGAGGCTGCCCGCAGCGTCGGCATGAGCGAGATGCGCCTCGTGCTGCGCCATATCCTGCCGATCGTGGTCTCGCCGATCCTCGTTGCGACCAGTCTCACGCTGTCGCAGACGATCTTCACCGTGACCGCGCTTTCATTCCTGGGCTTGGGTCCGCCGCCGCCCGACCCGAACTGGGGCGGCATGCTTTCGGAGGCGCGCCAGTTCATGGAGCTTGCGCCGCTCACAGTGATCGGGCCGGCGCTGGCGATCGTCTTCGCGACGCTGACCTTCATCATCATCGCCAACGGTTTGCGCGAGGTTTTGGACGTGGGGAGCGTGCGATGACCGGCCCATTGCTCCGGGTGCGCGACCTCACCGCGACGGTGACGACGCGCCGGGAGGTGATCCAGGCCGTGCGCGGCATCTCCTTCGACATCAATGCCGACGAGGCGGTCGGCTTCGTCGGCGAATCCGGCTGTGGCAAGAGCGTCACCGCCAAGGCGTTGATGCGATTGGCGCCGGAAGGAGCCTCGATTGGGCTCGGCGGCTCCGTCGCCTTCTGGGGGCGGGATCTACTCGCGCTGGACGAGGTGGAGATGCGAGACCTGCGCGGCCGGCGCATCGCCATGGTCTTCCAGGACCCGATGACCTCGCTCAACCCGGTGATGAGCATCGGCGCGCAGATGAGCGACATGCTGCGCCGCCATCTCGGCTTGTCGGGCAAGGCGGCGCGCGAGCGCAGCATCGAACTGCTCGATCTCGTCGGCATTCCCGATCCGGCGCGGCGGATCGACGATTTCCCACACCAGTTCTCGGGCGGGCAGCGCCAGAGGGTGCTGATCGCCATCGCGATCTCCTGCGAGCCCGACCTCTTGATCGCCGACGAGCCGACGACGGCGCTCGACGTCACCGTGCAGGCGCAGATCCTGCGCCTGCTGCTGCGGCTCCGGGAAGAGCGCGGCATGGCATTGATGCTGATCACCCATGATTTCGGCGTCGTCGCCGGCATGGTCGATCGGGTGAACGTGATGTATCGCGGCGAGATTGTCGAAGCCGGGCCGGTCGACGACGTGTTCGCGCGGCCGCAGCACGCTTATACGCGGGCGCTGCTCGATGCCGTGCCGCGCCTGCAAGGGGCGGGGGCGTAGCGATGACGGAGCGGCTGCTGCAGGTCCGCGACCTCTCGGTGCTGTTCCCGGCGCGGCGCGGAGCTCCACCGGTCAAGGCGGTCGAGCGCCTTTCCTTCGAGATCGCGCCCGGAGAGACGCTCGGGTTGGTCGGGCAGTCGGGCTCGGGCAAGACCACGGCCGGGCGCGCGATCCTCCAGCTCCAGAAGGCGAGCGAGGGCTCGGTCCGCCTGCTCGGGCAGGAATTGACGACGATGCGCCCGGGTGAATTGCGCCGGATGCGCCGGCACATGCAGTTCGTGCTGCAGAACCCCTATTCCAGCCTGCATCCGCGCATGACAATCGGGCAAATCCTGAGCGAGCCCTTGCAAGTCCATCGCACGGTGCCGGCCAACCGCATCCGCGAGCGTGTCGAGGAACTGCTGGAGCTGGTCAATCTCGATCCGGCGATGATGCAGCGCTATCCGCACGAGTTCTCCGGCGGCCAGCGCCAGCGCGTCGTCATCGCCCGGGCCTTGGCAGTCAATCCGGATTTCGTCGTCTGCGACGAGCCGGTCTCGGCGCTCGATGTCCGCACGCAGGCGCAGATCGTCGCGCTGCTGCAATCGTTGCAGGAGAAGCTCGGCCTGTCGTACCTCTTCATCGCGCATGACCTCGCGATCGTGCGCGAGATGGCGCATCGCGTCGCCGTGATGTTCCGCGGGCGCATCGTCGAGATGGGCAGTGCGGGACAGGTCTATGACAGCCCGGCCCATCCCTACACGCAGCACCTGCTCGATGCCGTGCCGGTGCCCGACCCCGTGCTCCAGCGCGAGCGGTTGCGGCGGCCGCCGCCGGATCTGCGCTTCCTCGACGGCGATGGCGGCGGCTGCATCCATGGTGTCGATCACGCACGGGCGGGGACGCCCGAATGGCACGAGATCGCGCCAGGTCACGGCGTCTCCTGCCGCTACTGGCCGAAGGACCGAAGCGCGGCTGCGTGATTGGATGTTCCTTCAGATGGAACATCCAATCCTTGACGTGAAATATTTGGCGCAACTACGCTTTCGACGATGAGGCCGGGCTGCCGATCGACCGAAATGCCGCCCGGAACGATGCCCTGAAGTCCGAGAAACCGCTTCGCCCGGCATCGGCCGGACGGTGGAGCTGCAATCCGGGAGGATGCCGTGCGTCTGGCGCTGATCCACATCGTTCAGGAGACGAACGACTTCAATCCGCTGCTGACGACGCTCTCTGATTTCGAGGCGTTCGGCCTCGTCGAAGGCGAGGAGATCGCGCGGCAGTTCGGCGAGATCGGCCAGATCGGCGGGCACTACGCGGCTGTGAAGGAGAGCGGACTCGACATCGAGACGGTCCCGATCATCCGCGCCTGGGCCGTGGCGGGCGGGCGCATCTCGCGCGAGGCCTTCGATTTCTTCCAGGCGAAGATCCGCGCGGGGTTGGAGACTGTGGGGCCGATCGACGGGCTCGTCCTGCATCTGCACGGTGCCTGTGCGGCTGAGGGCATCGATGATGTCGAGGGCGAGCAGGCCGAGCTCTGCCGCAGGATTCTGGGGTCGGACGTGCCGATCCTGCTCGGGCTCGACCACCACGCCAACATCACGCAGAAGATCATGGCCAATTGCACGGCCATTGTCGGGCACCGGACCCAGCCGCATGACGTGTTCGACACCGGCAAGGTCGGGACCGAGGTGCTGCTGCGCATCCTCACCGAGAAGTGCAAGCCGGTCATGGCTTGGCGGAAGATTCCGCTGCTCTCGCATCAGGAGCAGTTCCTGACCTCGAAGGGACCGATGAAGATCTGGTTCGACCGGGCCCGCGCCATCGAGGCCGACCGGCGCGTGTTGCAGGCCTCGAACTATCCGATGCAGCCCTGGCTCGATGTCGCCGAGGGCGGCTGGTCGACGATCGTCGTCACCGACGGCGATCAGGCGCTGGCGGAGAAGCTTGCGGACGAACTGGCCGATCTCGCCTGGTCGATGCGCGACGACTTTCAGGTGCGCGAGGCGGTCTCCATCGACGATGCCGTGCGCAAGGCCGATGCGGCCGAGCGCGGCATGGTCGTGGTCAGCGATACCGGCGACACCGTCTTCGGCGGGGCGGCCGGCGACAGCAACCTGCTGCTGGAATCGATGCTGCGGCTTGGCATCGGGAGCAAGGCGCTGATCCCATTGATCTCGCCCAAGGCCGTGGCGACGCTGACGGCAGCGGGCGAGGGCGCCGAGGTCACCTTGCCGCTCGGCGGTGATGCGGCCACCGCCTTCTTCAAGCCGCTGACCGTGACCGGACGGGTCAGGAAGCTGGGCGGCGGGTCGATTCCGCTCAAGTTCAACCACCAGCCCGAGGTCGACATGGGCCGCGTCGCGGTCTTCGATGTCGGGCCGGTGACGCTCCTGATCTCGGAACTGCGCGGCGTCGCCGGCAATGTGCCGGACGTCTACGAGGCCTTTGGCATCGACCTCTCCGATTACAAGATGGCCGTGCTCAAGACGGCTTCGAACTTCCAGTATTTCGACCGCATCGCCTCCGGGCTCGTCCGCGCCGATACGCGCGGGCCGGGGCAGTCGGACGTCTTCACTCTGCCGTGGCAGCGGATTCCGCGCCCGGTCTATCCGTTGGAAAAAATAAGCGACTGGCGGGCGCATTCGTCCCAGCCAGGTGCGGGGATGGGTTGAAGGGCAACTGAAACAACAAAAAGGGGAAAGCGATGACAAAGCTGTCGCGACGTCGATTCTGCATCACCGGCCTTGCCCTGGCGGGCGCGGCCCCATTCACGGCGGCGCTGCCGGCCGCAGCCCAGCAGCTCAAGGGCGGGACGTTGCGGGTCGCCGTGCTGAACGAGCTGGCGAATTACGATCCGCAGCAGCTCTCCACGGTGAATTTCCACGTCATCAAGAACCTCTACGACAGCCTGATCGAATACACCCCGGAGGGAAAGCCGCAGCCGAGCCTCGCGACCGAATGGACGATTGCCCCGGACAAGAAATCGGTGACGCTGAAGCTGCGCGAGGGCGTGACCTTCCACAGCGGCAATCCGTTCAAGTCCGATTCCGTGCTGGCGACCCTGCAGAAGGGCGCCGATCCCAAGCGCGGCAAGAACGTCTTCGCGACGATGTCGATCGTGAAGGACTGGTCGGCGCCGGATGAGCGCAGTGTCACGATCAACTTCAAGGCGCCAGTACCCGACCGGCAGATCCTCGACCTGCTGCAGTTCCTGATCCCGATCGATCCCAAGGGCATCGATACCGTCGAGACCGTACCGGCCGGCACCGGCGCCTACACGCTGGTCAATCGCGCGGTGGGGCAGAGTCTGACCCTCAAGGCCAATCCGAAATACTGGCGCGAAAAGCAGCCGATCGCGCAGGATCTCGTCTTCACGGTGTTCAGCGAGGATGCCGCCGCCAGCGCTGCGCTGGAATCGGGCGCGGTCGACATCGTTTATAACGGCTCCTCGCGCAGCGCCGTCCGGCTGAAGGATGCGGGCTACCAGGTCTTTGCCGGGCCGGGGCAACTGGTGCAGGTCTTCCGCATCAATTCGACGCGCGGCCCCTTCCGCAACAAGTCGTTCCGCCAGGCCTTCAACTATCTGATGGACCGGGCGAGCATCCTGCGCGTCGGTTATGCCGGCATGGGCAAGGTCGTGGCATTGCCCTGGGCGCCGGCGAGCCCGGCCTATGACGAGAGCTACACCAAGACCTATGCCTACGACCTCGACAAGGCGAAGAAGCTGATCGCCGCGTCCGGCTTGTCCGCCGATGAGATGAAGGGCTGGAAACTGCTGGTGAACGGCAGCGACGAGCCTTCGGTCGCCATCAGCCAGATCGTGCAGGGCTCGCTGCAGAAGGCGGGTATCCCGATCGAACTCGACATGCGCCAGGGCGCCGAATACGTCACGGCTTTGCTCGGGGGCGACTTCGCCGCGACCTTCGGCGCGGTCGGCAACGTGCAGAAGTTTCCCTCACGCGTCGCGACCAACTCGATCTACCGCACCTCGGGCAACCCGATCCTGAAGGATCCCCACCCGCATCCCGACTATGTCGCCGCGATCGCCAAGGTCGACAGTGCCGCCGGCAGCGAAGCCGAGGTCAAGGCGGCCTATGACAATCTCAACCGTGTGCTGGTCGACGAGGCTTTCGGGATTGCGACCAACTCCTACGATGTCGGCTTGATCGTTGCCTCGGAGAAGATCGGCGGGGTGACGCTCGACATCGACAATCTGTTCGTGGCCCGCACCATCGGGTTCAAGTGATGCGGCTTGTCGACCTGCGGTGCCAGGCCGGCACCGCCTGATGCGGGATGGCCTGATCTCGCTTGGACGCTTGCTGCGCCGGCTGCTCGCCCGGCGCGGTGCGGCGCTGAGCCTCGCCTTCCTGGTGCTGGTCGGCTTGGCGGCGACCTTTGCCGAGCTGCTGCCGCTCGATCCGCTGGCGCAGAGCATCGCGGATTCGCTGAAGCCGCCTTCGCCCGAGAACTGTTTCGGCACCGACGAACTCGGCCGCGACATCCTGGCCCGGGTCGTCTACGGCGCGCGTACCTCGCTGGTCACGGCCTTCGGCGCGGTGCTGATCGCGGCGCTGATCGGCGTGCCGGTCGGGCTCGTCGCCGGCTTCTATGGCGACTGGCGGGATTCGCTCCTGATGCGCGGCATCGACGTGCTGCTCGCCTTGCCGAACATCCTCTTCGCCATGGCGCTGATCGCGGTTCTGGGGCGCAGCCAGAGCGCTGCGCTGATCGCTGTCGGCGTCGCCGGCATTCCCGGTTTCGCCCGCATCGCCAGGGCGCAGGTGATGGCGCTGCGCTCGCTCGACTTCGTCACGGCGGTACGCGGCTTCGGCGGCAAGCCGAGCTACATCATGTTCCGAACGATCCTGCCCAACGCCTTGAGTCCGCTCGTGGTTCAGGCGATCGTGCTGGCTTCGATCGCGATCCTGCTCGAGGCGGCGCTCGCCTTCCTCGGGGTCGGTGTGCCGCCGCCGACGCCGAGCTGGGGCGAGATGCTGCGCACCGGAAAATCCTATCTCTACGAAGCGCCGACCTATGCGGTGCTGCCGGGGCTCGTCCTGACCCTGACGATCCTTTCCTTCGACACGATCGGCCGGGCTCTGACCGCGATCCTCGACCGGGACGAGACCGATGCTTCCGGCGTGACGATCGGGGGGCGGCGATGACGGCTTACGTCCTGCGCCGCCTCGCTCAGATGCTGCCGGTGCTGCTGATCGCCTCCTTCGCGATCTTCGCGATGATCTATGCGGTGCCGGGCGGGCCGGTCGCGGTCATCGTCGGCGAGAATGCCGGTCCGGAAGAGATCGCCGCCGCGATCCAGCGCTACGGGCTCGACCGACCCATGGTGGTCCAATACGGCGACTGGCTCGGGCGCGCCCTGACCGGCGATTTCGGGCTCTCGCTGCACAGCCGCCAGCCGGTGCTGCAGCTCATCGGAGAGCGGTTGCCGGCGACGCTGCAACTCGCCTTGGCGGCGATCGTGGTGGCGCTCGTCATCGGCATCCCGGTCGCGATCGCGAGCGCGATCAGGCCGAATTCCTGGCTCGACCGGTTGCTCAGTGGCTGGAGCGCGTTGGCACTGGGCGTGCCGACCTTCTGGCTCGGCATCCTGCTGATCCTGCTCTTCGCGGTGGAATTGCACTGGCTGCCCTCGGCCTCGCGCCATGTGCCGCTCTGGCAATCGCCGCTCGATGCCCTGCGCAGCCTCGCCCTGCCGGCGGTCACGCTCGGCATCTATGTCTCGGGCATTCTCGCCCGCTTCCTGCGCGCCTCGCTGATCGGGGAGGCACGGGCCGACTATGTCCGCACCGCCCGGGCCAAGGGCGTCCCGGAGAACCGCATCGTCGGCCTGCACATCATGCGCAATGCGATGCTGCCCTTCGTGACGATCGTGGGGTTGATGATGGCGAACTTCATCGGCGGGGCGGTGGTGACGGAGGCGGTCTTCACCTATCCGGGGCTCGGGCGCCTGCTGATCCAGGCGATCAGCACCCGCGACTACCCGCTGATCCAGGGCTGCATCCTGGTGATCCTGGTCGCCTATATGCTGATCAACCTCCTGGTCGACATGCTCTACGCCTGGATCGACCCCAGGATCGAATACCGATGAGCCCGGCACCGAAGCATTTTCAAGCGAAGTGGCCGCCGGTTCGCGTCAAGAAAATGCGACCAGAAAAGGTTTCAGCCTGTCGCCGCTGGCCGCGAGCCGAGCTGGGTCGAGATGCCGGCCGCGACCTCGCGCAGCCTGATACCGACCTTGGCGGCCAGCGAATGCGGCATCCGCATCAGCGGCGCCGAGATCGACAGCGCTGCGACCGGATGCCCGTCCTCGTCGAGGATCGGCACGCCGACGCACATCGCTCCATCCTCGTTCTCGCCCATCTCGGTGGCGTAGCCGCTGCGCTTGACCTGCCGGAGCTGGCGTTCGATCTCTTCGCGTTCCAGCAAGGTGCGACCGGTGCGCTCCGTCAGCGGCAGGTCGAGCTGGCGTTGCCGTTCGGCGTCCGGCAGAAAGGCGAGGATCGCCTTGCCGAGCGCGGTGGAGTGCATCGGGTGGCTGTCGCCGATGCGGGCCTGCATCCGAAGCGAACGGTTGGCCTCGACGAGGTCGATATAGACGACCGTGCCATTGCCCTTCACTGCGAGGTTCACCGTCTCGTTGAACTCGTGCATCAGCTCGATCATGGCCGGGCGGGCGAGCTCCCGGACCTTGCTGACGCTGGCATCGGCGCGGGCGATGGCGCGCAGCTGCGGGCCGAGATTGTAGCGGTCGGTCGTGCGGTTGTGGTCGAGGAAGCCGGCTGCCGTCAGCGTCTGCAAATAGCGGAAGGTCGTTGTCTTCGGGATCCGGAGTTCCTTGCTGACGGCGGTGAGCGCGATCTCGTGGCCGTGGCGAGCGACCAGTTCCAGCACCTTCAGTGCCTTCATCACCGGCTGCACGACGTAGGGATTGTCGGGCTTCTTCGCCATGGCCGTACCGCCTTTCGGGAGAGTGACGAGCCGGCATAACCCAGCCGAGTGGAATTCCGCAAGGCGAAACCGGCGTTCCTTTACACGGTGAGGTCGGTCTGGTCTGGTCGAGGCAACAGCATCGGAGGCAACGCAAGTGGCAGGCAACGGCACCCAGCAGGCGGGAGCACTGCGCTTCGAGGAATCGGCCCGGCAGATCGCAGAAAATGCGCGCTACATCGCCGGCGGCGTGAACAGCAATTTCCGGCTCGGCATGTCGCCCGGGCCGCTCGTCTTCGAGCGCGGCGAAGGCGCCTATCTCATCGACGCCGACGGCAACCGGATCATCGACTATTACTGCGGCATGGGCGCGACCGTGCTCGGCCATGCGCCGAAGCCGGTGATCGAGGCGGCACAGCGCCAGGCCGAGAAAGGCATTCTCTTCGCCGGCCAGATGCCGATCGAATACGAGGCCGCGAAGCTGATCTGCGAGCGCGTTCCCTCGGCCGAGCGGCTGCGCTTCGGTTCGTCGGGGTCCGAGGTGGCGCAGGCCGCGATCCGCTTGGCGCGAGCCGCCACGGGCAAACGCACGATCGTCAAGTTCGAAGGCCATTACCATGGCTGGTTCGACAACATCCTGTGGTCGACCGCACCGGGGCTGAACGCAGCCGGCCCGGAGGACGCACCGACGCCGGTGATCGGCAGCAAGGGGCAGGACCCAGCGGCAGGCGAGGGGCTCTCGATTCTCGGCTGGAACGATCTCGCGGCGCTGGAGGCCAGGCTCGCCAAGGGCGACGTCGCGGCCGTCCTGATGGAGCCGGCGATGTGCAATCAGGGTGCCATCGCGCCGGCGAAGGGCTATCTCGAGGGCGCGCTCGCCGCCTGCCGCAAGCATGGCGCGCTGCTGATCTTCGACGAGGTCATCACCGGCTTCCGGCTCGGCCGGGGCGGGGCGCAGGAGCGCTTCGGCGTGACGCCTGACATGACGATCATGGCCAAGGCGATCGCCAACGGCTTCCCCGTCGCGGCGGTGGCCGGGCGCGCCGACCTGCTCGATCTCTTTGCCGATGGCGTGCTGCACGGCGGCACCTTCAACGCCCAGCCGATCGCCATGGCGGCGCTGGTGGCGACGCAGAAAATGCTGACCCCGGAGCATTACGAGCGCAGCTCCGTCCATGGCCAGCGCCTGCAGGACGGCATCCGCGCCATCCTGGCGGAAGAGGGCATCAAGGCGCAGGTCGTCGGCTTCCCGCTGATGTTCCACGTCGCCTTCGGGCTCGATGCGCCGGCGCGCAACTACCGGGATGTGGCCCGTTCCGACAAGGTCGCCTATAGCCGCTTCGCCCATGCGCTGCTGAAACGCGGCGTGCGCGCGCTGGAGCGCGGCGCATGGTTCGTTTCCTCGGAGCATGATGCCGAGGTGATCGACCGTACCCTGGAAGCGGTCAGGGGCGCGGCGCGCGAAACCTTGGGGAAAGCGGCCTAACGCAAGGCGCTTGGCGGGAGGCCGAAGCGGCGCCGGAACAGTCCCGAGAAATGCGCCGGCGTGTAGCCGACGCGGAACGCGGCCTCCGCGACGCTCGCCTCGCCACTCGCGATCAGCGCGTGGGCATGTTGCAGCCTCTGCTCCTGAAGGTAGCCGAAAACGCTGCTGCCGAACTCGCTGCGAAAGGCGGAGGTCAGCCTGGTGGGGTTGAGCCCGCTGGCGCGGGCGAGTTCCGTCAGGCTCGGCGGTTCACGCATCGAGGCCAGCAACATGTCGCGCGCCACATGCACCTGCTCGCGTGTGCGCCCGGGCAGGCGCCGGGCCCGTTGGGCAGGGGCTCCGAGCAATTCGTCGAGTGCATGGGCGGCGAGTTCCAGCGCCTTGCCGCCGAGATAGATCGGCCGCAGGGCGTCCGAGACGGGGCAGTCTGCCATCTGCTGGGCGAGTCCGCGCAGCACCGCGCTGGCCGGTCGCACCCAGGCTCCGGCATCCGCCGCGCCCGCCAATGCGAAAAGGCGCTCCATCGGCACGGAAAACTCGTCTTCGACGAAATCGAGCTCGAGCTGCATGATCGCGCAACGCAACGACCCGCCGGTGATCCCGGTGCGTTGCTGGACGTGGTCGCCGCTATTGGCAGCGATCAGCAGGGCCGGCCCCTCGATCGTCAGCGGAGGGTGGTTATCGAGTTCCAGCGACTGCCGGCCGTCGAGCAACACCGCGATCTTGAGGCCGCGCCGCATCGGTCCGACGATGCGTTCGCCAGAGGTGACGGGGAAGGCGCCAGCCGACAGAAACAGGCTATCCGAGAAAAGTTGAAGCGCGGTCGCCGGGGCGGTGCGCGTCGGCAACGTTGAAACCATCATGTCCTCGCAACCGGAGCAGTATAGCGAGGGGTCTCAAAAATATCAATTAAATCAATATTTTATGGATTCTAAAGAGGGCGCAGTGTCGAGCCGTGGACAGCTCGACCTGCGGCCGGATCGTCCGCGACGGCCGCAAGGCAGTCGCGGATGCCCTCGAAGTTTCAGGCGCCGTTCTTGATCAGCTCCTTGGCGATGATCGTGCGCTGGATCTGGTTGGTCCCTTCGTAGATCTGCGTGATCTTGGCATCGCGGTAGAGCCGCTCGACCTCGAAGCCGCGGATATAGCCGGAGCCGCCGAAGACCTGCACGGCATTGGCCGTCTGCGCCACGGCCATGTCGCTGGCGAAGCATTTTGCCATCGAGGACGCCGAGGTTGCCGGCTTGCCGTGGTCGATCAGCAGCGCGGCACGCTCGACCAGCGCGCGGGCGGCGGCGATGTCCTTGGCCATGTCGGCCAGCAGCCATTGCAGGCCCTGATTGTCGAGGATCGGCTTGCCGAACTGGCGCCGGTCGCGGGCATAGGCCAGCGCCGCTTCGAGCCCTGCCTGCGCGATGCCGACCGCGAGCGAGGCGATGCCGACGCGACCCTTCTCCAGAACGCTCATCATGATGTGGAAGCCGCGCCCCTTGGGGCCGAGCAGGGCTCCGCTCGATACGGCGACGCCGTCGAAATTGAGCGCGCCGACCTGGCTCGCGCGCTGGCCCATCTTGTGTTCCTTCGGCCCGCGCGAGACGCCGGGCGCATGCAGGTCGACCAGGAAGATGCTCATACCACGGTGGCCGGCCGACGGGTCGGTCGAGGCCAGCACGAAGCCGAGATCGGCGACCGGCGCGTTGTGGATCCAGAGCTTGCCGCCATTGATGACATAGCCTTCGGCGGTTTCGCGCGCCGTGGTGCGGACATTGGAGAGGTCGGAGCCCGCTTCCGGCTCGGTCAGGCAATAGGCGACCCGGGTCTTTCCGGCCAGGATATCCGGCAGGCGCTGCAACTGCTCCGGCGTGCCGTAGCGTGTGAGCAGCGTGCCGATCAGCTCGACGAGCCCGCACTGGTCCGCGACCGAGGAATAGCCGCGCGAGAGCTCCTCCATCACGATCGCATAGGCGTAGGTGTCGAGGCCGGCGCCGCCATGTTCCTCCGGCACGGTGATACCGAACAGGCCAAGCTGGCCCATCTGGGCATAGATCTCGGCAGGGAAGGTTTCGTCGCGGTCGAGGTCAACTGCGGCGGGCTTGAGGACATCTTCGGCGAAGCGCCGTGCGGTCTCGCGGATCTGGTCGTAGATCTCGGCGTCGAGCAAGGGAGCGTGCATGGCGTTCTCTCCTCAGGCGACGCCGTTGAGGGCGCAGAGCTGCGTCATGCGGCCCGCCGCCAGCTCCGGATCGACGAACAATCCGGACTGATCGGCCAGGCGGAAGAGGTCTGCATAATGCAGGATGCCGCGTGCGGATTCGGCGCCGCCGACCATGCGGAAATGGTTCTGGTGGCCGTTGAGCCAGGCGAGGAAGACGACGCCGCACTTGTAATGCTGCGTCGGAGCCTCGAAGAGCCGGCGCGAGAGTGCGACCGTCGGGTCGAGGATCGCGTGGAAGCCGGCGCGGTCGCCCGCTTCCAGCTTCGCGAAGGCCGCAGCAGCGGCGGGCGCGATCGGGTCGAAGATGCCGAGCAGCCCGTGCGAGAAGCCCCGATCGTCTCCGGCGATCAGTTCGGCATAGTTGAAGTCGTCGCCGGTATACATCACGACGCCTTCGGGCAGCAGGCGGCGCATCTCGATCTCCTTGCCCGCATCGAGCAGCGAGATCTTGATGCCGTCGATCTTGTCGGCGTGCTCGCGGATCAGAGTCAGCACCGTCTCCATGGCGGGCCTGAACTCGCGGCTGCCCCAGTAGCCTGCGAGGGCTGGATCGAACATCTCGCCGAGCCAGTGCAGGATCACCTTGCCGCGGGTCTGGCGGATCAGTCGGCCATAGACGGAAAGGTAGTCGTCCGGCCCCTTGGCGACGCGGCAGAGCGCGCGGCTCGCCATCAGGATGATCTTGCCGCCATGCTGTTCGACATGGCCGATCTGCTCCTCATAGGCGCGGATCACGTCGTCGAGGCTGCGTGTGGCGTTGGGATCGAGCTGATCGGTGCCGGCGCCACAGGCGAGATCAGCTCCAGGCGTCGCCTTGGCCTCGGCCAGCGAGCGGGCGATCAGTTCGGCGGCGTTCGGCCAGTCCAGCCCCATGCCGCGCTGCGAGGTGTCCATTGCCTCGGCAATCTTGAAGCCGAGACCCCAGAGATGGCGACGGAAGGCGAGGGTGGCATCCCAATCCACGGCCGGGACGCGCCAGGGCTCCTGCAGTTTCAGCGGGTCGGCGACGACATGGGCCGCGGCGTAAACGGTCCGAACGCCATTGGCTGGTGCAGTACGCGGATAGGGCGAAGGGGGCGCCAGCCTGTAGCGCTCGCTGCCGCCATCCGGGCGGGGCAGGGTGATCTCGGCCATCGCTTCCTCCGACTTGATTTATTGGAACGTTCCATTTCAGGAGCGCGCTTCCGGTCTTATACAAGGCAATAAAATCGTTTGAAAGAGAGATGTTGCGGAGGTCTGACCCGAGTGATAATGGAACGTTCCAGAAAAAGAACGGCGCCTCGCGCCTTAGGGACGAAACCATGCCGCAGCCGCAAGGCAGCAAGGGGAAAGTGACGATCATCGAGATCGCGGACGCCGCCGGCGTCTCGAAATCGACGGTCTCGCTCGTCCTCACCGGCCGCGGCAGCGTCAAGCCCGAGACACGCCAGCAGGTCCTGCAGACGATGGATCGGCTGGGCTATGTCTACAACCGCGGTGCCGCCAATCTGCGCAACGCGCAGTCCCGCATCGTCGGCCTCGTTCTCAACGACCTCTCCAACCCCTTCTTCGCGGAATTCGCCATCGGGGTGGAGAAGGTGCTGCAGATGGCTGGCTATGTCGCCTTCATGGCCAACACCGCCGAGAGCGTCGTGCGGCAGGAACAGGTGATGCGGATGATGCGCGAGCATGGTGCCGGCGGTATCATCCTCTGCCCGGCGCTCGATACGCGCCCCGAGCATCTCGACTGGGTCAGGGCTGCCGGCACGGCACTGCTGGTGGCGATCCGCCGGCTGCCGGGCACGGCCGTCAGCCATGTCGTTCCGGAAAACCATGCCGGGGCGAGCCGGGTCACGCGTCACCTCATCAATCTCGGCCACGAACGCATCGCCTATCTCGGCGGCATGCATTCGATGGTCGTCCGCCAGGAGCGGCACGGCGGCTTCCGCGCGGCGATGGAGGCGGCCGGCCGCAACATCGATCCGGCGCTCAACCTCGAAAGCATGCCGACGCGCGATGGCGGCTTCGGCGCGATGAGTGCCGTGCTCTCGCTGGCCGATCGGCCAACCGCGGTGGTCTGCTACAACGACGTCGTCGCGATCGGCGCGATGCTGGCAGCGGCGCGGCATGGCCTCGTCGTCGGTCGGGACATTGCCGTCGTCGGCTTCGACGATACCAGCGAGGCGCGCCATGTCTCGCCGGCACTGACCACCGTCGCCGTCGATCCGGTGGGCCTTGGCGAGCGCGCCGCGGCGCTGCTGCTGAAGCAGATTGCCGACCCGGTCATGGAGCCGGAAAGCGTCATCGGGCCCGCCAACCTCGTCATCCGCGAATCCTGCGGCGCCTATCAGCGCGCACTCGCCGCCGCCGGCTGAAACTTTCACCCAGAGACAGAGCCATGGCCTTTCCCCGTATCCTGACTGCCGACGAAGCCGCCGCCCTTATCCCGGACGACGCGATCGTCACGGTTTCCTCATCTTCGGGCCTTGGCTGCCCTGACGCCGTGCTGGCGGCGATCGGCCGGCGCTTCGATGCCTCCGGGCATCCAAGCAACCTGACGACCTTGCACCCGATCGCGGCCGGCGACATGTGGGGCGTCAAGGGCGTCGACCATATCGCCAAGCCCGGCCTGCTGGCGCGGATCATGGGCGGTTCCTACCCTTCCGGCCCCTCCTCGGCCGAGCCACCGGAAATCTGGAAGATGGTCACGGGCGACCAGATCCCGGCCTACAACATCCCGAGCGGCATCCTGTTCGACATGCATCGCGAGGCCGCGGCCAAGCGGCCGGGCGTGCTGACCAAGATCGGCATGGACACCTTTGTCGATCCGAAGCATCAGGGCTGCGCCATGAACGCGCGTGCCGCGGCCGAGCCGATCGTCAGCCGTGTGGAGTTCGACGGCGAGGACTGGCTCTATTTCCGCAGCATCGTGCCGAAGGTTGCGATCATCCGCGCGACCACAGCCGACGAGCGCGGCAACCTTTCCTATGAGCATGAGGGCGGCCTGCTCGGCCCGCTCGATCAGGCGCTCGCCGTGCGCAACAATGGCGGCATCGTCATCGCGCAGGTGAAGCGTGTGGTCGAGGCCGGCAGCCTCAACACGCAGGCCGTGTTCGTGCCGGGCATCCTCGTCGATGCGATCGTGGTCGCGCCCGACCAGATGCAGACGACGCAGACCGTCTACGATCCCGCGATCTCCGGCGAGGTGCGCCGGCCGCTGTCGAGTTTCGAGACGCCGGCCTTCGATGTCGCCAAGGTCATCGCCCGGCGCGTTGCGCAGGAGCTGCGCCATGGCGATGCGGTCAATATCGGCTTCGGCATCTCGGCCAATGTCCCGCGCATCCTGATCGAGGAAGGCCAGCACGGCGCCGTGACCTGGGTGATCGAGCAAGGAGCCGTCGGTGGCGTGCCGCTGCTCGAGTTTCAGTTCGGCTGCGCCTCCAATGCCGAGGCGATCGTGCCCTCGCCCTATCAGTTCACCTACTTCCAGGGGGCGGGCTTCGACATGTCGCTGCTCTCCTTCCTGCAGATCGACCGGCAGGGCTGCGTCAACGTCTCCAAGCTTGGCGTCAGGCCGCATGTGACGGCGGGCGCCGGTGGCTTCATCGACATCACCGCGCGGGCCAAGCGCATCGTCTTCTCCGGCTATTTCAGCGCCGCAGCCAAGCTCGCCATCGCTGACGGCAAGCTCGTCATCGAGAAGGAGGGCAAGGTGAAGAAGCTGGTCGAGGCGGTGGAGCACATCTCTTTCTCCGGCCCGCGCGCCGTCGCGCAGGGCCAGGACGTGACCTACATCACCGAACGCTGCGTGATGAAGCTGACGGTGGAGGGCATCGTCGTCACGGAGATCGCGCCGGGCGTCGATCTGGAGCGCGATATCCTCGCCCAGAGCGAATTCCCGCTGCTCGTGCCACAGCCGCCCAAGCTGATGGACGCCGCCCTGTTCGATGAGGCTCTGATTGGCCTCGAACTGCCGAAGAGGGCAGCATGAGCGACCCCGTCCGCCTCGACATCGCCTCCGGCATCGCGACGATCACGCTCGCCCGCCCGGAAAAACTCAACGCACTTGACGATGTGATGGTCGGGCTGCTCGGTCGCTTTGCCGACGCCATCGACGCCGATCGCTCGGTGCGCGCCGTGATCCTGACCGCCGAGGGCAAGGCCTTTTGCGCCGGCGGCGACATCGTCGCCTGGGGCGGGTTGTCTCCGCTGGAGATGGGGCAGGGCTGGGTTCGCTCCGGCCACCGCGTCTTCGACAAGCTGGCGCGGATGAAGCCGCCCGTCATCGCCGCGATGAACGGCCATGCGCTTGGCGGCGGGCTCGAGCTGGCCGTCACCGCCGATATCCGCATCTGCGAGGTGCAGGCCAAGATCGGCCTGCCCGAGACCGGGCTCGGCATGATTCCTGGCTGGTCGGGCACGCAGCGCCTGGTCAAGCGCCTCGGCGGGCAGGTCGCGCGGCGCCTCGCGTTGACCGGAGAGATCGTTACCGCCGAGACGGCGCTGACGTTGGGCATTGTCGACCAGGTCGTCGAGAAGGGAGGGGCGCTCGCCGCGGCGCAGGCCATGGCCGAGCGCATCGGCCAGCGCGGCCCGGTTGCCAACATCGTCGTCAAGCAGCTCATCAACGCGGCGGAAAACGAGGATAGTGCTGCCGTCATGGAGACGCTGGCGAGCTCGCTCGTCTCCTATACCGAGGATGTGAAGGAGGGCGTCGGCGCCTTCCAGGAAAAGCGCACGCCTACCTACCGGGGAGAGTGAGATGACGCGTCCTGTCGCCCTGATCACCGGCGCGAGGCGCGGCATCGGCCGCGCTATCGGCGTCGCGCTCGCGAAAACCGGTTACGACATCGCCTTCACCGACATCGCTGAGGACGAGGCCGTTGCCGAGGCCAGGAAGCTGTTCGAGGAAGCCGGCGCAACGGCCCGCTTCTTCAAGCACGACGTGGCGGCCATCGAAAGCCATGCCGGCCTCGTTGCTGATGTGAAGCAGGCCTTCGGTCGGCTCGATCTCTTCGTCTCGAATGCCGGCATCGGCGCGCCGGTGCGTGGCGACATGCTGGAGATCACGCCGGAGAGCTACGATCTCGTCATGGGCATCAACCTGCGCGGTGCCGCCTTCCTGAGCCAGGAGGTCGCGAAGACGATGCTGGCGGACAGGCCGGAGCGTCCGGCCATCGTCTTCATTACCTCGGCCTCGACCGAGCTGGTCTCGATCGACCGGGCGCAGTACTGCGTCTCCAAGCTCGGCCTCTCGATGTGGGCCAAGGCGCTGGCGGTGAGACTGGCTCCGGAGGGGATTCCGGTCTTCGAGGTCCGCCCGGGTGTGATCCGCACCGACATGACGGCGAAGGTCGCCGCCAAATACGATGCCCGGATCGCCGAAGGCCTGATTCCGGCCGGGCGCTGGGGCGAGGGGGAGGATGTCGCGGCTGTGGTCGCGGCGCTGACCGGCGGCCAGTTCGCCTATGCCACGGGGACAGTGATAAACGCCGACGGCGGATTGCTGATTCCGCGGTTGTGAGGATGCTGCGGTTCGGGCAAGAAGCCGGCACTTCAGCCGGACGGAGAGGATGGAATGAAGAAGGCGCATGAAGGCGGCTCCGCTTTCGCCGCCCAGGGCGGGCGGCGCGCATGAGCTATGAATTTGACTTTGCCGACGTCTTTGCGGCGTGGCCCGAGCTGCTGCAGGGCCTGATCAATTCGCTGGTGCTCTCGGCCCTGGCGATGGCGATCGGCATGGTGGTCTCGGTCGCGGGCGCGCTCGGCAAGACCTCGGGGCCGAAATGGCTGGTCCGGATCATCGACGAATATATCGAGCTCATCCGCAACACGCCGTTCCTGATCCAGATCTTCGTGATCTATTTCGGCCTGCCGACCTTCGGCCTGAAGTTCTCCTCCAACGGGGCGGCCCTACTCGCGCTGGTCGTCAATGTCGGCGCCTACGGCATCGAGATCATCCGTGCCGGCATCGAGAGCATCCAGAAGGGGCAGGTCGAGGCGGGCAAGTCGCTCGGCATGCGCCCGCTCCAGATCTTCCGCTACATCATCCTGAAGCCGGCGATCCAGGCGATCTATCCGTCGCTGACCAGCCAGTTCATCCTGCTGATGCTGAACACCAGCGTCTGCTCGGCGATTGCGGCGAGCGAATTGACGGCCGTGGCCGGCGACATCCAGTCGCGCACCTTCCGCAGCTTCGAGGTCTATTTCGTCGCGACATGCCTGTATCTCGCGCTTTCCGTCTTCTTCTGGACGGTCTTCGCCGGGATCGAACGCGCCTTCCTGCGCAAGCCGACACGGTAGGTGACCCATGCGCACACTCGGATCAGGCGACATCATCTACATCATCATGGCGGTCCGCTGGACGCTGCTGCTTTCGCTCGTCGCTTTCCTCGGCGGGGCGATCGGCGGGGCGCTGGTCGCGCTCGCCCGAACCAGCGAATTCAAGGGGCTGCGGTTCCTGTCCGCCGGCTACATCAAGCTTTTCCAGGGCACGCCGCTGCTGATGCAGCTCTTCCTCGCCTTCTTCGTGCCGGGGCTGTTCGGCTGGTCGGTCGATCCCTGGACGGCGGCGGCGCTCGGCCTGTCGCTGCATGCCAGCGCCTTCCTCGGCGAGATCTGGCGCGGTGCGATCGAGGTGGTGCCGCGCGGACAATGGGAGGCGGCGACCTCGCTCGGCCTGCGCTACTGGCCGAAGATGGTGCTGGTCATCGCACCGCAGGCGATCCGCATTGCGATTCCGCCGACGATCGGCTTCCTGGTGCAGCTCATCAAGGGCACGTCGCTCGCCTCGATCATCGGTTTCGTCGAGCTGACGCGCGCCGCGCAGATCATCAACAACGCCACCTTCCGGCCCTTCACGATCTTCGCGCTCGTCGCATTGATCTATTACGTCATCTGCCGGCCGCTCTCGGCCTACAGCAAGAGGATGGAGCAAAAGCTCCTCGTCGCCGCGCGCTGAGCTGTTCCGCAAAAGAGCGAACCTCTTTTGCGGAACGCACATGCTCGGAACGTATCGATGCGAACACCAGCCTACCCTGAGAGGAGAACGACCCATGTCCCTGTTTAAATCGATTTGCCGGCGCGGCCTCGGCGCGCTGGTCTTCGCCGGCCTTGCCGCCGCCGCACTCAACACCGCCCCGGCCCAGGCCGCGACGCCTGACGAGATCAAGGCCCGCGGCAAGCTGATGGTCGGCGTGCTGACCGACTATCCGCCCTTCGGCGGCACCGACGCCAACCAGCAGCCGGCCGGCTACGACGCGGATGTCGCGGCGCTGATGGCCAAGGCCATGGGCGTCAAGCTCGAGCTCGTGCCGGTTACCGGTCCGAACCGCATCCCCTACCTGCTGACCAACAAGGTCGACGTGCTGATCGCCACTTTCGGCATCACCCCCGAGCGCCAGAAGCAGGTGCTGTTCTCCAACCCCTACAGCACGCTGACCATCTATGTGCTGGCGCCCAAGAGCCTGGCCATCAAGGCGCCGGAAGACCTGAAGAACGTGACGATCAGCGTCGCCCGCGCTTCGACGCAGGACATCGCGATCAGCGCCGTCGCCCCGCAGGGCACGCCGCTGAAGCGCTATGACGACGACGCCACCGCCCTTCAGGCGCTGATCTCGGGCCAGGTCCAGGCGATGGGCGCGAGCAACACCATCCTCGCCCAGCTCAACAAGGACTACCCACAGCTCAACATCGAGCCGAAGATCACGCTGAAGGAGCAGGCCAACGGCATGGCCTTCCGCAAGGCCGATACGGCGCTGGCCGAGTACGCCAACAAGTTCATCGCCGAGATCGAGGGCAATGGCGAGCTCTCGAAGATCAACCAGAAGTGGTTCGGCATGCCGCTCCCGAAGCTGCCGCCGATGCCGAAATTCAACGGCGACAAGTGGTGAGCTTTAGCGGCGCCACGGTTTCGACGCGGGCCTGAGCCCTCGTCGAAGCACGGGTCCGCATGGCGGCTTCCGTCGAAACAGATGCGCCCGGTCCTCGGCCGGGCGCATCTTCCACCATCCCATACGAAACGGTTTTCCAGATGAGCGCCATCGCCCCCGCCGGCCACGAGATCGGCGACGTGATCATCGAGATGCGCAAGGTCGACAAGTTCTACGGCGACTTCCATGTCCTGCGCGACATCGACCTCACCGTCTCGCGCGGCGAGCGCATCGTCATCTGCGGGCCCTCGGGCTCGGGCAAGTCGACGCTGATCCGTTGCCTGAACCAGCTTGAAGAGCATCAGAAGGGCGAGATCGTCATCGACGGCACGACCGTCGACGCCAAACTCAAGGGTATCGAGGACATCCGTCGCGAGATCGGCATGGTGTTCCAGAGCTTCAACCTGTTTCCGCATCTCACCGCGCTGGAGAACTGCACGCTCGCGCCGATGAAGGTGCGCGGCATTCCGCGGCCCGAGGCCGAGGCGAATGCCCGAAAGATCCTGGAGCGCGTCCATATCCCGGAGCAGGCAAACAAATATCCGGTACAGCTTTCGGGCGGCCAGCAGCAGCGCGTCGCGATCGCGCGTTCGCTCTGTATGAATCCGAAGATCATGTTGTTCGACGAGCCGACATCGGCTCTCGATCCCGAAATGGTCAGCGAAGTGCTCGACGTCATGGTCGAACTGGCCGAGAGCGGCATGACCATGCTCTGCGTCACCCATGAGATGGGTTTTGCCCGCAAGGTTGCCGACCGGGTGATCTTCATGGATGCCGGCGAGATCGTCGAGGTTGCCGCGCCGGATCAGTTCTTCACCGCGCCGCAGAACGAGCGGACGCGCAAGTTCCTCGGCCAGATCCTGCACGCGCAGACGCAGGCGCACTGAGCCGACCATGCTCGACCTGTCGCCTGCCGGCTTGCAGCGCTGGACCTATGGGACGCTGATCCCGAGCTGGATCGAACGCGCCGTCGATCACGCCGCGGGCGGCTTCACCGAAGAATTCACGGCGGACGGTCGTCCGGTCGCGGCGCCGGACCGCAGCGCGCTCACGACGGCGCGCCTCGCTTACACTTTCAGCCACGCCGCACGATTGAGCGGCGATCCAGCGTCGCTGGAGGCGGCGCGGCATGGTTTCGACCTGCTGCTGAAGGCCCAGGCCGCGAATGGCTATGTGCCGAAGCGCTTTCGTCCCGATGGCTCCGCGAGCGTTCCGCGCCGTGACCTCTACGACCTGGCCTTCGTGCTCTTCGCATCCGCGCATTATCACCGGCTGACCGGCGAAGCGGAGGCAATCCGCCTGGCCGAGGCGACGATGGACGGGATCGAAAGCAAGCTGGCCGCTCCGTTCGGCGGCTATACCGAGGACGATCTCGGCACACTGCCGCGGCGTCAGAATCCGCATATGCATCTGCTCGAAGCCTTCCACGCGCTGGCTGAAGCGACCGGCAACCAGCGCTGGTTCGATGCAGCCGACCGCATCGTCCGGCTGGCGGCCGAGCGCTTCATCGATGCGCAGGGCACACTCGGAGAATTCTTCGATACAGACTGGCAGCCCGTGGTGGGCGACCCCGGCCGATTGCGCGAGCCGGGCCATCAGTTCGAATGGGTCTGGCTGCTGCATCACCACCATCGCCTGACCGGCTGGGAGAGGGTGCGCGGGCTGGCTGACGGGCTCTATCGCTTCGGACACGCGCATGGCATCGACAGCGATCCGGGTTGCCCGGCGCTGGTGTTCGACGGCATCGACCCCGATGGGGGGCTCGTCGCACCGACAAAGCTGCTCTGGCCGCAGACGGAATTCATCAAGGCGCTGGGCGCCCGCTTCGAATTTGCGGGCGACAAGACGGCGGCGGAGCGGCTTTCGCACCATCTCGGCCTGACTTTCCAGCATTTCGTCGATACGCGGACCGGGCTCTGGCACAACCAGCTCGATCGGGCCGGTGCGCCGCTGCCGATCGCGCTGCCGTCGCGGGTGCTCTACCACCTCTTCCTGTGCCTGGCGGAAACGCTGCGGATCATGCCGCCGCAGCCAGGCGAGACAGCGGCATAGGCCGCCGCTGCAAGCGCCTTCTCAGTCCTGCTCGACCGGCTCGCCGAGCGAGAGCATCAGCCGGTTCGCCCAGTTGAAGAACGAGGCGGCGTGGATCAGGTCCGAGATCGCGAGATCGTCGAGGCCGAGATCGCGCAGCTTGCGGACATGCTCGGGACCGAAGGCGATCGGCGTTGCCGTGAGCGCGACGGAGGCCTCGATCACCGCATTCCAGAGCGAATCGATATCGGCGCCGGTGCCTTCGTCGAGCAGGCGCTGGACGTCGTCCTTGCGCTTCGAGAAGGTGCTGGCGAAGCGGGCATGCACCGAGGCGCAGTAGATGCAGCCATTGTTGCGCGAGACGGCGGCCGCGGCCAGCTCTCGCTCGGCGCGGGGCAGCCCGGCACGGGTATTGTAGAAGATGTCCTTGTCGGCCAGCGTCCGCGCCCGGAGGATGTCCGGATCATGCGCGAGGAGCCGGAAATAAGGGCTCTTGGCGCGTGCGATATCGACCAGCCCTTCCTTCTGTCGATCGGTCAGCGCGTCTTCGGGAATCGGGTCGATCCAGGCTTCCCAGCCGAGCTCGGCCTGGGTGAAGCGGTTCGGCGCCGTGGTGGCCGGACGTTCGAGTGTGGCATCGCTCATCGTCGTGCTCCATCAGGTTCAGGCGGCGAGGACGCGCAGGCCATGCGCGGCGCGGATCTGGAAGGCGAGGTAGGCGACGAGCTGCGAGAGCGTGACGATCGCCGCTGTGCTCCAGCCTGCCTCCTGCAGGGCGGCGAGGTCGGATGCGGCGGCATCGCGCGGATGCAGGACCAGCAGATGTACATGAGCGAGCGCGGCCGACAGGCGCTCGCCAAGCGCGGCGCGGCCAGCCTCGTTCACCGTGAAGACCGGCCCGGGCACATCCTCCCGAGACAGCGGCCCGGGCGGATAGGCGCCGTAAGGCCCTTGCGCAGCAGCGAGCTCGGCCTGCTGCCGGATCGTGGCCGCGAGCTTGGCGCCGTCCGGCTGCGCTTCGAGCCGGTCGAGATAATGCGCCGCGGCCGGAACGCCGCCATGCAGCAGAGCGACGAAGCTCGCGACCGCCAGCCGCTCGCTTGGCGTCACGCCGGTCTCGTCGGGAGCCCCGAACAGGGCGGCATAGCTCGCCTGCACATTGTCGCGCGTCTGCGGGCGCTCGCGTCTCAGCGTGTCGAGGGCCGAACCGGGGACGACGCCGGCGAGAAGGTCGAGAATGTCGGGGGTGTCTTGAGCGCTCATGGGACGGACCTCATGCGTTGGCCGCGAGCCTGACGGGCGGCGCGGCGGGTGTGTCCTTCCAGCCGAGGGCCGGGGCGACCTTTTCGGCGGTGAGTTCGATCGAGCGCAGCACGAGCGGCGGCGGCGGATCGACTGAATGCACCTGGAAGACCACATCGGTGACGCGGGGCAGGATGGTGTCGGCTTCGAGCGAGGCGATGACGTCCTCGGGCGCGCCGACATGGGTATCGAGCGTGCGGATCAGCCCCGCGAGGCTGCGGTCTTCGATGCGGTGGCCGCTGGCGATGAAGCGGTCGAGCACATGGTTGAGGCCACGCTCCGCCTGTTTCAGCGCCTCTTCCCGGCTGTCGGCGACGAACAGCGTGCGCGAGGCCATGATGCGCGGCGCGACGCCGGCCGGCAGATTGGCGAGATAGGCGTCGACGATCGGATGCTGGATCTCGGGCAGCGTCGCGTCCGGCTTGTCGGCGCTGCGCGGCTGGGTGCGTGAGAGCATCAGCCCGGCACCAGCCTTGCCGATGCGCTCGGCGCCGGCAGCCGAGAAGGTCGCGTGCCAGGTGCGCTGCGGCAGGGTGCCGGCCTCGGGATAGAGCCGGTTCTGCTCATGGCCCAGCGCTGCGCCGCTCCAGGCCTCATGCAGCTTGTCGAGGTTGCGTGCGAAGATCTCCGTGCGCTGCTCCTTGTCGAGGCCGAAGGCGAGGAAGGTCTCCGGTGTCGCGCCGGTGCCGAGCCCGACTTCGAGCCGGCCGCCCGAGAGCAGATCGACCACGACCGTGTCCTCGGCCGTGCGGACGGGATCTTCCATCGGCAGGATGATGATGCCGGTGCCGAGCCGAATGCGGCTGGTCCGCGCCGCGACATAGGCCAGGAAGGGCAAAGGCGAGGGCAGCCCGCCCTCGTCGCGGTGGAAGTGATGCTGGGCGACCCAGGCGCTGTCGAAGCCATGGCGCTCGGCATGGACGATCTGCTCGGTGGCGATCCGGTAGCGCTCCGCCGCCGGGGCATCGTCGAGGAGGCGGGTGAAGAAGCCGAGGCGTTTGCCGGCCATGATGCGAAACCTTTCGAAGCTCAGGCGGAAGCCGGTCGCTCGGCCGGCTGGCTGTAGGATACGGTCGGGTCGGTTCCGGCGAAGGAGAGACCGAACAGGCCCTGACCGCGCCGTTCGAGATGCTCGGCGATGGCGCCCAAGCCCGGCCGTTCGGGCGCAAGCAGGACGAGCCGCGTCGTGCCGAGATCGAGGGCGGCGGCGGCCGCATCGAGGCCAGGCAGCGCGCCGATCGCGGCGGCGGTTCTGCCGGTCAGCGCTTCCCAGCGGCGGGTGGAGGCCGCGAGATCGGCTACCGCAACGCTGATTGCGCCGAAGCCGGTTGCCCCATTGGCATGGCGCGGGGCGGCCGGAACCCGCAGCGGCCGCGGCGTGACGTCGAAGCAGAAGAAGGGCAGGTCGGTCTCAGCCGGCCGGGCCGTGCGCCAGACCAGCGTCTCGCCATCGGGGCGCTTGCGGCCGCCATCCTGCGGCGGCGCGTAGCCGAGCCCCGCCGCACCCGCCTGTATCAGCACGGCGTCAAGGTCTTCCGGCAGCAGCGCGAGGTCGATTGGCCCTGGCCCGTCCTTCTGAAGGGTGTGCCACCAGAAGAAGTCCTCCTGGGGCACCGGGAATGCGATGATCTCGATATAGGCGCCGTCGGCGAAGGAGATCAGCGCGTTGACGCTGCCGCGCGGATGCCGGCCGCCCGGCTCGACCGTGAAGCCGCGCTCGCGCCATGCGGCGATGGCTCCGTCGAGATCGTCGGTGACGATGACCGCGTGGTCGATCCTGAGATTCTGCCGAGTGATATCGCTCAAGCTCATGCCGCCTCCGCGCCGCCGAGATAGGCATCCCTGATCCGGGCATCGGACAGGAGATCGGCGGCCTTGCCTTCGAGAACGATGCGGCCCGTCTGAAGGACATAGCCGCGATGGGCGATCTGGAGCGCGAGGCTCGCATTCTGCTCGACCATGAAGATGGCGACGCCCTGGCCGTTGATGTCGCGGATCAGCGCCAGCACGCGGTCGACCCAGAGCGGCGAGAGACCCATGGTCGGCTCGTCCATAATGATGACGCGCGGCCGGCTCATCAGGGCGCGCGCCATAGCGACCATCTGCTGCTCGCCGCCCGAGAGTGTGCCGGCCTGCTGGTCGAGCCGCTGGGCGACGCGCGGAAACAGGCCGAGCACGCGGTCGAGATCGGCTGCGACCCCGGCCTTGTCGTCGCGCACGAAGGCGCCCATCAGCAGGTTCTCGCGCACGCTCATCGCGCCGAAGAGCCGCCGCGCCTCTGGCACGGTGCCGACGCCGAGCCGCACGATCTCGGGCGTCTTCAGCTTCAGCGTCGAGACGCCGTTGACCAGCACGTCGCCGGCGGCCGGCTTCACCAGCCCGAGGATGATCTTCATCGTCGTCGACTTGCCGCTGGCGTTGCCGCCGAGCAGCGAGACGATCTCGCCCTGGCCGACATGCAGCGAGAGGCCGAAATGCGCCTGCACCGGGCCGTAGAAGGTGTCGATCGCCTGTAGTTCGAGGATCGGTCGGTTTTCGCTCATCGCAGCAACGTCACGCGGAAAGGGGGAGGGGTTGCGGCACGGCCTTGGGTGTGCCGGCCGCTGCGGCGCCGACGCCGCCATGGCCGAGATAGGCCTCGATCACCGCGGGGTCGTTGCGGACGGCGAGCGGCAGGCCCTCGGCGATCTTCCTGCCGTCGTCGAGCACGATCACACGATCGGAGAGCCGCATCACCATGTCGAGCTTGTGCTCGATCAGCAGGATCGTCTGGCCGCGGCTTTTGAGCCCGGCGATGATCTCCAGCATCTCGGCGGTCTCGGTCTGGTTCATGCCGGCGGTGGGCTCGTCGAGCAGCAGCAGCTTCGGCCGCGCTGCGAGCGCCCGCGCGATCTCGACGCGGCGGCGGTTCGCATAAGACAGGCTGTAGGCCGGCTGGTCGATGCGCGGCAGCAGGCGTTCGCCGAAGATCGCCAGAATCTCGCGCACCTCGTCGCGCAGCGCCGCTTCCTCCCGCTTCACGGAGGGCGGCCGGACCAGCGCAAGCGCGAGTTCGGCGACCGGACCGATCACCGGCCAGGCGGGGCGCACGGCCTTGAGCCGGCGATGTGCGCCGACCAGCACATTGTCAGCGATGCTGAGATTGGCGAAGACGCGCCCGTGCTGGAAGGTCCTGACCAGCCCCGCATTGGCGACCGCCTCGGGCGATTTGCCGGTGATGTCGGCGCCGTCGAAACGGATCGAGCCCTCGTCAGGCTTGTCGAGCCCGCTGATCAGGTTGAAGGCGGTCGTCTTGCCGGCGCCGTTCGGACCGATGACGCTGACGAGTTCGCCCTCGGCGATAGAAAGGTCGATGCCGGCGACGGCGGTGACGCCGCCGAAGCGGCGCACCAGCCCGCGCGCTTCGAGCAGGGGGCGGCGGACGGCAGAAGCCGGCAGGGGGAAGGGAGCGGTCATGCCGGTTCTCCTCAGACGGTGCCGAGCAGGCCCTGCGGCCGGAAGCGGACGAGCAGGACGAGCGCGATGCCGTAGAACAGGATGCGGTATTCGGCGGCGACCCGGAAGATCTCGGGCAGGCCGATCAGGGCGAGCGAGCCGAGGATGGCGCCGCCGACATTGCCCATGCCGCCGAGGATCGCGATGGTCAGCGCCAGCACGGAGATCTGCGTGTTGAAGGTCTCGTGGTTGATGTAGGAATACATATGGGCGGTGAAGGCGCCGCTGATGCCGGCGAAGAAGCCGCCGAAGGCGAAGGCCAGCCCCTTGTAGCGGTTGAGCCCGATGCCGAAGGAGCGCGCCGCGACGTCGTCGTCGCGCACGGCCCTGAGCGTTCGGCCGAGATGCGAGCCGAGCAGGCGCAGTTGCAGCAGCGCCAGCGCGATCATCAGCGCGAGCGCGAACCAGTAGATCACGTTGGTGTCGTAGAGCTCGTAGCCGAAGAGCGAGAGCGGCGGAATGCCGGCGACGCCGATCGGCCCGCGCGTGACGCTCTCCCAGTTCAGGATGACCAGCGCCACGATCTCGCCGATGCCGAGCGTCGCGATCGAGACATAGTGCCCGCGCAGCCGGAAGGCCGGCGAAACCAGGAGCGTGCCGATGCCCGCCGCTGCGAAACCGCCGATCAAGAGCGTCAGCCAGACCGGCCAGCCGAGGTTGGAGGCGAGCAGCGCCGAGGTATAGCCGCCGATGGCGAGCAGCGCCGCATGGCCGAGCGAGACCTGCCCGCTGGTGCCGGCGACGAGGGTGATGCTCAAGCCCAGCAGGGCATAGAGCCAAGCATTGGTCAGGGTCTGGATCAGATAACCGTTGTCGACCAGGAAGGGCAGGGCGATGGCCACTGCCGCTGCTGCCGCGACCAGTGGAACGGGCACATTGACCGGCCTGCTCGGCGCAACGAAGGTGCCAGTCATCGGCTCGGGCGGGAGCTGGCGGCGGCTGGCGAAGAGCCCGTTCGGCCGCAGCACGAGGATCGCGATCAGCAGCACGAAGGCGAAGAGGTTGCGATAGCTCGTGCCGAGGAGCGCGACGCCGTAGCTCTCGGTGATGCCGAGCAGCAGCGAGCCGACGATGGCGCCCGGCACGTTGCCGACGCCGCCGACCACCTCCGCGACGATGCCCTTCAGCGTCGCCTCGAAGCCCATCGTCGGGGTGATGACGTTGTAATACATGCCGACCAGCACGCCGCCGACGCCGCCGAGCGCCGAGGCGATGGCGAAGACGATGCGGTTGACCTTGTCGACATCGACGCCCATCGCGCGGGCCGCATCGCGGTCGAGCGCCGTGGCGCGCACCGCCCAGCCCCATTTCGACAGCTTGAGGAAGGTGAACAGCGCGACAGCGGCGGTGATGCCGATGCTGCCGATCAAGAGGTCGAGCACGCCGATCGAGCCGCCGCCGATGGAGATGCGCCAGTTCGGGAGCTGCATCGGCACGGAGCGCGGATCGGGGCTGAACAGGATCTGCACGCTCTGGTCGAGCACGAAACTCAGCCCGATGGTGGCGAGCAGCGGCGCGATGCGCGGCGCGGTCGCCAGCGGCCGGATGCCGAACCGCTCGATCAGGACACCGAGCAGGGCCGTGATCGCCACAACGATGACAAGCGTCACCGGAAACGGCGTCTTCAGCACCGAGACGGCGACCCAGCCGACATAGGCGCCGACGACATAGACCGAGCCATGGGCGAAGTTGATGAGGCGGCTGACGCCGAAGATCAGCGCCAGCCCCACCGCCAGCAGCGCATAGATGTTGCCGATGATCAGGCCGTTGATGGTGTGGTCGAACCAGGAGGTCATGGTTGGTCAGTCTTGAATGGGCTTGTCATCCCGGGGACTTGGTCCGGGATGACGGAACCTTTGCGGGAGGCGTGTGTGGCGCTCAGTTCGTCGCCTTGCTGCCGTCCCAGAGCGTGAAGCGGCCGCCCTTCACCACGAGCTCGGCGCTGCGCGCGCCGGCGACGCGCCGGGTCTTCGGATCGAAGGTCGCCTTGCCGTAGACGACGCTCGGCACGTCCTTCACCTTGGCAAGCGTGTCGCGGACGGTCTTGCGCTCGAGATCGGGCGCCTCGCGCAGCACCTGCCCGAACAGGATCATCGTGTCGTAGGCGTAGGAGTTGAAGGCGTCGGGCTCCTTGCCGTATTTCGCCTTGAAGGCGCTGACGAAGCTTTGGACCTCCGGCCGCGGATCCTCGGGGAAGAAGCGCGAGGAGGTGAAGACGCCCTCGGCGGCCTCGCCGCCCAGTTCGACGAATTTCGGCGAGTAGATCGAGCTTGCCGCTGCAACCGGCACATTGAGCCCGATCTGGCGCGCCTGGCGGACGATCAGTGCGGCATCGGCATAATAGGACTCGAGGAAGAGCCCATCGGGGTTGGCGTCGCGGACGCGCACCAGCGTCGAGCGAAAATCCTTCTCTTCGGGGAGATAGCCTTCCGTCGCCACGATCTCGGCACCGAGCGCCTTGGCGGCGGCGGCCAGGTGGTCCTTGCTGGTGCGGCCCCAGTCGGTGTTGAGATGCAGCACCGCGATCCGCTTGAAGCCGAGCCGCTTGACCGCGAAGGCGGCGTTGAGGGGCTGTTCCTCGGCCTGGCTGACCGAGTTGCTCCAGATGAAGTCGCCCGTCTTGGTGAAATCGGGGTGCGAGTTGGTGAGGCCGAACTGGAGGAGGCCGGCGCGCTGATAGATCGGTGAGGCCGCCATCGAGGCCGGGCTGGAGAAATCGCCCAGCTCGGCGACGATGCGCTTGTCGGCGATGAACTTCTGCGCGACCGCAACCGTCTGCTTCGGATCGCTCTGGGTGTCCTCGAAGAGATACTGCAGAGGCCGACCCTTGATGCCGCCGGAACCGTTGATCTGGTCCAGTGCCAGGTCGAAACCTTGCTTCCATTGCGCGCCATATTGCGCATTCGGGCCGGTCAGCGGGCCGCTGACGCCGAGATAGATCGGCTCGCCGGCGGTCTCGGCTGCGCGGCCGAGGCCGGTCGTCGCCGCCAGGGCGAACGCGGCTGCGCCGGACTGCAGAATGAGACGACGGGTGATCATGATGTGCTCCGCGATGACGTCGAGAATGCCGTGCGCCGCTCCAGCGGCGCTGCGGAAAAATCTGCTCCCGATGCGGCATGGCGTCAACGAAACGTTCTTTCAAAAGAACGATTCCAGCAGTAGATTTGGCCTCTCAAAATGACCTTTAGAAGATTTTATTTTCGATTCAGCCGAAAATGATCTGGGGTTGAAAGCGAGAGCGACCGGTGTCTATCGATCCAAGCCGCAATCGTTCTTTAAACAGAACGATTGCGGCAACGGCTCCGCTGTTATGCGTTGCCAGTTCGAAACATCGCGCTTCCGGCAGGCTTCGGCATGCTGGTCTCGCCAGCGGGGCCGCCATAAGCTGCGCTCGCTTCGGTGCGCAGCGCGCCGGAGACACGAGCTTCGGATTGGAATGCGACATGGCCGCCAAAGTCGATTGGGATGCCGATCAATATCTGCGCTTCGAGGATGAGCGGACGCGCCCCTCGCTCGACTTGATCCAGCGCGTCAGGCTGGAGGCGCCGACTCAGTGCATCGATCTCGGTTGTGGCCCCGGCAACAGCACCGAGCTGGTCGCGGCGCGCTTTCCGAATGCCGAGGTGACGGGGCTCGATTCCTCAACCGATATGCTCGAAAAGGCGCGCAAGCGCTTGCCAAAGCTCGCCTTCGTTCTCGCGAACCTCGACGACTGGTCGGCCGACTCCCGCTATGATCTAATTTTCGCGAATGCGGTGCTGCAATGGTTGCCGGATCATGCTGCGCTGTTCGCGCGTCTCGCGGCCGCGCTGAAACCGGGCGGTGTGCTTGCCGTGCAGATGCCCAACAATCTGAGCGAGCCGTCCCATGTTGCCATGGCGGAGACTGCGGCTGAGGGGCCGTGGGCGGGACGCCTGGCCCGAGCCGCCGAGGCCAAGGCGCTGATCGGCAGCTTCTCCGATTACCGGCGCTGGCTCGCAGACGCCGGCTGCTCGGTCGATCTCTGGCAGACCACCTATGTGCATGCGCTGAACGGCCCCGACGCGATTGTCGAATGGTTCAAGAGCACCGGGCTGAAGCCCTATCTCGATCCGCTGCCGGCGGATGAGCGCGAAACTTTCCTCGCACGCTACAGGGAGCGGATCGCGCGAGCCTACCCGGCGGAGCCCGACGGCAAGGTGCTGCTGCGCTTTCCGCGGTTGTTCATCGTCGCGACGCGAGCGGCGATCTGAGGCGCGGGCCAATCCGCCTGCGCCGACTCACCAGGGCCGGCGCGGCCCCGTGTCGATGTGGATCAGCCCGTTCCAGTAGACATGGTTGCCGCCGACTTCGGGCAGCGTCCGGGCCCATTCCAGGACCATGCGCGGCCGGACGCCGGGGACGCGGAAGTCCATCGCCTCGCAGCGCTTGTGATAGGAGCCGCGCCGGGCGCGCCAGGGTGGCCGCCAGGTCGAGGTCACTTTCACCGCCCCGTATTTCTCGGCGATCTGGCCGAGAATTCCCTTCAGCCGCTCCGGCAGGCAAGCGATCGAAGTGCCTGGATCCGTGGAGATGCCGGGCCGGTCCGGCTTCTCGTTCGGGTCGAATTCCGGCTCGGCGCCGGCCTTCTGGCCGGGCGTGAGCTTCGGCCATTCCGGGCCCTCGTCTTCATCCGACTCGCCGATCGCGGGTGATGCGCCTTGGGCTGGCGGTGTCTCGGAGGCTGGCGTCTCCGGCTCGGGCGTTTCCGCCGAAGGCGCGGCAGATGGTGTTTCCTCGACCGACGCGCTCGCGGGCGTCTCCTGCGCGGAGGGGCTGCGGGGCGGCATGACGATCGGCGGCAGCTTGGGCGTGCCCTCCAGATCGAGATCGAAGGGGCGCTGAGGCGGCAAGGGCGCGCGCACGCTCTCGCCGATCTGGGCGAAAGCTTCGGTCGAGACGGTTAGCAGAGCGGCGAAGGCCAGACTCGCAGGCAGGCGGGCGGGCTTCACGCCAGCCATGCCCCGATCAGCGTTGCATCACGGCGGAACGGGATCTGGGGACGCATGAAATGCCCTTCAAAAAAGAGCCCTGTCCGCTGGCGATTCGGGCAGGGTGAACGAATTCCTCTGGGCCGATGGCGCGGAAAATGCGCGTTTTCGGCTGAATTTCGCCTCACGGCCATAAGACGAGGCCGGGGCGGCGGGATTTTGCCGCATCCTGCGCCGCATACAACCCGCCTGCGCGATTGTGCGGCGCGGCGGAGTCTTGCTTCATTCTAATCGACGGTCTAAGCGAACGGGGCGGCAAGCCTCGGTGCTGCCGCGCGAAGCGAGTTCGACGATGCAAGCTCTCCCGGTGCATTCCCTTCTGACCGACTATCTGCCGCTGGTGCTGTTCATCGGCGTCTCGGCGGTGATCGGCCTGGCGCTGCTGATCGCGCCCTTCGCCATCGCCTATTCGAAGCCGGATGCCGAAAAGCTTTCGGCCTACGAATGCGGCTTCAACGCGTTCGACGATGCCCGCATGAAGTTCGACGTCCGGTTCTATCTGGTCGCGATTCTCTTCATCATCTTCGATCTCGAGGTCGCGTTCCTGTTCCCATGGGCCGTCGCCTTCGGCAGCCTCGGCTGGTATGGTTTCTGGTCGATGATGGTCTTTCTCGGCGTGCTGACCGTGGGCTTTGTCTACGAGTGGCGCAAGGGCGCGCTGGAGTGGGACTAACTGTCCGATCGCGAGGCGGCGTTCCGCTTCCTATCTGGCAGGTTTGAAGTTCACGAGGATTAGGACATGGCAGTCACAGCGATCGATCGCGGCGATCCGCTCGTCGCGCCGGCACCGAGGGGGCTTCTCGGCCCGGACGGCAAGCCGGTCGGCACGCGTGATCCGTTCTTTGCCGAGATCAACAACGAACTCGCCGACAAGGGCTTTCTCGTCACCGCCACCGACGATCTGATCAACTGGGCCCGCACGGGCTCGCTGATGTGGATGACCTTCGGCCTGGCCTGCTGCGCCGTCGAGATGATGCAGCTCTCGATGCCGCGCTACGACGTCGAGCGTTTCGGCTTCGCGCCGCGCGCCTCACCGCGCCAGTCGGACGTGATGATCGTCGCCGGCACGCTGACCAACAAGATGGCTCCCGCGCTCCGCAAGGTCTACGACCAGATGCCGGAGCCGCGCTACGTCATCTCGATGGGCTCCTGCGCCAATGGCGGCGGCTACTATCACTACAGCTATTCGGTGGTGCGCGGCTGCGACCGTATCGTCCCGATCGACATCTACGTCCCGGGCTGCCCGCCGACGGCGGAGGCGCTGCTCTATGGCGTCCTGCTGCTGCAGAAGAAGATCCGCCGCACCGGCACGATCGAGCGCTGAGCGCCCGATCGGTCGATGCTGCAGGCGATGAAGGTGAAGCGATGAGCGAAGCGCTCGTAAAACTCGGCGAAGAGATCCAGGCAGCGCTGCCCGGCGCGGTCACCGAAGCGGTCGTCGCCTTCGAGGAGCTGACGATCCATGCCGAGGCGGCATCGATCGTGCGTGTGATGAAGACGCTCTACGCCGACCCCCGCTTCCGCTTCGTCAATTTCACCGATATCGCCGGTGCCGACTATCCCGGCCGCGAGAAGCGCTTCGACGTCGTCTACCAGCTGCTGGCGCCGCACCATAACCGACGCATCCGCGTCAAGGTTCAGACCGACGAGGCGACGCCGGTTCCCTCCATCGTCGACGTCTTCCCGGCGGCGAACTGGTTCGAGCGCGAGGCCTACGACTTCTACGGCATCCTGTTCTCCGGCCATCCCGACCTGCGCCGCATCCTCACCGACTACGGCTTCGAGGGCTATCCGCTGCGCAAGGACTTCCCGCTGACCGGCTTCGTCGAGGTTCGCTACGACGACGAACAGAAGCGGGTCGTGTACGAGTCGGTGAAACTCAACCAAGAATTCCGCAACTTCGATTTCCTCTCGCCCTGGGAAGGCACGGATTACGTGCTGCCGGGCGACGAGAAGGCGAAGGGGGCGTGATGGCGTCCGGCCACCAACCTCTGTCCGGCGGCTGCCTCTGCGGCGCGGTTCGTTTCACCGCGACGCCCGAGAAGCAGGAGATGGACGTCTGCCATTGCGGCATGTGCCGGAAATGGAGCGGCGGCGTCTTCATGGCAGTGCCGTGCTCCGGTGTGTCCGTGGCGGACGAGCAGGCGCTCGGCGTCTATCCGTCTTCCGACTGGGGGGAGCGGGTCTTCTGCAAGACCTGCGGGTCAAGCCTGTTCTGGCGCCTGCGCGAAGGCGGGGACGGCCATGTCGCGGTGGCCTTCCAAAGCTTCGACGATCAATCGTCCTTCGACTTCGTCTCGGAGATTTTCATCGATGAAAAGCCGGCGCTCTATGCGTTTGCCGGCGAGCGGCCACGGCTGACCGGGGACGAGTTCCTGGCCCGCGTCGCGGCAAAGCAGGGCGGCACGGCATGACCGAGCACAACATCCGCAACTTCTCGATCAATTTCGGTCCGCAGCACCCGGCCGCGCACGGCGTTCTTCGCCTCGTGCTGGAGCTGGACGGCGAGGTGGTCGAGCGCGTCGATCCGCATATCGGCCTGCTGCATCGCGGCACCGAGAAGCTGATCGAGGCCAAGACCTATCTCCAGGCCGTGCCCTATTTCGACCGGCTCGACTATGTCGCGCCGATGAATCAGGAGCATGCCTTCGCGCTGGCGGTCGAGCGCCTCGCCGGCGTGACCGTGCCGCGCCGCGGCCAGCTCATCCGTGTGCTCTATTCCGAGATCGGCCGCATCCTCTCGCATCTCCTGAACGTCACCACGCAGGCGATGGACGTCGGCGCGCTGACGCCTCCGCTCTGGGGCTTCGAGGAGCGCGAGAAGCTGATGATCTTCTACGAGCGGGCCTGCGGGGCGCGCATGCACGCGGCCTATGTCCGCCCCGGCGGCGTGCACCAGGACATCCCCGTCTCGCTGATCCACGACATCGCCGAGTGGTGCGACCCGTTCCTCAAGGTCTGCGACGACCTCGAAGGATTGCTCACCGACAACCGCATCTTCAAGCAGCGCAACGTCGATATCGGCGTGGTCGATCTCGAGACCTGCTGGAAATGGGGCTTCTCGGGCGTGATGGTGCGCGGCTCCGGCGCGCCGTGGGACCTGCGCAAGTCGCAGCCCTACGAATGCTACGAGGAAATGGAGTTCGACATCCCCGTCGGTAAGAACGGCGACTGCTACGACCGCTACTGCATCCGCATGGAGGAGATGCGCCAGTCGGTCCGCATCATGAAGCAGTGCTGCGAGAAGCTGCTGGCGCCCGATGGCGGCGGCCCGGTCTCCTCGCTCGACGGCAAGATGGTGCCGCCCAAGCGCGGTGAGATGAAGCGCTCGATGGAAGCGCTGATCCACCATTTCAAGCTCTACACCGAGGGCTACAAGGTGCCGGCCGGCGAGGTCTATGCCGCCGTCGAGGCGCCGAAGGGCGAGTTCGGCGTCTATCTGGTCTCCGACGGCACCAACAAGCCCTATCGCTGCAAGATCAAGGCCCCGGGCTTCGCCCATCTCCAGGCCATGGATTTCATGTGCCGCAAGCACATGCTCGCCGACGTCTCCGCGATCCTCGGCTCCCTCGACATCGTCTTCGGGGAGGTCGATCGTTGATGGCTCGCGCCTCGTCTCTTCCGCGCCGATCCACGCTGCTGGCCTTGTCGGCCATGATGGTGAGTGGCCTTTTGGGCGCCGAGACGGTGGCGCAACAGCTGCCGAACGATTGGCGTCAGCGCATGCAGCAGGCCGCCCGGGATCAGATGGCAAGTCGACGTGACCATCGCGAGCTGGAGGCCAACGGCTTTCGCTATGTCGGTACCGACGGCGGCGCGCCTTACGTCTATTATGTCTATCGCCACGCTGATGGGCGCGAATATCACTGCGCCCAGAAGGCATGGAGCACCGGGGCCTGCTTCCCGAACCGCCGCCGCGACCCGAACGTCCTGCCTCGGCATGTGCGGATCGCCGATCTCAAGCGCGCCGGTTATCGCTACGCAGGCATGCATCATGCTGATGGCAGGCCGTGGCTGATCTACGATAAGGGCTGTGGCCAGCCGGCCTATCTTTGCCCGAATGAAGGTTTCTCCGGCTGCCGCGTGACCCGCGCGGTCGGGCAATGCTGAAACGAGATTGAAGATGTCTGTCCGCCGTCTCGCACCTGATCCCATCCAGCCCGCCTCCTTCGCCTTCACCGCGGCGAACGAGAACTGGATCGACCAGCAGATTGCCAAGTATCCGGAAGGCCGCCAGGCCTCGGCCGTCATCCCGCTGCTGTGGAGGGCGCAGGAGCAGGAAGGCTGGGTCTCGCGCGCCGTCATCGAGACCGTTGCCAAGCGTCTCGGCATGGCGCCGATGCGGGTGCTCGAGGTCGCGACCTTCTACACCATGTTCAACCTGCAGCCGGTGGGCGAGTATTTCGTCCAGCTCTGCGGCACGACGCCTTGCGCCCTGCGCGGCGCCGAGGCGCTGAAGAAGGTCTGCGAGGAGGTCATCGGCCCGCAATCGACCGTCACGGCCGATGGCAAGCTCTCCTGGCTCGAGGTCGAGTGCCTTGGCGCCTGCTGCAACGCCCCGATGGCGCAGATCAATGTCGACTACTACGAGGACCTGAACCCGGATTCCTTCCGCAAGCTCCTCGATGACCTGCGTCACGGTCGGCCGACCAAGCCCGGTCCGCAGGACGGCCGCATCGGCTCCGCTCCGGCGGGTGGGCCCGACACGCTGAAGGACCCTGCGCTGTACAACGGCTCCATGATCGGCGCCGGCGACTGGCAGAAGCGCATTCTTGAGCAGCGCAAGGCGGCTGCGGAAGCTGCCGCCGCCAAGGCTGCTGCCGAGGCGGAAGCCAAGAAGGCTGCCGAAGCCGAGGCGAAGAAGGCCGAGGCCACCCCGGCCGCCGTCGCCGCCAAGCCTGCGACCGAGACGGCTGCTGCGGGCCGTCCGAAGCCCTCCGCGCCCGCCCAACCCTCCAGCGCGGCCAACGATACGCCGGCTGCCAAGGGCAAGGTGGACAAGAAGGATGTCGTCGAGGCCGCAAAGCCCGCCGTCGACGAGAGCAAGCCCGAACTGCTGACCACCGCACGCGGCGGCAAGGGCGACGATCTCGAGCTGATCTGGGGCGTCGGGCCGAAGCTCGCCAAGATGCTCAACGAGATGGGGGTCTGGCACTACGACCAGATCGCCAAATGGACGCCGGCGGAGCTCGCCTGGGTCGATGCGCGCCTGACCGGCTTCAAGGGCAGGGCGCTGCGCGACGACTGGATTGCTCAGTCGAAGAAGCTCGCCACGGGCTGGCGCCCGGAGTCGAAGCTTGGCGACAAGCCGGCAGAGTGAGGCACTAGGACATGCTCGCAGATCGCGATCGCATCTTCACCAATCTCTACGGCCTGCATGACCGTACCCTGAAGGGTGCGATCCAGCGCGGCGCCTGGGACGGCACCAAGTTCCTGCTGGAGCAGGGCCGGGACTGGATCATCGACGAGATGAAGAAGTCCGGCCTGCGCGGCCGCGGCGGTGCCGGTTTCCCGACCGGGCTGAAATGGTCGTTCATGCCCAAGCAGAGCGATGGGCGCCCGCACTATCTCGTCGTCAATGCCGACGAGTCGGAGCCGGGCACCTGCAAGGATCGCGAAATCATGCGCAACGACCCGCATACGCTGGTCGAGGGCTGCCTGATCGCCTCCTTCGCCATGGGCGCGCATGCGGCCTATATCTACATTCGCGGCGAATATGTCCGCGAACGCGAGGCGCTGCAGCGCGCCGTCGACGAGGCCTATGAGGCCAAGCTCATCGGCAAGGACAATGTCCACGGCTATCCCTTTGATCTCTATGTGGCTCACGGCGCCGGCGCCTATATCTGCGGCGAGGAGACGGCGCTGCTGGAGAGCCTCGAGGGCAAGAAGGGCATGCCGCGGCTGAAGCCGCCTTTCCCGGCCAATATGGGTCTTTATGGCTGCCCGACGACGGTGAACAACGTCGAGTCGATCGCGGTCGCCCCCACCATCCTGCGCCGTGGCGCAGCCTGGTTCTCCTCGATCGGCAATCCGAACAATGTCGGCACCAAGCTGTTCTGCGTCTCTGGCCATGTGAACAAGCCCTGCAACGTCGAAGAGGCGATGGGCATTCCGTTCCGCGAGCTGATCGAAAAGCATTGCGGCGGCATCCGCGGCGGCTGGGACAATCTCAAGGCGGTCATCCCCGGCGGGTCGTCGGTGCGCATGGTCCCGGCCGAGCAGATCATCGACACGCCGATGGATTTCGATTCGCTCTCGAAGCTGCGCTCGGGCCTCGGCACGGCGGCGGTGATCGTGATGGACAAGTCGACAGACATCGTCCGCGCGATCGCCCGCATCAGCCATTTCTACAAGCATGAGAGCTGCGGCCAGTGCACGCCCTGCCGCGAGGGCACGGGCTGGATGTGGCGCGTCATGGAGCGCATGGCCGAGGGCCGCGCCCAGAAGCGCGAGATCGACATGCTGCTCGACGTCACCAAGCAGATCGAGGGTCACACGATCTGCGCGCTCGGCGACGCCGCGGCCTGGCCGATCCAGGGCCTGATCGCGCATTTCCGTCACGAGATCGAGCAGCGCATCGACGACTATGCCGCCAACCCGCACAGCGAGCCTGTGCGCCTGATGGCGGCGGAGTGAGACCATGACCAAAATCGTCATCGATGGCATCGAGGTCGACGTTCCGGCCGACTACACCGTGCTCCAGGCCTGCGAGGCCGCCGGGGCCGAGATCCCGCGCTTCTGCTTCCATGAGCGGCTCTCGATCGCCGGCAACTGCCGCATGTGCCTCGTCGAGGTGAAAGGCGGCCCGCCGAAGCCGCAGGCTTCCTGCGCCATCGGCGTACGCGACCTGCGCCCCGGCCCGAATGGCGAGCCGCCTGTCGTCTCGACCAAGTCGCCGATGGTCAAGAAGGCGCGCGAAGGGGTGATGGAGTTCCTGCTCATCAACCATCCGCTGGACTGCCCAATCTGCGACCAGGGCGGCGAGTGCGACCTGCAGGACCAGGCGATGGCCTTCGGTACGGATTCCTCGCGCTTCGCCGAGAACAAGCGCGCCGTCGAGGACAAGTATATCGGCCCGCTGGTCAAGACGACGATGACGCGCTGCATCCAGTGCACGCGCTGCGTCCGCTTCACCACCGAGGTCGCCGGCGCCTCCGACCTCGGCGCGATCGGCCGCGGCGAGGACATGGAGATCACCACCTATCTCGAACGGGCGATGACCTCGGAGCTGCAGAGCAACGTCGTCGATCTCTGCCCGGTCGGCGCGCTGACCTCGAAGCCTTATCAGAACCGGGCCCGTCCCTGGGAGCTGACCAAGACCGAGAGCATCGACGTGATGGATGCCGTCGGCTCGGCGATCCGCGTCGACTCGCGCGGCAAGGAGGTCATGCGCGTCCTGCCCCGCCTCAACGAGGCGGTGAACGAGGAGTGGATCTCCGACAAGACCCGCCACATCGTCGACGGTCTCAAGACGCAGCGCCTCGACCGACCCTATATCCGCGAGCATGGTCGCCTGCGTCCCGCGAGCTGGACCGAGGCCTTCGCTGCCATCGCGGCCAAGGTTAAGGCGACCAAACCGGAGAAGATCGGCGCCATCGCCGGCGATCTCGCGGCGGTCGAGGAGATGTTCGCGCTCAAGAGCCTGGCCGCCTCGCTCGGCTCCACCAATCTCGACGCGCGCCAGGATGGCACGAAGCTGCATCCGAAGTTCGGCCGCGCTTCTTACGTCCTCAACGCCGGCATCGCCGGCATCGAGGATGCGACCTCGCTGCTGATCATCGGCTCCAATCCGCGCCGCGAGGCTGCGATCCTGAACGCCCGCATCCGCAAGCGCTGGCTGCGCGGTGACTTCAAGGTCAGCGTCATCGGCGAGAAGGCCGACCTGACCTACACCTATGATTATCTCGGGGCCGGACCGGAGACACTGGCCGATGTCGTCAAGTCGGCGCAGGCCGCTGGCGGCAAGCCGATGGTGCTGGTCGGGCAGGGAGCTCTCTCCCGCGCCGATGGCGAAGCCGTGCTCTCGCTCGCTGCCAAGGCGGCCCAGGCGCTCGGCGCCGTGACCGAAGACTGGAACGGTTTCGGCGTGATCCATACCGCCGCCGCCCGCGTCGGCGCGCTCGATCTCGGCTTCGTGCCGGGTGAGGGCGGCCTCGATGTGGCGGGCATGCTCCAGCCGGGCGCGCTCGACCTCGTCTTCCTGCTCGGTGCCGATGAGATCGAAGTGCCCGAAGGTGCTTTCGTCGTCTATCAGGGCACGCATGGCGATCGCGGCGCCCATCGCGCCGACGTGATCCTGCCGGGCGCGGCCTATACCGAGAAGTCGGGCACCTATGTGAACACGGAAGGCCGCGTGCAGATGGCCGATCGTGCCGCCTTCCCGCCGGGCGATGCCCGCGAGGACTGGGCGATCCTGCGCGCGCTTTCGGGCCATCTCGGCAAGACGCTGCCCTTCGACTCGCTGGCGGGTCTGCGCAAGGCGCTCTACGAGGCCTATCCGCAGTTCGCCGCCATCGGCGGACTGCCGACGAACGACGCGGCCGCCATTGGCAGCCTCGCCGGCCTCGGGGGCAAGACCGACAAGGCGGGCTTCGTTTCGCCCGTCGGCGATTTCTATCAGACCAACCCGATCGCGCGGGCCTCCGCCGTGATGGCGGAATGCTCGGCGCTGGCCTCGGGCCGGCACCAGCAGGCGGCGGAGTAATCGGCCATGAACTGGGACCTCGTCCTCGATATCGCGATCATCCTCGGCAAAAGCCTGCTGCTGCTGGTCTGCCTGCTGGTCTTCATCGCCTATATCCTGCTGGCCGACCGCAAGGTCTGGGCAGCTGTGCAGCTGCGCCGCGGTCCGAACGTCGTCGGCCCCTGGGGTTTGTTCCAGAGCTTCGCGGACCTGATCAAGTTCGCCCTCAAGGAGCCGATCATTCCGGCCGGCGCCAACAAGGGCATCTTCCTGTTGGCGCCGTTCATCTCCTGCCTGCTGGCGCTCGGCGCCTGGGCGGTGATCCCCGTGGCGGAGGGCTGGGCGATCGCCGACATCAATGTCGGCATCCTCTACGTGCTCGCGATCTCCTCGCTCGGCGTCTACGGCATCATCATGGCCGGCTGGGCCTCGAACTCGAAGTATCCGTTCATGAGCGCCCTACGCTCGGCGGCGCAGATGGTGTCCTACGAAGTCTCGATCGGCTTCGTCATCATCACGGTGCTGCTCTGCGTCGGCTCGCTGAACCTCTCGGCTGTGGTCGAGGCACAGCAGAATCGCGGGTTGGCGCATGCGCTCGGCGTGCCGTGGCTCTCGATCCTGAACTGGTATTTCATTCCGCTCTTCCCGATGTTCGTCGTCTTCTTCGTCTCGGCGCTGGCCGAGACGAACCGGCCGCCCTTCGACCTAGCCGAGGCGGAATCGGAGCTCGTGGCGGGCTTCATGGTCGAATATTCCTCGACGCCGTACCTGCTGTTCATGCTCGGCGAATACGTGGCGATCATGACCATGTGCTCGCTGACGACGATCCTGTTCCTCGGCGGCTGGGCGCCCCCGATTGCGCTTGCGCCCTTCACCTGGCTGCCCGGCGTGTTCTGGTTCGCGCTCAAGGTCTGCCTGGTGTTCTTCATGTTCGCGCTGGTGAAGGCCTTCGTGCCGCGCTACCGCTACGACCAGCTGATGCGCCTGGGCTGGAAGGTCTTCCTGCCGCTGTCGATCGCGAGCGTCGTCATCGTGGCGTTGGTTCTGCAGGTGATGGGCTGGGGGCCGGCCGCGGGATGATCTGGGCTGGCCCGGTCGGCGCGTTGATTGGCTTCGCGCTGGGCCTGCTGGAATACCGGCTGATGTCGGCGGTGGTGATCGGGGCGCTCAGGCGCACGGATCGCTCCGCGACCGAGGCCGAGAAAAAGGATTACGAACGCCGCATCCGAATCCTGCGGGCGGCGTTGATAGTGATGACGGTCGGCGTCATGCCGATCCTGGGTTTCGTGATCGGCCGGACGCTGTCCGGCTGAGGATGGAAGGACGAAGGCGATGTCACTCGCGCAAGCCGCAAGAGGCCTGCTGCTGAAGGAGTTCGTCGGGGCGATCGGCCTCTCGATGCGCTACTTCTTCAAGCCGAAGGCGACGCTGAACTATCCGTTCGAGAAGGGCCAGCTTTCGCCGCGCTTCCGCGGGGAGCACGCGCTGCGCCGCTACCCGAACGGCGAGGAGCGCTGCATCGCGTGCAAGCTCTGCGAGGCGATCTGCCCGGCGCAGGCCATCACCATCGAGGCCGGCCCGCGCCGCAACGACGGTACGCGCCGTACCACCCGTTACGACATCGACATGACGAAGTGCATCTACTGCGGCTTCTGCCAGGAAGCCTGCCCGGTCGATGCCATCGTGGAAGGACCGAATTTCGAGTTCGCGACCGAGACCCGCGAGGAGCTGTTCTACGACAAGGACAAGCTGCTCGCGAACGGCGCGCGCTGGGAACGCGAGATCGCGCGCAACATCGCGATGGACGCGCCCTATCGGTGATCTCTACCTCTCCGGCGTCATTTCGCGTCGCCGAAGGGCATGACTGAAGACACGGACCCGCCGCGCGGTTGTCGCTTCCGGCGGGTCTGATTATAGACGCTCCAAATTGCTCGGGGTCCTTTGAGTCCCGCAGCATGAACCAAACGAGGACCGCGCCGAAAAGGGGCGGGAAGGGCTGGCCGAGATGAATGCCGCAGCGGCTTTCTTCTATCTCTTCGCAGGGGTGACCGTGGCATCCGCCTTCATGGTGGTGACCTCGCGCAACCCCGTGCATTCGGTGCTCTACCTGATCCTGGCCTTCGTCAACGCGGCCGGGCTGTTCATGCTGCTGGGCGCCGAGTTCCTGGCGATGCTGCTGGTCGTCGTCTATGTCGGCGCGGTGGCGGTGCTCTTCCTCTTTGTGGTGATGATGCTCGACGTCGACTTCGCCGAGTTCCGCCAGGGCTTCCTCAATTATCTGCCGATCGGCGCGCTGATCGGCTTCATCTTCGCCGTCGAGCTTCTGATGGTCGTCGGCGCCTGGGTCATCGACCCGCAACTGGTCAAGGCGCCGGTCGCCGCGATCCCGGCGGGCATGTCGAACACCGAGGCGCTCGGCCGCGTGCTCTACACGCAGTACATCTACTATTTCCAGGCGGCGGGCCTCGTGCTGCTCGTCGCGATGATCGGCGCGATCGTGCTGACGCTGCGCGAGCGGAAAGGCATCAAGCGCCAGGACGTTCCGACCCAGAACGCCCGCACCAAGGAGGCCGCCATGGCGGTCAAGCAGGTGCCCTCGCGCGCCGGTGTTCCCGAGGAGATGGCATGATGATCGGACTGGGCCACTATCTCGCCGTTGGCGCTATCCTGTTCACGCTCGGCGTGCTCGGCATCTTCATCAACCGCAAGAACGTCATCGTCATCCTGATGTCGCTCGAGCTCATCCTGCTCTCGGCGAACATCAACTTCGTCGCCTTCTCGAGCTATCTGGGCGACATCCTCGGCCAGGTCTTCGCCCTGTTCGTGCTGACGGTGGCTGCGGCCGAGGCCGCGATCGGCCTCGCCATTCTCGTCGTCTACTTCCGCAACCGCGGCTCGATCGCGGTGGAAGACATCAACATGATGAAAGGCTGAGCGCTTCCCAGGCGCCTGGACCTCACGGCCATGTATCACGCGATCGTCTTCCTCCCTCTCATCGGCTTCCTGATCGCCGGCCTGTTCGGCCGGCTGATCGGCGCGCGCGGCTCCGAGATCGTCACGACCTCGCTGCTGATCGTCGCCGCGATCCTGTCCTGGGTCGCCTTCGCCCAGGTCGGCTTCGGCGGTGCCACCACGCGCATCCAGGTCGCGAGCTGGATCTCTTCCGGCGAATTGCAGGTCGACTGGGCCTTCCGTATCGACACGCTGACCGCCGTGATGCTGGTCGTGGTCAACACCGTGTCGTCGCTCGTGCACCTGTACTCGATCGGCTACATGCACGAGGATCCGCACCGTCCGCGCTTTTTCGCCTATCTGTCGCTCTTCACCTTCGCCATGCTGATGCTGGTGACGGCCGACAACCTCGTCCAGATGTTCTTCGGCTGGGAAGGCGTCGGTCTCGCCTCCTACCTGCTGATCGGCTTCTGGTACCAGAAGCCCTCGGCCAATGCCGCGGCGATGAAGGCCTTCATCGTCAACCGCGTCGGCGATTTCGGCTTCCTGCTCGGCATCTTCCTGATCTTCGTGCTCTTCGGCGCGGTCACCTTCGACTCGATCTTCCCGCGCGTCGGCGAGATGGTCGGCAAGCCCTTCCATTTCCTCGGCTATGACTGGAACGCGCTGACGCTGACCTGCCTGCTGCTCTTCATGGGCGCCATGGGCAAGTCGGCGCAGTTCCTGCTGCACACCTGGCTGCCGGACGCGATGGAAGGCCCGACCCCGGTCTCGGCCCTCATCCATGCCGCGACCATGGTCACGGCCGGCGTCTTCATGGTCGCGCGTCTTTCGCCGGTCTTCGAATACGCTCCCGTTGCGCTGACCGTCGTCGTCGTCATCGGCGCCACCACGGCTTTCTTCGCCGCGACGGTCGGCCTCGTGCAGAACGACATCAAGCGCGTCATCGCCTATTCGACCTGCTCGCAGCTCGGCTACATGTTCGTCGCGCTCGGCGTCGGCAATTACGGCGCCGGCATCTTCCACCTGTTCACTCACGCCTTCTTCAAGGCGCTGTTGTTCCTCGGCGCCGGCTCGGTCATCCATGCGATGCACCACGAGCAGGACATGCGCCACATGGGTGGCCTGCGGAAGTATATCCCCTTCACCGCCGCGACGATGACGATCGGCACGCTGGCGCTGACGGGCTTCCCGGGCTTTGCGGGCTACTTCTCCAAGGATGCGATCATCGAGAGCGCCTATGCCTCGGTGGAGCGCGGCGGCTTCGCCTCGTCCTATGCCTTCGTGCTGCTGGTCGTCGCGGCCTGCATGACCTCCTTCTATTCCTGGCGGCTCTATTTCATGACCTTCGAAGGCAAGCCGCGCTGGGGTCATGAGGCGCATGGTCATGACGATCACGCTCATGCCGCGCATGGGCACGACGACCATGCGCACGGGCATGACGATCATGGCCATGGCCATGATCATACGCCGCATGAGAGCCCCTGGGTGATGCTGCTGCCGCTTGCCCTGCTCTCGATCGGCGCGATCTTCGCCGGCTACGCCTTCAAGGAATACTTCGTCGGCCACGACTTCGAGCATTTCTGGAAGTCGGCGCTGTTCATGGGCAAGGACAACCACATCCTGCACGCGATGCACGAAGTCCCGAAATGGGTGGTCTGGTCGCCCTTCGTGGCGATGGTGATCGGCTTCGTGCTGGCCTACTGGATGTATGTCCGCCGGCCGGACATCCCGGGCAGGCTCGCCGCGGCGAACCCGGCGCTCTACCAGTTCCTGCTCAACAAGTGGTACTTCGACGAGATCTACGACTTCCTGTTCGTGCGTCCGGCGAAGTGGCTTGGTCGCTTCCTCTGGAAGAAGGGCGACGGTTTCGTCATCGACGGCTTCGGCCCGGACGGCGTCTCGGCCCGCGTGGTCGACGTGACCAACCGCGTCGTCAGGCTGCAGACCGGCTATCTCTATCACTATGCCTTCGCCATGCTGATCGGTGTCGCCGGGCTGGTGACCTGGTATCTCCTGACCCGCGGGTGAGATGATGTTCGGTTTCGGTATTCTCACCGGTCTCCTGATCCTGCCGCTGGTCGGCGCGGCCTTGATCCTCGTCCTGCGCGGCGATCAGGCGTCGATCTCGTCCAATGCCCGCTGGATCGCGCTGTTCACGACGGGTCTCACCTTCGTGCTCGCCTGCGTCGCCTGGAGCCGCTTCAACCCGGCCGACCCCGGTTTCCAGCTCGTCGAGAGCCACAGCTGGATCTCGGAGGCGATCCGCTTCAAGCTCGGCGTCGACGGCTTCTCCTTCCCCTTCATCGTCCTGACGGCGTTCCTGATGCCGTTCTGCATCCTCGCTTCCTGGACCTCGGTCGAGAAGCGGGTGGCCGAATATATGGTCGCCTTCCTGGTGCTGGAGACGCTGATGATCGGCGTCTTCGCGGCGCTCGACCTCGTGCTGTTCTACCTGTTCTTCGAGGCAGGCCTGATCCCGATGTTCCTGATCATCGGCATCTGGGGCGGAAAGCGGCGCGTCTACGCCTCCTACAAGTTCTTCCTCTACACGCTGCTCGGCTCGGTGCTGATGCTGCTCGCCATCATGGCGATGTACTGGAACGCCGGCACCACCGACATTCCGTCGCTCCTGGCCCACAAGTTCCCGGCCGGCATGCAGACCTGGCTGTGGCTTGCCTTCTTCGCCTCCTTCGCGGTGAAGATGCCGATGTGGCCGGTCCATACCTGGCTGCCCGACGCTCACGTCGAGGCGCCCACCGCCGGCTCCGTCGTGCTGGCCGCGATCTTGCTGAAAATGGGTGGCTACGGCTTCATCCGCTTCTCGATCCCGATGTTCCCGGAGGCGTCGCATTATTTCGCGCCGCTGGTCTTCGCGCTTTCCGTCATCGCCATCGTCTACACCTCGCTGGTGGCGTTGATGCAGGAGGACATGAAGAAGCTGATCGCCTACTCCTCGGTGGCGCATATGGGCTTCGTCACCATGGGCCTGTTCACGATGACCCCGCAGGGCATCCAGGGCGCCATGTATCAGATGGTCAGCCACGGGCTGGTCTCGGGGGCGCTCTTCCTCTGCGTCGGCGTGATCTACGACCGCATGCACACCCGCGAGATCGCCGCCTATGGCGGGCTGGTGAACCGGATGCCGCTCTACGCAGTGGTGTTCATGATCTTCACCATGGCCAATGTCGGCCTGCCGGGCACCTCGGGCTTCGTCGGCGAATTCCTGACGCTGCTAGGCTCCTTCCGGGCCAATCCCTGGGTCGCGTTCTTCGCCACCTCCGGCGTGATCTTCTCGGCCGCCTACGCGCTGTGGCTCTACCGCCGCGTCGTTTTCGGCGAGCTGACCAAGCCCGAACTGAAGGACATCACGGACCTCAACGGCCGCGAGATCGCGATCCTCGTGCCGCTCGTCCTGCTGACGATCTGGTACGGCATTCAGCCGCACCAGATCCTCGACGCCTTCGCGGCGCCGACCGAAATGCTGATCAAGAACTATCAGGCCGCGCTCACCGTCGCGAAGACGGCGCTGGCGGCCGCGCAGTAAGGTCTCGGACATGGCTCTGCCCGCTCTCGGCCCGGCCCTGCCGGAAATCATCCTGGCCATCGGCGCCATTGCGATGGTGCTGTTCGGCGCCATCCAGCGCGAGCGCGCCGCCCGCGTACTCGAAGGCGTGGCGCTGATCCTGCTGGTCGTGGCGCTCGTGCTCGTCCTCTCGGGCGAGGGCAAGCTCACCACCTTCAATGGTGGCTTCGTCGCCGACGGCTTCGCCCGCTTCATGAAGGTGCTGACGCTGATCGGTGCCGGCGCGGCGATCCTGCTCGCTTCCGCCCCGCTGCGCCGCGACGGTGTGATGCGCTTCGAGTTCCCGGTCCTCGTCGTTCTGGCCGCCATCGGCATGATGATGATGATCTCGGCCAACGACCTGATCGGCCTCTATGTCGGCATCGAGCTGCAGTCGCTCGCGCTCTATGTCGTCGCCGCCTTCGACCGCGACAACGCGAAGTCGACGGAAGCCGGCCTGAAGTATTTCATCCTGGGCACGCTCTCCTCCGGCATGCTGCTTTACGGCGCCTCGCTGGTCTACGGCTTCACCGGCACCGTCAGCTTCTCCGGCATCGCCGCGGCGACGCAGGGCGGCCATGCCGGGCTCGGCCTGATCTTCGGCATCGTCTTCATCGCCTCGGGCATCGTGTTCAAGATCTCGGCGGTGCCGTTCCACATGTGGACGCCGGACGTCTACGAGGGCGCTCCCACGCCGGTTGCCGCCTTCTTCGCATCGGCCCCGAAGATGGCTGCCATGGCGATGGTGGTGCGCATCTTCATCGGTGCCTTCCCGGGTGCGATCCACGACTGGCGCCAGATCATTGTCTTCATCTCGATCGCCTCGATGGCCCTCGGCGCCTTCGCCGCGATCGGCCAGCGCAACATCAAGCGACTGCTCGCCTATTCCTCGATCGCCAATATGGGCTTCGCGCTGGTCGGCCTCGCGGCCGGCACGCCCGACGGCGTGCAGGGTGTGATGACCTATATGGCGGTCTATCTCGCCACGACGCTCGGCGCCTTCGCCTGCGTCCTGATGATGCGCCGCGACGGCAAGCTGGTCGAGGACATCTCCGAGCTCGCCGGCCTTTCCCGGACCAATCCGTGGATGGCCTTCGCCTATTCGATGATGATGTTCTCGCTCGCCGGCATCCCGCCGCTGGCTGGTTTCTGGGCGAAGTTCTACGTCTTTCTCGCTGCGATCGACGCCAAGCTCTACGTGCTCGCCGTCGTCGGCGTGCTGACCAGCGTGATCGGCGCCTATTACTACCTGCGCATCGTCAAGCTGATCTATTTCGACGATCCGAAGCCCGCCTTCGAGGGGGGCGACTTCGGCGTGCGCACGGTGCTGTTCGTCTCTGCGCTGTTCGTGCTGGCGCTTTCGCTCGTGCCGGCGCCGCTATTCAACTCGGCCGCAGCGGCCGCCAAGTCGCTGTTCTGAGTTGACGACGCGTGCTCGGTGAAGCCGCCCGCGCAGCGGGCTATCGGCTGATCATCCGCGACGAGGTCGCCTCCACCATGGAGGAGGCCCGTCGTGCACTCGATCAGGGCGAGCCGGGCAAGCTCTGGATCGTCGCACGCAGCCAGAATGCCGGCCGTGGCCGTCACGGTCGGCAATGGGGCTCACCTGCGGGCAATCTCTACGCCAGCCTGCTCCTGACCGACCCCTGCGAGCCGGCGCTGGCGCCGCAACTCGGCTTCGTCGCCGGGCTTGCCTTGCACGACGCCGCGGCGAAGCTGCTTGGTCCCGCCGCCGCTAAACTCAAGCTGAAATGGCCGAACGACCTGCTGCTCGGCGGTGCGAAGATGTCGGGACTGCTGCTTGAAGGCGAGAGCCGGGCAGGGCGGCTCAACGTGATCCTGGGCTGCGGCGTCAACATCGCCTCCTGCCCCTCCGATACGCCCTACCCGGCGACCTATCTCAAGGCGCTTGCACCGGAAGCGAGCGTCGAGGCGCTGCTCACCGCCCTCAGCGACGCCTGGGCCAAGCGCTTCGCGATCTGGTCGGAGCCCGGCGGCTTCGGGCCGATCCGCGCCGCCTGGCTCGAGCGCGCCGCCTTCCTCGGAGAGACGATCACGATCCGTCTGCCGGAGGGGCCGCTGCAGGGCCGTTTCGCCGGGCTCGACCCGACCGGGCGGCTGGAGCTCGAAGCCGAAACCGGCCGGCGTCTCATCGATGCGGGCGATCTGTTTTTCGGTACGCTGGGCTAGGTTTGCCTGCCTCCGCGATCTGGAGGCCGTTCCTCTGGCGTGCTAGGGCTCATGGCCATCACGCGGCATGCGCCCAAGCCATTGCACATATCAGGATTGCCAGTGACCCGTTCCAGCGACCAGCTCGTTTTCGTTCCCCTCGGCGGCCTCGGAGAGATCGGCATGAACGCCGCTCTCTACGGCTTCGGGCTCGAGGGCCGGCGAAAATGGATCCTGGTCGATTGCGGCCTCTCCTTCGCCGGGCCTGAGGCGCCGGGTGTCGATATCGTCCTGCCCGACCTGCGCTATATCATCGAGGAGCGGGCAAACCTCCTCGGCATCGTCATCACCCACGCCCATGAGGACCATATCGGCGCGCTCGCCGCGCTCTGGCCGAGCCTGCGCGCGCCGGTCTACTGCACGCCTTTCGCCGCCGGCCTGCTTGCGACGCGCCGCCTGTCGGAACCCGGCGCGCCCAAAGTCGAGATCAACGTGGTGCCGCAGGGCGGGCGCATCACGCTCGGTCCTTTCGACATCGAGTTCGTGCCGGTGGCGCACTCCATCCCCGAGTCGAATGCGCTCGCCATCCGCACGCCGGCGGGCCTCGTCATCCATACGGGCGACTGGAAGATCGATCCGACCCCGCGCGTCGGCCTGCCGACCGATGAGAAGCGCCTGCGCGAGCTTGGCGAAGAGGGCGTGCTTGCCCTGATCTGCGACTCCACCAATGTGATGCGTGAAGGCATCAGCCCGAGCGAGGCCGATGTCGCAGCCAAGTTGAAGGAATTGGTCCAGTCGGCGCCGGGCCGTGTCGCCGTCACAACCTTCGCCTCCAATGTCGCCCGCCTGCGCGCCGTCGCCGAGGCGGCGATGGCGAATGAGCGCGATGTGGTCGTCGTCGGCCGCGCGATGGAGCGCGTCATCGATGTCGCGCGCGAATGCGGCTATCTCGACGGCATCCCGGCCTTTCGCCCGGTTGACGCCTATGGCTACCTGCCGCGCGACAAGGTGGTGGCGCTGTTGACCGGCAGCCAAGGCGAGCCGCGCGCCGCGCTCTCGCGCATCGCCGCCGACGATCATCCCGAGATCGCGCTCTCGCCCGGGGATCGTGTGATCTTCTCGTCGCGTACCATTCCCGGCAATGAGAAGTCGGTCGGGAACATCCTGAACGCGCTCGCCCGCGACAATATCGAGATCATCACCGATCGCACCCATCTCGTGCATGTCTCCGGCCATCCGCGGCGCGAGGAATTGGCCCGGCTCTATGGCTGGCTGAAGCCCCAGATCGCCATTCCCGCCCATGGCGAGGACCTGCATCTGGCCGAGCATGAGAGCTTTGCCCGCAGCCTCGGCGTCAAGCATGTGTTGCGCGCAGGCAATGGCGACGTCGTCGCGATCTCGGCTGCCGGTGCCAGCAAGGTGGACGAGGCGCCGCACGGCCGGCTCTATCAGGACGGCAGCCTGCTGGTGAACTCGCTGGAGAAGACGATCCAGGAGCGTCGGCGGCTCTCCTTCGCTGGCATGGTTTCGGTCGCGGTTGCTGTCGACGAGAAGGGCGGCATCGCCGGCGAGCCGGAAATCGCCATTCTCGGCCTGCCGCCGCGCACACAGGACGGCACGGATTTCGACGAATTCGTCGCCGACACCGTGGGCGAGCTGCTCGACGGCATTCCCAAGGCTCGTCGCCGCGATCCCGAGGCTTTGCGCAACGCACTGGAGCGTGGCGTGCGCAGCGCCGTCAACGAGGAGTGGGGCAAGAAGCCGCTGGTGCATGCGCTGGTGATCGAGGTTTAGAACAGGACGGGCTGCTGCCTCGCCCTGCGCCGGAGAAGACGAAGATGATCGGACGCCTCAACCATGTCGCCATCGCGGTGAAGGATCTCGCGGCCTCGACGGCGCTCTATCGCGATACGCTCGGGGCGCGGGTCTCGCAGCCGCAGCCCGAGCCGGATCACGGCGTCACGGTGGTCTTCGTCGAGCTGCCCAACACCAAGATCGAGTTGCTCGAACCGCTTGGCGCCGACTCCCCGATCGCGAAATTCCTCGAGCGCAATCCGGATGGCGGCATCCACCACATCTGCTACGAGGTCGACGATATCCTGGCCGCCCGCGATCGTCTGAAGGAGCAGGGTGCACGCGTGCTCGGTTCCGGCGAGCCGCGGATCGGCGCGCATGGCAAGCCGGTGCTGTTCCTGCATCCCAAGGATTTCCTCGGCACGCTGGTCGAGCTGGAGCAGGCCTGAACCGATGTCCGCCATCGCTTTCCTCGACCAGCCGGAAGCCGGCTCGCCGCGCCCCTTCAGCGCCGCCACCGTCGCCGGCGGCCTCGTCTTCGTCTCGGGGCATTCCGCACCACATGACCCGGCCCGCGGCATTGATCGCGGCGCGACGCCGGCCGAAGAGGTGCGCAATGCGCTCGGCCGCATCGCCGAGATCCTGGCCGGGGCGGGCAGCTCCCTCGACCGCGTCGTCCAGGTGACGATGCTGATCACCGACCCGGCCGATTATGCCGCCTGCAACGCCGAGTATGTGAAGCACTTTCCAGGTGGCCTGCCAGCACGCCACACCGCACGCTTCGGCGTTCCCACGGAAGCGCGGGTTGCCTTTTCCTGCATCGCGCTGGCTGGAGCGGCGTCATGACCATCGCCAGCGCGCTCGCAGTCTATTTCATCATCTGGTGGATCACGCTCTTCGCGGTTCTGCCTTTCGGCATCCGCAGTCAGCAGGAAAGCGGAGACGTGGTCGAGGGCACGGAGCCCGGTGCGCCGATCCTGCCTGGCTTGCTGAAGAAGGCTGCGATCACCTCGGTCATCGCCGCGATCATCTTCGCTTTCGTCTGGTATCTCTGGGCGACTTACGACTTCTGAGCCTCCTCGGGGTGCCGATGATCCCGGGAGGTCGCGGCGTCATCACTCGGAGCTGAGCGGTGGAAGCGTGCGCGGTTGAACCTGCCGGGGAGACAAGCGGGTTCATGAGCCTGAGGAACAGGGCGTTTCGGGTCCGGTTGATCGCGGTTGCAGCATTTATCGAGGCAGAAGCGCCCCAACGTCACATCTCAAGGGAAGCGGCCAAAGAAAAAGGCAAGGCCAATGCCCTGCCTTGGTTAGTACGCTTTTTTCCGCAGTATCGGCATACGTCTATGCGCGTGCGCCTTGTATACTAGCGGGCGTTCGTTCCTCCCGAGACCTGGTCCGCGGCGCCTTGCCTAACAAAGCGTGCCCAGCGCGAGAAGGATTAGCCGATTGTGACGCTGTTGTCATCAGTTTAGGCATGTCGAGCCTCAACTTTTTGCAAATCCATTCTCGACTGCACTTGTGCAGTGCAGCAAGAGCGGAGTCGCAGCGCTTCGGTGCCTTGTTCCGGCCAAAGGATATCGCTACTGACCGGAAGGTCGCCGCTCTCCCCCTGCGGCCATGGAGATCTTCATGCTGCGCAGCTCGCTCGCCGCTTTTGCCCTTCTCGCTTCGCTCGGCCTCGCCCAGGCGCAGACCGCCGCGCCGGCACAGAAGCTCGACCCGGAGAACACCGTCGTGCTGACCACCAAGGACGGCCCGGTGACCATCCGCCTGCGGCCGGACCTCGCGCCGAAGCATGTGGCGCAGATCAAGGCGCTGGTGAAGCGCCATTTCTACGACGGTATCGTCTTCCACCGCGTCATCGACGGGTTCATGGCCCAGACCGGCGACCCGACCGGCACCGGCACCGGCGGCTCGGACCTGCCGAACATCCCGGCCGAGTTCAGCCAGACGCCCTATAAGGTCGGTTCCGTCGGCATGGCGCGCTCGCAGTCGCCGAACTCGGCCAATTCGCAGTTCTTCATCTGCTATGAGGGCTGCGGCTCGCTGACCGGCAGCTACACGCTCTTCGGCGAAGTCGTCTCCGGCATGGACGCCGTGCGCAAGATCAAGAAGGGGGCGTCCGGCAGCGGCCAGGTCACGAACCCGGACAAGATCATCACCATGCGGATGCAGTCGGACGCCAAGTAAGGCGCTGCGAACTTCCTGCCGGACGGGGCGTTTCGGTGCAAAGGAGTGGACCATGCGCCGTCTCGTCCTGACCATCCTCCTCCTCGGCGCGGCCTTCGCGCCGGCCGCCGGGCAGGAGACGCTCGATCTCGGCCGGCCACCGCCGTCAGGCTCCCAGAATCCGGTTCTACCGCCGCCTTCCGGCTCCCAGAACCCGATCCTGCCGCCGCAGACCGGCCAACGCTATGTTCCCGGTGTCGGCGGGCCGTTCAGCGGCAACGACATCCCGGGCATGGACCAGCGCCGGATCGGCCCGTCGCGTCTCAGGAGTGGCGCCGGCGAGATCGGGCTGATCGGCGATGTTTCGCCCCAGACGCCGAGCGAGCAAGGCGACACTGTCGACAAGCTCATCGATATCGGCCCGGCTTTGCGCCGTTGCTGGCAGCCGCCGCCGCTGCCAGGTGACCTGACCGGGGCGATGGTCTCGCTCCGCTTCAGCCTGCGCCGCGACGGCACGCTCTTCGGCCAGCCGCGTGTGACCTGGGAAACCCGGCGCGGCGATGCAGCGTTCCAGAAGCGCTTCAGCGATTCCGCCATCGCCGCCGTGCATGCTTGCACGCCGATGAGGTTGTCGAAGGGCCTCGGAGCGAGTATCGCGGGACGACCCTTCACCATACGCTTCCACGGCCATGTGCCGCTCAACGAAAGGCAGAGCTGATGTCGCTCGATCCGGAAAACACCATTGTCATGGAGACGACCAAGGGCCGCGTGGTCATCAAGCTGCGCCCCGACCTCGCGCCCGGCCATGTCGAGCGCATCAAGCTGCTCGCCCGCGAAGGCTTCTATGATGGCATCGTCTTCCACCGCGTCATCGACGGCTTCATGGCCCAGGTCGGCTGCCCGCACGGCACCGGCACCGGCGGCTCGAGCTACCCAGACCTGAAGCAGGAGTTCAACGCCGAGCCGCATGTGCGTGGCATCTGCTCGATGGCCCGCGCCCAGAACCCGAACTCGGCCAACAGCCAGTTCTTCATCGTGTTCGACGATGCCCGCTTCCTCGACAAGCAGTACACCGTCTGGGGCGAGGTCGTCGAAGGCATGGAGAACGTCGACAAGATCAAGCGCGGCGAGCCGGTGCGCGATCCCGACTCCATCGTCTCGATGAAGGTGATGGCCGACGCGGCCTGATGAAGACGGCGCAGGGTTCTGCCCCCGTCATGCGGGTGGCGCGAGCGACGAACGATCTCGCGCCACTGCGCCGCTTTTACCGCGATGGCCTGGGCTTCGAGGAAATCTCGGGCTTCGAGAACCATAACGGCTTCGATGGCGTGATGATGGGCCATCCCACATGGCCCTATCATCTCGAATTCACCGTTCGGCACGGCCACCATGTCGCTGGCGCGCCGACGCCCGAGAACCTGCTGGTATTCTATCTACCCGACAGCTCGGACTGGAACGGTGCGGTGGCACGCATGGAGGCGGCGGGTTTCGCGCCCGTCGAATCCGCCAATCCCTGGTGGTCGACCCATGGGCGCACTTTCGAGGATGCCGACGGTTATCGCGTCGTGCTCGAGAACCGGGCCTGGATCCGGTAAAGACCGATGAATGTCGACCTGTTCGATTTCGATCTGCCCGAGGAACGGATTGCGCTGAGGCCGGCAAGCCCGCGCGATGCGGCGCGGCTGCTCGTCGTGCGTCCGGATGCGCCCGAGCCCCTGGCGGATATGGGAATCCGCGACCTGCCTGCGCTGTTGCAGCCGGGCGATGCACTTGTCCTCAACGATACGCGCGTCATTCCCTCACGCCTGCGCGGCCGGCGTTATCGCGGCGAGGATTCGGCCCGGGTCGAGATCATGCTGCACAAGCGCGAGAGCGAGGATCGCTGGCGCGCTTTCGCCCGTCCGGCCAAGAAGCTCGCGCTGGGCGAGACAATCGTCTTCGATTCCGAGGGAGCGAGCAATGCCTGCGAGCTCGGCCGCCTCCAGGCCGAAGTCATGGCCAAGGGTGAAGGCGGCGAGGTGGAACTGCGCTTCAGCCTGACCAGCGCCTATCTCGACGAGGCCATCGCGCGGCTCGGCGAATTACCGCTGCCGCCCTATATTGCCGGCAAGCGACCGGCCGATGGCGCCGACGCCACCGACTATCAGACCTCCTATGCTCGCCACGAGGGCGCCGTCGCGGCCCCGACGGCGGGGCTGCACTTTACGCCCGAGCTGTTCGCGGCGCTGGAAGCGCGTGGCGTCTCGCGCCATTTCGTCACGCTGCATGTCGGCGCCGGCACTTTCCTTCCGGTCAAGGCGGACGACACCGCCGAACATCGCATGCATGCCGAATGGGGCACCGTCTCGGCCGAGACCGCCGCCGCGCTCAACGCCGTGAAGGCGAGGGGCGGACGCATCGTCGCCGCCGGTACGACCTCACTGCGGCTTCTGGAGAGTGCGACCGACGCCGACGGGACCGTTCGGCCCTTCTCGGGCGACACGGCGATCTTCATCACGCCGGGCTATCGCTTCCGCGCCGTCGACGTGCTGATGACCAATTTCCACCTGCCACGTTCGACGCTGTTCATGCTCGTCTCCGCCTTCTGCGGACTCGACGTGATGAAACGGGCCTATGCCCATGCGATCGCTGAGCAATATCGCTTCTACAGCTATGGCGACGGCAGCCTGCTTTTCAGGGCAGGCTGACGCGCCGATCTTGTCGCAGCAGACTACTTGGCGGGCAGTGGCGGCACGCCCTTCTGCCATTCCGGCCAGTCGGTCACGATGTGATCGACGACGCGCGAGCCGGCGGCCTCGATATTGGCGACCGTCTCGGCGAAGCCGCCGGCGGTCTGGCCCGGCGCCGGGTCGAGATGCTGCAGTGTCGTCTCGTTCGGGTTGCCCTGGTCGAAATTGACCGCGCCACGCAGGCTCAGGATGCGATCGGTGCCGAACCGGCGCTTGATCACCAGCGTGATCGCCGCAGCCTCCATCTCCGTGATGACGTAGTCGTCGGCGCCGTAGAGCTTGGCGATGAATTGCGCCTCCTTCGACAGACCGGGACCGTGGAAGAAGGTGTCGCCGGTCACATGCGTGCCGGTCATCACGGCGGGAGCGGCCTGCGCCCGCTTCTCCGGATAGCGCATGCGGTACTGGCGGGCCGAATCGGAATCCTGCAGGTTGGTTCCCTGGCTCAGCCGCACAGCCCAGCCGACCAGAGCCGGATTGAGCTGGAAGACGCGATAGCTCTCATAGCCCTTGCGCGGCATGAAGACCGGCTCGCCCGGCTTGCCTTCCTCCGGCGCCCAGCGATGGCCGAGGTCATAGTCGACGAGCCAGCTTCCCCAGGAAACATCGCCGATGGTGCCGCGAGAGGGCGGCGTGCCGGCGACACCGCTCAGGATGAAGTAGGCTTGCGAAAAGTCATAGGCCGGATCGAGCAGGATCGCCTGCATCGAGGATGAGGAGTTGACCTTGCCCATGCCGAGCACGGAGCCGCAGACGCCATCATCGTTGCAATAGATCGGCTTCAACGCGCCTTTGACCGTGTGAGGCTGGCTTTTCGTCCAGTAGCGCTCGTACCAGTGCTGGAACTCGCCGGCGCGGTCGCCCGTGTTCTCGCCGATCTCGAACATCGCGGCGACGAAGACCTTGACCTTGATCGGCTCGGCCGCGTTGGCTGGCGACATCAAGGCCATGGCGCCAGCGGCGAGGGCGGCAAGTGCGAGGGCGGTGCGCCCATAGCGTCGGGTGAGGTTCTGAAACATGTCGGTCTCTGCGGTGGTGGCTTGCGGTCTCCGGAAGGAGCCGCAGGCGTCATGCCGCGTTCTGCCATGCCGGGCGCCAGGCCGTCCATGTCGATGCGGCAATCTGCGACGCTACGGTCGTTGAACCGGCTCGCATTCCCCGCATGAAAATGCTACCGGGCTCCCAACAGGGATTTTGACAGTCAAATGGCCGATATTTTTCGCGAGATCGATGAAGAGGTCCGCCGGGACAAGGCGGCGGAGCTCTGGAAGAAATATGGCTGGGTCCTCACGGCTCTGGCCGTGCTCGCCGTCGTCGGCGTGGCAGGCTGGCAGTTCTGGCAGCACCAGCGGAACCAGGCCGCAGCGGCCGTCGGTGCGCGCCTCGAGGCCGCGCTGAAATCCTCGCGCGACGGCGACAGCGGCCAGGCCGAAACGATCCTGAAGGAGCTCGCCGCAAATGCGCCGGCGGGCTATCGCGAGATCGCGCGCTTCCGCCTCGCCGGGGAAACCGCCAAAGGCGACGCCGCCGCTGGCGCGACCGCCTTCGATGCGCTCGCCAACGATGCTTCTCTCGACCAGACCTATCGCGATCTCGCCCGTCTGCGGGCCGGCATCCTGCGTGTCGACCTCGTGCCCTATGCCGAGATCAAGCAGGCGCTGGAGCCCCTCGCGGCACCGGCGGGCGCCTGGCGCCATTCGGCTCGCGAGTTCCTGGGCATCTCGGCGTTGAAGAACAATCTGTTCGACGATGCCGGCCGCTGGTTCGACGCCATCGTCACCGATCCGGCGACACCGCAGGCCGAGCGCCAGCGGGCCGATCTCTACCTCGCGCTGGTCCGCGGCGGGCCGGTGACGGTACAGAACTGATCTGATTTTGTTTTCCGGTCGGCGCTTCCTCGACCGACGGAAGTGATGGACCGAATGACAGCTATCGTCGCCCTCATCGGCCGCCCCAATGTCGGCAAGTCGACGCTGTTCAACCGGCTCGTCGGCAAGAAGCTCGCGCTGGTCGATGACCGGCCCGGCGTCACGCGTGACCGCCGCGAAGGCGACGCCACGCTCGGCCATCTGCGTTTCAAGGTCATCGACACGGCCGGCCTCGAGGAGGCCGACAAGGATTCGCTCGCCGGCCGCATGCGCGCCCAGACTGAGACGGCGATTGCCCAGGCCGACGTCGTCGTCTTCATGATCGATGCCCGTCTCGGCCTGACGCCGATGGACCAGCCTTTCGCCGAGCTGGTGCGCCGCTCCGGCAAGCCGGTGATCCTCCTCGCCAACAAGGCGGAGGGGAAGAAGGGCGCTGACGGCATCATCGACGCCTATTCGCTCGGCCTCGGCGACCCCGTCCCGTTCTCGGCAGAGCATGGCGAAGGCACGGCCGATCTGCTCGAGGCCCTGGCGCCCTTTGTCGCGGATGAGCCCGAAGACGAGGACGAAGACGAGGACGAAGACGAGCAGGCTGCCTGGGACGATGTCGCGGGCGATGATTCCGAGGAAACCCTCGACCCGAACCGGCCGCTGCGCGTCACCATCATCGGTCGTCCCAACGCCGGCAAGTCGACGTTGGTCAACCGGATGATCGGCGAGGAGCGTCTGCTGACAGGCCCGGAGGCCGGGATCACGCGCGATACCATCTCGGTCGACTGGGAATGGCGTGGCCACAAGGTCAAGCTCTTCGACACCGCCGGGATGCGCAAGCGCGCCCGCATCGAGGAGAAGCTCGAGAAGCTCTCGGTTGCGGATTCGCTGCGCGCCATCCGCTTCGCAGAAGTGGTGGTCGTGCTGCTCGATGCGACCATCCCCTTCGAGAAGCAGGATCTGACGCTGGTCGACCTGACCGAGCGCGAGGGCCGAGCCGTCGTCATCGGCCTCAATAAATGGGACCTCGTCGCCGACAAGCAGGGCCTGCTCGCCGAACTCAAGGAAAAGGCCAACCACCTGCTGGCGCAGGTGCGCGGCGTGCCGATCGTGCCGCTCTCGGGGCTCGCCGGCGAGGGCATCGACCGGCTGATGCAGGCGGTGTTCCAGGCCTATGAGGTCTGGAATCGCCGCGTCTCGACGGCGCGGATCAACCGCTGGCTCGAAGGCGTGCTCTCGGCCCATCCGCCGCCGGCGGTGGCCGGCCGGCGCATCAAGATCCGCTACATGACGCAGGCCAAGGCGCGCCCGCCGACCTTCGCGCTGTTCGGCAACCAGCTCGAGCACCTGCCGGTGTCCTATGTCCGCTATCTGGTGAACAACCTGCGCGAAGGCTTCGACCTGCCGGGCACCCCGATCCGCCTGCATCGGCGCGGCGGCCACAACCCCTATGACAAGGAACGCAAGGGCTGATGAAGGTCGCGGTCGTCGGCGCCGGTATCGCCGGGCTTTCCACCGCCTGGTCGCTGAGCAAGCGCGGGCATGAGGTGACCCTGTTCGAACAGGCGCCGCGGATACCCAACCCCTACGCCGCGTCCGGCGACCAGCACCGCATCATTCGCCGCGCCTATGGTGGTGCCGACGGCTATGCCCGCACCATCACCGAGGCCTTCGAGGCCTGGGACGAACTCTGGGCCGATCTCGGCAAGCGCCACTACGCGGCTTGCGGCGTGCTCGGCATCTCCCAGACCGAGGGCGATGAGGGCGAAGAGTACCGCGAAGGCCTCGACCGCATGGCCTCGCCCTACGAGCTCTACGACGCCACCGAGGCCGCCCGGCGCTACCCCTTCATCGACGCAGCGACGATTCGCTACGCCTATCTCAGCCCCGAGGGCGGCGCGTTGTTTCCTGCCCGCATCGCAGCCGACTTGGTGCGCCTGCTACGCGAGCGCGGCGTCACCCTGCGCGAAGGAGCGACGGTGGCCTCGGCCGATCCCGATAGCGGCCGGATCGGCCTGGCCGATGGCGAGGTAGCGAGCTTCGACCGCATCGTGGTCAGCTCCGGCGCCTGGGTGCTGAAGCTCCTGCCGGAGCTTGCCGATGTGCTCACGACCTATCGGACCGCTGTCGCCTATCTCGACCCGCCGGCAGATTTGAAGGCAGCCTGGCAGGCGGCCCCCGTCATCGTCGATGTCGGCGGCACGGTCGACGGCTATGTTCTGCCGCCGGTCGATGGGACCGGCCTCAAGGTCGGGGCAGGCGTCCACAAGCGCCCGCGCCAGCCTGACGAGGAGCGCGATCCGCGGGCGGGCGAGGGCGAGCAGATCCGCGACTATTTCTCCCCGCCCTTCGCGCGCATTGCGGAGTACCGCGTCGAGCGCGCCGTGACCTGCGCCTACACCTTCACGGCGGATCGCAAGTTCCTGTCGCGTCAGATCGGCCGGGTGACGGTAGTCTCCGCCTGTTCCGGCCATGGCTACAAATTCGGTGCTGCGGTCGGCCGGCGCGTTGCGGCGGCCGTCGAAAGCGGCGATCAGGCCGGGCTGTTGCGCTGGTTCAGGGCCGAGTGACAGGGGCGGGCTCGCCCGCCTTGTCAGCCGAAAGCTCCTCGGCCTTCGCCTCGTCAGCGGCCGCCTCGGCCTCATGACCTGCCGCGCGTCTGGCCGCGGCGCGGAAGCGGTAATTGCCGTCGGCACCCGGTGCCAGGCGGATCGCTTCATCGAAATCGGTGATGGCCCGGTTGGTGTCACCATTGTTGAAATGGGTCAGGCCACGCACCGTCCAGGCTTTCTCGAAGCGCGGCGACAGCGCGATCGCGCGGTCGAGATCGGCCAAAGCCTTTGCGGGCTCGGCAAGGGAGGCCTGGATCGAAGCGCGCGTCACGAAGAACTCCGCCTGCGACGGCTCAAGCCTGATCGCGGTGTCGAGATCGATCAGGGCGCGCGGCAGATCCCGCATATAGAGCAACCGAGCCTTGCCGCGCTTCCAGAACGCGAGGGCCATCTTCGGCGCGAGGGCAATGACACGGTCATAGTCGGAAAGCGCCCGTGTGTAGGCCGCGCCCGTTCCCGGTGCCAGCAGATCAGCGCGATCCAGAAGGGCGGCGACAAGCGACTCACCCGCAAGTTTGTGATCGTTGATCAGCGTGTTGCAGGCGGCGAGGGCCTTGTCATGGCGCGCAATGATCTCAACCGGATCGGATGAGGGCGCGGCATGACCCGAATGGCAGAGTTCGCGCAGTCGCGCGACGCGAGAGACAGGATCTATCCCAGCGCCGTCGTCGGCAAGAACCGGCCCCGCAATCAGGGCAGTTGCGAGGCCGAAGGCTGAAACGGCGATCGACCAGCGGACGGAAGGCGAGAGCACCCTGTCTCCCTCGACATGGTGATGGCGGCTTCTCAAGCCGGCATCTGCGGCGTCAGCACCTTGCCTTGCGGGAAGTCGAAGATCTTGCCGCTCTCTGTCCAGTCCGGCGAAGCGAGCCTGACCAGATGCGGCGCCAGATCCTCCGGCGTCTTCAGCGTCATCGGATCCTCGCCCGGCATCGCCTCGGCACGCATCTTGGTGCGCAGCGGCCCCGGGTTGACCAGCATGACCTTGACCGGCGTCGTCGCGGTCTCGGCCGCATAGGTCCGGCCCAGCCCCTCGACCGCGGCCTTGGAGATCGAGTACGGCCCCCAATAGGCCGTGCACTTATGGGCGGCGCCCGAGGACATCAGGATGACGCGCCCGGCATCCGAGGCGCGCAGCGCCGGATCGAGCGACTTGATCAGCCGCCAGTTGGCGGTGACGTTCGTGTCGAGTGTCTTCGCCCATTCCTTCTCGGTGGCGTGGCCGAGCGGCGTCAGCGGGCCGAGCACGCCGGCATTGGCGAGCAGGATGTCGAGCTTGCCCCAGCGTTCCAGCAGGGCCGGGCCGAGCTTCTCCAGTCCACCGGCATCGGACAGGTCGAGCGGGACCAGGGTGGCGCTGCCGCCGATGGCGCGGATCTCGTCGTCCAGCTCTTCGAGCGCTCCCGTCGTGCGTGCGAGCGCCACGACATGGGCGCCTGCCGCGGCGAATGCCAGCGCCGCAGCGCGGCCAATGCCACGCGACGCGCCCGTGACGAGTGCGATGCGCCCCTGAAGTGCTTTGGTCATGGATGCCGCCGGTTCAGCCGGCTTCGGCCAGCAGGGAGATCTGCTGCTTGGCGCTCTCGCCGATCACGTCGGTCAGCGAGGTCGGATAATCGCCCGTGAAGCAGTGGTCGGTGAATTGCGGCCGCACCGGATCGCGCCGCTCATGGCCCATCGCGCGGTAGAGACCGTCGACCGAGATGAAGGCGAGCGAATCGGCGCCGACGAACTGGCGCATCTCCTCGAGCGAATGCGTCGCGGCGAGCAGCTTCTCGCGGTCGGGCGTGTCGATGCCGTAATAGTCGGGATGGGTGATCGGCGGCGAGGAGATGCGGAAATGCACCTCGCGGGCGCCGGCCTCGCGCATCATCTTGACGATCTTGAAGGAGGTCGTGCCGCGCACGATCGAATCGTCGACCAGAACGATGCGCTTGCCCTCGACCACCGACCGGTTGGCCGAGTGCTTCAGCTTGACGCCGAGCTCGCGGACCTTCTGCGTCGGCTCGATGAAGGTGCGCCCGACATAGTGATTGCGGATGATGCCGAGCTCGTAGGGGATGCCGCTCGCCTGCGCATAGCCGAGCGCGGCCGGCACGCCGGAATCCGGCACGGGCACGACGACATCCGCGTCGGTCGGCGATTCCTGCGCCAGTACTGCGCCCATCGCCTTGCGGCGCTCATAGATGCTGCGGCCCTTCACGATGGAATCCGGCCGGGCGAAATAGATGTACTCGAAGATGCAGGGCCGTTCCGCCGCCGGTGGGAAGGGCTTGTGGCTCTCGATGCCGCTGTCGGAGATGATCACGACCTCGCCGTTCTCGATCTCGCGGACGAACTTGGCGCCGATGATGTCGAGCGCGCAGGTTTCCGAGGCCAGGATGGGCGCGCCGTCGAGTTCGCCCAGCACGAGCGGGCGGATGCCGAGCGGGTCGCGCGCGCCGATCAGCTTCTTGTTGGTCATGCCGACGAAGGCATAGGCGCCTTCGATCTGGCGGATCGCCTCGATGAAGCGCTCGACGAACTGCTGCTTGCGGCTGCGCGCCACGAGATGCAGCAGGACTTCGGTGTCGGAGGTCGACTGGTAGATCGCGCCGTCGCGGACGAGGTTGCGGCGCAGCGTCAGCCCGTTGGTCAGGTTGCCGTTATGAGCCACCGCGAAGCCGCCGCCATGCAATTCGGCGAAGAGTGGCTGGACGTTGCGTAGAATCGTCTCGCCGGTGGTCGAGTAGCGGACATGGCCGATCGCCTGCCGGCCCTTGAGCTTGTCGATGACGCTCGCTTCCGAGAAGGCGTCGCCGACGAGGCCCAGCCGGCGCTCCGAATGGAAGCGCTTGCCGTCGAAGGAGACGATACCGGTCGCCTCCTGGCCGCGATGCTGGAGCGCATGCAGGCCGAGAGCGGTCAGCGCCGCGGCATCGGCATGGCCATAGATGCCGAAGACGCCGCATTCCTCCCGCAGCCGGTCGGCGTTGGGATCGAAGGCGGTCTCCGTCTCGGTCTGCGAGATCATGGCGAGCTCCACACGGCGGGCTTGAGCGAACTTTCTACGCGCTAATTAGGGACGGGCTGGGGCAGGCGCAACGGGTGCCGGCGTCGCGGGGGTGCGCGGCTCCTCCGCCGGGGCTTCCGGCGCAGTCTCGGTGACCGGCTTCTTCAGCAGGTTCTTGATGAAGTCGGCATTCACATCCTGCGGCAGCATCGCGATCAGCGAGCGCCCTGTTTCCTCGAGCATCGGCTTGGCCTTGGCCTCCTTGGCCCAGACCGGCATCTTCTCATTGCCGACCAGCGCGGCGAAGAAGAGATAGCCGATCACCGCGAGCAGAAGCCCGCGCGCCGCGCCGAAGACGAAGCCGAGCGTGCGGTCGAGCGCGCCGATACGCGAGTCGAGCACGAAGTCGGAGATGCGCGCCGTCACGATCGAGACGATGATCAGCGTGCCGAGGAAGAGCGCTGCGATCGAAGCCACGAGCGCGATCGTGTCCTGCGCCGAACTGGCCGGGATGTACTGCTTGATGAAAGGCACGAGCTGCGGGTGGAACACCCAGGCAACGGCCGCCGCAGCAATCCAGGAGACGATGGCGAGCACTTCCCGGGTGAAGCCGCGGACCGCCGCCAGCAAAGCCGAGATCAGAACCACGCCGATGACGACGAGATCGAGAATGGTGACAGGCATGGAAGGGCCGCTTTGCTGATGACTCAAGGCGCGGCGGCCCGCAGGCGGACCACCGTTTCGGCTTTGCTATACGCGTTCCGCGCTTCTGCGTCACCCGTCCGCAGACGTCATTTCACATCTCTGCGCGGCGCGCGTGCGGCAATATCGGCAACGAGTTCCGTGACATGGCCGAAACGGCGCAAGCTGAGGCCGTTGCCGTCGCCATGGTCGGCACCGCCGGCCGGCATCAGCGCCGACTCGAAACCGAGCTTCGCCGCCTCCCTGAGACGCGCGGCCGCGACTGAGACCGGCCTGATCGAGCCGGACAGCGCGATCTCGCCGAAATACACCGCCTCCTGCGGCAGGATCGCCCCCGTTAGCGACGAGACGAGCGCCGCCGCGACCGCGATATCGGCAGCCGGCTCGTTGACGCGCAGGCCGCCGGCGACGTTGAGGTAGACGTCGTGCTGGCCGAGCCGCAGACCGCCATGGGTTTCGAGCACGGCGAGCACCATGGCGAGCCGGCTGTTCTCCCAGCCGACGACGGCGCGCCGCGGTGTGCCCAGCGCGGTCGGCGCGACGAGCGCCTGAATCTCGACCAACACCGGACGCGTGCCCTCGACGCCGGCGAAGACGGCAGCGCCCGGCGCGGGCTGGTCGCGACCGGCGAGAAAGAGCGCCGAGGGGTTCGTCACCTCCGACAGGCCCTTGCCGGTCATCTCGAAGACGCCGATCTCGTCGGTGGCGCCGAAGCGGTTCTTCTGGCCGCGGAGGATGCGGAACGAGTGCGCGCCTTCGCCTTCGAACGACAGCACGGCATCGACCATATGCTCGACCACGCGCGGGCCGGCGATTTGCCCGTCCTTGGTGACGTGGCCGACCAGGATCAGGCAGACGCCACTGGTCTTCGCGTAGCGGATCAGCGCCTGTGCCGAGCCGCGCACCTGCGTCACCGTGCCCGGAGCGCTCTCGACTTCGCCTGACCACATGGTCTGGATCGAATCGATCACGACGAGGGCAGGGCGCTGGCCCTGGCCCAGCGTCGCGACGATATCCTCGACATTGGTCTCTGCAGCGAGTTCGACCGGCGCTTCAGCCAGCCCCATGCGCTCGGCACGCAGCCGGACCTGCCCTGTCGATTCCTCGCCCGAGACATAGACCACCCTGCGACCGCCCATCGCCAGCGCGGCGCAGGCCTGCATCAGCAGCGTCGACTTGCCGATACCGGGATCGCCGCCGATCAGCAGCACCGAGCCCGGCACGAAGCCGCCGCCGGTGACGCGGTCGAGCTCGCCGATGCCGGAGACGATACGCGGCGCGTCCTGCGTCTCGCCCTTCAGCGACTCAAGCGCGAAGACGCGGCCGCGTGCCCGACTGCTGGAGGAGGGGCGCCCGCCGCCGGGGACGGGCGCTGCCTGCGCATCCTCGACCAGCGAAGACCATGTCCCGCAGGCGTCGCATTTGCCCTGCCAGCGGTGATAGACCGCACCGCAGGCCTGGCAATGATAGGTCGGACCGCGCTTGGCCATCAGCCGCCGATATAACGCCGTGCGTAGCGACGGCCGAGGCTGGTCAGGATCTCGTAGCCGATCGTCTTGGCGCCGGCGCCGACCGCTTCCAGGTCCAGTGCGCCGCCGATCAGCGTGACGGGCGCGCCGCGCTGGGCGCTGCCTGCAGGCGCGTCGGTGACGTCGATGATGATCAGGTCCATCGAGACCGAGCCGACGAAGGGGCAGCGCACACCGTCGACGAGCGCCGAGCCGCCGGTGATCGTATCGGTCCAGCTGCCGTTGCGCGGATAGCCGTCGGCATAGCCGAGGCAGATGGTGGCGAGCTTGCGCCTGCCTTTGGCGGTCCAACGGCCATTATAGCCGACCTGCGTCCCGGCCTCGACCTCGCGGGTCTGGATGATCGTGGCCTCGAGGCCGACGACCGGCTGCATCGGGTTCGGCTTGCCTGGCGTCGGATTGCCGCCATAGAGCGCATAGCCCGGTCGGGTGAGCTGGTAGGAAGGGCAGTCCTTGAGGAAATGGCCCGAGGAGTTCTTGAGCGAGGCCGGCAGATCCGGGAAGGCGGCAGCGATCTCGGCGAAGGCGGCGATCTGGCGGGCATTGGCGGGATCGGCCTCGTCTTCGGACGAGGCGAAATGGCTCATGACCAGACCGATATCGGCGGCTGCGATCGCGCCCGACTTCTCGCGGGCAAGGTTCAGCCCCTCGCCAGGCCAGAGGCCAAGCCGGTTCATCGCCGTGTCGACATGCAGCGCCGCCGAACGCACCTTCGCGCCGGTCTGGCGGAACGAGGCCCATTCCAGCAGCTCCTCATGCGAGCCGAGCACCGGCGAGAGGCCATGCTCGGCGTAGAGCCCGGCGCTGCCCGGCAGGAGGCCGTTCAGGATGTAGACCGTTGCCTTCGGCGCGGACTTGCGGGCCCGGATGCCTTCGGAGAGATGCGCAACGAAAAAGTTCCGGCAGCCAGCCTTGGAGAGCGCCGTGACGGCCGGTTCGATGCCGATGCCGTAGGCGTCCGCCTTCACCACCGCCCCGGCTTCCGTTTCGGCGCGCTTGCCGAGGAGCCGCCAGTTCGAGACCAGCGCGTCGAGGTCGATGGTCAGGGTCGCGCCATAGGCGCCGGTTTCAGGCGAATCGACAGGCATCATTCACGGTCCGGGAGGCGCAGGTCGTCGGCGCGGTCGGAGAAGCGTGTCACATCCGCATCGAACTGCAAGGCCACCGTGCCGGTCGGGCCGTGGCGCTGCTTGCCGATGATCAGCTCGGCGAGGCCGTGGGCTGCTTCCATCTCGATCTGCCACTTGTTGTGCTCTTCGGTACCGGGGCGCGGCTCCTTGCCCTTGAGGTAATATTCCTCGCGGTAGACGAACATCACCACGTCGGCGTCCTGCTCGATCGAGCCGGATTCGCGCAGGTCGGCGAGCTGGGGGCGCTTGTCGTCGCGGTTTTCGACCTGACGTGAGAGCTGGGAGAGCGCGACGATCGGAACGTTGAGCTCCTTCGCCAGCGCCTTCAGGCTGGTCGTGATCTCGGTCAGCTCCTGCACGCGGTTCTGGCTGTTCTTGGACGAGCCGGAGAGCAGCTGCAGGTAGTCGATGAACAGGACGTCGAGCCCCTTCTGGCGCTTCAGCCGCCGGGCGCGCGCCATCAGCTGCGCGATCGAGATGCCGCCGGTCTGGTCGATATAGAGCGGCAGTTTCTCGATCTGCGCCGCGACGTCCGTCAGCCGGGCGAAGTCGCCCTCGGTGATGCGGCCCTGCCTGATCTTGTAGGAGGAAATGCCCGATTGTTCGGCGACGACGCGGGTCGCAAGCTGGTCGGCCGACATTTCGAGCGAGAAGAAGCCGACGACGCCGCCATCCACCGTCTTGATCGAGCCGTCTTCCTGCCGCTCGCCGCGCCAGGCCTTGGCGATGTTGAAGGCGATGTTGGTGGCGAGCGAGGTCTTGCCCATGGCGGGACGGCCGGCGAGCACGAGCAGGTCCGAGCGCTGCAGGCCGCCCATGCGTTGATCGACGTCGCGCAGGCCCGTCGAGATGCCGGAGAGGCCGCCGGCGCGTTGATAGGCGCTTGCCGCCATGTCGATGGCCAGCCGCAGCGCGCCGTCGAATTTCTGGAAGCCGCCCTCGTAGCGGCCCTTTTCCGCGAGCTCGTAAAGCTTGCGCTCGGCATCCTCGATCTGTTCGCGCGGCGCCATCTCGACGGGGGCGTCGTAGGCGACGTTCACCAGATCCTCGCCGACGCCGATGAGCTGCCGGCGCACGGCGAGGTCGTAGATCGTGCGGCCATAGTCGCCGGCGTTGATGACGGTCGTCGCCTCGGCGGCGAGACGAGCGAGGTACTGGCTCGGCGTGATCTCGCCGAGATCGAGGTCGTTGACGAAGGTCTTGAGCGTGATCGGCGTCGCGATCTTGCCGGCCCGGATCAGGCTCGCCGTCAGTTCGAAGACGCGCTGGTGGATCGGCTCGAAGAAATGGTCCGGCAGCAGGAAGTCCGAGACGCGGTAGAAGGCGTCATTATTGACCAGGATCGCGCCCAGCAGTGCCTGCTCGGCCTCGATGTTGTGAGGCTGGACACGGTATTCGGCCTCGCGGTTGTCGAGGCGGGTGACGAGGGCTGTAGCGGTGGCCATGGCCATCCCGATAAATCAAGGCTGATCGGTACTTCAAGCCGACATTTGGCCGCTTACGCGCATGGTGTCACAGCGACTCTGTCGGGAATGGCTTAGCTTAGCACTTTGTCAGTCGGTGCCAGCAGCGGAATGCGGTTACCCCCGCTCTCCAGAGGCCGGAGACGAAAAAGGCGCCGTGTTGCCACGGCGCCCTTGACTCGTTGGCCGAGCGGTCAGGCTCAGCGCTCGTCGTCGCCGGCCTCGGCCAGCGCCGCGCCAACCTCGAGGCCGAGATCGTCGAGGTCGAACTCCTCGCGGGCCGTGACGTTCTCGCCGGCGGCCTGGCGGTCGGCCTCTTCGGCCGAGCGGGCGACGTTGACGGTGACCGTGACGGCGACTTCCGGGTGCAGCACGACCGGGACGGTGTGCAGGCCGAGCGTCTTGATCGGGGTGTTCAGCGTCACCTGGTTGCGGGCGACCTTGAAGCCTTCGGCCGAAAGCGCCTCGGCGATATCGCGGGTCGAGACCGAGCCGTAGAGCACGCCGGATTCGCCCGACTGGCGCAGGATGACGACGCTCTGGCCGTTGAGGCGCTCAGCGATCGCATCGGCTTCCGACTTCAGCTCGAGGTTGCGGGTCTCGAGCTCGAGCTTCTGGCTCTCGAAGCGCTTCTTGTTCTCCTCGGTGGCGCGCAGCGCCTTGCCGCGGGCGAGCAGGAAATTGCGGCCGAAGCCGTCGCGGACGCGGACGATGTCGCCCATCTGGCCGAGCTTGGCGACGCGTTCGAGCAGGATCACTTCCATTTGTCTTCTCCTTGAGTTTGGTATTCGGAATTCAGGTTTGGGCAGGCGGAGGAGGCAACGCCGCGCGCCTGCGCAGGCCGAACAGCGAGTCGGCGAGCCCGATGAGCGCGAGCAGCGGTGTCAGCACGGCCTGCATCACGATGAGTGCGACGTAGACCGAGATCAGCATCGGCGCCCGCCAGGGGCGGCCGCGCGAGATGTCGTGCAGCAGGGCGAGCCCGCTGAACATGAAGGCGGCGAGCAGGGCGCCGGTGAAGGCGGTCGCCGCAAGGCCGATGAAGCCGCCAAGCGAGGTCAGGAAGGCGGCCAGCAGGAACAGCAGCAGCGCCTTGCGGGGCAGGGCGGTCGCCGGAATGAAGGGCCAGGGGCGTGGCAGCCGGCCGGAGACCTTCACGGCACGGGCGGCCAGCCAGAGATTGGCGGCAATGGTGGTGACGAAGGAAGCACCGATTCCGAGCGGAACGGCAGGGGCCAGGCTGTGCGCCAGTTCGCCGACTTCGATCCCTGCTGGCAGCGAGATCAGGCGGCCGCGCACCATCTCGTTCAGCAGGCTCTCGATCATCCGTGCGATCACCGAGCGATAGGTCTCGTAATCGGTCGTCATCACCAGCGCGCTGCCGACGGTGGCGAGCGCTGCGGTGGCTGCGATCCAGACCATGAGGTTGCCGAGCGGATACCACTCGACGGCGCCCTGGGCGTCGGTGCGGGCCAGCAGGGCAAGATAGGCGATCCACCAGGCCGGCAGGCCGATGATGAGCGCAAAGGCGATGCCGCCGGTCGGGGCAAGCGCTACGGCGACGGCGAGCGCGCCCGCAGCCGTGGCGAAAAGCCCGGAGCGGTGGTTCCAGCCGAGGGAGGCGATGAAGATCGGGAGCGGGGCGGCGGAATACAGCAGCGCCGACAGCGGCGATCCGGTGATCACCACTGAGAAGAGCAGGGCCGCAACGAGGCCCGCGCCGATGCCGACAATCGGAATCATGGTCCGTCCTGCTGTCCCGCTGCTCGCAAGCCTTTCGGCTCGGCAGGGTGAGAGGCTTCTGGCCTCAACGAACCCGATGGAGTTTCACCGCCGGGCGACTGGTTGATCTTGAAAGTGAGAACCGGAGGCGCAGGGTACGCCTCCGGGAATTAGCGGTATCCAGATCCGTCTAACGGATCAGCGGATGACGTAAGGCAGCAGGCCGAGGAAGCGGGCGCGCTTGATCGCCTGGGCGAGCTCACGCTGCTTCTTGGCGGAAACCGCCGTGATGCGGGACGGCACGATCTTGCCGCGCTCGGAGATGTAGCGCGAGAGGAGACGGACGTCCTTGTAGTCGATCTTCGGAGCGCCCTCGCCCGAGAACGGGCAGGACTTGCGACGGCGGAAGAAGGGGCGACGGGCGCCAGCGGATGCAGTCGACATTCTCAGGCCTCCGCTTCGGCGGTTTCGGTCGCTTCGTCTTCACGACGCGGACGGTCACGGCGCGGGCCGCGCTCGAAACGGTCGCCGCCACGCTCCGGACGGTCGTCGCGGTCACGCTTCTGCAGCATGGCCGAGGGACCTTCCTCCAGCTCGTCGACCTTGATGGTCATGAAGCGCAGGATGTCCTCGTTGATGCGCATCTGGCGCTCCATCTCCAGCACGGCGGCGGAGGGGCCCTCGATGTTCAGCAGCGTGTAGTGCGCCTTGCGGTTCTTCTTGATGCGGTAGCCGAGGGACTTGACGCCCCAATACTCGACCTTGCGGATGGCGCCGCCATTCGCTTCGATCACGCCCTTGAACTGCTCGACAAGAGCTTCGACCTGCTGCGCGCTGACATCCTGCCGCGCGAGCAGCACATGCTCGTACAATGCCATATGTGGCCTTCCTTGTTTCACCCTGCTTCGCCCGGCGCGGAGCCCTTCGAGCCCTGGATAAGGCCCGACAGGATTTCATTCGAAGGCGGAGACACGGGATGCCGGTTCCGGGGAACCTGCGCTCTTCCTCGCGGGCAAGCGCCATCCGTTCAGCCTCCGGCCGAACAAGCAGGAGGCGGTCGTTACAGTGTCCGCGCCGCAATGGCAACCGGAATCTGACGGTAAAACCCGCGTGAGCAGCGGAAAATCGGGGCTCCGTGCTTGACTTGGCAGCGAAACCGTTGTGACAGCCGCGTCATAATACGAAATTATTAAGCACGAGGCGTTCCGGACATGACGACAGCGTTCATCTTCCCCGGCCAGGGCTCGCAGGTCGTCGGCATGGGCAAGAGCCTGGCCGAAACCTTCCCGGCGGCGAAGGCGGTGTTCGACGAGGTCGACGCGGCCCTGTCGCAGAAACTCTCCGCCGTGATGTGGGAAGGCCCGTCCGAGGAACTGACGCTGACCGCCAATGCCCAGCCGGCACTGATGGCGGTGAGCCTGGCGGTGGTTCGCGTCCTCGAATCGGAGGCGGGGCTCGACCTTAAGCGCGACGCCGCTTTCGTCGCCGGCCATTCGCTCGGCGAGTATTCGGCGCTGGCTGCTGCCGGCACCTTCTCGATCGGCGATGCCGCCCGCCTGCTGCGGGTCCGCGGCGATGCCATGCAGAAGGCCGTGCCGGCCGGGCAGGGCGCCATGGCGGCGCTGCTCGGTGCCGAGCTTGACCTTGCCCGCGAGATCGCGACGGCTGCGGCCCAGGGCGAGGTTTGCGAGGCGGCCAACGACAATGGCGGCGGTCAGGTCGTTCTGTCCGGCGCGAAGGCTGCGATCGACCGCGCCATCGCGCTGGCGACCGAGCGCGGTGTCAAGCGCGCCATGCTGCTGCCGGTTTCCGCGCCCTTCCATTGCGCGCTGATGCAACCGGCGGCGGACGCGATGCGGAAGGCGCTGGCGAAGGTTACAATGCAGGCGCCGGTCGTCCCGGTCATGGCCAATGTCGGCGCTGCCCCGCTGAGCGATCCGGACGCGATCCGCGCTTCGCTGGTGGCGCAGGTCACCGGCACCGTGCGTTGGCGCGAGTGCGTGCAGGCGATGGCGGCGGCCGGCGTGACCGATTTCGTCGAGCTCGGCAGTGGCAAGGTTCTCGCCGGGCTGGTGAAGCGTATCGCGGCGGGCGCCACGACCGCCTCGGTCGGAACCGCCGACGACATCGCGGCCTACAAGGCCCGCAAGGGCTGACGATATCGCTCCGGCACGGAAGGCGGATGCGTGAATACGGCAGAAGGCCGCAGAAGGGGAAACGACATGTTTGATCTGACCGGCCGCAAGGCCCTGGTCACCGGCGCGACCGGCGGCCTCGGCGGAGCCATCGCGCGGACCCTCCATGCCCAGGGTGCGAGCGTCGCGATCTCCGGCACCCGCGCCGAGGCGCTGGAGGCTCTTGCCGCCGAGCTCGGCGAGCGGGTCGTGGTTGCGCCCTGCAATCTCGCCGACAAGGATTCGGTCGAGGCGCTGGTACCGGCGGCCGAGGAGAAGCTCGGCGGGCTCGACATCCTCGTCAACAATGCCGGCATCACCCGCGACAACCTGTTCCTGCGCCTCAAGGATGAGGATTGGGACAGCGTGCTGGCCGTCAATCTCACCGCCGCCTTCCGCCTCTCGCGCGCAGCCGTGAAGTCGATGATGCGCCGGCGCTACGGCCGAATCGTCGCGATCGGCTCCGTCGTCGGCACGACCGGCAATCCCGGGCAGGGCAACTACGCCGCCGCCAAGGCTGGCCTGATCGGCATGTCGAAGGCGCTGGCCGCCGAGGTCGCGAGCCGCAATATCACGGTTAACGTGGTCTCTCCGGGCTTCATCGAGTCACCGATGACCCAGGCTTTGAACGAGAAACAGCGCGAAAGCATCCTCGCCGACGTGCCGATGGGTCGGCTGGGCGCCGGTGCCGATATCGCAGCGGCGGTCGCCTATCTTGCCAGCGAGGAAGCCGGCTACGTCACCGGCCAGACGCTTCATGTCAACGGCGGAATGGCCATGATCTGAATGGGTTGACGCCGGCTCCTGAAGCGATTCGGAAGCTGTTCGCCGCTCTCGCCTCTGTGGACAGGGTATGTTAACTAGCGCCGTCGCGCTGCCTTTCGAACGCTCGGGACTTGACGAAAACCCGGTTGTTGCGTTTGTGCAGGCTTCTAGCTTTCCGGATCGCGTGCATCATTCCGATGGCGCGGCGGGTCGGAATAAAGTCCATATGCGTGTCGCGGGTCCGCGGTGCGTTTCCAGTTTCTAAGGAAGAGACTCATGAGCGATGTCGCCGAGCGCGTGAAGAAGATCGTGGTCGAGCACCTCGGCGTCGAGCCCGAGAAGGTCATCGATAGCGCCAACTTCATCGAAGATCTGGGTGCGGACAGCCTCGACACCGTCGAGCTCGTCATGGCCTTCGAGGAAGAGTTCGGCGTCGAGATCCCGGACGATGCGGCCGAGACGATCGTGACGGTCGGCGACGCGGTCAAGTTCCTGTCGGCCAAGAGCGCCTGATCAGGCGCCTGATCGGCCTCCCCAGGTCGTTTCGTACAGAAGGTATCATGGCTCCTCGTAGTGTTTCGATGCGGCGTGTCGTCGTGACCGGGCTCGGCATGGTGACGCCGCTCGGTTGCGGCGTCGAGCCGACCTGGACGCGTCTTCTTGCCGGCGCCAGCGGCGCCGGCCCCATCACCAGCTTCGACGCCAGCGACCTGCCGGCGCAGATCGCCTGCAACATCCCACGGGGTGACGGCAGCGACGGGACCTTCAATCCCGATGACTGGATGGAGCCGAAGGAACAGCGCAAGGTCGACGATTTCATCGTCTTCGCCATGGCGGCCGCCAAACAGGCCCTGGCGGATGCCGGCTGGAAGCCGGAAAGCTACGAGGACCAGACCCGCACCGGCGTTGCCATCGGCTCCGGTATCGGCGGACTCGGCGGCATCTACGATGCCTCGCTTCTGCTCAAGGAGCGCGGCCCGCGCCGCCTTTCGCCCTTCTTCATCCCGGGCCGCCTCATCAATCTCGCTGCCGGCTATGTCTCGATCGAGCACGGGCTGAAGGGACCGAACCATTCGGCCGTCACCGCCTGCTCGACCGGCGCGCATGCCATTGGCGACGCAGCGCGCATGATCGCGCTCGGCGATGCCGAGGTCATGGTCGCGGGTGGTGCCGAATCGGCGATCAACCGCATCGGCATTGCCGGATTCTGTGCTTGCCGCGCGCTCTCGACCGGCTTCAACGACACGCCCGAGAAGGCCTCGCGCCCCTACGACAAGGACCGTGACGGGTTCGTCATGGGCGAGGGCGCGGGCGTCGTCGTGCTCGAGGAGTTGGAGCATGCTCTCGCCCGCGGCGCGCGCATCTATGCCGAAGTCATCGGCTACGGCCTGTCGGGCGACGCCTACCACATCACCTCGCCGGCCGAGGATGGCGACGGCGCTTATCGCTGCATGCAGATGGCGCTCGACCGCGCCGGCATCACGGCTTCGGATCTCGATTACGTCAATGCCCACGGCACCTCGACGCCGCTCGGCGACGAGATCGAATTGCGCGCCGTGGAGCGGCTGCTCGCAAACGCGTCGAAGCGCCCGTCGATGTCCTCGACGAAGTCGGCAACCGGCCATCTGCTCGGCGCTGCCGGCGCCATAGAGGCGATCTTCACCGTGCTCGCGATCCGCGATCAGATCGCGCCGCCGACGATCAATCTCGACAATCCTTCCGTCGAGACCGAGATCGACCTCGTGCCGCATGTCGCGCGCAAGCGCGAGATCGACTACGCGCTGTCGAACTCCTTCGGCTTCGGCGGCACCAACGCCTCGCTGGTACTGCGTCGCTATAGGGCCGACGTCTGACGGCACGGCCCTAACTCGAATCGAGCATCTTCGCGTTTCAGAGAAGCGCGAAGATCGCCGGATCCGGCCAGCGCGGTTTCGCCATAATGTTGGGTAGAGTTCGCGGCGAGTGCTGATGAACGCGTGATTCCGCGTTCACAGCCGCGACGAAACCGGCTCTAATGCAACGGCCCCAGGGCCCGGTATGCCCGGTTCTCCATCCGGTCGGTGTGCTTGATCGCACCGCGCCGAGGTCGTCTACCCTGTGCAGCGAGCGCTGAAACTGTGAACGATACGCCCCGCGTCGCCCCGAAAAGCCCGAGCGAGGCCCTCAAGCCGGTCGCACCGCCAGCGCCGCCCCCCAAGGTTCGCCGTCGCCGGCGCAGCCCTTTCCTGGCGATGCTGAGCGGTCTGTTCACGCTGCTCTTGGTTGCCGCGGGCATCGTCGGGGCCGGCATTGCCGTCGTCTCCAACCAGAGCAAGGCGCCGGGCCCGCTGACCAGCGACCGCGCCGTGATCATCCCGAAGGAAAGCGGACTCACCGAGATCGCCGAGCTGCTGCAGCGCGAGGGGCTGATCGAGCATCCGCTTTCGTTCCGTATCGCCGCGGTTGTCGGCGGTGACTGGCACAAGCTCAAGGCCGGCGAGTACCTGTTCAAGGCGCGTGTCAGCCCGCAGGAGATCCTCGACATCATCTCGAGCGGCAAGGTGGTCGAGCATTCGATCACCATTCCCGAGGGGCTGACCAGCGAGCAGATCGTCGAGCGGCTGCGCGAGAACGACCTGCTGACCGGCGAGATCACTCAGGTTCCGAAGGAAGGCTCGATCCTTCCCGATACCTATCGCTTCCCGCGCGGTTTTTCGCGGCAGGCCATCATCGACCGCATGGCGCGGGATCAGCGCGTCGTGCTCGCCCGGATCTGGGAGCGCCGCCCGGCCGACCTGCCGATCAAGTCGCCGGACCAATTGGTGGTGCTGGCTTCGATCGTCGAGAAGGAGACCGGTCGCGCCGATGAGCGCCCGCGCGTTGCCGGCGTCTTCATCAACCGCCTGAACCAGAAGATGAAGCTGCAGTCCGATCCGACGATCGTCTACGGCCTCGTCGGCGGCAAGGGGACGCTCGGCCGCCCGATCCAGCGCAGCGAGATCACCCAGGCGACGCCCTACAACACCTATGTCATCCCCGGGCTGCCGCCGGGACCGATCGCCAATCCCGGCCGTGCGGCGATGGAAGCCGTGGTCAACCACTCGCGCACGAAGGACCTCTACTTCGTTGCCGATGGCACGGGCGGCCATGTCTTCGCCGAGACGCTTGACCAGCATAATCGCAATGTCGGGCGCTGGCGCCAGATCGAGACGACCCGCACCCAGCAAGGTGGCAAGCCGCCTGCCGACTCCATCGACAAGGTCGAGCCACCGGCTGGCCCCGACAATCGCACCGAGGCGCCGGCGACAACCCAGCCTGCGTCGGATACGGGTGTGCCCAACGGTGCCGGTCCGGCGCCGATCGCCCAGCCTGCGGGTGTGGCCGGGACCCGTGCCCGCGCCTTCGACGCTTCGGAAGGCACGCCGCGCGATCCGCTGCTGAACAAGACCTACGATCTCAATTCTCCCAAGCAGGTGCCGCAGCTCAAGGGACCCTGAGAGCTCTGGCGGCGCGTCGTCCCCATCTTCCGCGTCGCTCCGCTTGCGATGGATGCGGCGCGACACTACGGTCCCGCCGCATCACGCCCGGCCGGGTAGCGTAGCCGTCGAGTACAGAGCGGGGGACGAATGGCGATCGAGAGCATGACGGGCTTTGCCCGTGCGTCCGGGACAGCCGGCGTCCATGGCTGGGCCTGGGAGATCCGTAGCGTCAATGGCCGCGGCCTGGATTTGCGCGTCCGCGTTCCACCCGGTTTCGAGGTGCTGGCAGAGGCCGCACGCAAGCGCCTGACGGGGGCCTTCACGCGCGGTACGCTTCACGTCAATCTCAGCGTCACCAGCGATGCCGGCCCGCCGCGGCCCCGCGTGAACGAAACTGTGCTGGCGGCCCTGCTGGAGGCTATCGAGAAACTGCCGCCGGCCGCTGGCATCAATCCGCCGACCTTCGACGGGCTGCTCGGCATCCGCGGCGTGGTCGAATATGCCGATGAGGCGCAGGACGCGCTGGGCGCCATCGAGAAGCCGGCGCTTGCCGGGCTCGAAGCGGCGACCGAGGCGCTGAAGGATGCGCGTGCCGGCGAGGGGCGCGCGCTTGAGGCCATCGTGCTCGGTCATGTCGAGACGATCTCGCGCCTGGCGAGCGAGGCCGAGAGCCACCCGGCCCGCAGCACCGAAGCGATCCGCGCCCGTATCGCGGCTCAGGTCGAAGCGCTGCTTGGTGCCGCCAACGGGCTCGATCCGCAGCGCCTGCATCAGGAGGCAGCGCTGATCGCCGTTCGCGCCGATATCCGCGAAGAGATCGACCGGCTGCATGCCCATGTCGCCGCCTTGCGCGAATTGCTGGCGAATGGCGGCCCCATCGGTCGCAAGCTCGACTTCCTGGCGCAGGAATTCGGCCGCGAGGCTTCGACGCTTTGCGCCAAGGCCAACGACCCCGGCCTCTCGCGCATCGGCCTCGACCTGCGCACGGTGGTCGACCAGATGCGCGAGCAGGTCCAGAACGTGGAGTGAGTCCGATGGCCGAGACATCCCGCCCGGCCCGCCGCGGCCTCATGCTGATCCTGTCCTCGCCCTCCGGCGCGGGCAAGTCGACGCTCACGCGCAATCTCTCGCAGAACGAGAACAACCTCGATCTCTCGATCTCGGTGACGACGCGCCCACGCCGTCCGTCCGAGATCGACGGCGTGCATTATCGCTTCATCGACCGCAGCGCCTTCGATGCGATGCGTCAGCACAGCGATCTGCTGGAATGGGCCGAGGTCCATGGCAATGGCTACGGCACGCCGCGCAAGGAGGTCGAAGCTTCGCTGGCGGCCGGGCGTGACGTGCTCTTCGATATCGACTGGCAGGGCACGCAGCAGATCGTCAAGAAGGCGCGCGCCGATGTGGTGACGATCTTCATCTTGCCGCCGTCGATGGCGGAGCTGCGCTCGCGTCTCGTCCGCCGGGCGGAAGACGCACCGGAGGTTATCGCCAAGCGTTTGGCGAATGCCCGCGACGAGATCGCTCGCTGGAGCCAATACGACTACGTCATCGTCAATGACGATCTCACCGCGGCTTACGATGCGATCAAGGCGATCCTCACCGCCGAACGCCTGAAGCGCAGCCGTGCGATAGGCCTCGGCGATTTTGTCGATCAGCTCTTGGCCGAAGAACTGGCCTGAAGCTCCGCTGCAAGCGCATTGGCGAGTCTGACGAAGCCGGAAACGGGGACTTCCTCGGCTCGCGCTGTCTCCGCAAGGCCGGCTGCGGCGATGATGGGCGCCGGATCGGGTAGGACCGCCTTCAGGCTCTGCCGCAGCATCTTGCGACGCTGGCCGAAGGCGGCGAGCGTCACCCGTTCCAGCAGGCGCCGGTCGCAAGGCTCCGGCTCCTCGCGCGGCAGAAGCTGGACGACCGAGGACGTGATCTTCGGCGGCGGCACGAAGGCGCCGCGCGGCACGTCGAACAGGATCTTCGTTCGGCAGCGCCAGTTGGCCAGCACGGCGAGCCGGCCATAATCGGCCCGCTCCTCTGGCGAAGCGACGATGCGCTCCGCGACTTCGCGTTGGAACATCAACGTCAGCGACGTCCACCAGGAGGGCCAGGGGTCGAGGCTCAGCCAGCCGACCAGCAGGGGCGTCCCGATATTATAGGGCAGGTTGGCGACGATTCGCGCGGGTTTGCCCTGCAGATAGGGAGTCAGGTCGGTCGCGAGCGCATCGCCGTCGACGACCTCCAGCCGCCCCGGGTAGTGCGCCGCGATCTCCGCCAGTGCCGGCAAGCAGCGCCGGTCGCGCTCGATCGCGATGACGCGGCCGGCGCCGTTGGCGAGGAGTGCGCGTGTCAGGCCGCCGGGGCCGGGGCCGATCTCAACCACCGTCTCGCCGTCGAGCGGGCCGGCCGCGCGGGCAATACGACTCGTCAGGTTGAGGTCGAAGAGGAAGTTTTGGCCGAGCGCCTTCTGGGCCATCAGGCCATGGCGCTCGACAACCTCGCGCAGCGGCGGCAGATCGTCGATCTGGCTCATCGCGCGGCGTCCTGACGTGCGGCCATGCGAGCTGCGAGCTTCAGGGCGGCACAGAGACTGTCAGGGCGCGCGATACCCTTGCCGGCAATGTCGAAGGCCGTGCCGTGATCAGGCGAGGTTCGGATGAAGGGCAGCCCCAGCGTAACGTTGACGCCTTCGTCAAAGGCGATGGTCTTGATCGGGATCAGCGCCTGGTCGTGATACATCGCCAAGGCGGCGTCGTATCCGGCCCTGGCACGAGCATGGAACATGGTATCGGCCGGATAGGGGCCGCGCGCATCGATGCCTTCGGCCTGAAGTAGCGCGATGGCCGGTTTCACGATCTCCTCATCCTCGCGACCCATGGTGCCGTTCTCCCCGGCATGCGGATTGAGCCCGGCGATGGCGAGGCGAGGGCTTGCGATGCCGAACTGCCGTCGCAAGCCGGTCGCTACGATCCGGGCGGTGTCGACGATGAGCTGCGTCGTCAGCAAGCTCGGCACACGTTGCAGCGGGACATGGATCGTGACCGGCACGACCGCGAGCTCTTCGCACCACAGCATCATCACCGGCAGAGGCTCGATACCAGCTTTCCCAGCGAGATGAGCGAGGTATTCCGTGTGCCCGGGATGCTTGAAGCCGGCCGCATAAAGCACCGATTTTGCGATCGGATTGGTGACGACGGCGCCGGCCTGTCGGTCTTGCACCGCGGCAACCGCAAGATCGATCGAGGCGATCGTGGCGGCGGCCGAGGCCGGGTCCGGCTTGCCGGGCGCGACATCGACAGCCTGCGCCAGCGGGATGACCGGCAGCGCCTCGGAGAACACGGAAGCGGCTTCCTCCCAGCCGCATTCCCGAATCGGGATCGGCCACCCTAGGCGGTCGGCCGTCCGTGCGAGTTGGTCCGGGTTGGCGAGGCAGGCGAAGACAGGCAGCGCGCGTTCCTGGCGCTCATGCCAGGCGCGCAAACTCAGCTCCAGGCCGATGCCGGCCGGGTCGCCCTGTGTCAGCGCAAGCGGCAGGCTCGGCAAGGGATGCTCCGATATCGTGGTTGCGCGGGCCAACGGGTGGCCTGCACCGCCTCAATTGCTGCTGCTTATGCCGTCATTGGTCGAGGTGGTGTTGCCAAGGTTCTGAGAATAGTTGATCTCGCCGAGCGTCCGCAGTTCGAGTCGGAACATGATGGTGCGCGTGTCCTTCGTCGCGCCGGCCTGCCGGTCGGCATAGCTCTGGGTATAGCTGACGTCGAAGACGGTGCACTCGTCGGTGTAATTGATGCCAAACGAGGTCGAGGCGGTCTGGAATGGCCCGGTGTTGGGGTAGGCCGGCAAGGCCGCCGAGGCGGCCTGGGCGGCGGCATAAGCGTTCCGCCAGACCTCGCGGTCATATTTGTACTTGTCGAGATCGAACAGAACGCCAGCCCTGACCCGCCAGTTCTGGGCGACGAGCAGCGAGCCGTTGAGAGAGAGGCCCTCGCGGCGGCGGAAGATACCGAGGTTGGGTTGCGGCTCGTAGCGGCCGTACCCGACCGAGGTCGAGAAGACGCTGTTCGAATAGGTCGCCGCGGCGTCGATCCGCTGCGCCTCGAAGGTCGTGGAGTTGAGGCGGGTGGCGCCGGTCAGGAAGAAACCCTTCGCCGGCGAGATCTGCGCCCGGGCGACGTAATCTGAGCTGTCCGTGTTGAGGCCGGAGTCGAGGCCGGTGTTGATCATGTCGCCGGTGGCGTAGGAATTGCGCCCGCCGAGCTGGAAGGACTGGCCGATCAGGAGGTTGGCATAAGCTTCCTTGCCGAAGCGGCCGGTGTAGAGCGCGCCGACATTGGCACGCGTGCCGCCCTCGAGCCTGTCGTAGCCGGAGAACTTGCCGTTCCATTCGAACAGGTTGTTGGCGTCGAAGACCAGACTCTGCGAATCCTCATTGGCGACCCGCAGGCTGTTGGTTTCGTTCGGCCGTGCCACGATCTGCGCGACCGGCTCGATGATATGGGTGCCCCAATCCGTCTTCGCGACGAAGGGATAGCGGTACATCACGCCGACTGCCGGCATCACCCGGCCGAAGACCTCATCCGAGGTATCGGCGATCGTCGACACGCGCGAGTTGATGATGCCGGTCGTGTCGGGGGCAATTGCAAAGATATCGGCCCGCAGCGAGGCGTAGGGCGTCCAGATCTGCCCGAGGGGGTCGATGATGTTACGCCGCCAAGAGACCTGCGCCGTCGCTCGCGAGACATTGCCCGCCAGGCCACGCACGAGGCAGTGATTCTTGTCGTAGATGGCGCAGCCGTCATAGAGCGAGTAGGTCGGCGTCGTGACCAGATAGGTCTTCTGCTGTGGCAGCTCGGCGAAGGCCGCGGTATCGCGGGTCAGGCTGGTGACGTTGACGTTGAATTCCAGCTCGCCGCCGAGGAAGGACGGCTTGTGGACGCGCTTGTCATAGTCCAGCACCGGCAGCACCACAGGCTGCTGTTTCTGCCAGTCCTGGTAGTTGAGCGGCTGGAAATAGTAGCCGCGCAGGTCGAACCAGGCGGTCGGGCTCTGGCCGTTCAAATAGGCCGTCGAGATCGATTCCTGCAGGTAGGTCGTGTTGCTCAGGCTCGAATTCAGGATGCGGTAGTTCTTGTAGAACCAGCGATCGGTGGACATCGAGGCGTTCCAGCCGATCGTCCAGCGCGGGTTGATGAAGAACTTGCCGGTGCTTTCAAGCGCTCCGCGGAATTCCTTGTCGCGCGGCCCCAGCGGCGCGGCCAAGAAGGCGTCCTTGTCCTGCTGGAAAATGCCCGAGGCGCGGATTGAATAGGAACCGTTGAGCAGGCGATGGCGCCACTCGGCCTGGCCGAGCAGGCCCTGGCGCGTCAGATAGGTCGGCGTCAGCGTCAGATCGTAATTCGGCGCGAGATTGATGAAGTAAGGCAACCCGACGCCGAATCCGAGCGCCGAGGTGTTGATGAATTTCGGCGACAGGAAGCCTGTCTTGCGCTTCACCGTCGAATCCGGGCCCGACATATACGGGATGTAGGCCATCGGAATGCCGGCAAATTCGAGCCTGGCATCCTCGTAATAGATCGTCTGCTCGGACTTCTTGTGGATGATGCGGGCCGAGCGGACCTGCCAGAGCGGCGGCCGCTCGGGATTGTCCTTGCAGGGCTCGCAGGCCGTGTAGATGCCCTTGTCGAAGACGAAGGTCTCGCCATCGGTCCGCTCGGCGCGCGGGGCCGAAAAACGGGTCTTGTCGGGATTCACCACCCGCAGCGAGTCGATGAAGCCGTCGCGGAAATCGTCGGTCAGGTTGAAGCGGTCGCCGGTGATGACGGAGCCGTTGGATTCGGTGATGCGCGCATTGCCGACTGCGATGACGCGCTTGTTGGCCTGGTCGTAGACGACCCGGTCGGCCTCGATCGTGCGGCCCTGGTAGAGAATCTGCACGTCGCCGACGGCGGCGACCGTCTTCTTGTCGTTGTCGTAGACGAGTTCGCGTGCATCGACGACCATGCGGTCCTGCGGCTTTGCCGCAGCCGCAGCCGGCTTGCTGCCAGGCGCAGGCTTGCCCTGGGCAAAAGCCGGGCCTGCCAGCAGAAAGGCAAGGCTGGAGGCGAGGGCCGTCGCCGCAGCGAATCGCGCTACGTTCGTCACGCCTTGACCTGTCCGTTAAACACAAAATTAACCATAGGCACAGTACGTTTTACCCGTCTTCCTGATGGAGGAGGGCGAGAGCGCCCAGCATCGTCCCCAATGCTGCGGGCAACCACGCCGCGACGACCGGATTGACGATTCCCGACGATCCGAGTTCCTCCGACAGCTGTGTCGCCACATAGAGCACGAACCCCGCCGTGACGCCAGCCACCACCAGTTTGGTGACGCCACCAAACCGGAAAAATCTTAAGGAAACGGATGCGGCCACCAGGATCATGGCGATCAGCAGCAGTGGGCGCGCCATAAGGGACTGATATCGCAGCTCATATGGCGTCGTATCGAGACCCGCGCGCTTCGTCCGCTCGATGACCGCCGGCATGGACCAGAAGCCGACCGCCTCGGGCGGTGTGAAACTTTGGCGCATCTGATCCGGCTCCAGCGACGTCGCGAGATCGTACTTCTTGTAGCTCTGTGGCTCTTCCGTGGCGGAGGTCACGCGCGCGTCGCTGAGCTCCCAATGCCCCGGGCGCAGGATGGCCTGACGTGCGTCGATTCGATCCCGGAACGAGCCGTTCGGGTTGAAGTTGAAGATTGTCACGCCCGAGAGCCCGTCTTCATCGGGAAGCGCGCCGGCGGCGCGGACGATGGCTTGTCCGTCGACGCTGGTCTGGCGCAGCCAGATCTCCGGCAGCGCTGCCGCCGATTGGCCGCCCGCCCGCACGAAGAGCCGCGTCTCCAGTGCGGTGGCCCGCCGTTTCATCTCGGCAGCGAGCGGATTGTAGGCCGTGATCGAGATCAGTCCGATCGCGGCCGCCACGACCACGGCCGGCTGCAGGAACTGCCAGGCCGAGACGCCGGCGGAGCGTGCGACGACGAGCTCGAGCTTCCGGCTCAGCGTCAGCAGCGCGAACATGCCGCCGAACAGAGCCGCGAATGGGAAGATCTGCTCGGCAACGCTGGGCACGCGATAGAGCGCCAGCATGATGATCTTGGGCGTGGTGGCGATCGGCGAGTCACCGGCCCGTCGCATCAGCTCGACGAAGTCGAGCGTGCCGATGAGGAAGAAGAAGGTGCTGAACACGCTGAGGATGGCACGCGTGAAGCGCAGCGTGAGATAGCGGCCAAGGGTGGTGAAGAGCAGCATCAGGCGCGCCGGAATCGAGCCGCGAGGTGGGTGAGGGGCACCGTCAGCGGGGCAGCGAGCCGTGACAGGACCGGCCGCAGCCGCTCGCCGTAGAAGATGAAGGCGATCGCGAGGACGATCGCAGCGATCGGCAGGATATAGAGCAGCGCGGCCGCGAAAGGCGAGCGCACGCTGGCCGTCCAGGCCGCATAGGCGGCGAGCCGCGTCGCGCCGACGATCATGATGGCCGCCTGAATCGCCAGGGCTCGGCCTTGGCGCGTCGTGCGGGCTTCGCCGATGGCGGCGAAGGCGATCAGCATGAAGGCGAAGGGATAGAGCGGCGCCGAGAGGCGGTTATGCAGCTCGGCCCGGAAGCGGCCCTCCTGGATCTTGTAGTAGGGCTCGTTCGGATTCTGGTTGATCAGCTCCCAGGTCGAGCGCTCGCGCGGCTTGTAGATCACCTTGTCGCCGTCGCCTTCGCCCGGACCGCCCGAACTGTCGCCGGTGAGGGCGGACAGGTTAAGGGCGTAGCGCTCGAAGGAGATGATCGAGGTCGTGTTGGTGTTCTTGGTCTCGCGCTGGATCGTCCCCTTTTCCAGCATCAGGAAGCTCTGCCCCTCGGCCTCGACGGTGCGGCCGCGTTCGGCGAGATAGATCGACGGCTGTGTCGGGTCGCGGCGGTCCTGCATGAAGATGCCGACCAGGGCGTCGCCGACCTTTTCGCGGTAGTGGAAGGTCACGCCGGAATCGAGCGAGACGAACTGGCCTTCCTTGACGACATTGGCGACGAAATCGGCGCGGATCAGGGTGATCAGGTCGCGCAGCATCCGAAAACTCGCCGGCATGACCGAGATCGTCATCCAGGCGACGATGACCGCGGTCGCCATCGTCAGGACCAGGAAGGGGCGGGTGACCCGGTGCGGCGCGACGCCGGCCGCATTCATCACGATCAGCTCGGAATCGCCGTTGAGCTTGTTCAGCGTGTAGAGCGTCGACATGAACAGCGCGACCGGTGCGATGCCCGCGATCAGCGCAGGCAGCGATAGCAGCGTCACGGTCAGGAAGATCAGGACGGTCTGGCCCTTGCCGGTGATCAGGTCGACCTCGCGCAGCGCCTGCGTCACCCAGATCACGCCGGTGAGTCCGAGCAGCAGCACGATCGCCGCGACCGCCGCGATCTTGAGGATGTATCGGTCGAGGCGGTTCAGAAGCACGCGTCGCTTTCCGGCAGATGAGGAACCGAAGCTCCCCCAAGGTGGTTCGTGGAACACACCCTATGGTATAGGCGGATTTGCGGCGCAAACGGGAATCGCCTGCGCCGTGCCCTCCAACTGTCTCTTCCCGGCGATTTTCGCAAGATTGTGAGCGGACTATGTCGCAGCGCCTGAAGCTCGAGATCAAAGCCCTGGATGCCATCGAGGGGCGCGATCTCGTTGTCCTCGTCTCCGACGGCCTGACTCTGCCCGGGCCGGCAGAGGCGCTGGCCGGTGCCGAGGCACAGGCGCTCCTGACCCGCGCGGCGGCGGCCGAGCGCTTCAAGGGCAAGGCATTGTCCGGCCTGACGCTGCCCGCGCCGGAGGGAGCCCCCTATGAGCGGCTGATCGCGGTGGGGGTCGGAGCTGCGACCGATCGCGCCGACCTCGACTTCGTGAAGCTCGGCGGCGCGATTGCGGGCCGGCTTGCCGCGGGCCGCAGTGCCGAGGTGATCCTCGCCCTGCCAGATGGTGGGATCGATGCGAAACACGCGGCTGAGATCGCGCTGGGCCTCAAGCTGCGCAGCTATGTCTTCGATCGCTACAAGACGAAGAGCAAGGACAAGGACGACACCGGATCGATCCCGGTCACGCTCCGGGCCGCCGACCCGGCGGCCGTGAAGAAGGCGCTCAAGGTTTCGGACGCGATCGCCGCCGGTGTGGTGCTGGCGCGCGATCTCGTCAACGAGCCGCCGAACGTCCTCTATCCCGAGGAGTTCGCCGACCGCGCGAAGAAGCTCGAGAAGCTCGGCGTCGAGGTCGAGGTGCTCGATGAGAAGGAGCTGAAGAAGATCGGCATGCGCGCGCTGCTCGGCGTCGGTCAGGGCTCTCGCCGGGAGAGCCGCGTCGTCGTGATGCGCTGGAATGGCGCCGGCAAAGGCGATGAGCCCGTCGCCTTCGTCGGCAAGGGCGTCACCTTTGACACCGGCGGCATCTCCTTGAAACCTGGCGCCGGCATGGAAGACATGAAGGGCGACATGGCGGGCGCTGCCTGCGTCGTCGGGCTGATGCATGCGCTCGCCGCCCGCAAGGCCAAGGTCAATGCCATCGGCGTCATCGGCCTCGTCGAGAACATGCCCGACGGCAACGCCCAGCGCCCTGGCGACATCGTCGCCTCGCTTTCCGGCCAGACCATCGAGATCATCAACACCGATGCCGAAGGCCGGCTCGTCCTGGCCGATGTGCTCTGGTACACGCAGGATCGCTTCAAGCCGCGCTTCATGATCAATCTGGCGACGCTGACCGGCGCGATCCTCGTGGCGCTGGCGCAGGAGAATGCGGGGCTCTTCAGCAACAATGACGAACTGGCCCAGCGCCTGACCGCTGCCGGGCTCGCCACCGGCGAGACGGTCTGGCGGATGCCCTTGGACAAGGCCTACGACAAGATGATCGATTCGAAGTTTGCCGACATGAAGAACTCGGCTGGACGCTACGCAGGCTCGATCACCGCGGCGCAGTTCCTCCAGCGCCACGTCAATGACACGGCCTGGGCGCATCTCGACATCGCCGGCACCGGCATGGCCGCCAAGGACAGCGAGATCAACCGCTCCTGGGGTCCGGGCTGGGGCGTGCGCCTGCTCGACCGGTTGGTGAAGGATCATTACGAGAGCTGATGTGACGTCTCCAAAGGTGCCGGTATCTTGCTAAGGTAAAAGGGTTTCGATGGCCGAGATCCTGTTCTTTCACCTGCAGTCACGCCCGCTCGAGCAGGTCCTGCCGACCATCCTCGACCGGGCGTTGGCGCGCGGTCAAAAGGTCGTGGTGGAGGTTTCCAGCCAGGAGCGCCTGAGCGCCGTCGACGATCATCTCTGGACCTATGCCGACGAGAGCTTCCTGCCGCATGTCACGGCGATGGAGGCGGATGCGGCCCGGAACCCGATCGTGCTGACGACGCAGGCGCATAACCCCAACGCCGCGCAGGTCCGCATCTGTGCCGACGGAGTTCGCATTCCGGACGCATTGCAGGACTACGAGCGCGTCGTCCTGATATTCGATGGTGATCATCCCGAGGCGCTCGATGCCGCCCGCGCGGATTGGAAGATGGTCAAGGCTTCCGGACATGCCGCCAGTTACTGGCAGCAGGACGAGGCCGGCCGCTGGGAGAAGAAAGCGTGAGACTGCCTATCCTGTTTCTCTGTGCTGCGGCGCTCGGCGGTTGCTCTATCGATATGGGCGGTTTCGCCTTCCAATCCGAGACGAAGGGCGGCGTCACCACGACGACGACGACATCGGGCAGCGCCGGCATCTCGACGCGGGAGCCGGTGTTGACCGCGGATGGCGAGTGCAGTGTCGGCGTCTCGCTCGATCCCTCGACCCGCCCACTGCCGAAGGAGATCGCGCCCGGCATCACCGAGTGCGAGCTCGTGAAGCTCAAGGCCAAGCCCCCGACCGACGTGCTGATCGGTGAAAGCGGCAAGGGCCAGCGCGAGGTGCAGGTGCTCTATGCCGAGCCGGGCGGGCGCGAGCTTTATCTCTTTACCGACAACCGTCTGGGGCGGATCGTGAAGCCGGGCGGGGAGGGCTGACATGGCCGCCCGGTTTCTTGCGGCGGCGCTGTTCGTAGTGGTTGCTGCCGCCGGTCCCGCAGCCCTGCCGGTGCGGGCCCAGGACCCGACCTACGACTACCGCACCGGTGATCCGGAAATGGGGTCGGCCATCGACGCTGCGCGGGGCAGCCTGGAGCGCTTTCGCGAAGATTTCCGTGGTCAGCGCGGCGAGCACTTCGTCGTGAAGGTGGCGATCCCGATCAAGGGCGTGAACGGGCGCGAGCATATCTGGATGAATCTCGACACGATCGATGGCGACAGCTTCGTTGGCCATCTCGCCAACGACCCGCAGCGCCTGGCCCCGCTGGTGAAAGGCTCGCCCTACCGTGCCGGCAGCGCCATGATCAGCGATTGGGGCTATGTGCGCGACGGGCGCATGTACGGCAACTACACCACGCGCGTCATGCTGAAGCGTATTCCCGCCGAGCAGGCGGAGGGGCTGCGGAAGATCCTGTCGCCGCAGCCTTGACCCTTCCGCATCCGCCCGGAAGGGTGGGCTGCCTCTTCCGGTTCCTTTCATCATCGCAAGCACGCTCTTGCCGCGACGTCGTTGACGAGGCGGTGGCCGGCGGTTCTTCTCCTGGACCGGGGGCGATGATGCGAAAGGAGTGAAACGGATGGGTTCTGTACGGATCAGCCGAAGGGCGGCCGCCGGCACTCTGGCGCTGGCCCTTGCCGCTCCTACCGCCCGTGCGCAGCAGCCGGCCGTGCCGACGATGGTCACCGCGCAGGCCAACAAGGAGCTGGTCCTGTCGTTCTGGCGGAACGTCTTCGACGCCCAGGATTGGACCAAGGCCAAGGACTATCTGTCCGAGGACTATGTGCAGCATAATCCGAACGTTGCCAGCGGCGTGAAGGGTTTCACCGACTATTTCTCCAAGCTCTGGCCGAGTCCGAAACCGCAGGCCAGCGTCGTCGTGACGCCTTTCGTCGCGGCTATCGCCGAGGGCGATCTCGTCCAGCTCGTGATGAAGCGCCCGCGGCCGGAGCCGGGCGATCCCGCCAAGACCTATGACAGCTACTGGTTCGATCTCTTCCGTGTGAAGGATGGCAAGATCGTCGAGCACTGGGATTCGGCGCTTAAGCCCGTGAAGTAGGGGGCCGGCGAGCATGACCAAATACCTGATCTCCTTTCCGAGCGAGGCAATGGTGCTCACGGACGAGCAACTGGCCGCTGCCGATGTCGATTCTCATGCCGTGATCGAGGAGGCCAAGGCGGCCGGCGTCTATGTCTTCGGCGGTGGCATCAATGAACAGGTCGACCCTGCGCTCGTCTTCGCCGATGGTGCGGTGTCCGACCAGACTTACCCGGGCAGCCGCCTCAATGGCGGGTTCACGGTGCTGGAATTGCCGACACGGGAGGAAGCGGTGAAGTGGGCGGCGAGGCTGGCGCGGGCCTGTCGCTGCGCGCAGGAGCTTCGCGAATTCATGTACGATCCGGCCAGTTAGAGCTCAGGCGCTCTCCAGCTCCTCGCCCAGCAGCAACCATTCCTCTTCCGCGGCCGTCAACGCCTCCGCCAGTTCGGCGCGCTGACGGGAGAGCTGCAGCGCCTTGTCCGGATCGCGCGCGAAGGCGCCGTTCGCCAAGGCGTCGTCGACCTTCTCGATCAGCCCTGTCAGCTTGGCGATGCGCGCTTCCGCGAGATTGAGCTTCTGCCGGAGCGGGCCTTGCGCGACGCGTTTGGTCGCCGCTTCCTTGCGCTCGTCAGCCTTGGGCTTGGCGGCAGCCTCCGGCGCCGGCTTGCCGCGCTTCTCGGCCTTGGCGGCGCCGAGCACAAAGGTGCGGTAGTCGTCCATGTCGCCATCGAAGTTCTTCACCGTCCCGCCGCCGACGAGCCAGAGCCGGTCGGCACAGGCCTCGATCAGGAAGCGGTCGTGGCTGACGATGATGACGGCGCCGGGATAGTCGTTGATCGCGGTCACCAGCGCGGCGCGACTGTCGATGTCGAGATGGTTGGTCGGCTCGTCGAGGATCAGCAGATGCGGGCCGTGGAAGGTCGCGAGACCCAGCATCAAACGCGCCTTCTCGCCGCCGGACAGCAGCTTCACCGGCGTGTCCGCCTTCGAAGCCGGGAATCCGATCTGAGCCGCCTTGGAACGGACTTTGGCTTCGGGCGCGTCGGGCATCAGGTCGCGCAGATGGCCGACCGGTGTGTCCTCGATACGGAGTTCGTCGAGCTGATGCTGGGCGAAATAGGCGGTCTCCAGCTTGCTCGACTTCTTCATCTCGCCGGACATGGCATCGAGCCGGCCGCCGATCAGCTTGCAGAAGGTCGACTTGCCGTTGCCGTTCGAGCCGAGGAGCGCGATGCGGTCGTCGGGCGCCAGCGACAGGTTGAGCCGCGACAGCACCTTGCGCTCGCCATAACCGGCGCTGGCATCCTCCAGCACGATCATCGGCGGCGAGAGCTGCTTCTCAGGGCCGGGGAAGACGAAGGGCTGCACGTCGCGGTCGATGATGGTCGCGATCGTCTGCATCTTCTCCAGACGCTTGACGCGCGACTGCGCCTGCCGGGCCTTGGTCGCCTTGGCCTTGAAGCGGTCGACGAAGGACTGCAGGTGCTTGCGTTCCGCGTCCTGTTTTTCCTTGGCGCGGGCGAGCTGCATCTGCTTCTCGGCGCGCTGCTTCTCGAAGGAGGAATAGCCACCGCGATAGAGCGAGAGCTTGCCCTGGTCGAGATGCATGATGTGGTCGACCGAGGTGTCCAGCAGCTCGCGATCGTGGCTGATGACGATCACGGTATGCGGATAGCGCTCAAGATAATCGTAGAGCCAGAGCGTGCCTTCGAGATCGAGATAGTTGGTCGGCTCGTCGAGCAGCAGCAGGTCGGGCTCGGAGAACAGCACGGCCGCGAGCGCCACACGCATGCGCCAGCCGCCCGAGAAATCGGAGCAGGGGCGCTGCTGCGCCTCCTCGTTGAAGCCGAGGCCGTGCAGCACCATCGCGGCGCGGGCCGGGGCGGAATGGGCGCCGATATCGGCGAGCCGCGTGCCGATCTCGGCGATGCGATGCGGATCGGTCGCGGTCTCCGCTTCCGTCATCAGGGCCGTGCGCTCGGTATCGGCGGCCAGGACGACCTCGATCAGCGTTTCCGGCCCGCCGGGCGCTTCCTGCGCGACGCCGCCGATGCGCCGGCCCCTGGGCAGGCTGATATTGCCGCTCTCGGTGCCGAGATCGCCGGTGATGATCTTGAACAGCGTGGTCTTGCCGGTACCGTTGCGACCGACGAAGCCGACGCGCGCGCCGTCGGGGATGGCGGCACCGGTGTGGTCGAGCAGCAGGCGCTCGCCGAGGCGGTAGGTGATGTCGTTGATCGTCAGCATGGCGGCCGATTTAGGGGGAGCTGGCGGAAAAGCCAATGGAAAGCCACCGGGGAGGCGCCATGTCACGGTTTCGTCACGTTCTCGCCTTCGCGCAGCCCGCTGCGGCCCTCACCTAGCGGAACGGAAGTATTCCGTGATTCGTCGAGATCATACCCATGTTCGCCGACCAGCCTTATGCCCATCCGCGCCGTGTATCGGTCTGTGCGTCGCTGCTCGTCTTCGCCTCGGTCATCGCTGCGAGCCTTGCTGCACTTTCGACCTTCGTGCCGCTGTCCTGACGGCCTGATCTTCGCATTTCTTCGGTAAGCCCGAGTCTGTCGGCCCGACCGCCAGGGTCGGGGCGCCACGTTTCCGTGGATGGCAGGCGCGTGGTTTCGTCTGCTTCACACGTTCGGTTTCAACGAAATTTAACGCGATTCTGCTCCGATGACGCAGCGTTTAAGCTGGGCCGGGGGCGGGTACTTGTTCAGTCTCAGGGTTAGACTTCCCCTCGCCATGCTCGCGCTCGCCTGTCTTTCGGCACTCGCCGTGGGGTTGGCCGCCTATCGCACCGTATCGTCCTGGGCCGAGACCACCGCCGCCGAACGTCTGGCCCTTCTCGCCGACAGCTATGCGCAGGTGATCGAGCGGAGCTGGCGACGGCTGCATGCGGAGGTCGCGGTCGAGGCCCGCAGCGCCTATGCCGTCAGCAGGATCGACGAGCTCGGCAAGTGGATGGAGTTCAACCCGCAAAGCTTGCGCGAGGTCACCGACTATTTTCGCGACGACCCGGCAGTCAGCCCGGCAGACCGGCGCGACAGGACCGGGAGCGACCGCAGGACCGTCTATTCCTGGCGCCATGTCCCGATCCACGAGACCTATCTCTCCGTGCTCCGGCAGTTCGGCTATGCCGACATCTATCTCGTCAACCCGAACGGACGTGTCGTCTACAGCGTGACGAAAGGACCGGAATTCGGCCGCCTGCTGAGCGATCCGGAGCTGGCGGGGACCGGGCTTTCGCAGGCGGTGGCAGCGGCGGGCAAGCTGCCTGCGAACGGACAGGCGACCGTGGACTTCGCCCCTTACGACCTGATCGGCGGGCAGCCCCGGGCCTTCATCGCGCAGCAGTTCCGCAACGCCAACGGCGAAGGCGACGTGATGGGCACCTTCGTGGTCGCCGTCGACACGCGCTTCATCGACGAGACCTTGTCGGCATTATCGGCGAGTTCGCCCGGCATCAGGAGCTATGTCCTGGGTCGCGACGGCTTCATGCGCTCCAATCCGGCGGCGCGGCGCGACGCGAGGGCCCCGGAAGGAACGCTCGATCAGCGCCGGCTGGCCGAGGCTGATGGCCGGCTGCTCAAGATGCGCAGCCGCGCCGGGGACATGCTGGTGGCCAAGGGGAGCGAGATGAGGCTCGGCGATACCACCTGGTTGCTGTGGCTGACCGAGCCCGAGGCGAGCGCCTTCGCCGTCGTCGACAGGATCGACAATGCGATCATCGTCGCCGGCCTCAGCGCGCTTGGGCCGATTGCCATTGTCGCCCTGCTGCTCGGCATGTCGGTGGCCCGCCCGATCGGCGGCCTTGCGCTCGCCTTGACCGAGGTGGCGGCCGGTCGCACGGGCATGCGCATTCCGGGTGCGCAGCGACGCGACGAGATCGGCGCCATTGCGGCCTCGGTCCAGCGAATCCGCGAACGCATGCAGGAGGAGGCGGGCATGCGCCTGCAGGAGCGCGAGGAGCACGACCGGGAGAACCGGGCCCAGCGCGAACAGCTCCTGTCCGATCTTGCCGCCGATCTGGAGCGTTCGGTCCTCAGCGCGACCGCCGCGGTTTCGGCCGCTGCCGACGGGCTGAAGATCACCGCGAGTGAGCTCAACGCGGGCGTGAGCGAGACGCGGCGCAGTGCCGGTACGGTCCATGATTCGGCTGCCCGCGCGGTTGCCAGCATCCGGTCGATCGGGACAGCGGCAGAAGGTCTGTGTGTCGTCATCGATCAGCTCGACGGCGACATGCAGTCATCCGATCATTCCGCCCGCTCCGCCAAGGACTACGCCGACCGGATGGGGGCTGTGGTCGATTCGCTGGCCGCCGGCGCCTCGCGCGTCTCCGATGTGGTCGGGCTGATCTCGGAGATCGCGGCCCAGACCAATCTGCTCGCCCTCAACGCCACGATCGAGGCGGCGCGTGCCGGTGAGGCGGGCAGGGGATTCGCCGTCGTCGCCTCGGAGGTGAAGGGGCTTTCCGGCCAGACCGCCCGCGCCACCGACGACATTGCGCGGCAGATCGCGGCAATGAACGAGGCGACGTCCGCGACCGTCGAAGCCATCGCCGGGATTCGGGAGATGATCGGCGGCCTCAGTGAAGCCGTTCGCCGCTCGGCCGAGACGATGCGCCACCAGCATGGCGTGACCCACGAGATCGTCGGGGATGTCGGCACCGCCACCGGTGAGTTCACCCGCATCGGCGATGCGACGAGCCTCGTCTCCGCCGCCTCGGCCCAGACGGCGGACGCTGCAGCCGCCGTCGAGCGCGCCTCTGCCGACCTGTCGGAGCTGGCCTACAGGCTCAATGCGCGGGTCGGCGAGTTCATCGTCCAGGTCCGGGCGGCGTAGTCGCGCGAGGTCGTTGCTCTCGAAAATCGGATTCCCCTTTTCGATCCGATGCTCTAACGCTGCGATATGACCCGCACCGCCTTCTATACCGGCTCCTTCGACCCCGTGACCAACGGCCATGCCGATGTCATCGCCGCCGCCGCCGGCCTGTGTGACCGGCTGGTGCTGGCGATCGGCGTGCATCCGGGCAAGACGCCGATGTTCTCGGCCGAGGAGCGCGCGGCGCTGTTGAAGGAGGTCGCTGCCCCGCTGCTGGCTCCCCATGGCACGGCTCTGGAGGTCGTCACCTTCGACGATCTGGCGGTCGATGCGGCGAAGCGCGCCGGGGCCGGCATCATCGTGCGCGGCCTGCGCGATGGCAGCGATCTCGACTACGAGATGCAGATGGCGGGCATGAACGCGACCATGGCCCCCCAGGTGCAGACGGTCTTTCTGCCGGCTTCCCCACCGGTGAGGCATATCACCGCGACGCTGGTGCGGCAGATCGCGGCAATGGGCGGGGACGTCTCGGCCTTCGTGCCGCCGCCCGTGCTCAAGGCGCTGAAGGTGCGCTTCGCACGCCGTTGAGGCTTTTGCCGCGAACGGCACACAACTTCGCCATGTTCCGCCGCTTTCTGCTCATTTTGGTTTGCATTTTGCCGAGAGCGATGGTGTCTCTGAGCTAAAGCGACTCGTTGCGTAGTTTCCCGGCGCGATCCCTCGCGCGCTGCCCTCCGACAGGTTTTCCGATGCGCCTTTCCCGCTATTTCCTGCCCCTTCTGCGCGATACGCCCAAGGAGGCGGAGATCGTCTCGCACCGGCTGATGCTGCGTGCCGGCATGATCCGCCAGGAATCAGCCGGCATCTATGCCTGGCTGCCGCTGGGGCTGCGGGTGCTCAACAAGATCAGCAATATCGTCCGCGAGGAGCAGAACCGCGCCGGTGCCATCGAGATCCTGATGCCGACGATCCAGTCGGCCGATCTCTGGCGCGAGAGCGGGCGTTACGACGCCTATGGCAAGGAGATGCTGCGCATCAAGGACCGGCACGACCGCGAGATGCTCTACGGCCCGACCAACGAGGAGATGGTCACCGAGATCGTCCGCGCCTACGTCAAGTCCTACAAGGACCTGCCGCTCAACCTCTATCACATCCAGTGGAAGTTCCGCGACGAGGTGCGTCCGCGCTTCGGTGTGATGCGCGGGCGCGAATTCCTGATGAAGGACGCCTATTCCTTCGATCTCGACAAGGACGCGGCGCGCCACGCCTACAACCGCATGTTCACGGCCTATCTGCGCACCTTCGCGCGGCTCGGCGTGAAGGCGATCCCGATGAAGGCCGATACCGGTCCGATCGGCGGCGATCTCTCGCACGAATTCATCGTGCTCGCCTCGACCGGCGAGAGCGAGGTCTTCTGCCACAGCGACTACCTGAATTTCGAGACCCCGGCCGCCGACACCGATTTCGACAGTGTCGCCGGCCTGCAGGGCGTCTTCGACAAGTGGACGAGCCTCTACGCCGCGACCGAGGAAATGCACGACAAGGCCGCCTTCGAGGCGGTTCCCGAAGACAAGCGCGTTTCGGCACGCGGCATCGAGGTCGGCCACATCTTCTATTTCGGCACGAAATATTCCGAGCCGATGGGCGCGAGCGTAACCGGGCCCGACGGCCAGCAGGTCCTGCTGCATGGCGGCTCCTATGGCATCGGTCCGAGCCGTCTCGTCGCCGCGCTGATCGAGGCTAGCCATGACGATGCCGGCATCGTCTGGCCGGAGGAGATCGCGCCCTTCGACATCGCTGTCATCAACCTGAAGGCCGGCGACGCCGCGACCGACGGAGCGGCCGAACGCATCTACAAGGACCTGCTCGCCAAGGGCTACGACGCCCTGCTCGACGATACCGACGACCGTCCGGGCGCCAAATTCGCCACCGCCGACCTGATCGGCGTGCCCTGGCAGATCATTGTCGGCCCGAAGGGGCTGGCCGAGGGCAAGGTCGAGATCAAGCGCCGCGCCGGTGGCGAGCGCGAGACGGTCTCGCTCGAGGCCGCGCTCGACCGCTTCAAGGGCAGGGCGGCGTGACGGGATACCGAGCATGAGCGCTGTCGCCGAAGGCTCGGATATTCCGACCGGTACGAAGCCTTTCGCCGGCTTCGAGTGGCTGCTCGCCGGGCGCTATCTCCGGACGCGTCGGCGCGAGGGCTTTGTCTCGGTCATCGCCGGCTTCTCCTTCCTCGGCATCATGCTCGGCGTCGCGACGCTGATCATCGTGATGTCGGTGATGAATGGCTTCCGCATCGAGCTGCTGAGCAAGATCGTCGGCGTGAACGGCCATATCTTCGCCACGCCGATCGACCGGCCGCTCGACGATTTCGACAGCGTCGCCGAACGCTTGCGCAAGATCCAGGGCATCAAGCTCGCCATTCCGCTGGTCGAGGGGCAGGCGCTGGCCTCCTCGCAGACCGGTAATAGCGGTGTGCTCGTGCGCGGCGTGCGCGAGGCCGACATCAAGTCGATCCCCTTCATCGGCGGCAACATCAAATCCGGTACGCTCGAAGGCTTCGACGGCACGCCCGGCGTCGTCATCGGCATTCGCCTCGCCAATGCGCTCGGCGTCCAGGTCGGCGACACGATCACGCTGGTGACGCCGCAAGGCGCCTCGACCCCGTTCGGGACAGCGCCGCGCATCAAGGCCTATCCGGTCAAGGCGATCTTCCAGATCGGCATGACCGAGTTCGACGGCACCTTCGTCTACATGCCGCTGGCCGAGAGCCAAGCCTATTTCAACCGCGACGGCGACGTGAACGTCATCGAGATCTTCGTCGACAATCCGGACAACACGCAAAGGGTCCGCGACGCCATCGAGGCCGATGCGCCGCGCCCGCTCGTCCTCTCCGACTGGCGCCAGCGCAACCGCAGCTTCTTCAACGCGCTCGAGGTCGAGCGGAACGTCATGTTCATCATCCTGACGCTGATCGTGCTGGTGGCGGCGCTCAACATCGTCTCGGGCCTGATCATGCTGGTGAAGGACAAGACCGAGGACATCGCGATCATGCGAACCATGGGGGCGACCAGCGGCACGGTGCTGCGCGTCTTCCTCATCACGGGTGCCACGATCGGCGTGGTCGGCACGCTCGCCGGTTTCATCCTCGGTGTGCTGTTTTCCCATTACATCAAGTCGATCATGGCCGCGTTGAACTGGATCACCGGCGCCAATCTCTGGGATCCGACCGTGCGCTTCCTCAGTGACATCCCCTCCGTCCTCGACTGGCGCGATGTGGCGAGCGTCGTGCTGATGGCGCTGGTGCTGTCGCTGCTGGCGACGCTCTATCCGGCCTGGAAGGCTGCCCGGCTCGACCCGGTCAAAGCGCTGAGGATGGGGTGAGCATGGCACAGGAGACGCCGACGCTCTTCCTTTCGCAGGTCGAGCGCTTCTATCCGCAGGCCGATGCGCCGCTCGAAGTGTTGCGCAAGGCCGATTTTGCGCTCTGGCCGGGCGAGGTCGTCGCGCTCGTGGCGCCCAGCGGCACCGGCAAGTCGACGCTGCTGCACGTGGCCGGCCTGCTCGAGAAGCCTGATGCCGGCGAGGTCTTCGTCGGCGGGCTTGCCACGACCAAGCTCGACGACAAGGGGCGCACGCGGCTGCGCCGCACCGAGATCGGCTTCGTCTACCAGTTCCACCATCTGCTGCCGGAGTTCACGGCGCTGGAGAACGTCGTGTTGCCGCAGCGCATCCGCGGACTCGACCGGGACGTGGCGGAAGAGCGGGCGACGGAGCTCCTGAGCTTCCTCGGCCTCGGCCAGCGGCTCGACCACCTGCCGGGCGAACTTTCGGGCGGCGAGCAGCAACGCGTCGCCATCGGCCGCGCCGTCGCCAACGGCCCGCGGCTGCTGCTGGCGGACGAGCCGACCGGCAATCTCGACCCGCATACCTCCCAGCATGTCTTCGGCACGCTGATCGCGCTTGCCCGTGCTTCCGGGCTCGCCGCGCTGATCGCGACGCATAATCTCGATCTCGCCCGGCAGATGGACCGCCAGGTCACGATCCGCGAAGGGCTGGTCGTACCGCTCGGCTGAGCGGACCGGCTTCTGCCAGGAGAGCGCCGTCATCCCGGTCATGATCCGGGCTCACCGTTGGAGCGCATCCGGCAAGGGGGCGGCGCATGGCTTCGGACGCTGCTTCGCTGCGTCCGAAGGACACGCCTCGCAAGCGCAGCAGTTCCAGCGGCCGGGGGCTTGCCGATTTAGATTCTGTTAAGCGTTTCCGTCATGCGCAGGGGGAGGATGGCGTATCGTCATTGACGAGAACAAATCATGAACTAAAATCAAACCTATCGAGAACGACGGAGGTTCGTCATGACTGCAGCGCGTAAATTCGCCGCCGGCCTGGCCGAGATCGCCTCGCTGGGCGTGTTCCTCGGCATGATCTGGCTCTGGGCAGCTCTTCTCTCCGGCCCGCATGTCTGATCCTGGCAGGAGTCATCCACAGATTGGCCGTGCCTGCGGGATCGGCCTCGACGTGGGCACGGCCACGGCGTCATAAGCGATAGAGGCGGATCGACGAGTCGCGGCGCCGCGACAGGAGAGGGATATGGGGCGGGAAGCAGGCGAGGCGCGCATCCTGTCGGAGATCGGCTTCGTCCATCTCCATGTCCATTCGAGCTATTCGCTGCTCGAAGGCGCGATGACCGTTTCGACTCTCGCCAAGATGGCCGCTGCCGATGGCCAGCCGGCCCTGGCATTGACCGACAGCGACAACCTTTTTGGTGCGCTTGAGTTTTCTGAGAAGCTGTCTGGCGGCGGCTTGCAGCCCATCGCTGGCGTGCAGCTTTCCGTGGATTTCGCTGATGAGGGTGACGGTGGCCGCAGGCCGGCCCAGCCGCAGCGCCTGCCGCACATCGTCCTGCTCGCCATGGACGAGGCCGGCTACGGCAATCTGATGAAGCTCGTCAGCGAGGCTGCGCTGGCGACCGGGGGCTCCGGCCAACCGGTAACGACGGTCGAGCGCCTGGCGGCTTATCACGCCAGCCTCATTGCGCTGACCGGGGGCAGCGACGGGCCGATCGACACGGCATTGCGCAACGGCCAGCTTCCGGTCGCGGCGGCACGCCTCGCCACGCTTGCCGGCATCTATGGCGACCGACTCTATGTCGAGATCCAGCGTCATGGCCGCGACAACGAGGCGGCGCTGGAGGCGCATCTCCTGCGCCTCGCCTATGATTCCGACCTGCCGATCGTCGCGACCAACGAACCCTTCTTCGCCAAGCCCGCCGATTTCGACGCGCATGACGCGCTGCTGGCGGTCGCCGAAGGTCGGCTCGTCTCGGACGGCGAACGCAGGCGGGTGACGCCCGAGCATTATTTCGCCTCTCGCGCCGAGATGCAGAAGCGCTTCGCCGATCTGCCGGAGGCGCTGGCAAACACGGTCGAGATCGCGATGCGCTGCCATTGGCGCGTCTCCACGCGCAAGCCGATCCTGCCGCGCTTCGGCGAGGAGGGACGCGACGAGGCCGAGGAGCTGGAGGTTCAGGCCCGTGCCGGTCTCGCCGCACGACTCGACAAGCACGGCCCGGCCGAGGGCTTCACCGTCGAGGACTACGAGAAGCGGCTCGATTTCGAGCTTTCGATCATCACCCGGATGAAGTTCCCGGGCTACTTCCTGATCGTCTCGGACTTCATCAAATGGGCCAAGGCGCACGACATTCCGGTCGGCCCCGGCCGTGGTTCGGGCGCAGGTTCGCTCGTTGCCTATGCGCTCACCATCACCGACGTCGATCCGCTGCGCTTCGGCCTGCTCTTCGAGCGCTTCCTCAATCCCGACCGCGTGTCGATGCCGGACTTCGATATCGACTTCTGCCAGAACCGGCGTGAAGAGGTGATCGAGTACGTCAAGCACCATTACGGGCAGGAGCGCGTTGCCCAGATCATCACCTTCGGTACGCTGCTCGCGCGCGGCGTGCTGCGCGATGTCGGCCGCGTGCTGGAAATGCCCTATGGCCAGGTCGACAAGCTGACCAAGCTGGTGCCGCAGAACCCGGCCAAGCCGATCTCGCTGAAGGACGCGATCGAGGGCGAACCGAAGCTGCAATCGGCCGCCGCAGAGGAGCCGATCGTCGCGCGCCTTCTCGAAATTGGCCAGAAGCTGGAAGGGCTTCACCGCCATGCTTCAACCCACGCCGCAGGCGTGGTGATCGGAGACCGGCCGCTGGAACAGCTCGTCGCGCTCTCGGTCGATCCGCGCACCGGCATGCGCGTCACCCAGTTCAACATGAAATGGGTCGAGCAGGCCGGGCTGGTGAAGTTCGACTTCCTCGGCCTGAAGACGCTGACCACGCTGACCACGGCGGTGAAGCTCATCGCCCAACGCGATATCCATATCGACTTGGCGCAGCTCCCCTTCGACGACCCGCCAACCTACGCCATGCTGGCCCGCGGCGAGACGGTCGGCGTGTTCCAGGTGGAATCGGTCGGCATGCGCAAGGCGCTGGTCGAGATGAAGGCCGACCGCATCGAGGACCTGATCGCGCTGGTGGCGCTCTACCGGCCGGGCCCGATGGACAACATCCCGACCTATTGCCGCCGCAAGCTCGGTCTGGAGGATCCGACCTATCTCCATCCCGGCATGGAGCCCTATCTGCGCGAGACCCACGGCATCATCGTCTATCAGGAACAGGTGATGCAGGTGGCGCAGGCACTCTCGGGCTATTCGCTCGGCGAGGCCGACCTGCTGCGCCGCGCGATGGGCAAGAAGATCAAGGCGGAGATGGATGCCCAGCGCGACCGCTTCGTGAAGGGCGCGATCGAGAACAAGATCAAGAAGGAGACCGCCTCCGAGATCTTCGACCTGCTCGCCAAGTTCGCCGATTACGGCTTCAACAAGAGCCATGCGGCGGCCTATGCCGTCGTCGCCTTCCAGACCGCCTATCTCAAGGCGAATTATCCGGTCGAGTTCCTGGCGGCGTCGATGACGCTCGACATGGGCAATACCGACAAGCTCTCGGAATTCCGCCGCGATGCCGAACGCCTCGGCATCAAGGTCGAGCGGCCGGCCATCAACCATTCCGGCGTCGAGTTCGATGTGGCCGACGGCAAGATCTTCTACGCGCTCGGCGCCATCAAGGGCGTCGGCCGGGCGGCGGTGGAATCGGTGGTGACGGCGCGGGCGGAAGGCGGCCCTTTCCGCAGCCTCGCCGACCTCGCCCGCCGCATCGACACCAAACTGGTCAATCGCCGCACGCTCGAGGCCTTGATCGCGGCGGGTGCTCTCGACGAGCTGGAAGAGGATCGCGCCCGCGCCATGGCAGCGATCGATGGCATGCTGGCGCTCTCCAACCGCACGCGGGACGAGGCGGCCGCCGGCCAGTTCGATCTCCTCGGCGGAGGGCTGGTCCAGGAAGCCTTCCGCATCCCGCAGGTCGAGCCCTGGGCGCCAGCGGAGAAGCTCAAGCGCGAGCACGAAGCCGTCGGCTTCTTCCTCTCGGGCCATCCGCTCGACGATTACGAGCATGTGCTCAAGCGCCTGCGCGTGCAGCGCTATGCCGATTTCTCCCAGACCGTGCGCGCCAACGGCACTGGCGTCGGCAAGGTGGCGGTCTCGGTCATCGACAAGTCGGAGCGGCGCACCAAATCCGGCTCGAAGATGGGCATCGTCAACCTGTCCGATCCGAGCGGCCAGTTCGAGGCGGTACTGTTCTCGGAAGGGCTGATGCGCTACCGCGACCTGCTCGAGCCGGGCAGGGCACTGGTGCTGCGCCTCTCGGCCGTGCTCGACGGCGAAGAGGTGCGGCCACGCATCGAGGATGTCGAGGTGCTCGACGACCTCGCCTCGCGGCAGAAGCAGGACCTCCTGATCTATTTGCGCGACGACAAGGCGGTGGCCTCGATCGCCGAGCGCATTCGGCCGCGCGGCGAGGCCTCGCGTTCGGACGGCAAGGTTTCGATCGTGATGATTCTCGACGACGGGGCGCAGGAGGTCGAGATCGAGCTGCCGGGGAAATATCCGGTCAGTCAGCAGGTCGCCAATGCGGTGCGCGCCGCGCCGGGCGTGGTTTCGGTCGAGCTGCGCTGACGGAGCGGTCCGGCACTCTCGGATTGTTGAGTGTCGCGCGCATCCGGGCTCTTGCCGTCGCCGCGGGGCTGACGCAGGCTGGGCCGGTCTGGCGTCGCATCGGCTTTTCGGGGCGCATATCGCGCCGCGGCCGATGCTTGGGAGGCGGCCGTGGCGGAAGCTTTCGGAATCGACCGACGCAGTTTGATCGCGGGAGCGGCAGCGTTGGGCGCCGCTGCAACCGCACGGGGCGCAAGGGCGCAGGAGATACCGGTGATCGATGAGCGGACCGTTCTGATCGTCGTCGATGTCCAGAACGATTTCTGCCCCGGCGGCAGTCTCGCGGTTCCCGGCGGCGACGAGGTCGTGCCGATCATCAACACGCTGACGAAGCGCTTCAGCCATGTGGTGATGACGCAGGACTGGCACCCCGCCGGGCATTCTTCCTTCGCCTCGAGCCATCCCGGCAAACGCCCCTTCGAGATGGTCGCGATGCCTTACGGTCAGCAGGTGCTCTGGCCGGAGCATTGCGTGCAGGGCAGCAAGGGGGCGGAGTTCCGGGCGGATCTCGACATCGTCCCGGCGCAGGCGGTCATCCGCAAAGGCTACCGCAAGGAGATCGACAGTTATTCCGGCTTCGTCGAGGCCGACCGCACGACGCCGACCGGCTTGACCGGCTATCTGCGCGAACGCGGCATCCTGCGCGTGGTCATCGCCGGGCTAGCCACCGATTTCTGCGTCAACTGGACCGCGCAGGATGCGGCGCGGGCGGGTTTCGACACCTATGTCGTCGAGGACGCCTGCCGCGCCATCGACCTCGAAGGCTCTTTGGGCAGGGCTTGGGCCGAGATGGCCGAGAACGACGTCAGCCGCATCAAGACGACCGACCTGCCGGGCTGAAGGAACCGTCTTGTCTCGCGCCGAGCGGCTGCTCGATCTCGTCCAGCTCCTGCGCCGCCATCGGCGGCCGGTGTCCGGGCGCAAGCTGGCCGACGAGCTCGGCGTCAGCATCCGCACGCTCTATCGCGATATCGTCACGCTGCAGGGGCAGGGCGCGCCGATCGAGGGCGAGCCGGGCCTCGGTTATGTGCTGAAGCCCGGTTTCATGCTGCCGCCGCTGATGTTCGGCGAGGACGAGATCGAGGCGCTGTTGCTCGGCTCGCGCTGGGTCGCAGACCGGGCGGATGGGCCGCTCGCGCTCGCCGCGCGCGATGCCATGGCCAAGATCGTCGCGATGCTGCCGCCCGATCTCGGGCGTCGGGTCGAGGATGCGGTGCTGATCCTCGGGCCGGGCCGCATGATCGAGGCCGGCGAGGCGGTCGATCTTTCCATAGTCCGCCGCACCATCCGCTCGGAACGCCGGGCGCAGATCGCCTATGGCGACGGGCAGGGGCGGGCGAGCGAGCGAACCGTCTGGCCGCTGGCGCTGTCCTTCTTCGACCATGTCCGTGTGCTCGTCGCCTGGTGTGAGCTCAGGCAGGATTTCCGGCATTTCCGCGCCGACAGGATCAGCCGCTTCACGCCGCTGGAGGAGCGCTATCCGCAGCGGCGCGCGGCACTGCTCAAGGCCTGGCGCGAGAAGGAAGGCATTCCACTGCCGCAATGACAGACACTGCCGGAAATTGGCAGCATCTGATTCTAGCATTCCTGCCTGTCGAGACCCAATGGACCGCAGGAGCCCACCATGTTCGATGCTCACTTCATTCTGCTTCATGTCGAGAGTCCGGCCGCGAGCGCGCGCTTCTACGCCGATCTCCTCGGGCAGGAGCCGCTGGAGCAATCGCCGACCTTCGCGATGTTCGCCCTGCCTTCAGGGGCACGCCTCGGCCTCTGGTCGCGTCACACCGTCGAGCCGGCCGCCACGGCTCAGGGTGGGGCGGCTGAAATCGCGACGATTGCGCCGTCGGCGCAGGCGGTTGACGCGACCTGTGCCGATTGGAGCGGGCGTGGCATCATGATCCTGCAGCCGCCGACCGATCTCGATTTCGGGCGCACCTTCACGGCCTGCGATCCCGACGGTCATCGCCTGCGGGTGTTCTGGCCGTTTCCGGAAGAGAAGTAAGCAGCGGCTTCAGGCCGCCGCCTCGACGATATGCGCCTGGACGCGGTCGCGCCCCAGCCGCTTGGCGCGGTAGAGCGCTTCGTCGGCCTGCGCCAGCAACTGGTCGATGTCGCGCCCGCGCAGATCGACTTCCGCGACACCGATGCTGAGCGTCGGTGCCGGGGTCGACACGGCGAGCCCGGCCGAGGTGCTGCGGAAGGCGATCTGGATGCGCTCTGCCACGTGGACTGCTTCCTGGATGCCGAGGCCCGGGAGGACGATCGCGAATTCGTCGCCGCCTTGCCGGGCCAGGATGTCGCTGCCGCGCAGCTGCCCGCGTACGGTGTCGGCGAACAGGCGCAGAACCTCGTCGCCGGCGGCATGGCCCAGCGAGTCATTGAGCATCTTGAAGTGGTCGACGTCGACGAGGAGGATCGCAGCCCGCTGTTCGGGATGCTGGCTGCGAACCTGCCGGGCGAGCCACTGCTCCAGCCCGGAGCGGTTCATGGCGCCTGTCAGCGGATCGCGCTGGGCCAGTGTCGCCAGCGCCTGGTTGCTGCGTTCGGCAGCGAGCAGAAGCAACGCCTGGCCGCGCAGGATGATGAAGGCGACGCCCGTCCCCGCCAGCCAGCCGACCGGGCCGGCATTCGGGGGGAACAGTTCCGTCCCGACCTGATCGAAGGCTGCCAGCAGGCTGCGGCCGCCATAGATCACGACCGTAGGCGCGAACAGCATGGCCACCAGCCAGGCCGAGCGCAGCCGTTCCAGCCGTGCGATTCGGATGGCTTCGCGTACGATCGCCGCATCGCAGAGCGCCATGGCGGTCGAGAAGATCATGACGCGCTTCGAGTAGCCCTGCTCGCCCGGGAAGGCCGAGAGCAGGATCCAGATTGCGAGCAGAATGGCGCCGAAGCCCAGCCAGTTGATCTCCCGCTTGGCGAAATGGCGGATGCCGAGCAGCAGCAGGAGGCAACCGGCGAGCAGCGTGGTGTTCGCAAGTTGGATCGAGACAAGGTCCGGGATTTCGCCGCGGAAGGCGGTCCCGATCAAGCCGATGCCGATGCACAGGCTGCTCGCCCCCCACCAGACCGGGCTGCGGCTATAGCGGCCGGTCGCGAAGGTCGCGAACTGCATCACGCCGATGATGAAGCAGGTGAGCGCGCCGGTGACGAAGATCGTGCGCAGGTCGAGAATCATGCCGGCTTCACTCCGATCCTCCGATCAGGGACACAGGCCGTTCCGACCGGGGTGTCTGTGCACCGTTCAGCAACGAGGGTTGCCGGCGTGAACCGGGCAAGATAACCACGACGGCCGGGGGGAAGGAACGCATGTCCGTCATGCATTTGTCTTGAAACTTTAAAGGATATCTCAAGATGATCTCGAAAAAGTCATTGATGGCCGTCGCCGCGGCCGCGCTGCTCTCCTCCGTTGCTCCGTCTTTTGCCCAGACGCAGGCCGATCAGCTCAAGGTTGCCTATCAGGCTGCGCGCAATCAGCTTGGCATTCTCGGCTATTGCGTCGACAAGGGCTATACGGATGGCGCGGCCGTCGACGTGCAGAAGAAGCTGATCGCGCTGATCCCGGCCCCGGCCGACCTCAGCGGTGGCGACACCGCCGAAGCCGCTGGCCGCAAGGGCAAGATTTCGGCGATGGGCATGGAGCAGGACATCGAGGCCATCGCCAAGGCCCAGAACGGCACCCCGGCCGCGTATTGCAAGCAGATCGGCGATCTCGTGAAGCAGATGGGCGCCAAGCTGCCGCAGTAAGGCTTGGCGAGAGCCGATTTTCGTCTCCCATGATCCCGCGCGAGCCGTCGCGCGGGATTTTTCGTCGGCCGCCACGGTTTCTCCCGCCGGCCGGCTTGCATTGCGGCGCCATCCCTTGTAAGGCGCACGCCATTCCACATGGAGCGTATCGCCTCTTTCTCATGAGGCGTTCCGGTGACGTGGCAGCTCATGCCTGTTCATTCGCGCTCCAGAGGCTCAACCGGAAGGACTAGAACACCATGGCTCTGCCTGATCTCTCCATGCGCCAGCTCCTCGAGGCCGGTGCCCATTTCGGCCACCAGGCGCATCGCTGGAACCCGAAGATGTCGCCCTACATCTTCGGCACCCGCAACAACATCCACATCCTCGACCTGTCGCAGTCGGTGCCGATGCTGCATCGCGCCCTGCAGGCGGTCTCGGACACCGTCGCCCGCGGCGGCCGCGTGCTCTTCGTCGGCACCAAGCGCCAGGCGCAGGATGCCATCGCCGATGCCGCCAAGCGTTCGGCCCAGTACTACGTCAACTCCCGCTGGCTCGGCGGCATGCTGACCAACTGGAAGACCATCTCGGCTTCGATCCAGCGCCTGCGCAAGGTCGAGGAGCTGCTCAACGGCGGCGGCTCCGGCCTGACCAAGAAGGAGCGCCTGATGCTGTCGCGTGAGCGCGACAAGCTCGAGAAGGCTCTGGGCGGCATCAAGGACATGGGCGGCACGCCGGACATGATCTTCGTGATCGACACCAACAAGGAGCAGCTCGCGATCAAGGAGGCCCAGCGCCTCGGCATCCCGGTCGCTGCGATCGTCGATTCGAACTCGGATCCGGACGGCATCACCTTCCCGGTCCCGGCCAATGACGACGCCGGCCGCGCCATCCAGCTCTACTGCGACCTGATCGCGCGCTCGGCCATCGACGGCATCGGCCGCGCGTCGGGCGACCAGGGCATCGACGTCGGCGCCGCCGAGGCGCCGGTCGTGGAAGAGGTTCTGGAGCCGGTTGCGGCCGAAGGCCAGGTCTTCGAGACGCTGACCGCCCCGCGCGGCGCGCCGGATGATCTGACCAAGCTTTCGGGCATGGGCCCCGACGCGGTCCAGAAGCTGAACGACGGCGGCATCTACCACTTCTGGCAGATCGCTGCGATGTCGCCGGCCGAGGTGACCAAGATCGACCACGACCTCAAGCTCGGTGGCAAGATCGAGCGCGAGGGCTGGGTCGCCCAGGCGCGCGAGTTCGCCGACGCCTGATGCAGGCTCTGTGATGGCGGCGCGTCATAGGCGCGTCGCAATCAGCCTCTCGATTTGACGCCGACCAGCGCCGACGGCCGGAAACGGAGCGTCGGCGTTTCCCCATAAGGCGTCCGCACATTCCGCTCCGCGGCCGGTCACCGGACCTGAGCCGCAACGACAGCAAGGATTTGAGACCATGGCAGCGATCACCGCCGCACTCGTGAAGGAACTCCGCGACAAGACCGGCGCGGGCATGATGGACTGCAAGGCTGCGCTCTCCGCCAATGACGGCAACCTCGAGGCCGCCATCGACTGGCTGCGCGCCAAGGGCCTCGCCAAGGCCGCCAAGAAGGCCGGCCGCGTCGCCGCCGAGGGCCTGGTCGCCGTCGCCGTGCAGGGCAACGAGGGCGTGGTCGTCGAGGTCAACTCCGAGACCGATTTCGTTGCGCGCAACCCCGAGTTCCAGGCGCTCGCCAAGACCGTTGCCGACGTGGCGCTGGAGCGTGGCGGCGATGTCGAGGCGCTGCTCGGCCACCACTATCCGGGTGGCGGCACCGTGCAGGAGGCCATTGCCAACGCCATCGCCACCATTGGCGAGAACATGACGCTGCGCCGCGTTTCCTCGCTCAAGGTCTCCTCGGGCGTGATCGGTTCCTATGTCCATGGCGCGATCGCCGATGGCCTCGGCAAGATCGGCGTCATCGTCGCGCTGGAGTCGACCGGCAAGGGCGACGAGCTCGCCACGCTCGGCCGCCAGCTCGCCATGCATGTCGCCGCGACCAACCCGGTCGCGCTCGACCTCGCCTCGGTCGCTCCCGAGGTGCTGGAGCGTGAGAAGGCGATCCTGGCCGAAAAGAACGCCGGCAAACCCGCCCATGTCCTCGAGAAGATCACCGAGAGCGGCCTGAAGAGCTACGCCAAGGAAAACTGCCTGCTGGAGCAGGCCTATATCCATGACGGCTCCAAGTCGGTCTCGCAGGTCCTGAAGGAGATCGAGGGCAAGGTCGGCGCTCCCGTGAAGCTCACCGGCTTCGCCCGCTACGCGCTCGGCGAGGGCATCGAGAAGGAAGAGCAGGATTTCGCGGCCGAGGTTGCTGCCGCCGGCGGCACCACCGGCTGATCGGCTGGTCACGGCAAAGATGGGCTGACAAGCCCATGACGAGATGACAGAAAGGCCGCGCATCGCGCGGCCTTTCTTGTAGGAAGAAGAGCCGGCGATTCCCGGCGGCAGCCACAATGACGGAGAGACCATCGATGAGACCCAAACGCGTTCTCGTGAAGCTCTCCGGCGAAGCCCTGGCCGGGCCGCAAGGCTCGGGCCTCGACGGCGGTACGCTGGTGGCGCTTGCGGCCGACATTGCTCACGCGTCCCGCGAAGGCGTCGAGGTCGGCATCGTCGTCGGCGGCGGAAACTTTTTCCGCGGCGTGCAGGGTCTGAACAAGGGGCTCGACCGCACCACCGCCGATTCGATCGGCATGCTCGGCACGGTGATGAACGCGCTCGCGCTGGAGCATGCGATCGAGGCGGCCGGTGCGCCGGCGCGCGCCATGTCGGCGGTGCCGATGCCTTCGCTCTGCGAGAGCTATGCCCGCAAGCGCGCGCTCGACCATCTCAGCAACGGCAAGGTCGTCATCCTCGGCGGCGGCACCGGCAATCCCTATTTCACCACCGATACGGGCGCAGCGCTTCGCGCGGCCGAACTCGACTGCAGCCATCTTCTCAAGGCGACGCAGGTCGACGGCGTCTATACCGCCGATCCCAAGAAGGATCCGACCGCAACCCGCTACGACACGCTCACCCACGAGGAAGCGATCCGGCGTGACCTCAAGGTGATGGACACCGCCGCCTTCGCGCTGGCGCGCGACGCGATGCTGACCATCGTGGTCTTCTCGATTGCCGAGAAGGGCGCGCTCGCGGCCGTGCTGCGCGGCGAGGGCCGGGCGACCTATGTGACGCCCTGAGGCGTTCGCTTCAGTAGCTCCGCCACAAGCCGGGCGTCGCCAGTTCGAGCAGATGCCCGTCCGGGTCGCGGAAATACAGGCTCGTGCTGCCGCGCTCCCACTGCATGCGCCCTTCCACGATGATGCCGAGCTGATCGAGCTTCACCTCCCAGGCCGGCAGCTCGTCCGTGTCGATTGCGAAAGCGATGTGCAGCGGTCCGCTGCCATCATGCGGCGGGATGCTGCCGCCGGCCGAGGATTGCGTCAGCAGCGACTTCCCGCGCAGGAACAGCAGCAGCACGTTCTGCCCACCGACATCGTAGGCGAACAGCGTCGCGGTCTTCAGCAACGGCGCCAGGCCGAGCTTGGTCTCATAGAAAGCGGAGGCGCGTTCGAGATCGTCGACGTAGAGCGCGGTCTCGATGATGCGGTTCAGGCGAGGCAAGCTCTTTCTCCCATGGTTTGTGCAAACCGGAACTGGCTCGCGGCGGAGCGAGGCGGTAATGTGGAGATGGGTGTCCGGGAGGGGGCTTCCAACCGTCTTTCCCGCCGCCCGGCCATGATGTGCCGGTTCAGACTGCTTTCCCCTTGCCCACAGGCGGGGAAAATGCTGTTCGGACAGGTAGTTCTTGACCCTGTGCGGTCCCGCCGCCATGGTCGCGCCGATTTTTGATGTTCCGTAAGGTCTTGATTGAAATGGCCCAGACGACGTTCGACCTCGCTGACCTCAAGCGCCGCATGGCTGGCGCCGTGCAGTCCTTCAAGGGCGATCTCGCTTCGCTGCGTTCCGGTCGCGCTTCCGCCAACATGCTGGACCCCATCACGGTCGAAGCTTACGGCGCCCGCACGCCGCTGAGCCAGCTCGCCACGGTTTCCGTGCCGGAGCCGCGCCTGCTCAGCGTCCAGGTCTGGGACCGCTCGATGGTTCAGGCCGTCGACAAGGCCGTCCGCGAATCCGACCTCGGCCTCAACCCGCAGACCGAAGGCCAGGTGCTGCGCATCCGTATTCCGGAGTTGAACGAGCAGCGCCGCAAGGAGATGGTCAAGGTCGCTCACAAATACGCTGAAGAGTCCAAGGTCGCCGTGCGCCATGTCCGTCGCGATGGCATCGATGTCGTCAAGAAGCTCGAGAAGGACGGCGACATGACCAAGGACGACGCCGCTCGCAATTCCGACCTGGTCCAGAAGGCCACCGACCAGCACATCGCCGAGATCGATCAGGCGCTGGCCGCCAAGGAAAAGGAAATCCTGCACGTCTGACGAACCCGCCCCGCGGGGCGGTGCGCTTTCCCTTTCCGGCCCAGCGAGGCTCATCCGAATGTCATCTGGCCAGGGCGTACCAACCCCGACCCATGTCGCCATCATCATGGATGGCAACGGCCGCTGGGCGCAGATGCGCGGCCTGCCGCGCCAGGAAGGGCATCGGCGCGGCCTGGAAGCGCTACGGCGCACGGTGCGCAATGCCAGCGATCTCGGTATCGCGGTACTGACGCTCTACAGCTTCTCGACCGAGAACTGGCGCCGGCCCCATGCCGAGGTCAGCTTCCTGATGGGGCTGCTCAAGCATTTCGTCGAGAAGGACCTGACCGAGCTTGCCGGCGCCAATGTGCAGGTGCGCGTCATCGGCAGCAGGCAGGATCTGGCGCCGGACCTGCGCCGCCTCGTCGAGCATGCCGAGGCGCGTACACGCGGTAATACCGGCCTCATCCTGGCGATCGCCTTCAACTACGGCTCGCGCGACGAGATCGTCCGCGCGGCGCGCCAGCTGGCCGCTGACGCCGCGGCTGGGCGCATCGACCCGTCGGCCATCGATGAGACTGCGCTCGCCGCGCGGCTCGATACCCATGACCTGCCCGACCCGGAGCTGGTGATCCGCACCTCCGGCGAGACGCGCATCTCCAATTTTCTGCTCTGGCAGGCGGCCTATGCCGAATTCGTCTTCACGCCGGTGATGTGGCCCGATTTCGATCGCGCTGCCTTCGAGGATGCGCTGGCGCAATACCGGCAGCGTGAGCGCCGCTTCGGCGGGCTCTCGGCGCCGTCAGACCGCAGCGTGGGCGTCGCGTGAATGAGCCGCGCCCCGCGGCGGCCCCTCAAGGTGCCGGCGAGCTGCAGCGACGGGTCGTCTCGGCGCTCATTCTCGCTGCCGTCATTCTCGCCCTGACCTTGTGGGGCGGCTGGCCGTTCCGGCTGGCCTGGGTGCTGGTCGCCGGCATCGTCGCCTATGAATGGCTCTCCATCGTCAGCCGGGCCAATGCCGTCGCGGCCGGGGCCGGTGTCGCCGCGGCCGGGCTCGTTCTCGCCGTCTTGCCGCTCTCTGCTGCCGCCGTGGCGGGCGTGACGGCCGCTGCGGCGTTGATCGGCGCGCTGGCAGCGCCCTTCGTCCGGGCCCGCCTGCCGCTCGAACTCTGCGGCGTGGCCTATGCGCTGGCCTTCGCCATGATCACGCCGGCCTTGCGCGACTGGCCTGCGGTCGGCCTTGCCTTGATCCTGTGGAGCTTCGCCGTCGTCTGGCTGACCGACATCGCTGCCTATTTCACCGGCCGAAAGCTCGGCGGACCGAAGCTGATGCCGCGAGTCAGCCCCAAGAAGACCTGGTCCGGGGCCACCGGCGGCACACTCGCGGGAACGGTCGCGGGCACACTGATCTGGAGCTGGGCGACGACCGGCGCATTCGGTTTGAACGGCCGCGTTCTCGTCGCTTCACTCATCGCCTCCATCGTGAGCCAGGCAGGCGATCTCTATGAATCCGCATTGAAGCGTCGCTTCGACACCAAGGATTCGAGCGGGCTCATTCCGGGCCATGGCGGATTCCTCGACCGGCTCGACGGCTATTGGGCCGTGCTGGTCCTGTCGGGGCTTGCCCTCTTCGCCTTCCATATCGAATTCTGATCAGATGCCGCTTCGCACCGTCACGCTTCTGGGAGCAACAGGCTCCGTCGGCCGTTCGGTTCGCGACGTCGTTGCCGAGAACCCGCAGCGGCTGGCGATCGGCACGGTCGTCGGCGGGCGCGACGCCGAAGGGCTTGCCCGCGTTGCGATCGAGACGGGCGCGCGTTTCGCTGCCCTGGCCGACGAGACAGCCACCGCGGCGCTGAAGCAGGCGCTGGCCGGCACGGGGATCGCAAGCGGGGCAGGGCGCTCGGCCGTGCTCGAAGCCGTTGGCCGTCCTGCCGACATCGTCGTCAGCGCGATCTCCGGCGCCGCGGGGCTGGAGGCGACCTTCGCCGCGCTGATGCCGGGCCGGACCATTGCGCTTGCCAACAAGGAAAGCCTCGTCTGCGCCGGAGAGGCCGTGATGGCGCGCGCTGCGGCCGTCGGAGCCCGGATGCTACCGCTCGATTCCGAGCACAACGCCCTGTTCCAGGTGCTGGGCCAGGAGCCGCTCGATTCGATCCGGAGCATGACGCTTACTGCCTCCGGCGGTCCGTTCCGCACCTGGAGCGCTGAGCAGATCGCCGAGGCCGGCCCCGAACAGGCGCTGAAGCATCCGAACTATGCGATGGGCGCCAAGATCACCGTCGATTCCGCCGGGTTGATGAACAAGGGACTCGAGGTGATCGAGGCCCGCTTCCTCTTCGACCTGCGGCCGGAGCAGCTCGATGTGCTGGTGCACCCGCAGCAGGTCGTGCACGGCCTCGTCACCTTCCGGGACGGCTCTGTCAGCGCCGGCATGGCAGTGCCTGACATGCGGGTCGCGGCTGCGCACTGCCTGGGCATCGACGGCCGCCTCGACGCTCCGCCGACCCGTTTCCTCGATCTCGCCGCCGGCGCCCCCCTGAGCTTCGAGCGACCCGACCTGCAGCGCTTCCCCGCGCTGGGGCTTGCGCTCGCGGCCCTGGCGGAGGGCGGGGCGAAGCCCGCCATCCTCAATGCCGCGAACGAGGTGGCGGTCGCGGCTTTTCTTGCCGGGCGGATCCGGTTCCCGGGCATTGCCGCGCTGGTGGCCGAAGTCTGTGCGCAGGAGACGGGCCTCAGCCACGCCCCGCGCGACGTCGCTGACGCGCTCGCCATTGACCATGATGCGCGACGACGGGCCGCCTCGCTCTTGTCGCAAGGCTCGTTCACTGTCACCTAACTGGGGAGGATCGGGAGAGTTCGATGGAAATTTTGGGGTCGATCGGCAGCGCGGGGCATTTCGTGCTGGGCTATCTGGTGCCTTTCCTGTTCGTGTTGACCCTGGTTGTCTTCATTCACGAGCTCGGCCACTTCCTGGTCGGCCGCTGGTGCGGCGTCGACGTGAAGACCTTTTCCATCGGCTTCGGTCGCGAGATCTTCGGCTTCAACGACAAGCACGGCACGCGTTGGCGCTTTGCGCTGATCCCGCTGGGCGGCTACGTCAAGTTCTCGGGCGATGCCGACGCCGCCAGTGCCCCTGACGACGAGGCGGTGAACCGGATGACGCCGCAGGAGCGCGAGCGCTCCTTCCCGGCGCAGTCGATCGGCGAGCGCGCCGCGATCGTGGCGGCCGGCCCGATGGCCAATTTCCTGCTCGCGATCCTGATCTTCGCCGGCTCGGCCTTCATCTTCGGCAAGCATGTCCTGACGCCGCGCGTCGACGAGATCGTGGCCGGCAGCGCTGCCGAGCGCGCGGGCCTGAAGCCGGGCGATCTGGTGATCTCCATCGACGGGCAGCCGATCCACAGCTTCTCCGACATGCAGCGTATCGTTTCGACCCAGCCCGACGAGACCCTTACGGTGATCGTCACGCGTGGAGGCAGCACGGTCACGCTGCCGGTGACGCCAGCCCTCGTCGAAATGGACTCTCCGCTCGGCAAGCAGCGCATCGGCGTGATCGGCGTCAAGGCGTCGCCGCGGCCAGAGGATTGGACGGTGCAACGCTTCGGCGCGGTCGACTCCCTCAAGCAGGGCGTCACCGAAAGCTGGTTCATCGTCACGCAGACCTATGACTACATCGCCAAGCTGGTGCGAGGGCGCGCCTCGACCGACCAGCTCTCGGGTCCGATTCGGATCGCGCAGGTCTCGGGGGCGGTGGCCCAGAACGCGGGCCTGCTCGGTCTCGTCAACCTGGCCGCCATCCTGTCTGTCTCGATCGGGCTGATGAACCTTCTGCCGGTGCCGATGCTCGATGGCGGGCATCTGCTGTTCTACCTCTACGAGGCGGTCCGCGGCCGCCCCTTGAGCCCCCGTGCTCAGGAGATCGGTTTTCGGCTCGGCCTGGCGCTCGTCCTGATGCTGATGCTGTTCGTGACCTGGAACGATCTCGTCCACGTCAAGGGCTTGCTCTGAGGGCCTCGCCACGTCGCTTTGCGGCGGAATCGCGGCGGCCCGCGTGGCGCCCCGGCAACGAGGTCTTTAAAAATACTTTATTAACGATGATGGCGGTTTGCACCCTGCGGGAAACTTTGTAGAAGCGATTGCACTGCAAATCTCGCCCTGCCGCGATCTCCCAGATGGCGGTCCCCTGTTGGGGTGGTGACCAGAGAAATGGAATAGGCGACCCGATGACGTCGACCCAAAAGAGCCGGACGACCAAGGCGCGGCTCTCTCGATCGATCGGACTTTCGGCTTTGATCTTGGCCGTGAGTGGTGGTGTTGCGTTCGCGCAGGCCGTGGTTGTCCACGGTAACCGGCGAGTCGATGCCGAAACGATCCGCTCCTACGCCGCCGGCCGTGAGAATCCGCAGGAGATTCGCGAGAGCCTGCTGGCGACGGGGCTGTTCAGCAACGTCCAGGTCAGCCGCCGCGGCGCGCAGACCGTGATCTCCGTCCAGGAACAGGGCGGTACCGTCAATCGTGTTGCCTTCGAGGGTAACCGTCGCCTCAAGAGCGAGCAGCTTTCGCAACTGGTGCAGTCGCGCGCCGGCGGGCCGCTCAGCCAGGCCCTGATCGATTCCGACGTCGAGCGCCTGCGCGAGGCTTATCGCCGCGCCGGCTACGGCCTGTCCTCCGTCAGCGGTCGCATCGCGCCGCTTCCGAACGGCCGCCAGGACGTCGTCTACACCATCAACGAGAGCAGCAAGACCGGCATCAAGTCGATCAACTTCTCGGGCAACAATGTCTATTCGTCGGGCCGCTTGCGCGGGCTGATGACCTCGACCGAGTCGAACTTCCTGAGCTGGATCAAGACCTCTGACGTCTATGATCCGGACCGCATCAATTCCGATCTCGAGCTGATCCGGCGCTTCTATCTGAAGAACGGCTATGCCGACTTCCAGATCGTCAACAACTCTGCGCGCTTCGATGAGAAGGCCGGTGGCTGGGTGGTCGACATCCAGGTCGAGGAAGGCCCGCAGTACAAGGTCGGCAACGTCGGCGTCGATTCCTCCGTGCCGGGTGTCGATGCGGGGCGGTTGCAGCGTTATCTCGCCACCTCGACGGGTGACACCTACAACGCCGAGGCGGTCGAGAAGTCGCTCGTCGCACTGACCACCGAAGTCAATCGTGAAGGTCATGCCTTCGCGCAGGTTCGCCCGCGCGGCGATCGTGACGCCTCCGGCCACGTGATCGGCATCACCTATGTCGTCGACGAAGGTCCGCGGGTCTATGTCGAGCGCATCAACGTGCGCGGCAATACCCGTACCCGAGACTATGTCGTCCGCCGCGAGCTCGATCTCGGCGAGGGCGATGCCTATAACAAGGTGATGATCGACCGCGCCGAACGGCGCCTGAACAATCTGGGCTTCTTCAACAAGGTCCGCATCACCAACGAGCCGGGCTCCGCGCCGGATCGTGTCGTCATCAACATCGACGTCGAGGACAAGGCGACGGGTTCGTTCTCGATCGCCGGCGGTTACTCGACCGCGGACGGCGCGATCGGTGAGATCTCGCTGTCGGAATCGAACTTCCTCGGCCGCGGCCAGTTCGTTCGCATCGCCGGCACGCTCGGCCAGCGTACGCAGGGCGTCGACTTCAACTTCACCGAGCCATATTTCCTCGGTTATCGCGTGGCGGCGGGCTTCGACCTGTTCTCGAAGTACAACGACAACTACAATGTTGGCCGTTTCGAGAGCCGCGTTACCGGCGGTCAGGTCCGCTTCACCTTCCCGATCACGGAAGAGTTCTCGGTCACGCCGCGCTATTCGCTCTATGTGACGGACATCAAGATCCCGAACGAGGTCAGCCGACCCTATAACGACTGTACCTTCCCGATCCAGGGCATCACGCCGATCCCGGGTGACGCGGTCTACAACTGCGTCACCAACGGCGAAGCCTCGGTCGCGGTGAAGGAAGCGCAGGGTTCGACGCTGACCTCGCTCGTCGGCCTGAACTTCAACTACAACTCGCTCGACAACGTTCAGAACCCGCGCAACGGCTTCATCGCGGAGCTGAAGCCCGAATTCGCGGGCGTTGGCGGCGACTCGAAGTTCCTGCGTATCGCGGCCGATGCGCGCTACTATCGCGAGATCTTCGACGACGTCGTGGGCTTCGTTCGCCTCCAGGGTGGTCACGTCCAGGCGACCAGCGGCAATCTCCGCATGGCTGACCACTACTTCCTTGGACCGAGCCTTGTACGCGGCTTTGCGCCCTCCGGTATCGGTCCGCGCGACGTGCTGAACGATCCGACGGCCAACGCGCTCGGCGGCACGACCTATTTCGGCGGTACGCTCGAAGTGCAGTTCCCGATCTGGGGCTTGCCGCGTGATCTCGGCCTGCGCGGTGCGGTCTTCGCCGACGCCGGTACGCTGTTCAATTACGACGGCGGCACGAAGACGGCGTTGGGTAGCTGCCCTGCTGGTTCCGAGGCCCGGGCGTTCAACGTCGTGACCGGTGGCGCGCAGTCGAACATCGCCTGCGTGCGCGACAAGAACGTGCTGCGCTCCTCGGTTGGCGTGAGCTTGCTGTGGCAGTCGCCGCTGGGGCCGATCCGCTTCGACTACGCCTATGCGCTCAGCAAGGACGATGGTCAGTGGGGCAACGGGCCGTTCGGCTTTGCCAAGTACGGCGGCGACCGCACCCAAGCCTTCCGCTTCTCGGGCGGTACGCGCTTCTGACGGGCGGGGCTTCGGCCCCGCTTCGGACATTCCGATGGCAGATCCAGTGTTCTTTCCGTTCGCGGCCTCGCTCGAATTCGGCGAGGTCGCAAGCGTTTCCGGCGCGCCCTTGCCGGAGGGAGTCGATGCGGCACGCCGCATCGAGGGGGCGGCCGCGCTCGAGATGGCCGGGCCCACCGACCTCGCCTATATGGACAACCCGAAATATGTCGAGGCGCTTATAGCCACCAAGGCCGGGCTCTGCCTCGTCTCGCCGCGTTTCGCCGACCGGGTGCCGGCCAGCACCGTCGCGCTGGTTTCACCGGCACCCTACCATGCCTTCGCTCGCATCCTCTCGCGCTTCTTCCCGACAGCGTTGAAGCCTGAATCGGTCTTCGCCTCCCAGGGAGTCGCTCCCGGGGCCATCGTGCACGCCACGGCGGTTCTGGAAGCAGGCGTCACCGTCGATCCGGGGGCGGTGATCGGCCCGGGCGCCGAGATCGGAGCCGGCACGGTCGTGGCTTCTCATGCCGTCATCGGCCCGCAGGTCCGCATCGGCCGCAACTGCTCGATCGGCGCCGGCAGCACGATCCAGGCCTCGCTCATCGGCAACCGTGTGATCGTCCATCCAGGCGCCCGCATCGGTCAGGACGGCTTCGGTTTCGCCATGAGCCCGAAGGGGCACATGAAGGTTCCGCAGATCGGGCGGGTCATCGTTCAGGACGATGTCGAGATCGGGGCCAATAGCTGCATCGACCGGGGCGCCAGCCGCGATACGGTGATCGGCGAAGGCACCAAGATCGATAACCTCGTCCAGATCGGTCATAACTGCGTCATCGGCCGTCACTGCGTGATCTGCGCCCAGGTCGGCCTGGCCGGCTCCTCGACGCTGGAGGATTTCGTGGTGCTCGGCGGCCAGGTTGGCCTTGCCGGCCACCTGACCGTGGGGGCCGGCGCCCAGATCGCTGCCCAGAGCGGTGTCGCTGGCGACGTTCCGCGCGGTGCCCGCTTCGGCGGCTACCCTGCGCAGCCGGCGCTGAGCTGGGCTCGCGAAAGCGCCTGGCTCAAGGCGGCGGTGGCGAAGCGCGGCCGCAAGGGGGACAGCTCCCAGGAATGATGGGTCGGCGGCAGGTCGTGTCCTCCACGCTTTCTGCCGTGGAGGCCAGAGATTCCTGTTGCCGAACCAGCCCCATTTCCGGCAAAGGGGCGTGAATTTCGAGTAACCTGCCATGCACGAAGGTTCAGCAGCGGCAGGACAATAGATCAAACGGCGCGAGGGTTAGGGACAGCGCGCCGCAGTTGTGGAGAATAGGGGCGATGAGCGAGCCGACGACGACGCTGGATGTGATCGACATCCAGAAGATCATGACGTGCATCCCGCATCGCTATCCGTTTCTGCTGGTGGATCGGGTCGTCGATATCAACGGCGATGACTCCGGCGTCGGCATCAAGAACGTGACCGCCAACGAGCCGCAGTTCACGGGCCATTTCCCCGAGCGGCCGGTCTTTCCGGGCGTCCTGATGATCGAGGGCATGGCGCAGACGGCTGGCGTGCTGGTCGTGAATGCGCGGGGCGTCGGCGAGCAGCAGGTCAACACGGTGCTTTTCACGACGATCGACAAGGCGAAGTTCCGCAAGCCGGTGACGCCGGGCGATCAAGTCCGCTTCCATCTCACCAAGCTCGCCCGTCGGCGCAATATCTGGTTCTACCGCGGCGAAGCCAAGGTCGATGGCGTGCTCGTCGCCGAGGCCGAGATTTCGGCCATGGTGTCCTGAACAGTCCGCGCGCGAGCTAGGTCAAAGAGTTTTCGATGAGTAGCACCATCCACCCTACCGCGATCGTCGACCCCAAGGCGCAGATCGGGGAGGGGGTCAAGATCGGCCCCTTCTGCACGGTCGGCCCGGATGTCGTGCTCGGCGCCGGTGTCGAGCTCGTCAGCCATGTCGTGGTCGCTGGGCGCACCGCGATCGGCGCGCGCGGGCGGATCTTCCCCTTCGCCTCGATCGGTCATCCGCCGCAGGACCTGAAATACCGTGGCGAACCCTCGACGCTCACCGTCGGCGAGGATTGCATCATCCGCGAGGGCGTGACGATGAATCCCGGCACGGAAGGCGGTGGCATGGCTACCGTCATCGGGAACAGCTGCGCCTTCCTCGCCAATTCGCATGTCGGCCATGATGCGCAGATCGGCAACGGCGTCGTGTTCTCGAACAACGCGATGTGCGCCGGCCATGTGAAGATCGGCAATTTCGTCATCGTCGGCGGCGGCGCCGGCCTGCTGCAATTCATCCGGATCGGCGATCACTCCTTCATCGGGGGCGGCGCCGGCGTGACGAGCGATGTCATTCCGTTCGGCCTGGTGCGTGACAACCCGGCACATCTGGCCGGTCTCAATCTCGTCGGACTGAAGCGGCGCGGCTTCACGCGCGAGCAGATCCATGAATTGCGCCGCGCCTATCGGCTGCTTTTCGCCGATGAAGGGACGCTGGCCGAGCGTGTCGAGGATGTTGCGGCGGAGTTTTCGGAGCATCCGCTGATCGACGAGATCCTGAACTTCATCCGGGAAGGCGGCGACAAGCCGCTCTGCACGCCGCGGGATGCCACCGCAGCGGAGCGGTGAGCGCCGATATGCAAGGAGCGGCCCCGATGCGCGGGCCGCTGGCGATGATCGCGGGAAGCGGCGACTACCCGCTTCAGCTCGCTCGCATCGTGACGGGCCACGGCGAGCGCCCCTATATCGTCGCACTGGACGGTGCGGCGGATCCCGAGGCCTTCGGGGAAGGCGCGGATGTCCGGCGCTACCGCCTCGGCCAGCTCGGCAGCCTGCTGAAGGAACTGCGCCGGCGCGACATTGCCGATATCGTCATGCTCGGAGCCTTGCCGCGGCCGAGCTTCGGTTCGCTGCGACCCGAGGTCTCGACACTGAAACACTTGCCGCATTTCGCGAAGGCGTTTCAGGGCGGCGACGACCACCTCCTGCGAGGAGTGGTCCGCTTCTTCGAGATGCAGGGCTTTCGCGTCCACGGGCCGGCGGATATCGCTCCCGAGATGACTGCGCCGCTCGGGCCGCTGGGCCGCCGGCAAGTGTCGCCGGAGCAGCGCTCCGAACTCGAGCGCGGTTTTGCGTTGCTGGCAACCCTGTCTCCCTTCGATGTCGGGCAGGCGGCAATCCTGGCCGATCATAGGGTCGTCGCGATCGAGGCCGCCGAAGGCACGGACGCGATGATCCGCCGGGTCGCCGATCTGGTGGCACGCGGGCGCCTCAAGATCGGGAAGGGCGACGGCTTCCTCGTCAAGGTGCCGAAGACGGGCCAGGACCTGCGGGTCGACATGCCGGCCATCGGGCCGGATACGCTGAGGAACATCGCGGAAGCCGGGCTCTCCGGGATCGGCGTCCGGGCGGGCGAGGTGCTGGTCGGCGACCGGGCTGCGCTCGGCCATCAGGCGGACCAGCTCGGTCTTTTCGTCGAAGGCTTTGCCTGATGCGTGCCTTCCGCCTGGCCATCATCGCTGGCGAGGCATCGGGCGACGCCCTGGCCCTGCGTTTCCTCGCCGCGCTGCGCGAACGGTTGGGCGATCGCCCGATCGAACTCTGTGGGGTGGGCGATCACGGCCTGCCCGAGGCCGGGCTCAAGCCGCTCTTTCCTCAGGCCGATATCGCCGTGATGGGCTTTGGCCCCGTCATCGCAAGGCTGCCGCTGTTACTGCGGCGGATGGAGGATGCGGCGCGCGGTGTCGCCGCGTTCAAGCCTGACCTGCTCCTGACCATCGACAGCCCGGATTTCTGTCTGCGCGTCGCGAAGAAGGTGCGCGCCCGCGCGCCCGATATCCCGATCGTGCACTGGGTCTGCCCGAGCGTCTGGGCCTGGCGCTCCGGCCGCGCCCGGCGGATGGCGCCGCATGTCGACCGGATACTCGCCTTGCTGCCTTTCGAGCCGGCGGCACTCGCCCGGCTGCACGGGCCCGAGACCGTCTATGTCGGCCACCCGCTGATGGAACGGCTCGGCGAGTTGCGCCCCGATCCGCAGGAAGCGCGCGCACGCGATGAGAGCGAGCGGCCACAGATCCTGGTGCTGCCCGGCAGCCGGCGCTCGGAAATCCATCATCTGATGCCGGTCTTCGGCGAGGCGGTGGCCCGGGTTGCCGCTGCGGTTCCGGACGCCCGCTTTCTCCTGCCGGCAGTGAGCCGGCTGCAGCCGATGATTGCTGAAGCAGCGGCGCGCTGGCCGGTCGCTCCCGAGATCGTCAGCGGCGAGGCAGGCAAGCTCGCGGCCTTCCGCTCTGCGCGGGCGGCCCTCGCGGCCTCCGGCACGGTGACGCTCGAGCTGGCCTTGTCCGGTGTGCCGACAGTGGCGGCTTATCGGGGTGCTGCCTGGGAGGCTGCGCTTGCGCGCCGGCTCATCAAGCTGCCGAGCGTGATCCTGCCCAACCTCATTCTCGGGCGCAGCGTCGTGCCGGAATTCATCCAGGAAGAGGCAACGGCCGAGGCCCTGAGCCGACACATGCTTGCGGCCATGGCCGACGGCCCGAGCCGGCAGGTGCAGCTCGACGGCTTCGCCGAGGTCGAGACGATCATGCGCTCGGCCGGCCCCAGCCCGGCCGTCAATGCTGTCGAGGCCGCGCTCGCACTCCTGTCGGCGGGCCAAGCTTCGTAGGCCCGATGCCGGCCCCGGCGCCTCGTCCGACGGCTGTCGGATCGCGCTCGCAACGGTCCCTGAAACAAAAAAGCGCGGGGTTTTGCCCCGCGCCTTATTCGTGACAGTCCAGCCTTCGGCTCAGCGACGGCCGATCGGCGTGTAATCGCGCTTCGGCGAGCCGGTGTAGAGCTGGCGGGGGCGGCCGATCTTCTGGGACGGGTCCTCGATCATCTCCTTCCACTGCGCGATCCAGCCGACGGTGCGGGCGACGGCGAACAGCACAGTGAACATCGAGGTCGGGAAGCCCATCGCCTTCAGGGTGATGCCCGAATAGAAGTCGATGTTCGGGTAGAGCTTCTTCTCGATGAAGTAATCGTCCGAGAGCGCGATGCGCTCCAGCTCGACCGCGACGTCGAGCAGCGGATCGTCCTTGATGCCGAGCTCGTTGAGCACCTCATGCGTGGTCTTCTGCATGATCTTGGCGCGCGGATCGTAGTTCTTGTAGACGCGATGGCCGAAGCCCATCAGGCGGAACGGATCGTTCTTGTCCTTCGCCTTGGCGATGTATTTCGGGATGTTGTCGACCGACCCGATCTCTTCCAGCATCTTCAGCGCCGCTTCGTTGGCACCGCCATGGGCGGGACCCCAGAGGCAGGCCGTGCCGGCCGCGATGCAGGCGAAGGGATTGGCGCCCGATGAACCGGCAAGGCGCACCGTCGAGGTCGAGGCATTCTGCTCGTGGTCTGCGTGCAGGATGAAAATGCGGTCGAGCGCGCGCGACAGCACCGGATTGACCTTGTACTCCTCGGCCGGAACCGCAAAGCACATGCGCAGGAAGTTCGAGGTGTAGTCCAGCGAGTTCAGCGGGTACACGAAGGGCTGGCCGATCGAGTACTTGTAGGCCATCGCGGCCAGCGTCGGCACCTTCGCGATCATGCGCATCGAGGCGATCATGCGCTGATGCGGATCCGAGATGTCGGTCGAGTCGTGGTAGAAGGCCGACATGGCGCCGATCGAGGCGACCATCACCGCCATCGGGTGTGCGTCGCGGCGGAAGCCCTGGAAGAAGCGAGCCATCTGCTCATGCACCATGGTATGGCGCGTGACGCGGTAGTCGAAATCGGCCTTCTGCGCGGCGGTCGGAAGCTCCCCGTAGAGCAGCAGGTAGCAGGTCTCGAGGAAGTCGCCATGCTCGGCGAGCTGCTCGATCGGGTAGCCGCGGTACAGCAGCACGCCGGCATCGCCGTCGATATAGGTGATCTGCGACTCGCAGCTCGCCGTCGAGGTGAAGCCGGGATCGTAGGTGAACATGCCCGTCTGGGCGTAGAGCTTGGCGATGTCGATGACGGCAGGGCCGACCGACCCTTCCTTGATCGCCATGTCGACGGTCTTGTCGCCGACGTGGAGCTGGCTGGTGTTTCCGCTCATCGATACCGATCCTTTCAAGGCTCGCTGCTGTTCAGCCGCCTTTTCCGCGCCCCGACCGCGCTGCTCTGCGGAAGGTCCTTCATCCGAACGGCCTGACGTGACGAGAGCATGTCACGGGAAGGGGCAACGGCAATCCATGCGGCTGATGTACAAGCAATATTCGCACGTCGCGTCGTGTTGCGGCGCAATGCACTTGCGCGTCACTAGACCATTTACCCAACGCATTCAACCGAGCCGAAAGGCGGCTTGTGCCGCCTCCGGAGCATGGCTTGCCGGTGCGGCAACCGCAGGGTTCCGCACGGTTCCAACTCAGGCCTGATCGGCCAGTCGCGCCAGCGTTTCGTCTCGGCCGAGAACCGCCATGACGTCGAACAGTCCGGGCGACATCGCACGCCCCGTCAGCGCGGCGCGCAGCGGCTGCGCCGCCTGGCCGAGCTTGATGCCGGTTTCCTCGACATAGGCGCGGACAGCGGCTTCCAGCGGCGCTGCCGACCAGTCCTCGACAGCGGCGAGCTTCGCGGCAATCTGGGGCAGGCGGCCGCGTGCGGCCTCGTCGAGCAGGCCTTTGGCCTTGTCGTCGAGTTTCAGCGGGCGTTGGGCGTAGAGATAGAAGGCGCTGTCGAGCAATTCGACCAGCGTCTTGGCCCGCTCCTTCAGCCCCGGCATGGCGGCGAGGAACTTCGCTTCCAGCTCCGGCGGGAGCGTGGGGCCAAGCCCGCGCGCCGGACCGATCTCGGGCAGGATCACCTTCAGCGCCTCGAGCAGATCACGATCGCTCGATTGACGCATGTAGAGCCCGTTGAGGTTCTCCAGCTTGGCGTAGTCGAAGCGCGCCGGCGAGCGGCCGATCGAGGAGAGGTTGAACAGCTCGATCATCTCCTGCGTCGAGAAAATCTCCTGGTCGCCATGGCTCCAGCCGAGCCGCAGCAGATAGTTGCGCAGCGCCACCGGCAGATAGCCCATCGAGCGATAGGCATCGACGCCGAGCGCGCCGTGGCGCTTCGAGAGCTTGGCGCCGTCGGGGCCGTGGATCAGCGGGATATGCGACATGCTCGGCACGTCCCAGCCCAGCGCGTCGTAGATCTGGGTCTGGCGGGCTGCGTTGGTCAGGTGGTCGTCGCCGCGGATGATGTGGGTGACGCCCATGTCGTGGTCGTCGACCACCACGGCGAGCATATAGGTCGGCGTGCCGTCCGAACGCAGCAGCACGAGGTCGTCGAGATTCTCGTTCTGCCAGACGACGCGGCCCTGGACCTCGTCGTTCACCACCGTCTCGCCGGTCTGCGGCGCCTTGAGGCGGATCACCGGCTTGACGCCGGCCGGGGCAGTTGCAGGGTCGCGGTCGCGCCAGCGCCCGTCATAGCGCAGCGGCTTGCCCTCGGCACGGGCCTTCTCGCGCATCTCCTCGAGCTCGGCCGGGCTGGCATAGCAGTAATAGGCCTTGCCGGCCGCGAGCATCTGCTCCGCCACCTCGCGATGCCGCGCGGCGCGCTGGAACTGGTAGACGGTCTGGCCGTCCCAATCGAGGCCGAGCCATTCCAGCCCGTCGAGAATCGCGGCGATGGCGGCATCCGTCGACCGTTCACGGTCGGTATCCTCGATGCGCAGCAGCATCTTGCCGCCCTTGTGGCGGGCGTAGAGCCAGTTGAACAGCGCAGTGCGGGCGCCGCCGATATGCAGAAAACCGGTAGGAGACGGCGCAAAGCGCGTGACGACGGCATTGCTCATGGAAGGCAACTCCAGCCGGGCGGCGAATCCGCCCGGGGCGAGACATGGGAAACGGCGATGCCATACACGACAAAGCAGGCATGACAACCGGCGCGCGCCCTGTAACATGGCTTCGCCGGGCGGTTAAGCGCTCAATGCGAGCCGGCCGGCCAAAGAGGGCGGCTAGGCCGCCAGGGGGCGGCAGACGGGGATGGCGAGGCAGCCTGCATCGCCGGAGCGCCGCGGGGCGCTGAGGGTCGTCGCCGGCATCCTGCCGGCGCGCCTGCCGCCGTTCGCTCTTCGCGGCATACCGTTCGTAGAGCGAGGCCAGGCGCTTTGGAGCTGGCTCGTCGCATCGCTCGCTCTCGAAGCCGAACGCCGCCGGCCCTTCCTCTGGCTGCCGGTCGCGATGGGCTTCGGCATCCTGCTCTATTTCGCGGCCGACCGGGAGCCGGCGCTCTGGGCCCCGCTCGTCGGCCTCGCCATGGCTTCGGGGCTGGCGGCCGCGCTGCGGGACAGGCCGCTCGCCGCCTCGGCCTGCATTGCTTTCGCTGCCGCCTTCGCGGGTTTTGCCGCCGGCGTCTGGCGCACGGCCGATATCGCCGCGCCGATGCTGGAACGCCCCCGCATCGGCCAGATCAGCGGCTTCGTTGAAAGTGTCGAGACCCGTGACAAAGGTGCCCGGCTCGTGATGCTGGTGACGAACATCGCCGGCCTGCCTCCGGAGCGGCAGCCGAAGCGGGTGCGCGTCAATATTCGTGGCGGGGCGGTTTCTCCCGGCGACCACATCACTGCGACCGCGCGGCTTCTGCCACCACCGGGGCCGGCGCGGGCCGGCGGCTATGATTTCGGGCGAGACGCCTTCTTCCGCGGGATCGGGGCCGTCGGAAGCATTTCCGGCAACATGGTCCTCAGCCCTCCACCGCAGATGTGGCCGTGGCGGCTCGCCCTCGACGTGGAGATCGACAAGGCGCGCAACGCCCTGACCCAGCGCATCGCCACGGTTGGCGGCGGCCAGGGCGGGGCGGTCGCGGCGGCACTGGTCACCGGCAAGCGCGGCCTCATCACCGAGGCGACGAACAACGACCTGCGTGCGGCGGGCATCTATCACATCGTCTCGATCTCTGGCCTGCATATGGTGCTGGCGGCGGGGACGATCTTCTGGCTGGTGCGGGCGATGCTCGCCTTGTCACGGACGCTGGCTTTGGGCTGGCCGGTCAAGAAGATCGCAGCCATTGCCGCCATGCTGGGTGCCACCGCCTATTGCATCTTCTCCGGCGGCGACGTCGCCACCGAACGTTCGCTGATCATGACGCTGGTCATGCTGGGGGCGATCCTCGTCGACCGGGCGGCGCTCAGCATGCGCAATCTCGCGCTGGCCGCGCTGATCGTATTGCTGCGCGAGCCCGACGCATTGCTCGGCCCCAGTTTCCAGATGTCCTTCGGAGCGGTCGCAGCGTTGATCGCCTTCGCCGAGCGCTGGGACAAGCGCGACCAGTCGAAGCCGCCATCGGCCTTGCCCTGGCCGGTGCAGACCCTCTGGACGGCCTCGCTCGGCATTCTGGTGACGACGATCCTGGCCACGGCCGCAACAGCGCCCTTCAGCGCCTTCCATTTCCAGACCTTCAATCCCTTCGGCCTGCTCGGCAACGCCATGGCGCTGCCCTTCGTCTCGCTCTGCGTGATGCCGGCGGCAGTCTTCGGCGTGCTCGCCTATCCCTTCGGGCTGGACTGGCCGGCCTGGGCGCTGATGGGTTTCGCCTCCGATATGGTGCTCAAGGTTGCGCACTGGGTCGCAACGATCGAGCATTCGACGGTGACCGTCGTGGCCTTCGGACCCGCGGTGCTGCTTTCCTTCGCGGCCTCGCTGCTCTGGCTGACGCTCTGGACTACCGGCCTGCGTTGGCTCGCGGTCATCCCGCTCGTCCTTGGCGTCGCATTCGCCGCGAAGCCCGAGCGCCCGGACATCCTGATCGAGCGCGACGGTTCCGGCATCGCCGTGCGCGGCAGCGATGGTCGCCTCGCCATTGCCGGCCGGCCCAGCCGCTTCGTCGTCCAGCAATGGCTGGCATCCGATGGCGACAGCCGTCCGCCCGATGATGCCAGCCTCCGCGCCGGCGTCACCTGCGACAGCCGTGCCTGCGTTACCCGCACCGCGGATGGGCGCAGCGTCTCCTACGCTCGCGACCGGATCGCGATCATTGAGGACTGCCGCCGCGCCGATCTCGTCGTCACGAATGTCCCGTGGAGTGCGCCTTGCGAAGCAAGGCTTGTCGACCGCACGGCCTTGTCGCGCGATGGCGCCACTTCACTCTACCGCTCCGTCGGCGGCTGGAAGAGCCATTCCTCGGAAACCGGCGCCGGCGACCGCCCTTGGAGCCGCCATAAACCGGCGAAACTGGCACCGTCGGCGACTGTGCAGGCGCCGCCTTCACTCACCAGCGCAGCGGATAGCGACGCCGATCTCCTCTAGAAACTGCCGTCCCCCGATCGATACGGGCTCAGTAGCGCCGCAGCAGATTGACAAGGCGGCCCTGGATCTTGACGCGATCGGGGCCGAGGACGCGGGTCTCATAGGCCGGATTGGCGGCTTCGAGCGCGATCGAGGAGCCGCGGCGCCGCAGGCGCTTCAATGTCGCTTCCTCGTCGTCGATCAGCGCCACGATGATGTCGCCGGTATTGGCGGTGTCCTGCCTGCGGATGACGACGGTGTCGCCATCGAGGATGCCGGCCTCGACCATCGAATCCCCGCGCACTTCCAGCGCGTAGTGCTCGCCCGAGCCCAGCATGTCCGGCGGCAGCGAGACCGTGTGGCTGCGACTCTGGATGGCCGAGATCGGCGTGCCGGCGGCGATGCGACCCATCACCGGGATCGAAACAGGAGCGCGCACATCATCATCGACCGGGTTAGGGCGGGATTTGGTGACGTTCGGCTGGGTACCCAGCCCCCCTTGCACGACGGCGGGATTGAAGCGGCGTGGCTGCGGGCCGGCGAGCCCCTCGGGCATCTTGATGACCTCGAGCGCCCGCGCCCGGTTCGGCAGGCGACGGATGAAGCCGCGCTCTTCCAGCGCCATGATCAGCCGATGGATGCCGGATTTAGAGCGCAGGTCCAGTGCATCCTTCATTTCGTCGAAAGAAGGAGGCACGCCGCTTTCGCGCAAGCGTTCCTGAATGAAGCGCAGGAGTTCGTGTTGCTTGCGTGTCAGCATGATCGTCGCCGGCGCTCCCCAAGGCAGTTTCGGGTGCAGATTCGAAACAAAGCCAGAACACTATAGCTGTTCGCCTTGTGTTCCGCAAGCAGCCGCTACCGCAACGGCAGAATAAGGCAGCTATCGCCTTTCTTAGCCGGCTGCGCATGGGCGGGTCGGATCGTCAGGGCCTTGGCGCGCGCCAATGTGCCAAGCATGGAGGAATCCTGTTTGTCGAAGGGAGTGGCTACCCATCCGGCCGGAGTCAGGGCCAGATCGGAGCGAACATAATCCTCCCGCTCATCATTAGCCGGCATATCTTTCCCGAGAATCGCCGGAATGGCACGGTTGCGATCGGGTTCGGGCATGCCGAGCAAGGCTTCAATCAGCGGCAGCACGAAGAGATGCCCGCAGACGATCGAGGAAACGGGATTGCCGGGCAGACCGAGCACGACCATGCGGCCGAGCCGGCCGGTCATCATCGGCTTGCCGGGGCGCATCGCGATCTTCCAGAAACCAAGGCTCATGCCTGCCCGCTTCAGCGCCTCCTGCACGAGGTCGTGGTCGCCGACCGAGGCGCCGCCGAGGGTGATCAGGACATCGGCCTCCGCGGCTTGCGCGGCGTCGATCTGCGCGGCGAGGTCGTCATGATCGTCGCGGGCAATGCCGAGATCGAGGGCCTCACCGCCAGCCTTCTTGACCAGACCCATCAGCGAGAAGGAGTTCGAGGCGACGATCTGATCGGCCCCGGTCGGCTCGCCCGGCGCCACCAGCTCATCGCCGGTGGCGAGAATGGCGACGCGCGGCTTGCGCCGCACTGGCAGATGCGGGTGTCCCATCGCGGCGGCGAGGCCGAGCGCGGCGCTGTCGAGCACCCGCCCAGCCGTCAGCGGTACATCGCCTTCGCTGAAATCGAGCCCTGCCACCCTGACGAACTGGCCCTTGCTGGCCGGCACGCGCACCGTGATGGTCCCGGTGCCGACGCCGTCGGCATTCTCCTGCATCAGGATGGTATCGGCGCCCTCGGGCATCGGCGCGCCGGTGAAGATCCGCACGGCTTCACCAGCGGCGATGCCGCCATTGAAACGGCGCCCGGCCGCCGATTCCCCGACGACGCGGAGTTGCTTGCCGGCTTGCATGTCTTCGGCGCGGACGGCGTATCCGTCCATGGCCGAATTGGCGAAGGGCGGCTGGGTGCGCAGCGCCGCGACATCGGCGGCGAGCACGCGCCATGCACAGCGTGCCAGCGGCAGGGTTTCGCTGCCGGTCGGCTCCGGAACGCTGTCGAGCAGGGCCTTGAGCGCGACGGGGACCGGAGTGAGAGCCATATCAGCGTGCCTTTTGGGATCGCATCGGATGTATCCGGAAAGTGGAACCCACTTTTCGGTCCTAAGCCACGGCGTTGTAGTCGCCGGATTGCCCGCCGGATTTGTGCAGCAGGCGGATGTTCTCGATCCGCATGGCCCGGTCCACGGCTTTCACCATGTCGTAGACGGTGAGGCAGGCGACGGAGACGGCGGTCAGCGCCTCCATCTCGACGCCGGTCTGCCCCTTCATCCTGACCTCGGCGCGCACGCGCACGCCGGGCAGAGACTCGTCGAGTTCGAGATCGACTGCGATTTTGCTGAGCAGGAGCGGGTGGCAGAGCGGAATCAGCTCATGCGTGCGCTTCGCCGCCATGATGCCGGCGAGTCGCGCGGTGCCGAGCACGTCGCCCTTCTTGGCGTTGCCGTCGCGCACGATCGCGATGGTCTCCAGCGCCATCACGACACTGCCCTCGGCGATGGCCGTGCGGCTGGTCTCGGCCTTGGCGCCGACATCGACCATATGCGCCTGGCCTCGCGCGTCGAGATGGCTGAGCCGGCTCACGCCGCGGTCTCGCGCGCCTTGCCGGTGAGCAGCAGCTCGGTCGCGGCCGCGACGTCGGCCTGCCGCATCAGGCTCTCGCCGACAAGGAAGCTGTTGACGCCGACTCTGTTCAGCCGCTGCACGTCGGCATGGGTGAAGATGCCGCTTTCGCCGATGACGATGCGGTCCGAGGGGACGCGCGGCGCCAGCCGCTCGGTCACGGCGAGATCGACATGGAAGCTGCGCAGGTCGCGGTTGTTGATGCCGAGCAGCCGGCTTTCGAGCGCGAGCGCCCGGTCGAGCTCGGCGTCGTTATGCACCTCGACGAGCACGTCCATGCCCAGATCGCGCGCGGTGTCGTTGAGCGCGCGGGCGGTGGCGTCATCGACGCCGGCCATGATGATCAGGATGCAGTCGGCGCCCCAGGCGCGGGCCTCGTAGACCTGATAGGGGTCGTAGAGGAAATCCTTGCGCAGCGCCGGCAGGCCCGAGGCCTCGCGCGCCGCCGTCAGGAATTCCGGCTGACCCTGGAAGGAGGGAGCATCGGTCAGCACCGAGAGGCAGGCCGCGCCGCCGGCCGCATAGGCGCGAGCCAGCGCCGGCGGGTCGAAATCGGCCCGGATCAGCCCCTTGGACGGGCTCGCCTTCTTGATCTCGGCGATAAGCGCCGGCGTGCCGCTGGCGATCTTGGTGTCCAGCGCATCGGCGAAGCCACGCGGCTGGCCTGCCGCGCGGGCACGCTTCTCGATCTCGGCCTGCGGCACGGCCGCCTTGGCGGCGGCGATCTCCTGCCGCTTATAGGCTTCGATCTTGGCGAGGATATCGGTCATCGGACCAGACTCCCTAGGCATCGGACCGAAAAGGGGAACCCGCTTTTCGGGGACATCCGATGCTAAAACAAAAAGCGAGATCGCCACAGTGCGTCCGCCGGGACGCAGCCGCGATCTCTAGCTGTTCGAGATGGCGATGAGCTTCGCCAGCACCGCCTTGGCCTTGCCGGAATCGAGCGCGGTCGTCGCCTGGGCGAAACCATCCTTGAGGTCGCTCGCCTTGCCGGCGACGAGCAGGCCCGCCGCGGCGTTGAAGGCGGCGATGTCGCGGAAGGCGGTTTTCCCACCGTCGAGCGCGGCATTCAAGGCTGCGGCGTTCTCCTCCGGTGTGCCGCCGCGCAGATCCTCGGGCCTGGCGAGGTCGAGGCCGACATCGGCGGGGTTGATCGAGAAGCTCTCGATCTTGCCGTTCTCCAGCGAGACGACGCGGGTCGGGCCGGTGGTGGTGATCTCGTCGAGCCCGTCGGAGCCGTGCACGGCCCAGACGCGGGTCGAGCCGAGCGAGGCCAGCACCTTGACCATCGGCTCCAGCCAGGTCTCGGAGAAGGCGCCGATGAGCTGGCGCTTGACCCCGGCCGGGTTGGAGAGCGGGCCGAGCAGGTTGAAGATCGTGCGCGTGCCGAGCTCGGTACGAACCGGTGCGACATGGCGCATCGAGGCGTGATGCGTCGGCGCGAACATGAAGCCGACGCCGGCCTCGCGGATACAGCGCTCCGTGCCGGCGGCTTCGAGCCCGACCTTGACGCCGAGCGCGGTCAGCACGTCCGCCGCGCCGGAGCGCGAGGAGGCGGCGCGGTTGCCGTGCTTGGCGACCGGCACGCCACAGGCGGCGGTGATGATCGAGGCCAGCGTCGAGACGTTGTAGGAGCCAGAGGAATCACCGCCGGTGCCGACGATGTCGATGGCGTCGGCGGGTGCCTTCACGGTCAGCATCTTGCCGCGCATGGCCCCCACCGCGCCGGCGATCTCGTCGATCGTTTCGCCGCGCACGCGCAGCGCCATCAGGAAGGCGGCCGACTGCGCGTTCGTCACTTCGCCCGAAAGAATCGTGTCGAAGGCGTCGCGTGCTTCTTCGCGAGAGAGCGTCGCGCCGGTCGCGACCTTGGCGATGAAGGGTTTGAAATCGTCCATGGGAACTCTGCGGAATCAGGCTGAAGGGGTCAGGGCGGAGGCTTCGCGTTCGCTCTGCCATCGCTCCGCGAGATCGAGAAAGTTCCGCAGGATCGTCGCGCCATGCTCGGAGGCGATGCTCTCCGGATGGAACTGCACGCCCTGGACCGGCAGTTCGCGGTGCGACAGCGCCATGATGACGCCGTCATCGGTCTCCGCTTCGATATCGAAGACCGTGGGGCAGGTGTCGCGATCGACCACGAGCGAGTGATAGCGCGTCGCCTGCAGCGGCCCGTTGATGCCGCGAAACATCCCACGCGCCTTGTGGTTGATCGGCGAAACCTTGCCGTGCATCGGCACCGGCGCGCGCACGACCTCGCCGCCAAAGGACTGGCCCATCGCCTGCAGGCCGAGGCAGACGCCGAAGATCGGCTTCACGCCCGCGCCCTGCTTGATGAGATCGAGGCAGATTCCCGCCTCGTTCGGCGTGCAGGGACCGGGCGAGAGCACGATCGCGTCATGCTCGCCACCGAGCGCTTCCTCCACCGACAACGCGTCGTTGCGCCAGACATCGACCTCGGCACCCAGCCCGCCGATGAGGTGGACCAGGTTCCAGGTGAAGCTGTCGTAGTTGTCGATCAACAGAACGCGCATGGCCGGACCTGTGAATAGCGCCACAGGTCATGCACGCTCGGGGGCGGGGTGGTCAAGTTTTGCGCGGCGCGCGCGCTGCTTTAGAGCCTCTAACAAAACCTGGAGGGGTCTCGACGCCGGGAATTCGACCGCCCGCGGCGTCGCGGCGCTTGCCGATATCAAAGGATATCGGCTGCGCGCCCCTCCTGGCATCCGTCTCCTCCAAAGCCCATCGAGACCCCTCCAGATTTTGTTAGAGTCTCTTAGACCGCCGGCGGGTTCAGGCGGGCAAAGGCCTCCTGACGCCGATAGGGGAAATAGGGGTAGGGTGCAGTACGCTCGCTTGCGGCGTCGAGTCGGGCGACCTGTTCGGCGGTCAGCTTCCAGCCGACCGCGCCGAGATTGTCACGCAATTGCTGTTCGTTGCGGGCACCGATGATGACCGAGGAGACGGTCGGGCGCTGCAGCAGCCAGTTGATCGCGATCTGCGGAACGCTTTTGCCGGTCTCCTGCGCGATCGCATCGAGCACGTCGACGACGGCGTAGAGCTGTTCATCCTCGACCGGCGGGCCGAATTCGGCCGTCTCGTGCAGGCGGCTTCCCGCCGGAAGCGGCTGGCCGCGGCGGATCTTGCCGGTGAGCCGGCCCCAGCCCAGCGGGCTCCAAACCAGCGCGCCGACGCCCTGGTCGAGTCCGAGCGGCATCAGCTCCCATTCGTAGTCGCGCCCGACCAGCGAATAGTAGACCTGATGCGCGACATAACGCGGCCAGCCATGGCGGTCGGCCGCCGCGAGCGACTTCATCAATTGCCAGCCGGAAAAGTTGGAGACGCCGACATGGCGCAGCTTGCCGGCCCGGACGAGCGCGTCGAGCGTCGAGAGAACCTCCTCGACCGGTGTAGCGGCATCGAAGGCATGCAGTTGCATGAGGTCGATGTAATCGGTGCCGAGCCGGCGCAGCGCGTCCTCTGTTGCCTTGATCAGCCGGCTGCGCGAGGAGCCGGCATCGTTTGGGCCGTCTCCCATCGGCAGCGTTGTCTTGGTCGAGATCAGGACCTTGTCGCGCCGCCCCTTGATCGCCGCGCCCAGCACCTCCTCGGAGGCTCCGTTCGAATAGACATCGGCCGTGTCGAAGAGGTTGAGCCCCGCCTCCAGACAGATATCGATGAGACGGCGCGCTTCCTCCGCGTCCGTATTGCCCCAGGCACCGAAGAGCGGCCCTTGTCCGCCGAATGTCCCCGCACCGAAACTGAGGGCAGGAACTGTCAGCCCCGAATGGCCCAAACGCCTGTATTCCATGTTCCGAATCTCCTGTGAGGTTCGGAACATGGCGCCAGGCTGCGGATGCGATTAGTCCGCCGGCAGGAACATCATTCGTGAGTTGAAGTCATCGAGCGGGCGCTGCGACGGTACTCAACCGCGGGCGCTGCGCGGCATTCCGGCCGTGCGCGGTTGCGCCAGTCCCGGTGCGGTCTCCACGCCCAGCGTCGGCAGCGCGAGCGTGCGCTGGCCGCGGAAATCGACATGGCAGACGATCAGCCCGCGCTCCTCGATATAGCCGAGGAGCCGGCGCGCCCGGCTGGGCGAATGGCTGCCATAGACCCGCGCGAGCTCCGCATCGCTCGGACAGCTTCCGCCCTCGATGGCCGTGCGCGCGATGAACAGGAAGAGGCCTTGCAGATCCTCCGGCAAGGTGCCGGAAGCCGCCACCGCAGCCTGCCAGCCCTCGCTTGCGGCGATGCCGTCGCTGACGCCTGCACGCGCCACTGCGAGCCGGCGGCGGAATTCCTCCAGGCTGAGATGCGTGCGGCCGAGCCGGCGCATCCGGCAGCGCACCGTGAAATCCTGGTAGAGCACCGCGACCTGCCGCGACTGCGACTCGGGATCGCCCATCAATTCGCGCAGGATCTCGGTCATGATCGCCTCGCGCTCTCCCGGCTCGAGCTCGATCTCGGGCTCGGGCTCCGGCAGCGGGGCGGGGCGGTAGGTCTCGATTCGGCGCAATACCTCGGTCGGGTCCGGGCGCGGGCGCGGTGCGGGGCGAACGGGACGGGCCATCGGCGGCGGCTCATCCTCGCCTGGCGTGAAGATCAGCTTGCCGGCTTCCTCCGGCGCCTGTTCGGGCAGCGGCATCAGTCCCGGTGCGCTGCCGCGATCGGCCGATGAGACGGAGCCGATCCGGATCGGCAGCGGTCGCTTCGACAGGGCCGGGCCCAGCGCGACGAACTGGCCGCGTTCGAGATCGCGGAACATCTCGGCCTGGCGCCGGTCCATGCCGAGCAGGTCGGCGGCGCGCTGCATGTCGATGTCGAGGAAGGTGCGGCCCATCAGGAAGTTCGAGGCTTCCGCCGCGACGTTCTTGGCGAGCTTGGCCAGGCGCTGCGTCGCGATCACCCCGGCAAGCCCGCGCTTGCGGCCGCGGCACATCAGATTGGTCATGGCGCCGAGCGAGAGGCGGCGAGCCTCGTCGGAGGCTTCGCCCGCCATCACCGGCGCGAAGAGCTGCGCCTCGTCGACCACGATCAGCATCGGGAACCAGAGCGAGCGGTCGACATCGAAGAGCCCGCCGAGGAAGGCCGCGGTGGCGCGCAGCTGCTCGTCGGCTTCGAGGTTTTCGAGATTGAGCACCACCGAGACGCGATGCTGGCGCACGCGCAAGGCAACGCGCTGCAACTCGGCCTCGCCGCACTCGGCATCGACCACGACATGGCCGAACTGGTCGGCGAGCGAGACGAAATCGCCTTCCGGATCGATGATCGCCTGCTGGACCAGCGGGGCGCTCTGCTCGAGCAGCCTGCGCAGCAGATGCGACTTGCCGGAACCGGAATTGCCCTGCACGAGCAGGCGCGTCGCCAGCAATTCGGCGAGATCGATCAGACCGGGCTCGCCGGTCCTTGTCGTTCCCATCTCGATTGCTGTCGTCATGCCGGTCGTGAATCGTCTCGATTGATCGCGCGCGGGGGCGCGGCCGGCGCTTCTAGCATGGCGCTGCCCCCGCCGGGCGCAGGGCAGGGCTGCATTCCACAGGCAATCGTTATCAGCGCGGGCAGCCGAGCGCCCGTTCCCGCCTCAGGATGCTGGCGATCTCGCGGTGGTCATTGCCCGAGAGCGGCAGGTCCTCGATATTGTCGTATTGGCAACCGGCATTGCCGAAGGCCGCGATCGCACGCCGTGTCCGGAAGCAGTAACCCTGCGCCTTGTAGATCTCGTTGCGGGACATCCACAGGCTGGCGCAGGTTTCGGGATCGGCCTGGGCCGGAAGCGCTGCAAAGGTCGTCAACAGGCCCGCGCCGGCGAGAGACAGCAAGGTCCTGGTGCGAAGGTGACGCATGGCGATATCCCGTCCGGCTGGCACGCATGAAAACCCGCCACCTTGTGGCGGAAGCGCCGGCGCCGGGCAAGTCGGCCCTACATCTCCAGACAGGTGATGACCTGCACGTAGCTCGGCGAAGTGCCGAGCTTTGCACCCTCGACACAGCTGTTGCGCTTGGCGGCCGGGTACTGTGCCCATTTGGCGGCGAGCGAGTCCCGGGCCTTCTCCTCGTCGCTGCGGCAAGCGCTCACCGAGCCGCCGATCCCGGCGCCGGCATTGCCGACGTCGCGGCAGGTCGCCTCGATGTTGAACTTCGGCGGTCCGTCGGCGACGGGGATCAGCAAACCGGAGGAGAGGGAGAGGGAAACGAGACCGGCGATCAGCATGGCGGACTCTCCATTGGCGCGCCCGGCCTGATCAACGCATCGGCCGCGTCGCGGTTCCATCGATGCGGCAAAGCGCGAGGACCCGGTTTCCGCCCGAATATTGGCGGCGATCTAGCGCTTGGTGATCGCGATCTCCGATGCAGAGTGGACTTCGATATCGACGATGGCCAGATCAGGCCGGTCGAGCACGGGATAGGCTTGCGCGTCCGAGCGCCTGACGAAGATGACGCTGGCCAGCGCCTGGTGGCCCGCCAGCCGCGAATGGGCCAGTGCCGGCTCCATCTCCCCGGGCAGGATAAGATGGACGTGCCGCCCGCCCTCGATACAGGCCTGCAGATCCCCGAGATGGAACAGGCCGAGCGGCAAGAGCTCGATGCCCGCCAGCATCGCCATGCCGGGGCCGCTTGCCAGCGCCGCGAGATCGCCCCCGACCAGGGTCGTGACGATGCGCGAGGAGGCTACCGGTTTCAGCAGGCGCGACAATTCCAGCGCCTTGCCGAGGATATCGCGCTCGGACAGGGTGACCGGCCCGGACATTGTCGTCGCATCGGCCACCTGGATCGCCGGCCGCTCGACGATGGTCGGCAGGGAATGGAGCGAGGCGTTGGCCATCAGCATGTCGAGCGGCGCCACGCCGTCCGGCACCTCAGGGCCGAAGCCGCCGACGAAACGGGTGCTGAAGGCGCGCATCGCCAGGTTGCGAAGGATCAGCAGGGGGCGCAGGGGGCCGATCCGGCTGACGCCGAGCGCCATCACCGCGCCCGACGCTTCCACCAACCGAAGCAGTTCGATCTCGTTGCCATGAAGTGGCAGCATAAGCGGCGACAGCCCGGCCCGCAGGCAGGCGAGCACCGAGACGATGGCTTCGGGGCCGAGCGGGGCCAGGATCGCGACGCTCGCCCCCGGCTGGCCTTTGTTGATCGAGAGCAGCCGCGCCAGCCGGTCGATGCGCTGGTCGAGCTGCAGGAAGTTCATCGAGGCGGGATTGGCATCGCTCCAGCCGCGCCGGCCCGGCGGGTCGCGCAGCGCCGTCTCGTAGCCGCGACCGCGCGTCAGTGCCGCGAGCAGCGCGTCGAGATCGAGGCCATCGAGCAGGGCGGAAGCTTCGTCCTGTTCAGCCCGCATCGCCGGTCCTTCAATTCGCAGCGGCCGGCGCGGCCGGAAGGCGCGCCAACGTCTCGTTGGACAGGAAATAGGCCGGCTGCCGTCCGGCCAGTACGACATCGCGCGCATGGGCGAACCAGGTGTCCGGCAGATAATAGAGCGGCACCACGTAGAATCCGGAGATCAGCAGCCGGTCGAGCGTGCGCACGGCGGCGACGAAATCCTCGCGCTCGCGCGCCTTCAGCAGAAGCTGCAGGACGGCATCGACGGCAGGCGATCTGACGCCGGCATAGTTGAGCGCGCCCTTGCGCTCGGCATTGGCCGAGCCCCAGCGGCCGATCTGCTCGTTGCCGGGCGAGGCCGAGGCCGGCCAGGTCCACTGGACCATGTCGAAATCGAAGGCGGAGAGCCGCCGCCAGTACTGTACGTCGTCGATCAATCGCACCTGCGCGGCGATGCCGAGACGGCCAAGCGACTGCGCGAAGTTCAGCGCGAGACGCTCCTGCGGGCGATTCGTCACCGTGATCTCGAAGGCGAAGGGTTCGCCCTTGCCGTTGCGCAGGGTTCCGTCCCTCAGCGTGAACCCGGCCTCGTTCAACAGATCGAGCGCCTTGCGCGCCTGCTCGCGGTCGCGACCCGAGCCATCCGTCTCGGAAGGGCGCCAAGCTCCGGTCATCACATCCTCGCGGACGGCGCCCGGGAAGGCGGCAAGCAGCGTCTTCTCGCGCTGATCGGCCGGCACGCCCAGCGCCGACAGTTCCGAATCCGAGAAGAAGCTGCCTGCCCGCCTATAGACACCGTGGAAGAGATTGCGATTGACCCATTCGAAGTCGAACAGCAATCCGAGCGCTTCGCGCACGCGGATATCCGCGAAGATCGGGCGGCGCGTGTTGAAGACGAGCCCGGTCATGCCCTTGGGCGTGTCGAAGTGGAGCGTCTCGCGGACGATGCGCCCTTCGTGCACGGCGGGGATATCGTAGCCGGTCATCCAGCGGGTCGGATCGCTTTCGAGCCGGATATCGCAGAGCCCGGCCTTGAAGGCCTCGAACAGCGCATTGGAATCCCGATAGAAATCGTAGCGGAGCTCATCGGCGTTGAAGAGGCCGCGCATCAGCGGCAACGCTTCGCCCCAGAAATCCGCGCGCCGCTTCAGCGTCAGCGATTCGCCGGGCCGGACCTCGCTGACGATATAGGGGCCCGAACCCAACGCCGGCTTGAAGCTGGTGTCGCCGAAGGTTTCGGCGTCGGTCGCATGCTTGGCGAAGATCGGCAGCGCTCCGATCACCAGCGGCAATTCCCGGTTGGCGCCGTCGCCGAGCTCGAATTCGACGCGCCGCGGGGAGGGCGCCGAGGCTCGGGTGATGCCGGACAGGCTGGAGCGGTGGAACGGCTTGCCCTTCGTCCTCAGCATCTCGACGGTGAAGAGCACGTCCTCGGCAGTGACCGGCTTGCCGTCGGAGAAGCTGGCGCGCTCGTCGATCTCGAAGGCGAGCCGCGTCCGGTCCGGATCGAGCTCGACCTGCGAGGCAAGCAGCCCATAGGCCGTGAATGGCTCGTCGGCGGACCGGTAGAGCAGGCTTTGCTGGACGTATTTCGGCACGGCATCCGGCGCGACGCCGAGCACGATCAGCGGGTTCAGACTGTCGAAAGTGCCCTGGATGCCGAAGACGATGCGCCCGCCCTTGGGCGCTTTCGGATCGGTATAGGGCAGGTGGTCGAAGCCGGGCGGTAGCGCCGGGGCGCCGTGCATGGCGATGGCGTGACGGGCGGCGTCCCGGCCGGAGGACAGCGAATCGGCACGCGCCCGCCCTCCCGGCGCAACAGCGAGCGGAAGCAGGGTGAGCAGCAAGCTTAGTTCGCGACGCGATGGCGTCGCGGTCAATCGAGGCAAATCCATCGCGCGACCTGATTCCCTGCGCGAAGAATAGCATGGTGATAGGCTCGTCAGGCAGTTATTCAGGCTGGAATTGGGCGGACGAAGTCGTTAAAGGCGGGGGCGGGTGTCATTCAAACGCCTCAATCGCCCTTGATGTGCACGGCTTGCGGTGGCCGGTACAGCCATGCGATTGGGCCGCCAGCGGTGACGCACGCGGCTTGCGAAGTCGTGATCCCGAATTCGCCTGTGAGGCTTGTGAGGAAAGACCAAGGAATGCCCGCTTCGTTTCGCCTGTCATCATGCGCGCTCGCGCTCGCTCTGAGCACGGCCATCGGCTTCGCGCCGGTCGCGGCCTTCGCTCAGGCCAAGCCGGCGGCCAAGCCGGCCCAGCAGCCGGCCGCCCCCGCCCAGCAGCCCGGTGCGGCCGCGCCGACCGGTCCGACCGTCGTCCAGGTCAAGTCCAACCCGGAGCAGACGAGCTGGACCAAGGTTTGCGGCAAGGACCAGGCCGCCAACAAGGAAATCTGCTACACCACCCGCGACTTCGTCTCGGATCAGGACCAGCCGGTGCTGGCCGTCGCGATCTATGACGTGAAGGGTGACGCCAACAAGATCGTGCGCTTCCTGATGCCGCTCGGCTTGCTGCTCCAGCCGGGCATCCGCTTCGGCGTCGACAGCGCCCAGCCCACCGGCGGCCGCTATGCGATCTGCTTCCCGAACGGCTGCTTCGCCGAGGCGCAGATCAAGGACGACTTCATCACCTCGATGAAGAAGGGCACCAACCTCAACGTCAGCGTCCAGAACCAGGGCGGGCGCGAGGTGACCTTCCAGATCCCGCTGGCCGATTTCGCCAAGGGCTTCGATGGTGCGCCGATCGACCCGAAGGTGCTCGAAGAGCAGCAGAAGAAGCTGCAGGACGAGGTCGCCAAGCGCCAGGAAGAGCTGCGCAAGCGCCTCGGCGCCGGCGATGCCGCTGCGCCGGGCGCCGCGGCTCCTGCGCCGGGCGCTGCTCCGGCTCCCGCGCCGGCGACGCCGCCGAAGCCCTGATCGGGCTTTCGGGTTCCGCGAATCGAAAGGCCGGCCCTACGGGGCCGGCCTTTTTTGCTTGATGCTCGTCGCGGGCCGTGTCGTGACGGAGGCTGGCGCCTCAGTTCAGATCGGCGCGATCGATCCTGTACTGTCCCTTGCGGTCGCGGCGGAAGAATTCGCGCGCCCGCGGATGACGGACCGGAGCGCCGGAATCATCGACGACGAGGTTCTGCTCCGAGACATAGGCGACGTATTCCGTCTCCTCGTTCTCGGCGAAGAGGTGATAGAACGGCTGGTCCTTCGACGGACGCATGTTCTCCGGGATCGACTCCCACCACTCTTCGGTGTTGGAGAAAACCGGATCGACGTCGAAGATCACGCCGCGAAACGGGTAGATGCGGTGCTTGACCACCTGTCCAATGCGGAATTTGGCCGAACGCGCTTCCATGACAGTTCCATGCTGCACCGGCCTGATACGCAGCCGGCTCGGTTCTTGCCGCCCTTGCGCAAGAATTGCGTCGCAAATACGTCGAAATCAACCGATCAGCCGGTGAATCCCCATCACATTCCGTAATGTTCGGCCAATGACGGGTCGCGCGCGGCGACCTGCCGGGCGAGGTCGACGATCACCTTGGCCTGTTTCCAGGTCGCGTCGTCCTGCATCTTGCCGTCGATCATCACGGCGCCCGAGCCATCCGGCATCGCCTCGAGGATGCGTTTCGCAAAGACGACCTCGGCCGGATCCGGGCTGAACACCCGCTTGGCGATCTCGATCTGCGAGGGGTGCAGCGTCCAGGCGCCCGCGCAGCCAAGCAGGAAGGCGTTGCGGAACTGCGCCTCGCAGGCCGCTGCATCGGCGAAGTCGCCGAAAGGACCATAGAAAGGTTTGATGCCCGCCGCAGCGCAGGCATCGACCATCTTCGCCAGCGTGTAGTGCCAGAGATCCTGCTGGGCGACGGCGCGGGGTCCGCCGTCGGGGCAGGGGTCGGCGATCACCTTGTATTCCGGGTGGCCGCCGCCGACGCGGGTCGTCTTCATCGCGCGCGAAGCGGCGAGATCGGCAGGTCCGAGACTCATGCCGTGCATGCGCGGGGAGGCGGTGGCAATCGCCTCGACATTCTTCACGCCCTCGGCGGTTTCGAGGATGGCGTGGATCAGGATCGGCTTGGGCAGGGCATGACGCGCCTCGAACTGCGCCAGGAGCTGGTCGACATAATGGATGTCCCACGGCCCCTCGACCTTCGGCACCATCACGACGTCGAGCTTGCCTCCGATCTCGGCCATGATCGCGGTGACGTCGTCGAGGAACCAGGGCGAGTTCAGCGCATTCACCCGCGTCCACAGGCCGGTCTTGCCGAAATCGACGGCCTTGCCCATGGCGATGAAGCCGTCGCGCGCCGCCTGCTTGGCTTCGACCGGGATCGCGTCCTCAAGGTTGCCGAGCACGATATCGACCTGTCCAGCCAGCTCGCCGACCTTGGCGCGCACCTTTTCGAGGTGAGGGGGCACGAAATGGATCATCCGTTCGAGCCTGAGCGGCAATTCGCGATAGGGCTCGGGCGCGCCGATGGCCAGCGGCCGAAAGAACTGGCGGGGCGTCTTGCTCGTCATCGGGCGCTCCATGTTGCGATGCAGCGAATGTGAGCATGCCTTGACGAGGCCGTCCATCCTGCCTTGGTCGAGCGGTGCGGGCAGTAAGGCGGATAATGATCCCAGGAATAAATGCTTACCTATATCAATGGGTAATTATACCTAGGATCGGAGTCTTCTGCCTGATCGCGCGATATGTCAGGTTTTCCTGAGCCTCACCGGCGAGTGTCGTCATGCCACGCTGGCGCCGGCTTTGCACCGGGAGCCGTATCCGCCCGGAACCTGTACCAAACTGCGACGAGCCGATGCCCCGATCGAACAGCCCGCAGCCCCATCTCCGTCTCGAGACGCTCGACGGCCTCCGGCTGCTTGCGGCGTTGTCCGTCGCGCTGTTCCATTTCGGCTTTCGCGGCCTGACGCTCGGCTACACGCAGACTTCGCTGCCGGCTTATGAGGGCGTCCTGAAATACGGCTATCTCGGCGTGCAGCTCTTCTTTGTGATCAGTGGTTTCGTGATCGCCTACTCGGCCGAAGGGCGGACACCTTCGCAGTTCGCGATCGCCCGTTTCGCGCGGATCTATCCCACCTTCCTGCTGTGCATGACGCTGACCTTCGCCGTGGTCTCGGCTTTTGGTGCGCCATTCCTGCAGGCCGGTTTCGGGCAATGGGCGGCCAATCTGATCATCAAGCCCGAATTACTCGGGCAGCAGGCGATGGATGGCTCCTACTGGTCGATCTTCTACGAGGTGGTCTTCTATGGCTGGGTCTTTCTGCTGATGGTTGTCGGAGTGTTCCGGCGCGACCGCTATCCGGCCATCGTCATCGGCTGGCTGCTGCTCTCCGTCCTCGATCGCGCCTTCCTGTCCAGCGGGGTCATGCGTTATCTCCTCCTGACCGATCAGAGCGCCTTCTTCTGCGCCGGGCTCGTGCTCTATGCCGCCTTCCGGGATGGATATACGCCGCGCAACCTCGCGCTTCTCGCGCTCAGCACGGGTGTCGCCGTCTATCAATCGCTCGATCTGGCGCAGTGGAACCGGGCGAATTACCACGTCGCCTATAGCGACATGGTCGTCGCCGCGTCCTGCGTCGCGATCGTCGCGGTCGTGGCCGGCGCCGTCAGGCTTCCGCGCGCGCCACTCCCGTCAGGCGTGATGCTGGCGCTGGGCGGACTGACCTACCCCTTCTACCTGCTGCATCAGCACATCGGCTATGTCGCCTTCAACCGGCTCGGCGACGGGGTGTCGCCGCTTGCATTGGTCGTGGCTGTGACGCTGACGTTGCTCATCCTGTCCTGCCTGATCTGGCGCTACCTTGAGCGTCCGGCGCAGAGCTGGACGAAATCGGTCCTGACGCGGGCAACCGCCAGGGGCGCCGCCTTGCTTGCAGCGAATAGGGCAAGGCCGCATGCGGGGATTGCCAACTGATCGCCGGCAGGATTTAGGCTCCGGCCCTCGGATCGTTCGGCCAGCCTGGCCGATGTGTCCATGAGGATCCGAACGTTTCGCGATGGTCGACCTTCTCAGCATCTTCAATCTGGTCGCGCCCTTTTTCGGGCTGATCCTGCTCGGCTTCGTCATCGGCCGCTGGAAACAGTTGCCTGAGGAGGGTTTGGCCTGGCTGCAGTTCTTCCTGATCTATGTCGCGCTGCCGCCGCTGTTCTACCGGCTGATCGCCGACAAGCCGCTGAGCGAACTCGCCAACTGGAAGTTCATTCTCTGCACCACCACGGCGACATTCTGCGCCTTCTGCCTCTCCTTCGCGCTCGGGCTGAAGCATACGCATGGGAACATGCCGCAGGCCGTGATGCAGGGCGTCGCGGGCGCCTATTCCAATATCGGCTATATGGGGCCGCCGCTGATCCTGGCCGCGCTCGGCCCCGATGCCAGCGCACCGGTCGTGCTGATCTTCGTCTTCGACAACATCCTGCTGTTCTCGCTCGTGCCGTTCCTGATGGCGCTGGCCGGCGTCGAGAAGAAGAGCGCTCTGGCGACGACGCGCGAGGTGGTCTGGCGCGTGCTCACCCATCCCTTCAACGTCGCGACGCTGGCCGGCGTGCTGGCGAGCTATTTCAAGGTCGAGCTGCCGATGGCGGTCGACCGCATGGTGCTCTGGCTCTCGCAGGCAGCGGCGCCCTGCGCGCTTTTCCTGCTCGGCGTCACCGTGGCGCTGAGGCCGATGAAGTCGATGCCGGGCGAGGTGCCGGGCCTCGTCGCGATCAAGCTCCTGCTGCATCCGCTGCTGGTCTGGCTGCTGCTGTTCGCCATCGGCGGCATTCCGGTGAACTGGATCTATGCGGCGATCATCATGGCTGCGCTGCCGCCGGCGCTGAACATCTTCGTCATCTCGACGCAGTACAAGGTCGGTGTCGAGCGTGCCTCGGCCTGCATCCTCGTCGGCACGATCGTGTCGATTATCACGCTGCCGGGCTTCCTGTGGCTGGTGAAGACAGGCAGGATAACGGCTGATCTCTTCCACTGAGGAAGCGCATGCTGCCGCTCGACGACCTGCTGGTTCTTGATTTCTCGACATTGTTGCCGGGGCCGCTCGCCAGCCTGTTCCTGTCCGAGGCCGGCGCGCGCGTCGTCAAGCTCGAACGGCCGGGCGGGGAGGACATGCGCGGATTCCCGCCCCGCTTCGGCGAGACCGCGGCGCCTTTCGCCGTGCTCAACAGGGGGAAGCAGAGCGTCGAGATCGATCTGAAGGCGCGCGACGCGCTGGAGAGGCTGAAGCCGCTGATCGTTGAGGCCGATATCCTGATCGAGCAGTTCCGTCCTGGCGTGATGGAGCGCCTCGGCTTCGGCTACGAGACGCTGAAGGCGCTCAACCCGCGCCTGATCTACTGTTCGATCAGCGGCTACGGCCAGGACGGGCCGCGCGCGCAGGAGGCCGGGCACGACATCAACTACCAGGCGATCGGCGGCCTGCTCGGCCAGTCGCTGCAGCGTGGCGCGCCGCCGCCTCTACCGCCGCCGCTCGTCGCCGACATTGCCGGCGGCACCATGCCGGCCGTGCTCAACATCCTGCTGGCGCTGCTGCAGCGCGGACGCAGCGGGCAGGGCTGCCATCTCGACATCGCCATGGCCGACGCCATGCCGACATTTGCCTGGTACGGGCTGGCACAGGGGCAGGCGACCGGCTCCTTTCCCGAGGGCGGCGAGGGGCTGCTGACGGGCGCGAGCCCGCGCTACGGCCTCTACGCTACTGCCGATGGCTGGTTCCTCGCCGTCGGCGCGCTGGAGCCGAAATTCTGGCAGGGTTTCTGCGACGGTATCAGCCTCGACGAGGCGTTGCGCGACGACCGCCGCAATCCGCAAGCGACACGGGCTGCCATCGCCGCGATCATCGCCGGCGAGAGCGCGGCACATTGGCGTGGCAGGCTGGAGCCGCTCGACTGCTGCTGCACCGTAGTCCGCACGCTGGAAGAGGCGATCTCCGACCCACATGTTGCGGCGCGCGGCCTGCTCGAGGCCCAGGCCGAGGAGCCCGGCGGCCGCCGCCTTGTCTCGACCCCCTTGCCGCTGGCCCCCGCATTCCGCACCCAGACGGCCGGCGTGCGTCGCGTCGCAGGGAGCGGTGCCGACACCGAAGCGGTGCTGGAGAAACGTTAGACGGCGCTGCGGCGCGTCTCCGCCCCGCCGGCCAGCCCTTGCCGCATCACGAAGCGCCGCAACGGCCCGATCCGCGACAGGGCCAGAAGTCCCGCGCCGCGCATCAGGTCGGCCGGCATCAGGTCGGTGAGGAGCGTGCGGTTGAGGGCATCGACGGCACCTGTCCGCAACCGGACATCGGTGCCGCGCGCGGCGTCATAGGCCGCCGTGACAGACTGAGCGCCCGGATCTTCCGTACCGATCACCGCATCACGCAGCGCCGCGACGTCGCGCAGGCCGAGATTGAGACCCTGTGCCCCGATCGGCGGGAAGACATGCGCGGCCTCGCCGATCAGTGCCATGCGGCCGGCGGCAAAGCGGTCGACGGAAAGCCCGCCCATCGGGATGCGTCCGCGCGGCCCGGCGACGCGCATCGCGCCGAGCAGCGACTGTACCTGGCGTTCCACACGATTGGCGAAGGCGGCATCGTCGAGGGCCGCCACGGCTTCCGCTTCCTCGGGCGCGAGCAGCCAGACCAACGAGGAGCGCCGGCCGGGCAGGGGGACGAGCGTGCAGGGCCCCCGGCGGGTGTGGAATTCGGTCGAGGTCTCGCGGTGGTCGCGACGGTGTTCGAAGATGCCGGTCAGCGCGACCTGCGGATAACGCCAATCGCGGCTGGCGATGCCGGCGGCGGCGCGGACCTGAGAATTGCGGCCATCCGCGCCGACGATCAGCCGCGCCCTGAGCGGTGCGAAACCCTCGCCCGACAGCCTTACTGCGCCGTCCTCGGATTCGATCACACGGACGAGCCCCGGCAGCAGGCGCAGGCCCGGCCGTGCCCTGGCGGCGTCGGCCAAGGCTTCGGTCAGGTCGGCGTTCTCGATGTTCCAGCCGAAGGCGTCGAGCCCAATCTCGGAAGCGCGGAACTCGACGGGCGGCTGGCGGAACAGGCTGCCGCTGTCGTCGACGAGGCGCATCACGGCGAGCGGTGCGGCCTTCTCGATCAGCCCATCCTGAACGCCCAATTCGGCAAGCAGGCGCCAGGAGCTGTCGAGCAGAGCGACGGTGCGTCCGTCCCGAGGCGTCGCCAGCGGGCCGAGCAGGGCGACGCTGCGCCCCTCGGTCGCCAGAGCGAGGGCCGCGGCGAGCCCGACGGGGCCGGCTCCCACGATGGCGATATCGACCGGTTCGTCGGCGTACGTGCTCATGCTCCTTCGCTAGCCGATAGGCGGCGTTTTGGCCACGGGCCGCAAAGTCGCAAGGGGCGCCTTGCATTGCGCGAGGATGCTGCTTGCATGGGCGATGAACTATGCTGGAACCATTCATCGAGGGAGATGCTTCTCATGGTCAAAGCCATTCGCGCGCACAAGACCGGCGGTCCGGAAGTCCTGGTGTTCGAGGACGTCGCGCTGCCGCAGCCCGGGCCGGGCGAAATCCTCATCCGCAACCGCGCCATCGGCCTCAATTTCATCGACACCTATTTCCGCTCGGGACTTTATCCCGCGCCGCAGCTGCCCTTCACCCTGGGCAACGAGAGTGCCGGCGACGTGCTGGCGGTCGGGCCGAACGTGACGGATTTCAAGGTCGGCGACCGGGTCGTCGTCGTCTCGACGCTCGGCGCCTATGCCGAGGAGCGCATCGTGCCGGCCGCCGCGGCCGTCTCGCTGCCAGAGGGCATTTCCTACGAGGCCGCCGCCAGCATGATGCTGAAGGGGCTGACCGCCGAGTACCTGCTGCACCGGACCTACAAGGTGAAGCCGGGCGACACCATCCTGGTCCATGCGGCGGCTGGCGCCACCGGCCTGATTCTCTGCCAGTGGGGCAAGGCGCTGGGCGCGACCGTGATCGGCACGGCCGGCTCGAAGGAAAAGGTCGCACTGGCCAAGGCCAACGGCGCCGACCATGTCATCAACTACCGCGAGGAGGATTTCGTCGCACGGGTGAAGGAGATCACCGGCGGCGCGCTCTGCAACGTGGTCTATGACGGCGTCGGCAAGGACACCTTCATGAAGTCGCTCGACACGCTGAAGCCCTTCGGCCTGATGGTTTCCTTCGGCAATGCCTCCGGCGCCGTCGAATCCTTCAACCTCGGCATCCTGGCCAGCAAGGGCTCGCTCTATGTGACCCGCCCGACGCTAGTCACCCACACCGCAAAGCGCGAGACCATAGTCGCGATGGCGAAGAACCTGTTCGACGCCGTGCTCTCCGGCAAGGTCAAGGTGCAGGTCAATGCCACCTTCCCGCTGAAGGACGCTGCCGAAGCTCATCGCGCCCTGGAATCGCGCGGTACGACCGGCTCCACGGTTCTGATTCCCTGACTCGCATCAGTCTCGGCAAATCCGAGCCCGATGTTCGGCAACGATCTCGTTATGCGCCCGGTTTGCCGGGCGCATTTTTGTTGGGCACGTGAATTTGTTGGGCACGTGAACCTTTCGGCGAGATGCCGCGACGAATGAGCGCCAGCGCAATGCTGACGTTCATTCAGGACGACGGTCATGTCGACCCGGTTTCAGGCAGTCATCTTTCTTCTGGGTATTGTAGGTCTTTCCGGCGTTGCGCTGGCACAGCAACTCCGGGGATGGCGCACGCAAGGCCCGGTTCCCGCCGCCATTCTGAAAGGGGCCGAGCTGGGGCGGGTTCGCGTTCCCGGTCCCGTGCGGCTGCGCTACGCGGCGACGGATTGCGGTGCCGGCTTCTGCACCGAGCCGCCGAGGCAGGTCGGGCAGTCCGAGGTGGTCGCGGCCGCCGATGCCTGCAGCAGCCTCGGCCCGGCGCGCGACCGCAACGGCCGGCCGGTCCGCCGCCTCTGCACCTTCAATTGAGAGCGGAACGCCTCAGACGGCGATGCCGTGGAGGTCGTAAGCGTCGGCACGCTCGATCTTCACGGTGACGATGTCGCCCGGCCGCAAGGGGCGCCGGCTCGCGATATAGACATTGCCGTCGATCTCGGGCGCGTCCCATTTCGAGCGGCCCTTGGCGACGGTTGGCCCAGCCTCGTCGATGATGACCGGGATGCGCTTGCCCACGCGACCCTTGACGATGCGGGCGGAAATCTCGGCCTGCGCCTTCATGAAGCGGTGCCAGCGGGCTTCCTTCTCCTCCTCGGGGACGAGGGCGAAGCCGAGGTCGTTGGCGGGAGCACCCTTCACCGGCTCGTATTTGAAGCAGCCGACACGCTCCAGCTTCGCTTCCTTCAGCCAGTCGAGCAGGATCTCCATGTCCTCCTCGGTCTCGCCGGGGAAACCGACGATGAAGGTCGAGCGGATGGCGAGATCCGGACAGATCTCGCGCCATTTCCGGATTCGGTCGAGCGTGCGGTCCTGATGGGCCGGGCGCTTCATCGCCTTGAGCACGTTGGGCGAAGCGTGCTGGAAGGGGATGTCGAGATAGGGCAGGACGATCCCTTCCTGCATCAGGGGGATGACCTCGTCGACATGCGGATAGGGGTAGACGTAGTGCAGGCGCACCCACATCCCCATCTGGCCCAGTTCGCGGGCGAGCTCGAAGAAGCGGGTGCGGACCTCGCGGTCCTTCCACATCGAGGGCGCATACTTGATGTCGAGCCCGTAGGCGCTGGTGTCCTGCGAGATCACCAGCAGTTCCTTGACGCCGGCCTTGGCCAGCTTCTCGGCCTCGCGCAGCACATCGCCGATCGGCCGCGAGACGAGGTCGCCGCGCAGCTTCGGGATGATGCAGAAGGTGCAGCGATTGTTGCAACCCTCTGAAATCTTGAGATAGGCATAGTGCCGTGGCGTCAGCTTCACGCCCTGGTCCGGCACGAGATCGATGAAGGGGTCGTGCTTCGGCGGTACGGCCTGATGGACGGCCGAGACGACGCTCTCATAGGCCTGCGGGCCGGTGATCGCGAGCACGTTCGGAAAGGCGTCGCGGATCTGCTCCGGCTCGGCGCCCATGCAGCCGGTGACGATGACCTTGCCGTTCTCGGCCATGGCCGAACCGATCGCCTCGAGCGATTCCGCCTTGGCAGAATCGAGGAAGCCGCAGGTGTTGACGATGACGAGGTCGGCACCGGAATGGCTCTTCGAGAGCTCGTAGCCCTCGGAGCGCAGCGAGGTGATGATCCGCTCGGAATCGACGAGCGCCTTGGGGCAACCCAGCGAAACGAAGGAGATTTTCGGCGCGACGGCGTTCATCGGCTGATGGCTTATGTCCAGCATGTCAGGAGGCGCCAACGCATCGCGGCGCGCGGGCGGCGCCTCCTTTGAACCTTTTCAGCCTGTTTGGCAATCCAAACGAGCGTTCAGCCCGCCGGGCCGGTCGCCACCGGCCGCTCGGGATCCTGCGTCCAGTCGGTCATCGAGCCATCGTAGAGCGCGACCTCGTCACGACCGAGGAGCTCGGACAGCACGAACCAGTTCGCCGCGGCCGAATGGCCGGTGTTGCAGTAGGAGACGGCCGGCCCTTGCGGCACCACGGCGAAGAGTTTTTCCAATTCGGCCCGGGACTTGAGCTTGCCTGTGCCGGGCTCGAAGGCGCCGGCGTAGTCGCGCGGGATCGCGCCGGGGATGTGGCCGCCGCGCGTCGCCTCGGCCGCCTTCTCGCGGCCCTCGAAATAGCTCGGGCCACGCGCATCGACGAGGCTCGCCTGCTTGCTGCGCGCGGCGATCAGGGTCGCGTCGGTTGTGCTCCGCAACTGCTGCTGCGCGACGACCGGGTAGGGCGCCGCGCTCCTCGGCCGCGACGGGCCGCTCTCGACCGGGCGCTTCGCATCGCTCGTCCAGCCCTTGAAGCCGCCGTCGAGAATGGCCTGCTGGCCGTGACCGATGAACTTGAGCGTCCAGTAGACGCGCGCCGCCGCGGCGAAGTCGGTCGCTGCCGTGCCGGCCGGGACGATGACGATCTCGTCATGCGGCTTGATGCCGAGGCGGCCGGCCAGAGCGGCGAGATGGTCGGTGGGCGGCAGCATGCCCGGCGCGTTGCCGACCCTGGCGCGCCAGCCATCGGCGGCATAGTCGGAATGGACGGCGCCGGGGATGTGGCTAGCCTCGAAGGCTTCGCGGCCGCCATCCGCGGCGGTGCGGATGTCGATGATGACGAGATTGTCGTCGCCGAGCCGGGCGGCGAGGGCGTCCGGCGCGATCAGTCCTGCGAGTGCGGGCTGGCTCATGCAGCGTCGTCCTTCTGCAATTCGTCGATCACGTCGAGGTCGTAGCTCATCTCGGCGGTTGCCCCGAGCATGATCGAAGCGGAACAGTATTTTTCCTTCGACAATGTGACGGCCCGCTCGGCCTTGGCCCGCGACAGGCCCTTGCCGGAGATCCGGTAATGCAGGTGGATCTTCGTGAAGACCTTGGGGTCGGTCGTGGCGCGCTCGGCCTCGACCTCGACCTCGCAGCCGGTCACCGCCTCGCGACCCTTCTTGAGGATGCTGACGACGTCGAAGCCGGTGCAGCCGGCAAGTCCGATCAGCAGCATCTCCATCGGCCGGATGCCGATATTGCGGCCACCATATTCAGGGGCGCCGTCCATCATCACGGCATGGCCGCTGCCGGCCTCGCCCATGAAGGCCATGCCTTCCACCCATTTCGCGCGTGCCTTCATCGCGATCTCCCATACCGATCGAGGACCGCCGCTTTCGCTGCGGCGGGATTCGGAGGCGGAGGCTATGGCATCGCGCGGAAAAGTGGAAACCGGTTTTCGAGGCTGCCGGATCGGCCAGGATCAGGGTCCGACGAGCTGCCCGCCGTCGACGACGATGCTCTGGGCCGTGACCCAGCTCGCCTTGTCGGAGGCGAGGAAGAGCACGACTTCGGCGATCTCCTCGGGTTTGCCCATCCGGCCGAAGGGGATGTTGGCCAGCGTCGCCTGATAGAGCGTGGGGTTCGAGGTCTTGCGGTCCTCCCAGGTGCCGCCCGGGAACTCGATCGAGCCGGGCGCGACGCAGTTCACCCGGATGCCCTGCCGCGACAGCATCTTCGCCTGGCTCGCCGTATAGTGCATCACCGCCGCCTTGATCGCGCCGTAGGGCGCCGCGCGCGACGAGGCTCGCAGGGCCGAGATCGACGAGACATTCACGATCGACGAGCCCGGCTTCATGTGGGGGATCGCGGCGTGGCTGCCGCGGACGATCGCCATCATGTCGATGTCGAACGAGGCAGCCCAGCCTTCCTCGTCGTCCGTCTGGCCGAAGCCGGAGGCGTTGTTGACGAGGACGTCCAGCCCGTCGAGAGCCTTCACGGCCTCGGGCACATAGGCGGCGATCGCACCCGCGTCGGCGAGATCGACGCTGGCCGCGTGAGCCGTGACGCCGAGCGCCTCGATCTCCCGGCGCGTCGCCTCGAGCGGACCGGCTCCCCGGGCGCAGATCGAGACGGAGGCACCGCCCGCTGCGAAGCCCAGCGCGATGGAGCGTCCGATGCCGCGGCTGCCTCCCATCACGATCACGCGCTTGCCGGTGAATTCCTTGGCCATGCGGGCATTTCCTTCCTGATAGCGTAGGGCATCCTTATAGCGGTTGCGACGGGGGCGGTCTCAGGTGCGGCCGGCATGGCTGCCATCCCTCCGGTTCGCGGTTGGAGTGTAAGGCTCGTCGCCCGGGCGCTCTCGAAGTGGTACGATCGCTGCGATAGATTCCCCTGGCAAACGCGATTGGGGGTTGTCGCAGTCGACAAGGGCGGGAGCGGGGAGCCGCGCGAAGCCGCCATCGGATCAAGAGGTGTCGCCCTGAGAGCGATGATCGAAGACGCGCTGCGCAGCAACTGGAAGAGCCTTTTTTCCTATGCGCTGCGCCTGACCGACAATCCCGACGCTGCCGCGGACCTGGTCCAGTCCTGCGCCCTCAAGGCCCTCGGGAACCGGGGCGCGCAGCCGCGCCCGGAAGCGGTTCGCGCCTGGCTGTTCACGATCGTCCGCAACAGCTGGATCGACAGTTATCGCCGCGACCATCGCCGCGACGAGGAGGCGGATACCGGATCGGCGCCGAATGGCTTCGACCACCGCTATGACGACGGCATCATCGCGGAGATCACCGTGCGGCAGGCGTTGAGGCAGATCGCACCGACCCATCGCGAGATCATCGAACTGGTCGATCTGGCCGGTTTCCGCTATGGCGAGGTCGCATCCATCCTGGGCGTACCGCAAGGAACGATCATGAGCCGGCTGAGCCGGGCGAGGCAGGCCCTGCTGGCCGTGATCGAGCGCGAGAACCTGCGCCCGATCGAGTCGAGACGCCGACATGCACAGTGAAACGTCAGCTTCGGGCGAGACGGTCTCCTGGGACAGGTTGAGCGCCTATGTCGACGACGAGCTTTCGCCGAATGAGGCGGCCGATGTCGCCGCGGCGGTCGCGCGTGATCCCAGGCTCGCCGAACAGGTCGCGACGTTGTCGCGGCTGCGCGCCGTGACACGTCGCCTGCCGTCCGAAGCTGCGGCGCCGGCCCTGGTGCTGCCGCGGCGCCGGCGTCCGGGGGTGGCCTTGCTCATCGCCGCCAGTCTGGCGCTCGCGGCCTGCCTCGGCCTTTTTGTACTGCGTTCCGTCGAGCCTGCGGCGACGCCCGATGCGGGCCTGACTGCTGCGGTCGCGGCGCATCGGCACTGGATCGACGCGCGCCCGGCCGACGCGCCGGCGCCGCGCGTCCAGGTCGATCTCGCCGCCGCGCGCAGTCGGCACCTTCCCGATCTCAGCGCCTCCGCGCTCGAACTCGGCTATCTGTCGCTTGATCCGACATCGCGCGATGGAGGGCTTCTGGCCGGCTATCGCGGCCCGCATGGCTGCCGGCTCGGCCTCTGGATGGCTCCTCATTCGCGGCAGTGGGGTGACACGCCGGCGGCGAGCGACCGCGATGGCCTGCGCATCCGCGCCTGGAGCACGGCAGAGGCCGACTACGCGCTGCTCAGCCGCGGCATGGATCCGGCGCGGCTCGACCGTCTGGCCGATCTGATCGCGAAGCTGATCCGCCAGCAGCAGGCGCCGAGCGAGGAGCTGGTCGCGGCCCTCAGGGAGGTGCCGAAGATCGGCGAGCCCTGCGGAGCCTGATCGCGGGTTTTCTCGAGATGGAATAAATCGACGCTCCTGCGCGTCTTTGTCTTTCGAGGAATGTGTCCTCGGGAGAAATGCCATGTTGAACAGACGACAGATGCTGACATCTGCCGGGAGGGCCGCATTGGGGCTGGGAGCCGTCGCGATCGGCGGTTCGCGATTCTCGGCCTTCGCCACCGAAACCGTCAAGCTGCCCTTCGAGAATGGTGAGCGCGAGCTCGTCAAGGTGCCCGGCAAGCGCCCCCTGATCCAGCAGACCGCGCGGCCGCCGCAGCTCGAGACGCCGTTCTCGGTTTTCAACGAGGGTGTCATCACACCCAACGATGCGTTCTTCGTGCGCTATCATCTCGCGGACATCCCGCTGGAGATCGACCCGGACAAGTTTCGGCTCGAGGTGAAGGGCAAGGTGGCGAAGCCGCTGTCGCTGTCGCTGCGTGAGCTGAAGAGCATGCCCGCCGTCGAGATCGTCGCCGTCAACCAGTGCTCCGGCAATAGCCGCGGCTTCGTCGAACCGCGTGTGGCGGGCGGCCAGCTCGGCAATGGTGCGATGGGCAATGCGCGCTGGCGCGGCGTTTCGTTGAAGACCGTGCTGGAGAAGGCCGGTGTCCAGGCGGGAGCCGTGCAGGTGGCCTTCGCCGGACTCGACGGTCCGGCTGCGCCCGATACGCCCGACTTTACCAAGGCGCTCGCGCTCGACCACGCTCGCGATGGCGAAGTGATGCTCGCCTATGCCATGAACGGGACGGATCTCCCCTGGCTCAACGGCTATCCGCTGCGCCTGGTCGTGCCGGGCTATTACGGCACCTATTGGGTCAAGCACCTCAACGAGATCACGGTGCTCGACAAGGAGCTCGACAGCTTCTGGATGAAGACGGCCTACCGGATTCCCGACAATGACTGCGCCTGCGTCGAGCCGGGGAAATCGCCGACGGCGACGATTCCGATCAACCGTTTCAACGTCCGCTCCTTCATCACCAATGTGCTGGACGGCGCGAAGGTGAAAGCTGGCGAGGTGGCGCTGCGCGGCATCGCCTTCGACGGCGGCTCCGGCATCGCCGAGGTCCAGGTTTCCGGCGACGGCGGCAAGTCCTGGGTCAAGGCCAGCCTCGGCCAGGACCTGGGCAAGTACTCCTTCCGCGAATGGAAGGCGAATGTCGCTGTCGCTGCCGGCGAGCAGAAGCTGATGGTCAAGGCGACCAACGCCAAGGGCCAGACCCAGCCGATGCAGCCGCTCTGGAACCCGTCCGGCTACATGCGCAACGTCGTCGAGACGACGCGCGTCATGGCGGCGTGAGGGAGATTGTCATGTCCATGATCACCCGTTCCCGCGCGCTCGGCGCCGCGTTCGTCCTGGCGCTCGGCTTTGCCGTTCCCGCGCTCGCCGCTCCGAAGACCTACAAGCTTCCGGACGAGACGGCGACGTTCAAGCCCGGTCCCGAGCCCGGCTTCGAGGCCGCAAAAAACAACTGCACGGCCTGCCATTCGACCGACTACATCAACTACCAGCCGGGCAAGAAGGGCCATGCCTTCTGGGAGGCCGAGGTCCAGAAGATGATCAAGGTCTACAAGGCGCCGATCGACGAGAAGGACGCCAAGGCCATCGCCGAGTATCTCGGCCAAACCTATTGAGCGAGGGGCGCCTCTTGCCCCGGCACGAGGCGCCCTGCTTCAACCTTCGCCATTGGCCGCGAGCCGGATCGATCGCGCGACATGCTCGTAGTTGTCGGCGAGGATCGCCGTCGCGACGCGGATATGCCGGGTCGGCATCACCGCGCATTTGCTGCCGGGAAGAACGGCGATGCGTCGCGCTGCCAACGTGACCAGCGCGAATTGCTCGGAGGCGACCGGCACCCAGATGCAAAGGCCGTCGCCGGGCGGGATCGCGATGCCCTGCATGCCGAGCGCCGTAACCAGCGCTGCACGCCGCTCGGCATAGAGGTGCCGGTTCGCCGCCAGACGCGCCCTGGTGTCGTCGTCGGTGAGCAGCCACGCCGTCATCTCCTGCAGCAGCCGGCTCGTCCATCCCGAGCTGAAGCTGCGATAGGACTGGATCTGGCGCCGGATCGCGGCGGGAGCCGAAAGCACGGCCAGGCGCAGATCCGGGCCATGCGATTTCGAGAAGGACAGGATGTGGATGACCCGGTCGGGAAACCGGCTGCCGAGGCTCGCCGGCGGCAAGGGCGAGACCTCGCCGATGCCGTCATCCTCGATGATCAGCGTGTCGCTTTCCGCCAGCACGGCTGCCAGCGCATCGAGGCGCGCCGGGCTGACGCGCCGCCCGGTCACCGAATGCGTGCGTGGCTGGTAGACGAAGGCGGTCGGTTTATGGGCCAGCGCCTGCGCCAACGCCTCTGGCAGCGGCCCCTCCGCATCGCAGGCGACGGGCAGGGGGCGCGCGCCCCGATCTTCGAGGATGTCGAGCAGGCGCATGGCCGTCGGATCCTCGATCGCCACGGTCGCCCCCGGCATGATCAGCGCATGAACAGCCGAGTAGAAGGCGTTGTAGCCGCCATTGGTGGCTAGGAAGGTTTCCGGTTCATAGGGCCAGCGCCGCTCGACCGCGAGGCGCAGGCTGTCGAGGATCGGCGTGCGCTCGTAGCTGTGCAGGTTCCGCGCTCCCGCCGCGTGCCGCAGTGCCTTGTCCAGGGGCGGCAGCACGGCCGTGTCCGGTACGGAGAGCGACAGGTCGAGCACGTCATCGCCGAAGAGGCCCGAAGTACCGGTGCGGGCAGGGCGCGGGCCGATCGTATCGCCCGTCACCCAGCTGCCGGAGCGGCCGCGTCCCTCGATCATGCGCTGGTGGCGCAACTCGCTCCAGGCTTCGGAGACGGTCGCGGGACTGATGCCGAGCCTGTAGGCAAGGTCACGCACGGTTGGCAGTTTGACGCCGGCGGGCAGTACGCCGCGGCGGATCAGCGTCGCGGTCTGGTTCGCGATTCCACGCGCGCTGACGTCGGAGAGCTGGCCAGCGAACCAGGCCGCATCATCTGTCCTGTCTGCCACAGCGGGTGTCCGATATTGTTCGATAACGTAATAATGATTGATCGCAGCTTCTGAACATTCAATTCTTCGCCGAATTGTCAATGCGGAGAGCGTCGATGAAGGTCGAGGTCCGGCTGGCCTTGCGCGATTGGGACTATGTGACGCCGCTCGTGCTGGGCGATGTCGCCGATGAGCGGATCGCATTGAAGGTCGATCGCGTCGGCACGCTTCCCGAGGACCTGGCGACCGACCCGGACTATGACGCCTGCGAGGTTTCGTTCAGCCGCTACACGACCGGGCGCAGCCGTGGCGAGGCCGGCATCTTCGGCGTGCCGAATTTCGTCATGCGCGGCTTCCGCCACCGCTGCATCATCACGAGCCGGACCAGTGGGCTGACGAGGCTCGAGGAGCTGAAGGGCGCGCGCATCGGCGTCACGGGTTGGCAGGATTCCGGCAACACCTGGACGCGGGCGGCGCTGGCGCCTGCGGGTATCGGCGTCGAGGATGCGCGCTGGTATGCAGGGCGACTCAGCGCCGCCCATCCAATCACCGACCGGCTCGGCCCCTATGCCCGGCCGGGACGGATCGAGGCCATGCCCGGCGAGAAGCCGATGCTCGACGCGCTGCTCGACGGCGAGCTCGACGCCATCTTCACGCCCTTCATGCCGCCGGGATTCTACTCCCCGGATTCGCCGTTCCGCCATTTGCTGACCGATCTGCCTGGGGCTGAGCTCGCCTATTTTCGCGAGGTCGGCTACGTGCCCGGCATCCATATCCTCGGCTTCAAGGCCGATTTCGCCCGGCGCCACCCATGGCTGCCGCAGGCGCTGAGCGACCTCATCGACGAGTCGCAGCGCCTCTGGCTCGAAAAACGTCGCAAATACGCCGACACCACCCCCTGGATCATCGACGAGCTCGGCCGCTGCGGCCGCGACCTGCCGGACAGCTGGAACGCCAGCGGGCTCGAAGCCAACCGGCGAATGATCGCGGGCTTCCTTGACGAGATCCGCAGCCAGGGACTCGCCGAGACGGACCTGACACCGGATATGCTGTTTCCGCCGCTCGAAAACTTCGCTGCCGCGGCTTGAACCCATCGGTAGAAGATAAGGGGAACCGACCATGAAGCTTCGCATCGCGGCTTGCGCCGCTGCCTTCGTCACCCTCGCAGCCGTACCGGCCTTCGCCCAGGCCGATCCGAGCGTGAAGATCGCCAAGCAGAGCACAAACGAGCCATTGCGCGCGCGCCTGCCGGAAACGATCCGCAGCGCCGGCAAGATGACTGCGGTCAACAGCGGTTCCTTCCCGCCCTACGAGATCGTCCAGTCCCCGACCGAGGTGACGGGCGCCAGCGCCGATCTCGGCGACGCCATCGGCGAACTGCTCGGCATCAAGATCGAGCACGCGACGGTGAACGGCCTGTCGTCGATCCTGACCGGCATCAAGGCCGGCCGCTACCAGTTCGCGATGGGGCCGGTCGGTGACTTCAAGTCGCGGCAGGAGGCCAATGACTTCGTCGACTGGGTGCGCGAATACGTCGTCTTCGCCGTGCAGAAGGGCAATCCGGGCGGTATCAACGGCCTGGACGACGCCTGCGGCAAGCGCATCGCCGTGCAGTCGGCCGGCTCGGCCGAGAAGGTGATCAAGGCGCAGGCCGAGAAATGCGCCGCCGAGGGCAAGCCGGTGCTAACCGTGCAGTCCTATCCGGACCAGCCGACCTCGATCCTCGCCGTCCGTTCGAAGCGGGCCGATGCCTTCTTCTCCTCGCAGGCGCCGCTGACCTATTTCGTCCAGCAGTCCAATGGCGAGCTGGAACTGGCCGCCGTCGGCAAGTCCAACGGCTTCAACGACCTGTTCCAGGGCGCGGTGGTGCCGAAGGGCTCGGAGCTCGGCGGCGTGCTGAAGGACGCGATCAAGGTCCTGGTCGACAACGGCACCTATGCCGCGATCATGAAGAAGTGGGGGCTTGAGAACAACAAGATCGAGGCGCCCGGCATCAATCTCTCGCAGAACTGAGCCATGGCGAACGCTTCGGTGGAAACCGGCCCGGCGGAGGCGGCGCTACGCGACGTCGCCAATGCGCACCAGCCTCCCGAATGGGGGCGCTGGCTGCTCTGGGCCTTCGTGCTGTTCGTGGCGGCGGAATTCGCCTGGATCGTCGCGCGCAACCCGAATTTCGGCTGGCCCATCGTCGGCCAGTGGTTCACCGAAGCCTCGGTCCTGCGCGGGCTCGGCGTCACGCTGGGCCTGACCGTGGTGGCGATGACGCTGGGCACGGCGCTCGGCCTCATCCTCGCCATCGCGCGCATGTCGCAGGACCGGATGTTCAGCTCGTTCGCTGGGTTGTTCATCTGGTTCTTCCGCGGCACGCCGCTCCTGGTGCAGCTGATCTTCTGGTACAACCTCTCGACACTGTTCCCTGAAATCGCGATCAAAATCCCGTTCGGCCCGGTGCTGGCGAGCTGGAACACCAACGACCTGATCACGCCGATGACGGCGGCGATCGCTGGGCTCTCGCTCAACGAGGCGGCCTATATGGCCGAGATCATCCGCGGTGGCTTGCTCTCGGTCGACAAGGGGCAGGTCGAAGCGACCGACGCCTTCGGCATGACCCGCGCCCGCGCGCTCCGGCGCGTCATCATCCCGCAGGCGATGCGCTCGATCGTGCCGCCGACCGGCAACCAGCTCATCAGCATGATCAAGGCGACCTCGCTCGTCAGCGTCATCGCCATGGCGGACCTGCTCTATTCGGTGCAGAACATCTACAACCGCACCTTCGAGGTCATCCCGATGCTGATGGTCGCGGTGATCTGGTACCTGATCATCACCTCGATCCTGAACGTGGTGCAGGGCTTCATCGAACGCTACTACGCGCGCGGCGAGCGTGGCGCGGGTCAGGCCGACAAGCCGGCGGTCCGTGTGGAGGAGCCCGCATGATCAAGGCTGCCGAGGGCGCCACGCCGATGGTGCGCGCCCGCAACGTCCACAAATCCTTCGGCCACAACGAGGTGCTGAAGGGCATCGATCTCGACGTCGCGCCGGGCGAGGTCGTCGTCGTGCTGGGGCCCTCGGGCTCGGGCAAGTCGACCTTCCTGCGCTGCATCAACCATCTGGAATCGATCCAGCGCGGCTTCATCGAGGTCGATGGCGAGCAGGTCGGCTACGCCCTCCGCGGCAACCGGCTGACGAAGCTGTCGGACCATGCCATCGCCGTGCAGCGGCGCAAGATCGGCATGGTCTTCCAGCAGTTCAACCTCTACCCGCATATGACGGCGCTGGAGAACATCGTCGAAGCGCCGGTCGGCGTGCACAAGCAGCCGCGCAACGAGGCGCAAGCCTATGCGATGGAGCTGCTCGCCCGCGTCGGGCTGGCCGAGAAGGCGAACGCCTATCCGCGCCAGCTCTCCGGCGGCCAGCAGCAGCGCGTCGCCATTGCCCGGGCGCTCGCGATCCGGCCGAAGCTGATGCTGTTCGACGAGCCGACCTCGGCGCTCGATCCCGAACTCGTCGGCGAGGTGCTGAATGTGATGCGCGACCTTGCGGGGCAGGGCCTGACGATGATCGTCGTCACCCACGAGATCGGTTTCGCCCGCGAGGCGGCCGACCGCGTCGTCTTCATGGATGGCGGCGTCGTGGTGGAGCAGGGGCCGCCCCAGGAGGTGCTCGGCAACCCGCAGCACCCGCGCACGCGCCTGTTCCTCAGCCGCTTCATCGAAAAGGTCTGAGAGCGGCGGGCGTCAGAACGCCCGCCCTGTCCCGAGTTGAGAGGCATCCCGGGTCAGACCCGGGATGACAGGGGGAATGCCATCGTCGTCGAGCTGGGCGCTCAGGCGACTGCAGTACCCTGCGGTTTCAGCTCTTCGATCGACGGGATGCGGTTTTCGAACCACCAGGCCGCGGCGGCGCGCGACATCGCCGCGCCGTCATGGCCGATGCCCGGCACCGTGATGAGCTGCCAGTTGCAAGGCACGCCCAACCGCTCGGCCTCGGCGCGGGCGAAGTCGAGCATGAAATGGGCGCGGCCATAGCGATGTGGTCCCTGCGCCAGAGCCTCTGCCTGCGAGGGCAGGTTCGGGTCGTCCGTGACGATGTCGCGGTCGCCGGCGAACAGGATCATCGGGTAGGCGAACCAGCGCGCAAGCGCTTCGCGATCGCGATCGAGCCCGCCGAGCCCTTCCGGGAAGCGGCGTTCGAGCGTCGGCAGGGTGTACCAGCCGGGATTCGAGGCCATCGCGGCGGCATAGGGCTCGCTGCCTTGCGTCGCCAGCAAGCGGTGGACAAACTGGCCGCCGGCGGAATGGCCGAAGATACGGATGACCGGCTGGTCGATAACCCCGCCGGCGCGCAGAGCCTCCAGCACGCGGGTCGGTACGGCGTAGAGCCATTGCTCGCGCGGTGCGATCGTTCCGTCTTCCGTGACGACCAGCCCGTTATTGTAGCCTTCGGCCTTGGGGAATTCCTCGTTCGGGAAGGTCGGCGCGACGATCAAGAGGTTGTGCTTCTCGGCCGCCTCGATCCAGAAGTCGCGGTAGTCGTCGCCGTTGCGCAGCATGCCGTGCTGCACGACGATGACGGGATCGTTCGGCTGGTGGCGCGCAGGGCGATAGCAGTTGACGACGAGCGGGCGGTCGGGGTGCCGGCCGTCGATGAAGGGCAGGGCGCCGCGGCCGACCGACGGGTTGAGGGTGGTGGTGGTCATGCGGCCTCCGAAGCCTTGTGCAGATGGCAGGCTGCGCTGCGACCGGGCGCGATCTCGACGAGCGTCGGCCGGACTTCGCGGCAGACCGGCATGGCCTGCCCGCAGCGCGGATGAAAGGGGCAGCCGGACGGCGGCGCCAGTGGCGACGGCAATTCGCCCTTCAGCGGTTCGAAGGCATGCTTGCGCCGCTTCGCCGAGGGGATCGCGGCGATCAGTGCTGCGCTGTAGGGATGCGCCGGCGCGGCGAAGATCTCCGCCGCCCGCCCGATCTCGACGATGCGGCCGAGATACATGATCGCGACCCGGTCGCTGATATGGCGCACGAGGCCGAGATCATGGCTGACGAAAAGATAGGTCAGGCCATGGCGCTCGCGCACATCCATGAACAGGTTGATCACCTGCGCCTGGATCGAGACATCGAGCGCCGAGACCGGCTCGTCGCAGACGAGGAAATCCGGCTTCACGGCGAGCGCCCGCGCGATGCCGATGCGCTGGCGCTGCCCGCCGGAGAATTGGTGCGGATAGCGCTCGCGATAGGCGAGATCGAGCCCGACCTCGCTCAGCGCCTGATCGACGGCCTTGTCGATCTCGGGCTTGGGCAGGAGCTTGTGGACGCTCAAGGCCTCGCCGACGATGCGGCTGACCTTCATGCGCGGATCGAGCGAGGCGTAGGGGTCCTGGAAGATCATCTGAACCTTGAGCAGGAAATCGAGCCGCTCCTTGCCCTTCAGGCCGGCAACCGGCTGCTGCTCGTAGACCACCTCGCCGGTGGTCGGCTTGAGGATGCCGGTGACGACGCGGGCGAGGGTGGACTTGCCGCAGCCGGATTCGCCGACGAGGCCGAGCACCTCGCCGCGCTTGACGCTGAGGTCGATGCCATCGACGGCGCGCAGGACCGGCGGGGCCTTGCCGCGCCCGGTCGCCATCAGGATGCGTTCTGCCAGGGTCGGCTTGCGGCGGAAATGCTTGGTGATGCCCTTGAGCTCAATGATCGGCGCGCTGGTCGAGGCACTTGTCGGAGCACTCATGCCGCTTCTCCCATCGGCACGGGGTTGTGGCAGCGGAAGCCGCGGTCGCCTTCTGCGGTCGTCGCCGGATCCTGCTCGGCGCAGATCGGCTGGACGCGGGGGCAGCGCGGCCGGAAGGGACAGCCGCTCGGGCGCGCATCGATGCGTGGGGCGACGCCGTCGATCTGATGCAGCCGCTCGCCCGGCGCGACATTGGCGGCTGAGGAGTTGAGCAGGCCGAGTGTATAGGGATGGCGCGGCGCATCGAGCACTTCGTCGACGGGCCCGATCTCGACGACACGGCCGGCATACATCACCGCCACACGGTCGGCGAGCTCGGCCACCACCGCGAGATCGTGGGTGATCCAGAGAACGGCCGTGCCTGTCTCGCGGGCGAGCTTCTGCACCTCGAACAGGATCTGGCTCTGGATGGTGACGTCGAGCGCGGTCGTCGGCTCGTCGGCGATGATCAGGTCGGGCGCGTTGAGCAGCGCCGTTGCGATCGCGACCCGCTGGCGCATGCCGCCGGAGAATTCGTGCGGGAACTGCCTGAGGCGCGCCTCGGGCGAGGAGATGCCGACGCGGGCCAGTGCCTTCGCCGCCTCGTCGAGCGCCTCCTGCCGGCTGCAGCCGCGATGCTCCAGGATGGCCTCGCTCATCTGCTCGCCGATGCTGAGCACCGGGTTCAGCGTCATCAGCGGGTCCTGGAAGATCATGGCGATGCGGTCGCCGCGCAGGTCACGCAGCCGCTCCTCGGAGGCCGCGCGCAGATCCTCGCCGTCGAAGCTGACCGAGCCGGCGACGATCTCGCCCGGCGGGTCGATCAACCGGACCAGCGAGAAGCCGGTCACGGACTTGCCGGAGCCGGATTCGCCGACGAGACCCAGCACCTCGCCACGCGCGACGCTGAGGTCGACGCCATCGACAGCGGGCCAGGCGCCGTCGAGCGCGTGGAAGACAGTCCTGAGGCCGCGGACGTCGAGCAGGGCGTCGGTCATGAGCGCACGTTGAAGCTGCGGCGCAGGCGGTCGCCGACGAGGTTGAGCGAGACGATCAGCAGCACCAGCGCGATGCCGGGGAAGACCGCGATCCAGTATTCGCCGGAGAGCAGGAATTCGAAGCCGTTGGCGATCAGCAACCCGAGCGAGGGCTGCGTCACAGGCACGCCGACGCCGAGGAAGGACAAGGTCGCCTCCAGCGTGATCGCGCCGGCGATGCTGATCGAGGCGACGACCAGCACCGAGCCGACCGAATTCGGCAGGAGATGCGCGATCATGATGTGCCGGGTCGGCAGGCCGAAGTTGAGCGCCGCCTCGATATATTCCTTGCGCCGCTCGACCAGTGCGGAGGCGCGCATCAGCCGGGCATACTGCGCCCATTGCACCAGGATGATGGCGAGGATCACCTTGTCGACGCCGCGTCCGATCGAGGCGAGCAGGACGAGCGCGATCAGGATCGACGGGAAGCCGAGCATGAAGTCGACGACGCGCATGATCGCGGCATCGACCGCCCCGCCGAACTGCGCCGCTAGAAGCCCAGCCGAGATGCCGACGAAGAGTGCGCCGATCGTCGCCGAGAGGCCGACCATCAGGCTGGTGCGCAGCCCGTAGAGAATGGCGCTCAGCATGTCGCGGCCCTGCGAATCCGTTCCGAGCCAGTAGGTCATGCCGTTCATGCCGGCCTCGCCCGGCGGCAGGCGGTTGTCCATCACGCTGAGCGAGGCGAGGTCGTGCGGGTTCTGCGGTGCGATGAGTGGCGCGAACAGCGCAAGCGCCACCATGATGCCGAGCAGGATCGCGGCGCCGCGTGTCGTCGGCCGGCTGCGGATGCGGCGCAGCACCTTCCGGCGCAGGGCTGTGTCGGCGTAGGCCGGGATGGCGGGGGCCTTCGTCTCAACGCTCATGCCATCTCTCCCGTCAGCTTCACCCGCGGGTCGAGCGCGGCGTAGAGGATGTCGACGAGGAAATTCACGGTGACGAAGAGCAGCGTCGCCAGCAGGACGTAGGCGACGACCACCGGCCGGTCGAGCTGATAGACCGAGTCGATCAGCAGTTTGCCCATGCCCGGCCAGGCGAAGACCGTCTCGGTGATGGTCGAGAAGGCGACGAGGCTGCCGAATTCAATCCCGACGACGGTGACGACCGGAATCAGGATGTTGCGCAGCACGTGCCGGCCGACGATGCGCCGCGGCCGCACGCCCTTGGCGCGGGCATATTTGACGTAGTCCTGCGTCATGGTCTCGGTGGTGCCGGCGGCGACGAGGCGGATCATCAGCGCGATCTGGGGTATGGCGAGGTTGATCGCCGGCAGGGCGAGATGGACGAGCCCGTCCCAGGTCAGGAGGCTGATCGGGACGCCCAGCACGGACACCGTCTCGCCGCGGCCTGCCGTCGGCAGCCAGCCGAGGACCACGGCAAAGAGCAGGATCAGCATCATGCCCTTCCAGAAGCTCGGCAGCGAGAAGCCCAGCAGCGTGGCGCCCATGATGAAGCGCGACGGGCGGCTTTCCGGGTCGAGTCCGGCATAGAGCCCAAGCGGCACGCCGGTGACGATGGCAAGCGTCATCGAAAGCAGGACCAGCTCGAAGGTCGCCGGCAGGCGCTGCAGGATCAGCTCGATCGCCGGGATGCCATGCACGAAGGAGCGGCCGAGGTCGCCCTGCAGCGCGTTGCCCATGAAGACGAAATATTGCTGCCAGATCGGCAGGTCGAGGCCGAGGCGTTTGATCAAGGCCAGACGCTCGGCCGCGCTGACCTGTGGCGAGACCAGGAGCTCGATGGGGTCGCCGATGCCGTAGACGGCGAAGAACACCACGACCGAGACCGCGAGCAGCACGAGCACGCTCTGGATCAGCCGTTGCAGGACATAAGCGGCCATAGGCTGGGACCGGCTCCGTTACGCATTCGGCACGGGCCGCCCTTGGTGGGCGGCCCGGCAGTTCAGGGATTTCGACGGCCTGTGCGGTCGGCCTACTTGGCCTTCGGCTTCACAGACATGGCCAGCATGTACTGGTCGGCGCGGCCCTTGACGTCGAGGTCGGACTTGAAGGCCCAGATGCCGCTTTCGAAGTGGAGCGGGATGAAGGCGTAGTCGGCGAGGACGATCTTTCCGGCCTGCTGCAGCAGCTCCGAGCGCTTGTTGTCGTCGAGCGTCGTGACGGCCTCGCGGATCAGCTTGTCGAACTGGTCGTTCTTGTAGCCGCCATAATTCGAACCGCCGAGCGTCTTGGCCTCGTTGGGGGTCGGCGGCCACTGGCGCAGGAAGGAGGCCGCCTCGCCGGTGCCGGAGCCCCAGCCGCCGATCGCGACCGAGAATTCCTTCTTGGCGCGGCGGGGGAAATAGATCGCGCGCGTCATCGCATCGACATCGGCCTTGATGCCGACCTGCGTCAGATACTGCGCGACGGCCTGGGTGATCTGGCTGTCGTTGATATAGCGATCGTTGGTGGTCGACAGCGTGAGCTGGAAGCCCTTGGCGTAGCCGGCCTCGGCCAGCAGCTTCTTCGCCTGCGCAGGGTCATAGGCCAGCTTTTCCGGATTCGGCTGCGTGCCGAACATGCCGGTCGGCAGGTACTGGTAGGCGGGCTCGGCCGCGCCGTCCATGATGCGCTTGACGATGGCGTCGCGGTCGATGGCGAGCGACATCGCCTTGCGCACGCGGACATCCTTCAGCGGGTTCTTGCCGTCGTCCGACTTGACGAAGGGGCTTTGGTCGCGGGCGACGTCGAGCTGGAAATAGACCACGCGGGTCGAGGGCGCGATGACATAGCCGAAGCGCTTGTCGCCCTTGATGCGGCCGAGATCGCGTGCCGCCGGGTTCTCGATCACGTCGTAGTCGCCGGCGAGCAGGCCGGCGAGGCGCGGGCCGGCATTGGTCACCGGCAGCAGGCGGACGGTCTCCCAGGGTTCTGCCTTGCCCCAGTAGGTCGGATTGCGCTCGAGTTCGATGGCCGAGCCGCGCACGTAGGATTTCAGCTTGTAGGGGCCGGTGCCGATGGTCAGCGTGCCGTCGTTGAAGCCGTTGACCGTCGGCCAGGGGCCGGTGACGCCGCAGTTCTTGGCGATGTCGTAGGAGATCGGGCCGTGCTCGACGATGGAGGCCGAAAGGATGCCGAGGCCCGACATCAGGTTCGGCAGCAGCGGCTCGGGCTCCTTCGTGTTGATCACCAGCGTATGCGCATCGGGCGCTTCGACCGAGGCGAAGTTGCCGGTGACGTCGGCGAAGGAATCCGTAATCTTGGTCTCGTTCTTCAGCGTGCGGCAGAAGGTGAAGACCACGTCCTCGGCGGTGAAGGGCTTGCCGTTCGAGAACTTCACGCCGTCGCGCAGCTTGAAGGTCCAGCGGTTCTTGCCGTCGTTCTCCCAGGAGGTCGCGAGGCCCGGATGCAGCTTCTGCTGCTCGTCCTGGCGCACCAGCGAGTCGAAGATGTGCTGCGCCAGCGCGTTGTTCGGGGTGAGGTCGTGGTAATGCGGATCGACGGCCGTCGGCTCGGAGGCCAGCGCGATACGCAAGGTCTGCGCCGAGGCTGCGGTAGCAGACAGGCTGAGCGCGGCCAGGGCCGCGGCGAACAGGGGTTGACGCATGATGATATCCGCTCCCGCTTGTCGTTTTGACAGGTTTATTTTCGTCGGGTAGCAAACATGAAAATTTTTGAACGTCAACCGGTCGGAGGCACATGTCCCAAGGCTTGAAGCCGTCGACGGATCTCTCGAACCGCATCGCGCAGATCTACCCCTCCCTGAGCAACGGTCACCGTCGTGCGGCCGATTTCGTGCTGCAGCATCCGCTCGATGTCGCGACCATGACCATCGAGGGGTTGGCAGAGGGGAGCGGCACCTCCAACGCGACGGTGACGCGCTTCGTCCGCGCGCTCGGCTACGGCGGTTATGGCGAATTCCGCAGCGCCCTGTCGGCAGCGCTGAAATTCGCGCATGATCCGGTCGACAACTTCGCGGGGGCCCGCGCCGAAGCCGGATCGATCTTCGCGACCTTTGACGCGGCGCTGGCCGACCAGGCCACCAATCTCCAGGCCGCGCGCGACGGGTTGACCGAAGCAGCTGTGACGCAGGCCGTCGCACTGCTGCTCAAGGCGCCGCGCGTCTTCATCGCCGCCTCGGGAGCGAGCCACTATGTCGCATCCTTCCTCGAGGATGGGCTCGCTCTCTATCTCGATGCCGACGTGGTCTTCGCCTCGTCGCGGACCGGGCCTGAGCGCGCGATCCGGCACATGATGTCGGCGCGCGAGGACGACCTGGTCGTGGCGATCTCGGTCTTCCGCTATTCCCGTTCGACGCTCGACCTCGCGAGCTTCGCCAAGAAGCGCGGGGCGGCGTTGCTGGTCCTGACCGACAGCCCGACCTCGCCGTTGGCGCCGCTGGCCGATGTCACACTCTTCGCCCCGGCGCGCAGTCGCCTGCTGCCGAACTCGCCGACCGCGGTCTTCGCCTTGGCGGATGCCCTGATCGCAGCCGTCGCGCGCGAGCGGCCGGATGCGGTCGAAGCCCTGAAGGAGCTGAGCGAGAGCCTGCTCTGGACGTTCCATCGCTAGATGGAGTGCGTCCGCCTGAACCTGCTTTCTCAGGCGGCCTTGGCGGCTGCCTTCTTCTCAGCCATGTGCTGTTCCTCGGCCATGCCGTCGCGCCAGTAGCTGACGATCAGGTGCCGGTCGAAGTCGCGACGCAGCCGTTCCCGGGCGCCGGCACGGATTCGCAGGAACGCGGCATGCTCCATTGCCGCCCAGAGATAGGTGTCAGGCCCATCCGCCGGCCAATCGAGCGTTTCGAAGGCTTCCGCCAGCCGGGATGGCGCACCCTTCGGGCGATGCAGCCAGCGCAGCGTCAGGCCGGCCGGCGTCACGAGCGCCTGTTCTTCCGCGCTGCCGTCGACCTCGATGATGGCGAGGCCCGTGGCATCCGTTGGCAGCGCCGCCAGCATTCGCCCGACTGCCGGCAGGCCGGTCGCATCGGCGAGGAAGACGTAGCGTCCGGCGCTCCTGAGCCCGCGCCCGCCCGGGCCCGCCATGCCGATCCGGTCGCCGGGTTGCGCCCGGTTGGCGAAGGCCGAGCCCGGCCCGGCATCGTCATGCAGCACGAAGTCGATGGCCACGGTTCCGGCGGCGGCGTCGATGCTGCGGATCGTGTATTTGCGGATCGCCGGGCGCTTCTCGGCGGGCGGCACGATCGGTAGTCCGTCCTCGCCGAGCATCGGCCAGATCGGTTCTACGGGCTCGGCCGGCGGAAAGAACAGCCGGACATGCAGCGCTTCAAGCGTGTCGTAGCGGCCGAGATCCTCGCCGCTGAAATGGATGCGGCGCATATGAGGCGTCAGCGTCTCGACCGCCGTGACGGCGAGGATGCGAAAATCGGGCAGGAGCGAGGAGCCGGCACCGTCGCCTTCCCAGCGGATCTGGATCTGCGCTCCAGCCGGGGCGAACTCGACGACATGGCTCGCGATGGCGAAGCGCATCGCGCGCAGGGCGGCAAGCTCGGACGCCTCGACCCTGACGCCAAGCTCCACCGCGTCGTAGGTGAGCGTCGCCGCGGCGCCGTCGAGCGCGATGCGGGCCTCGCCGGGGCCGGTTTCGACGCTGGCCTCGTGCTCGACCATATGCGCGCATAGCGGCGCCACCACCGCGGCGGGATCGGGCAGGGCTATCCGGGCGCGGGTCACGAACATCGGTCTCTCCGTCGGGAGGTGAAGCGCGCTCAAGGCTCGATCCAGAGCGTGCCGTCGAGCGGGATCGCCGAGAAGGCGGCGGCCTCGGCCATGGTCGCAGTCGGGTCGATCTCGGCGAAACGCTCGGGATGCAGCCATTTGGCCAGCCGCTCGATCGCGACGACATGCAGCGGCGTATCGTTGAAAAGGTGCCACAGCCCGAAGGCTCGCTTCTCCTTGACTGCCTCGAGCGTGGCGATGCCGGGTTTGGCGAGCAGGCGCCGGAAGCTCTCTTCCGCCGTCGCGCGACCGACGCCGAGGCCGAGCACCAGCCCGCCTTGCGGCGCCATATGCGTGCCTCCGGTCGCGACATAGACCTGTGGATCGGAGACGATGAGCTGTTCGAGGCTGATTTGGCCGGTTGCACCCGGCAACAGGGCCTTGGCGATGTTGCGACCGCCCGCGGCGGTAATGAAATCGTCGAGCGTGCCGCGCCCGGGCGACATGCAGCATTCGGCCCCGCCGGCATGGGCATGGATGAAGACGCTGGGCGTGGCAGCGCCCTGCATCCGTTCGGCAACCCTGCGCATCCGGCCTTCGTAGAAGGACAGAAACCGCTCCGCCTGTTCGTCTCGGCCGGTCAGGCGCCCGAGCAGCCTCAAGCTCGGCAGCGTGTCCTTCAGCGGGTCGAGGAAGAAGTCGATCACCGCGACCGGGATGCCTGCAGCTTCAAAGCGCTCGACAAGGTCACCCGGACCGGTCCGGGTTCCCGCGAGCGACCGGCTCAATATCATCAGGTCGGGCGCGAGCGTGATCGCCTGCTCGAAGGAGAACCCGCCCGCCGTCGCTCCGTCCCCGACGAAGGGCACGGTCTCGATGGCCGGGAAACGCTTCTGGTAGCGCGCGAAGGTGTCGGGGCTCTGGCGGCGATAGTCGCTGCCCCAGCCGGCGAGGATGCTGACCGGATCCGGATGGATCAGCCCCAGCGCATTGATCTGCCGGCCCTGGCCGAGGACGATGCGTTTCGCCGGAGCGGGAAGCGTCACCTTTCGGCCGAGCACGTCGGTCGCGCTGATGCCCTGCGCCTGCGCCGGGCGGATCAGGGCCGGCGCGGCGAGGGCGCCGAGCATCATGGAGCGGCGGGAGAGCAGGGCGCTCATGCCGCCCTCCGGCCACTGAGGCTGGGCGCCGTCAGCGCGAAGCCCACCGCTCGCGACAGCATCGCCGGGATCACCGAGACATGGTTCTCGCCCGGCCATTCGACGAAGGCGCATTCCACGCGGCCGCTGGCGGAGAGACGGGCAGCCATTTCTGCGGCGTTATCGCGCATGCGCGCCATCGTCCGGCGTTCGCGGCGGCGTGGATCGTCCTGCGCCGAGGCTTCCTGTTCCGCCCCGCCCACCGTGATCAGCAGGCGGCCGGCGAAGCCCGATCCAGCGCGAAAACGCTCTTCCGTCGCCAGGATCGCCTCTTCGTTCCACCAGATCGACGGGCTGCCGGCGACATGGCTGGCGAACAGGCCTGGACGGGTGAACAAGGCATGCAGCGAAAACAGCCCGCCATAGGAATGGCCGACGAGCGCGCGTCGAGCCGGGTCGAGCGGCGCGAGGCGCGCGACCGCCGGCAGGATCTCGTCCACCATGGCGGCGAGGAAGCGGTCCGCACCGCCCGCGACAGGCAGCAGATCGCGCTGCCGGCGCTCGGCGTTGAAGGGAGCCTCGCCCGGATAGCCGATGCCGACGACCACAGCGTCGTCCACGCCGGTTACCTCGGACCGGATGGACTGCAGGCGCGCTGCCGTCACGGTCGTGGCGAACAGGGCCTGTCCGTCGACCAGCACGAGCGCCGGGTAGCCGGCCGCAGGCGGCGGCGTTTCCGGCCAGGCGACGGCGATGCGGTAGGGCGAGCCGTCCGCCGTGGTGAGATCGAACGTTCCCGACCGCGCCAGCGTGAAAGGCGCGAGCACGGCTTCGGTGGAAGAAGGGGCGTGCGACTGCACCAGCGCTCTCACCATCTGTAGGACACGGTCGCGAGTACGGTCCGGCGCAGGCCGAAGGAGCACTGCGTGGTGCCGTAGCAGCCGGAGATGTATTCCTTGTCGAACAGGTTCTGCGCATTCACCTGCAGCTTCCAGCCCTTGAGCGAAGGGTTGGCGACGCCGAAGTCATAGCTGATCGCGGCATCGACCAGCGTGTAATCGTCCGTCCAGAAGGTGTTGCCCGGATCGCCGGCGCCCTTGCCGACATAGCGCACGCCCGCACCGAGGCCGAGCCCGGCGAAGAGCCCGGTGCGGAAGGTGTAATGGGCCCAGAGCGACGCCATGTTACGCGGCACCACGGGCGGCCGCTTGCCGAGGTCGACACCGTTGCTCTTCGTCACTTCGGCGTCGGTATAAGTGTACGCTGCGACGAGCTCGAGATCGTCGAACAGGCGGGCGCGGGCTTCTAGCTCCAGGCCGCGGGCACGCACCTCGCCGGTCTGGATCTGGAAGGTCGGGTGCGCGAGGTCGGTGGTCAGCACATTGCTCTGGGTGAGCTGGTAGAGCGAGCCCTGCAACATGATGTTGCTGCCCGGCGGCTCGTATTTCAGGCCGACTTCGTATTGCTCGCCTTCGGTCGGCTTGAAGGGCGTGCCGCCGAAGGCGGTGCCGGATTGCGGCTCGAAGGAGGTCGAGTAGCTGGCATAGGGGGCCAGGCCGTTGTCGAAATTGTACATCAGGGCGACGCGGCCGGTCCGGGCATCGTCGTCCTGCTTGGTCAGCACGCCGGTGCTGACGGCGCGGGTGCGCGCCAGGGCGCGGTCGTAGCGCCCGCCGACCAGCAGCGAGAGCCGGTCGTATTTGATCTGGTCCTGGATATAGACGCCGTATTGCTGCGTCGTCTGGTTGGTGCCCGCCAGCGCCGGCAGGGCGAAGGGCGTGCGGCCATAGATCGGATTGGTGAAGTCGAGGCTCTGCACCGTGCCGCCGGCGCCCGTCCAGGCGCTGCCATCCGTCCAGTAGCCGTCGACGCCGAGCAGCACCTTGTGCGTCAGCGGACCGGTGCGGAAATCGGCCTGGAGCTGGTTGTCGATGCCCGCGGTGCGCGCCTTTTCGTTCGACATGGTGGCGCGGCGCGTCAGCGTCTTCTGATCCGCGGCGATGCCACCGACGGCGACCGTGCGGAAGCGCGATTCGAGGTCGGAGTAGCGGAAATTCTGGCGGAAGCTGAAGACGTCGTTGAAGCGATGCTCGAAGCTGTAGCCGATATTGAGCTGGTTGCGACTGTAGCCCTCGAAATTGGGCTCACCGGGGAAGAACTTGCTGTTGATCCGGCCCGCCTTGCTGGGCAGCACGGTGCCGACCGCTGGAAGGAAGCCGTAGAAACCGGTTTCGGGATCACGCTGGAACGAGGTCAACAGCGTGAAGCTCGTCGCGCCGTTCGGCCGGTAGGTCAGCGACGGCGCGATGAAGATGCGCTCATCCTTGGTGTAGTCGACTTGCGTATCGGCGGTGCGTCCGAGGCCGACCACGCGGTAGAGCCAGGTCTTGGCCGGGTCGATCGGGCCGCCGACATCGAAGGCCATCTCGGCCCGCTGATTGGTGCCGTAGCGGAGCTGCACTTCGCCGTGGCGCTCGTCCAGGGGGCGTTTCGAGACGAGGTTGACGAGGCCGCCGGGCTTCACCTGCCCGAAGACGACGGAGGAGGGGCCGCGCAGCACCTCGACGCGCTCCAGCCCCCAGGGCTCGTAGCTAGGCACCAGGAAGTTGACGCCGCGCTGGTAGCGCAGCCCGTCGAGGTTGTTGACGAAGCCCGCGCCGCTGCCAGCCCCACCGAAGCCGCGGATGAAGACGCTGTCATAGCGGCCGCCGGAGGAGAGCCGGGTCTCGCCGAGGACGCCGGCGCTGTAGCGCAGGGCCTGGCTGACCGTGGTCGCGCCCTGGTCGTCCATCTGGCTGCGGGGGATGACGGTGATGGATTGTGGCGTCTCGATCAGCGGCGTGTCGGTCTTCGTCGCGGTGTCGCTGCGGCGCGCGACATAGCCGTCGACCGGGCCGGAAGCGTGCTCGCCCTGGACTTCGATGGTGTCGAGATTGACCGTGCCGCCCTGCTGCTGTTGCTGCGCCCTGGCCCCGCTCGCCACCGCCACCGCGGACAGCGCGACGCCGAACATCAGCGCCGTACGACCGCAGACCAGAACACCCGCCATGACCAAACCCTTGCCCGCCGCCCCATCGCGGCCTGTCGGCCGCGTTTGTTCAGGAACCGGCGCCGGCTCGCAATGCGTTCGGCTTTCGCTGGCGGCAGTATTTCTTTCGCAGCAGTTTCGAATGGCTCGAATGCGAAACGTTGGCGGAACAGAACTAGGCCGCGGCGAACAGATTGCCGTGCGTGATGCGCAGCTTGATGCGTTCGCCGATCGCTGGCGCGACCTGGCTGGCGAGGTCGACGTCGAGCCGCCGCTTCAGTCCCTCCACGGCCACCTCGGCCCGGCGCAGGGGGCCGTTGCGGCGCAGGTGCTCGACCGTGCCGGGCAGGGCGAGCGGGGTCTCGTCGACGATGCGCAGATGCTGCGGGCGGACATAGAGCGAAGCCGGCCCGCCCTGGTTCTGCGTCAGCCCGCCGAGCACCGGCCGGTCGGCGAAGAAGGCCTGGCTGCCGACGACTTTGACCGGCAGCTTGTTCACCTCGCCCAGGAATTCGCAGACGAAGGGCGTCGCCGGGTGGTCGTAGATGTCGTCGGCCGAGCCGACCTGCTCGATCCGTCCTTCGTTGAGGATGGCAACGCGATCGGCCAGTTCCAGCGCCTCCTCCTGGTCGTGGGTGACGAAGACGGTGGTGTGACCGATGCGCCCGTGCAATTCGCGCAGCCAGGCGCGCAGATCCTTGCGGACCTTGGCATCCAGCGCGCCGAAGGGCTCGTCGAGCAGCAGCACACGCGGCTCGATCGCCAGCGCGCGGGCTAGCGCCACCCGCTGGCGCTGGCCGCCGGAGAGCTGGCTCGGATAGCGCTTTTCCAGACCTGGAAGCTGAACAAGTTCGAGCAAGCCTTTGACGCGCTTGCTGATCTCGCTTGCGATAGGGCGCTCCTCGCGTGGCCGCGAGCGCAGGCCGAAGGCGATGTTGTCGGCCACGTTCATCGTCTTGAACAGCGCATATTGCTGGAAGACGAAGCCGATGCGGCGGTCCCGCAACGACAGGTCTCGCGTGTCCGTCTCGCCGAAGAGGACGCGGCCGCGGTCGGCTTCCTCCAGCCCGGCGATTAGGCGCAACAGCGTGGTCTTGCCCGAGCCGGAAGGACCGAGCAGCGCGACGAGTTCGCCCGGCTGGATGTCGAGCGAGACGCCGCGCAACGCCGGGAAGTTCTCGAAGCGCTTCTCGATGGTTTCGATGGTGACGGCGACCGACATGGGTTTTCGTCCTTCGTCCAGGCTAGCAGTCAGTGCTTGCGGCTGGCAGCGATGGCATCGCCATAGTGCCATTCCAGCAGCGTCTTGAGCACGAGGGTGACGAGCGCGAGACCAGCCAGCAACGAGGCGACGGCGAAAGCGGCCGGTCCCATGTACTCGTTGTAGAGAATCTCGACATGCAGCGGCATGGTGTTGGTCTCGCCCCGGATCTTGCCGGAGACGACCGCGACCGCGCCGAATTCGCCCATCGCCCGGGCGTTGCAGAGCAGGATGCCGTAGAACAGGCTCCATTTCACATTCGGCAGGGTGATGGTGAAGAAGGTGCGCCAGGGCGAGGCGCCGAGCGTCAGCGCCGCCTCCTCGTCGGCCGAGCCGAGCGATTGCATATGCGGGATCAGTTCGCGCGCCACGAAGGGGAAGGTGACGAAGACCGTTGCCAGGATCAGCCCCGGCAGCGCGAAGATGATCTTGACGTCATGCGCCTGCAGCCAGTTCCCGAAATAGCCCTGCGCGCCGAAAAGCAGCACGAAGACGAGGCCTGCAATGACCGGCGAGACCGAGAAAGGCAGGTCGATCAGGCTGATCAGCAGGTTCTTGCCACGGAACTCGAACTTGGCGATGGCCCAGGCGGCCGCGATGCCGACGACCGTGTTGAATGGCACGGCGATGGCCGCGACCAGCAGCGTCAGCCGGATCGCGGCCAATGCGTCGGGCTCGGTGATCGCGGCGCGATAGGCTTCCCAGCCACGCGCTGCGGCCTCGGCGAAGACGGCGGCCAGCGGCAGCAGCAGGAAGAGGAGCAGGAAGGCGAGCGAGACGGCGATCAGCGCGATCTGCACGAACAGGCTCTCGCCGCGGACACGATCGGGTTTGCGCCGGGGAGACGCAGTGGCGGCGGGCAGGGCGGTGTCAGACATCGCCATATCTCCGTCGCGCCCGCGCCTGCACCAGATTGACTGCGAGGATGAGTGCAAACGAGATCAGCAACATCATCGCCGCCATCACCGCCGCGCCGGCGTAATCGAACTGCTCGAGCCGGATCACGATCAGCAGCGGCGCGATTTCCGAGACCATCGGGATGTTGCCGGCGATGAAGATCACCGAGCCGTATTCGCCGACAGCGCGCGCGAAGGCCAGGACGAAGCCGGTCAGCAGGGCCGGCAGCACAGGCGGCAGGATGACGCGGAAGACGGTTCGCAGCCGGCTCGCGCCGAGCAGGGCGGCGGCCTCCTCGACGTCGCTCTGCAGTTCCTCCAGCACGGGCTGGACGGTGCGCACGACGAAGGGCAGCCCGATGAAGATCAGCGCGACCATGACCCCGAGCGGCGTATAGGCGACCTTGCCGTCGAAGCCGAAGGAGATGTCGGTGAACGGGATGGTGACGTGGAAGGCCAGCGGCGCCAGCCAGGACCCGACCCAGCCGTTCGGTGCGTAGATCGCGGCGAGCGAGATGCCGGCGACGGCCGTCGGCAAGGCGAAGGGCAGGTCGACCGCGGCGTCGATCAGCCGCCGGCCGGGAAACTCATAACGCACCAGCACCCAGGCGAGGATGAGCCCGAAGACGGTGTTGACCAGTGCCGCGAACAATGCGCCGACGAAGGAAAGCCTGAGCGCGGCGAGCGTCCGTGGCGAGGTGGCCACCGCCCAGATATCGGCGGGCCCGGCGCCGGCGGCCTTCACGAACAGGCCTGCCAACGGGATCAGCACGATCAGCGACAGCGCCGTTACGGTGACGCCCAGCGCCAGCCCGAAGCCGGGCAGGATGCTGGGCTCACGCCAGCGAAATGATACCGTCGCCGCCATGGTTTACCGCACCGGCTTGTAGAGCTGGTCGAAGGTGCCGCCATCGCCGAAATGGGCTGGCTGCGCCTTGGCCCAACCGCCGAAATCCTTGTCGATCGTCAGCAGATCGAGCTTCGGGAAATTGGCGAGGTCCTTCGGGTCGGCGGCTTCCGGGTTGCGCGGGCGATAGAAGTTCCTGGCGATGATCGCCTGCGCCTTCGGCGTGTAGAGGAATTCGAGATAGGCCTGCGCCGCGGCGCGCGTGCCCTTGGCGTCGACATTGCCGTCGACCAACGCGACGGGCGGCTCGGCCAGGATCGACAGGCTCGGCACGACGATGTCGAATTTGTCGGCGCCGAACTCCTTCTGCGCCAGGAAGGCCTCGTTCTCCCAGGCCAGCAGCACGTCGCCGATGCCGCGCTGCGTGAACGTCGTGGTCGCGCCGCGTGCGCCGGTGTCGAGCACCGGGACATTGGCGAGGAGCTTGGCGATGTAGTCGCGGACCTTGGCCTCGTCCTTGTTGAAGGCCTTTTCGGCATAGCCCCAGGCCGCGAGATAGTTCCAGCGGGCGCCACCCGAGGTTTTGGGGTTCGGCGTGATGATCTGGACGCCGGGCTTGACCAGGTCGCCCCAGTCCTTGATCGCCTTCGGATTGCCCTTGCGGACGAGGAAGACGATCGTCGAGGTATAGGGGGCCGAATTGTCCGGCAGGCGCTTCTGCCAGTCGGGCGGCAGCTTCTTCGAGCGTGTGGCGATGGCGTCGATGTCACCGGCCAGTGCCAGCGTCACCACGTCGGCATTGAGGCCGTCGATCACGGTGCGCGCCTGCGCGCCCGAGCCGCCATGCGACTGGCGGATCGTCGCGATCTTCCTGTCGGCGTGCTTGGCGTTCCAATCGGCCAGGAAGGCGGCGTTGATATCGCGGTAGAGCTCACGCGTCGGGTCGTAGGAGACGTTGAGGAGCTCGGTCGATTGCGCACGGGCTCCGGCCACGACGCCGAAGCAGACCGTGAATGCTCCCAGAACGAGTCCGGCCCGAAGCAGGCGGCGAAACACGGGTCGTGTCATGTCAGGGCTCCGTTGCGATCCAGGCAGAGCTTCCCATCTGAAAGCTTTGCCGCGTTCTGAATAACAAACGAAACGTACTGAAATCTCGATCTTGCTACAATCGGGCCGGGCAGCGATCCCGTTCCAAAGATTTGATGCCGGAGAGAACATGCATCTCCCCGCATTTGTCTTTGGATATACGGCCGGATTCCTGTTCCGGCCGCGCTCAGGCGCGGCGGCGACCTACCGCTTCTTTGGCCGCGACCAAAGCTGCGCCGAAGGCATGGCCCAGCAGGACCAGAACGGGGCCGGGCTGGGAAAGTTCCGAGAGCCTTTCCGGCAATGTCGCGATCGTGGCGGCAACCCTTTGCTCGTCGGGCCGCGTTGCCGAGAGGACGGCCACGGCCGGAGTCTGCGGATCGAGCCCGGCCGCGAGCGCCTTCTCGCGGAAGCCGGGCAGGGTGGCCCGCGCCATGTAGATCACGGTCGAAGCTGCGGGGTCGGCCATGGCGCGCCAGTCGAGATCGTCCGGCAGTTCGCCCTTGCGCGAATGGCCAGTGACGAATTGCAGCCGCCGGGCATGGTCGCGATGGGTCAGCGACAGGCCGAGCGAGGCGGCCGCGCCCTGCGCCGCCGAGATGCCGGGCACGATCGCGACCGGGATGCCGGCGGCCTCGCAAGCCTCGATCTCCTCGCCGGCACGGCCGAAGATGCCGGGATCGCCGCCCTTCAGCCGCACCACGTGCTTGCCCTGCGAGGCGAGCGAGACGATCAGCGCGTTGATGTCGCCCTGCTTCACCGAAGGACCGTAGCCGGTCTTGCCGACCAGCATGCGCTTTGCCTCGCGCCGGGCGAATTCGAGCACGCCAGGCGAGACGAGATCGTCATAGAGAATGATGTCGGCGCTCTGCAGCGCGCGGATGGCCTTGAGCGTCAACAGCTCCGGATCGCCGGGCCCGGCGCCGACCAGCGTGACCCGGCCCCGGCCGTCATGGGCGGCTTCGAGGTCGGCGAGCCTCGCGAAGAGTTCGGCCGCGTCCTGCTGCGTGGGCTCGCGCTCTGGCTCGGCCATCGCCTTGCCGGCGAAGAGCTCCCAGAAGGCACGGCGCAGCGCAAAGGGCAGCTCGCGCGCCTGCACCGACGGGCGCCAATCCGTGGCGGCCTGCGCCCAGCTCTTCAGCCCGGCCGGCAGCAGCGCCTCGATCTTGGCCCGGATCGCCTGGCCGAAGACTGGTGCGGCTCCGTCGGTCGAGACCGCGACGACCAATGGCGAACGGTTGACCAGCGCGCCGAAGGCGAAATCGCAGAATTCCGGCTTGTCGACGATGTTGACCGGCGCTCCTGCAGCGCGGGCTGCGGCGACGAAGGCGCGAATCGTGTCGGGGTCGTCGAGATCGGCGACGGCCAGCGCAGCTCCCGCCAGGTCCTTGGGCCGCCAGTTGCGGGCGTGGACATGGATGTGTCGGGCGACCGGGTCGTCCGCCAGCGCCGCGAAGCTGCCGGCCTCGCCATTGGCGAAGACGTGCAGCTCGGCTCCTGCCGCGGCGAGCAGCTCCGCTTTCCACAACGCCCCTTCGCTGCCGCCGGCCAGCACGACCTTGCGCCCCTCCAGCGTGTGGAACAGCGGCAAGGTCGCCAGCGGCTCGATGCGCCGTGCAGTCGTTTCGGGGCGTCTATCGCTCATCGGGTGGTCGCTATCGCCTTTCCGTCCGTCGCCACATGCGCCCCGTCGGTGGGCGGCATCAGCAGCCACAACGCCGCGAGCGCGAGGACAATAAGGCGAAAGCATAGATCGAGCCAACGGGTGCCACCCGCTTCGGCGGACGACAGGAGTTCATTGGCCTCTCTCGCCAGGCTGTCGTCCTTGCTCGAGGTCGGCGCGGTCATCGGCTCGCCGCCGCAACGCGGGCCGCGCGCCGCTGGTCCAGGACATTGCGACCGGTTGCGCCATAGCCGCGCTGATAGGTCCGGCTGAACGCGTCCCTGGCGCGCAGCCATTGCTCGACCGGCTGGCGCGCCGCGCTCGCCTCCGGCAGCTCGATCGTGTCGAAGCCGCAGGAGAGGGCATAGGCGAACTGGTCGGCGGTCAGCGGGCCGGTGGCGCGCAACTCGCCGGTAAAGCCTGCCCGCCTGATCTGTCGGGCGAGGCTGAAGCCGCGTCCGTCCGCAAAGGCTGGGAAGGCGATGGCGACGAGGGCCAGCCGCGGCAGGAGCGGGGCCAGCTCCGACACGGCGAGATTGTTCGGGATGAGGACGCCGATGCTCTGGCCCGACCCCTGCCGGTCGAGCGCCTTGACCAGGAACTCCCACGGAACGATTGCGGCCGGAATGTTGTCGGCCGCCGCGCTCTCGCTACGGGTCCAGCCGTTCTCGCGGGCTCCATCTCGGTCAAGCAGCGGCACGGGGCGCCTCCTGGAAGGCCGCCTTGAAGGGCGCAAGCCCGATCCGGCGGACGTTGTCGATGAAGCTTTCGCCGTCGCGCCGTTCGGCAAGATAGACCGCGACGATGCGCTCGATGGCGTCCGGCACATCCTCGGCTGCGAGGCCCGGCCCGAGGATCTCGCCGATCGCGGCATTCTCGCTCGGGTCGCCCCCGAGCGTGATCTGGTAGGATTCGATGCCGCGCTTCTCCAGGCCGAGAATGCCGATATGGCCGACATGATGGTGGCCGCAGGCATTGATGCAGCCGGAGATCTTGATGCCGAGCGGCCCGATCTCGCGCTGGCGGGCCTCGTCGGAGAAGCGCAGCTGGATCGCCTGAGCGATCGGGATCGAGCGCGCCGTCGCCAGCGCGCAGTAATCGAGGCCCGGGCAGGAGATGATGTCGGTGACGAGGCCGATATTGGCCTCGGCCAGCCCTGCTTCTCCGAGCTTCTGCCAGATGGCGAAGAGATCGCGCTGGCGCACATGCGGCAGCACGAGGTTCTGCGCATGGGTGACGCGCAGCTCGTCGGAAGAGTATCGCTCGGCGAGGTCCGCGACGGCACGCATCTGCGCGGAACTGGCATCGCCCGGCGCCTGGCCGAGGGGCTTCAGCGAAACCGTTGCCGCTACGTAACCCGGCACCTTGTGAGGCGTTGTATTGACCTCGACCCAGCGCGCGAAGGCCGGGTTGCCGGCCTTCGCCGCTTCGAGCGTGTTGCTGATCGCAGGTAGCGCCTCATAGGCGGGCGGGGCGAAATAGGCGGCGATGCGCGCGACTTCTTCCGGGTCGGCATTGATCGAAGGGCCGTCCAGCTGGGCGAATTCGGCCTCGACGCGGCGGATGAACTCCTCGGCACCGATCTCGTGGACGAGGATCTTGACGCGCGCCTTGTATTTGTTGTCGCGCCGGCCTTCGAGATTGTAGACGCGCAGGATCGCCTCGAGATAGGCGAGCAGATCCTGCTTCGGCAGGTAGTCACGGACCACCTTGGCGATCATCGGCGTGCGGCCGAGCCCTCCACCCACGCTGACCTCGTAGCAGATTTCATGCGTGTCGGGGTGCCGCCGCAGGCGCAGGCCGATATCGTGCGCCTTGGTGACGGCCCGGTCCTCGTCCGCCCCCGTGACGGCGATCTTGAACTTGCGCGGCAGATAGCTGAACTCGGGATGGGCCGAGGACCATTGCCGGATCAGCTCGGCCGTCGGGCGCGGATCCTCGATCTCGTCCTGCGCGACGCCGGCGAAGTGGTCGGCGGTGACGTTGCGGATGCAATTGCCGGATGTCTGGATGCAGTGCATCTCGACATCGGCAAGCAAGCCGAGGATCTCGGGGATCTCGCGCAGCTTCGGCCAGTTGAACTGCAGGTTCTGGCGGGTGGTGAAGTGGCCATAGCCGCGGTCGTATTTTTCGCCGATCAGGGCGAGCTGGCGCAATTGCCGGGAATTCAGCGTGCCGTAGGGCACGGCGATCCGCAGCATATAGGCGTGGAGCTGGAGATAGACGCCGTTCTTGAGCCGGAGCGGCTTGAACTCGTCCTCGGTCAGCGAGCCGTCGAGCCGCCGGGAAACCTGGTCGGCGAATTGCGCGACCCGCTCGCGGACGAAACGCTCGTCGAATTCATCGTAGCGATACATGCTTCAACCTTTGGGCGCGGAGGCAATGCCTTCGCCGGCCTGCTTGCCGAGATCGGGACGGTTGCTGGGGCCGAGCGTCTTGAAGCGCTCGCGGAAGTGGCGCGGCACCGGGCCGCCGCTCTCGAGCGCGACATCGACGAGATAGGCGTCGACGACCTTGTTGCCGCGGAGCTCGGCGGCTGCGAAGGTTTCGAGACGATCGGCTGCGATATCGTCGCCGGCGACGAGGGACTGCGCCGGATCCCGCGTCCAGCTCAGCGACCCTGCACCATCGGCCGTCGCGAAAACGACATCGCCATCGAGCAGATCGTTCGCCAGCAGGATCGCCGGCAGCGGCACGCGCTTGGCCACGGCAGCCATCATGCGATCTCCGGCTGGCGGAGCTTGGCAGGGCGGTCGAAGACTTTCAGGCGCACCAAGGCTTGCATCCGCTACGTTCGTTTTTCCGAACGAGCAAAATAAAGCAGAGGCTCCGCCGCATCAATTCACATCAAGTAGCGTGTTTTTCTCAATTACCATTCAACTGGAGTAAATTCATCTTGCGGCCATCCCGGCGCAGGCCTTGCAAGAGCGGTTCGGCCTGGATGCGGAATGGCCGAAGATGACACGCGACGTCCTGAAATCGAACATTGAGCCGATGCGCGCGGGGCGTTCCGGCGGCTTTTTCGCATCGTTGCCCAGTGCGGGGGACATCCTCGATCGCAATGGCGGCGAGGGGCCTGGTTTCAACGCGCTGCGCCTCATCCTCTCGCTGACCATTCTCGCGGTCCATTCCTGCTGGGTCGCCGGTGCCGATACGGGCGAGGACTGGACCGGCTGGCACGGCCTTTTCCTGCTCAGCCTCGTCCCGGCCTTCTTTGCCCTCAGCGGTTTCCTCGTCACCGGCAGTGCGCTGCGTACTGGCGCGGTGCGGCCGTTCATCACCCTGCGCGCCATCCGCATCGTCCCCGCGCTGTTCGTCGAGATCGCGCTCTCGGCGCTGGTGCTCGGGCCGCTGCTGACGACCTGGGCGCTGCGCGACTATGTCTCGGATGTCCGGTTCTGGGAGTATTTCGGCAATGTCGTCGGCCGCATCCGCTTCGAATTGCCCGGCGTGTTCGAGACCAATCCCGTCGCGAACACGGTCAACCAGAACCTCTGGACGCTGAAGCCCGAATTCTATTGCTACATCGCGATGTCCGTCATGATCGCCGTGGGCCTTCTGCGCCGCCGTGTTCTCTTCGCGGTGCTATCGGCCGGCATCGTCCTCGCCGCGACGGTCGCTGCCTATCAGCGAGGCTTCGGCGTCACCGAAGGCAATTACCACTGGACCGTCGTGGTGTTCTATTTCCTGGTCGGCTGCCTCTATTTCCAATGGCGCGACCGGCTGAAGATGCATTGGAGCCTGTGCGCCGTCGCCTTGCTGGCGTCGATCGGCCTGATGTCAGCGCCGCGCGAGCTCTCTTTCCTCGTGCCACCCTTCCTGACCTATTGTGTGGTCTATCTCGGGCTCCTGCCGCTCAGGCTGCCGGAGCGCATCCGCAAGCTCGACGTCTCCTACGGCATCTATCTCTATGGCTTTCCGATCCAGCAGGCGCTGGTCAGCCAGGTCGATTTCGTCCACGGCAGCGGGCTCGTGCTCTTCGCGGTGTCGGCGCCGCTCGTCGTCCTGTTCGCGCTGTTCTCCTGGCTCTGGATCGAGAAACCTTTCCTGGCGGTGAAGCCTTATGTGCTCGGCCAGAAGCCTTGGCGCCGCGTGTCTCGTCCGGTCATGCTGCCGGCCGAATGACCGGCCACGTCAACCCGTCTTCAACCGCATCCGTCGCAGCAGTTCGAGCCCCATCACCGCCAGCGCGAACAGGGTCCAGAGCGGGTCGGAGCGGTTGAGCAGGAAACTCTCCAGCATCCCGACATAGGTCATGAAGATCACGATCATGGCGAAGAGATCGGCAAGCCTCTTGCCGGCGGGCTTTTGCGCCGCCGTCAGGTAGTTCCGCAACGGCCGGATCATCAGCAGCCAGAGGGTGACGACCGCGCCCGGGATACCGAACATCAGCATCGCGTCGAGATAGCTGTTGTGGCCCGAGCCGATGCCGCGCACGTCCCAGCTCGCTTCGTAGTTCTCCTCCAGCCCGGTGACGACCGGCGTCTGCCAGAAGCTGGCATAGCCGTATCCGGACCAGGGGCGTTCCGCGATCCGGGAGAGGGCGAACTTCCAGATCTCGTCGCGCCCCGTATAGGTCGGGTCCGGGATCAGTGCCGCCCCGATCTGGTGCAACTGCGGCGACATCACCGTGCCGACGGTAAGGCAGGCGATCACCGCCACCATCAGAAGATGCAGGGCGATCGCGAGCCCCGGCCTGCCGGTGATCCGGCCGAACAGGACGAGCCCGATCGCGATCGGCAGGAAGCCGAGCGTCGTCTTGGAGCCGCTGTTGATCACGAAGATGAGGCAGAGCGCGACGACGAGTCCGCCACGCCATCTCAGCCCGCTTCGCCAGCCATAGATCCCGATCATTGCCATCATCGAAAATACCGGCGCGGCGAAGTTCTTGTGCGAGAGATGCCCGCGCCATTCGCCGGCATGGACGCCTTCCGCACCCTCAGCGCCGTGAACCGCGAGCTGGTGCGCGAAGATCAACACGCCATAAACGAGGATGAGCACCGCAAGGCAGGCATTGACGGCGGCGACGGCAAAACCCGGCTCGTCCTCCGGCAATACCAGCACCCCACCGACGACGATCAGCGCGATCGCCCCGAGCAGGAGGCCCCGGATCGAGCTGGCCTGGTCGAGCGCCTGAAAGGTCGAGAGCAGAGCGATGGCGAAGATGGCGAGCCAGGTGCCGAGCCCGAGCCGCGCCAGCACAGGCCGTGGTGTCAGCCTGAGCATCGCCGCCAGATACAATCCGCCCAGCGCGAGATAGCCGACCTGATTGACGAGATTGCCGGTATTGGGCGCGTCGGACGTTGTCGCCTCCGCAGGCGGAGAGAACGGCTGCAGCGTCAGGATCAGGATGAAGAGCCCGAAGCCGGACAGCATCAGCGCGAGCCGCCGCAGGCGCTCGGCGCTCTTTGGCATGACATCCCCAGCTTCTGCGATCGTTCCCGTCTGGCTCATGGCGTCGCGACGTTCCGGCCCTTCGCGACCCTGCGAACCGGCCGCCTACGCCGATCCTATGCCAGAGGCTCGTTAAGAGCCCGTCATCCCGCGCCGCCCCGTCGGCGCGAAGATGCCCGAACGGCGATCCGCCGCAATTGACGATGCCGCCGGCCTTGCCCATGACACGGGGCCAGACCAAGGAGGCCCGTCCCATGAAAGCCGTCGTCTACGAAGCCTTCGGGCAGGCTCCCGAATTGCGCATCCTGCCGGACCCGACCCCGGAGCCACACAGCGTCGTCATCAAGGTCGAGGCGACGGGCCTGTGCCGCAGCGACTGGCATGGCTGGGTCGGCCACGATCCCGATATCCGCCTGCCGCATGTGCCGGGCCATGAGCTCGCCGGCGTCATCGCCGCGGTCGGCCGCAGCGTCGTGCGCTTCCGCGAGGGCGACCGCGTCACCGTGCCCTTCGTCGCCGGCTGCGGCTCCTGCCCGCAATGCCATTCCGGCAACCAGCAGGTCTGCGACGACCAGTTCCAGCCCGGCTTCACCCATTGGGGCTCGTTCGCCGAATATGTCCGCATCGACCGGGCCGATTTCAACCTCGTGCGCCTGCCGGACGCGATCGACTTCGCCACCGCCGCCAGCCTCGGCTGCCGCTTCGTGACCTCATTTCGCGCCGTGGTCGACCAGGGCAAGGTCACGGGCGGGCAATGGGTCGCGGTGCATGGCTGCGGCGGCGTCGGCCTCTCCGCGATCATGATCGCCAATGCGCTCGGCGCGAATGTCGTCGCCGTCGACATCTCCGACGACAAGCTGAAGCTCGCCCGCGAAGTCGGCGCCGCGGTGACAATCAACGCGAAGTCGCAACCCGATGTCGTCGCCGCCGTGCGCGACGCCACCGGCGGCGGCGCCCATGTCTCGCTCGATGCGCTTGGCCACCCCCAGACCTGCTTCAACTCGGTGGCGAACCTGCGCAAGCGCGGCAAGCATATCCAGGTCGGGCTCCTGCTGGCGGAGCAGGCGACGCCGCCGATCCCGATGGCGCAGGTCATCGCCCAGGAGCTCGAAATCCTCGGCAGCCACGGCGTGCAGGCGCATCGCTATGGCGCGATGCTCGACATGATCAGCGCCGGCAAGCTCACCCCGCAGCAACTCGTCGGCCGCCGCATCGATCTCGCCGAATCGATCCCCGCCCTGATGGCGATGGACCGCTTCGAGGGCACGGGCGTGACGATCATCGACCGGTTCTGACACGCCCATGCCGATCCGCGCCCGGCGGGAGCCGCCGGGCGTTGGCGATGACGGGGCTGGCGGAGCGCCGCGAGGCGCGTTGGTGGTGACCGCATCCGTTGAGCCAGGATGCGGGCGAAGGGATTGAGCCACCCTTCGCACGCCCCGTGGCGCTCCGCCTTCGGCGTTCTTGCAGACTTCAGGCCGCGCTTCCGTTGGGCGGCTTGCACGGTCATGGACGGGCGTCACGAGCCAGTTCCCCTCATCGGGTCGTCGCTCTTCCGCCAGCCGCAACCGCCGCGCCGCCTCTCCTAGCGAGGCTCCTCGCGCAGGGACCGTAGTATCCCCAGGGCGGTGCCCCGAAGTCTCCCGGGAGCAGAGCGTAACCCCCGCCCGCAGGCGCCGACCCTCACCCAACCTCCAGCATACCTCCGGACGGCCGCCCTGTTTGGGTGATGGGCGAGGGCAGGATAATGCGGGTGACGAGGGGCGGGGATAAGTTGTGGGTAGCCTACTAGCTCCCTGGTGGAATTTGGTCATAATCGCGAGAATCTACGGGGGCCGCCACATTGGACGACCAGACGCCTTACGTTCTCCGGATTAGCCGGAAGACGATCGATAAACTCGGCGTAAAGCTCTACGATCGTGTTGCGCTAGTGATATCCGAGCTGGTCTCTAACTCCTACGACGCAGACGCGGCGGAGGTCATCGTAAGAGCGCCGACAGGCGAATTCCTGGCGACTCGGAAGGGAGGGCAGATCGTCGATAAGGGCTACGAAATACGGGTCGAAGATACTGGTATTGGGATGACGCCGAACCAGTTGAATGACTACTATCTCGTTGTGGGCTCAGATCGGCGGACGGACGCACGGGGCGAGGTCAGTCCAGGGGGAAGGCCGGTCATGGGGCGCAAAGGCGTTGGCAAGCTGGCGCCGTTCGGAATCTGCAAGACTATCGAGATAGTGAGTGCTGGTGAAGATTCTGGAGCAACGCCGCTCGATCCGTCGAAGCCGTACCGTGTGAGCCACGTAATCTTGAATTATGACAAGATAACAGGCCAACTCGATGATTTCGACTACAAGCCCGATCCCGGCGACCGGGACAGAACCTACACGGATAAACGCGGCACGACTATCATTCTTCGCGATTTCCTGACCCGGCGCGTCCCTGAGGTCGAGACTCTTTCAGAGCAGATCGCGCAGCGATTCGGCAACCTGCTTGATGAAAGCAGCTTCAAGGTCGGCCTTATAGATAACCTTATGTCGCCGGCCGTCACGAGCTTTGTTCAACCGCTTGACCTCCCGCAGATGCCTGCGACCCGGTTCAACTTCAGGGGCCCTGAGCCAACACTCGCCCGGGATGATGAGAATGGATACTCGGCGGCGCATGAAATGGGCGAAGCCACAGCACTTAAGGCGGGCTTTTGGTTTGAAGGTAAGTACTACCCGATCGTTGGCTGGGTTGGCTACTCGAAGGACCCGGTCAAGAGTGATATTGCCGCAGGTATCCGCATTTACTGCCGCAAGAAATTTGCTGCGCAGACGCTTAGCTTTGAAATGGCTTCTGGATTCCATGGGGAATATCAAGTAAAATCGTATTTAATTGGTGAATTGTACTGCGATTGGCTCGATGAAGAAGAAGATCTCATCCACACTGATCGCCAGAATATTCAATGGTCGAGCGATGTGGGCACGGCTTTTAAGACTTGGGGCCAAGAGGTCATTAGGGAGATCGGACGGACGGCAAGGCGCCCTGCCGCTCAGAACACGCTCGACTTGTTTAATAAGACGATTGACATCGGCGGAGAGCTAGACAGAAGATTTCCTGATAAGGATCAAGTTGACATACGCAAACGCGCTCGTAGCATTGTAGAGACGTTTGCACGCAAAATGAATCCTGAGGAGGCTGCCGACCTACAGGCTGCTCGTGAGGTCGTGACTTTAGCCTCGGCTTTTGCTCCGCATTTAGCGCTGTCACAAGAGCTGAATAGCGCGGCCGAATCGAGCGACAAGGTCAATATCGGCGTGGTTGCTTCGATCCTTTCCCGCGCGAAATTGGCCGAGAGCATGACTTTGGGCACAATAGCCGAGAAGCGCCTTCGCATTATCGAGCAGTTTCGTGGGCTGGTGCATGCCACGCCGGCATCTGATGAGGCAGAACTTCAGAAGATTCTTGAAGAAGCACCTTGGCTGATACGTCCTGAGTGGACGCCAATCTCCGAAAATAAGTCGCTCCGAAGTGTTCGAGACTCGCTGGAGCGCTTCTTGAGCGACCGCTTAAAGACCCAAGTGGTGCTGTCGGCTGTCGCTCATCCAACCAAGCGTCCTGATTTCGTGCTTCTTGGCATTCAAGGCCCATTGCAGATCGTCGAGATCAAGAAGCCGCTTCACAATTTTGACGCTACTGATTTTGATCGACTGCTGCGATATGTGGATGCGTTCGACGAGTTTTTTGCCGACGATAGCAACAAGACCGCTCTGGCAGAGGTCAAGTCTTATAAAATTACTCTCGTCGCGGACGGCGCGAGGCTCAGTCAGCGAGATCAACTGGCATTTGACCAGCTTAAAGCTCAAAATAAACTTGAGCTGATAAGATGGGATGTCGTATTGGATCATTCCAAAATGGTCCATCAAGACTTTCTAGACGGTCTCGAGGAGGCTGGTCTTAAAATTACGCAGTCCCCATGAATTCAATTGCAAATATCACTCTTAAACCTACAGCGGTGGAGCTGTTCTCGGGCGGTGGAGGTTTAGCCCAAGGCCTCCGAGACGCCGGAGTGATTCCTGTCGCGGCGGTTGAACTCGATCGCTACGCGGCGTCGATTTTTGCGGCAAACCATCCCGATGTCGAACTATTCCGCAAGGATGTGCGGGATGTATCGGGGCAAGAACTGCTCGCGGCAAGTGCGTCGGGGCGCGTGGACATTCTCGCAGCCTGTCCACCGTGTCAGGGATTCTCGACACTCACGACGAAATATCACAGGTCTGATTACAAAGCGGACCCTCGCAACTTCTTGGTTGGCGAGGTTGGGCGGATTACGCGTGAATTACAACCGGCCGCACTCATGCTAGAGAACGTTCCCGGCCTTGCCGGGCGTGGCCGACCGCTGCTGGATGCATTGATTAGCGACCTTGAGGATGATGGTTACCTCGTCAACTGGTCGGTTCTGCAAGTTGCAGACTATGGCGTCCCTCAGACACGACGTCGCCTCGTTTTGCTCGCTGGTAAAGGGTTCTCTATCCCGATGCCCGATCCGACCCACTCCCAACACGGACGTGACGGGCTTCCGCAATGGCGAACACTTCGGGATGCGCTAACGATTAACTCTCAGCCCGTCCGCATCGACGAAGCCATGGCAAACGGAGGCTTTCATACAGCCGATTGGCACATCATTCGTAAGCTTGGGAAAGATAACCTCGAACGACTTCGACATGCTTTACCGGGCAAGAGTCGTGGGATGTTGCCCAAGACTCTTCGCCCTGAATGTCATCGAGACCGCGACCACGGGTTCGTTAATACGTACGGGCGCATGGTATGGGATCAACCATCGTCTACCATTACCGCGGGCTGCCTTTCGCCGAGTAAAGGTCGCTTTGGCCACCCGGACGAGTTGCGGACGATTTCACTTCGCGAGGCGGCGCTGCTTCAAACCTTCCCTGCTTCCTACAAATTTGTCGGGGACAAGATTGATGCGGCCTGCTCGGTTATTGGAAACGCCTTGCCCTGCTTGTTCGCGGAAACAATTGCGCGCCGTGTCGTTCGGTCGATTGACCGCGCGCGGCCGTGGGTAAACGCTGATATTTGAGTTCAGCGCCTCCAGGCCTTCTTTTTGACCTACTCCGCCGCTTGCCTCGCGACCGTCTTGCCCTTCTTGATCGGCCGCCGCTCCAGCACTTCCTTGAGGAAGCGCGCGGTGTGGCCCTTGCCGATGCGGACGATGTCCTCCGGCGTGCCTTCGGCCACCACCTGGCCGCCGCCGTCGCCGCCTTCGGGGCCCATGTCGATCACCCAGTCGGCGGTCTTCACCACCTCGAGATTGTGCTCGATCACCACCACCGAATTGCCCTGGTCGACCAGCTCGTGCAGCACCTCCATGAGCTTGGCGACATCGTGGAAATGCAGGCCGGTCGTCGGCTCGTCGAGGATGTAGAGCGTGCGGCCGGTGGCGCGCTTCGACAGCTCCTTGGAAAGCTTGACGCGCTGTGCCTCGCCGCCCGAGAGCGTCGTCGCCTGCTGGCCGACCTTGACATAGTCGAGCCCGACGCGCGCCAGCGTCTCCATCTTGTCGCGGATCGAGGGCACCGCCTTGAACAGGCCCTTGGCCTCCTCGACCGACATGTCGAGCACGTCGGCGATCGACTTGTCGCGATACTTCACTTCGAGCGTCTCGCGGTCGTAGCGCTTGCCCTTGCAGACGTCGCAGGTGACGTAGACATCCGGCAGGAAGTGCATCTCGATCTTGATGACGCCGTCGCCCTGGCAGGCCTCGCAGCGGCCGCCCTTGACGTTGAAGCTGAACCGCCCGGCCTGGTATCCGCGCGCCTTCGCCTCCGGCAGACCGGCGAACCATTCGCGGATCGGCGTGAAGGCGCCGGTATAGGTCGCCGGGTTCGAGCGCGGCGTGCGGCCGATCGGCGACTGGTCGATGTCGATGACCTTGTCGAGATGCTCCAGCCCCTCGATGCGGTCATGCGGGGCCGGGTGCTCGATCGCGCCGTTCAGCTTGCGCGCCACCGCCTTGTAGAGCGTGTCGATCACCAGCGTCGACTTGCCGCCGCCGGAGACGCCGGTGATGCAGGTGAACATCCCCAGGGGGATCTCGACATCGACGTTCTTGAGGTTGTTGCCGCGCGCGCCGACGATCTTGAGGCTGCGGCCCTTCTGCGCCTTGCGGCGCTTCGGCGGCACCGGCACCGACATCTCGCCGGTGAGGTATTTGCCGGTGAGCGAATTCGGGTCGTCGAGAATGTCCTGCGGCGTGCCCTTGGCGACGATCTCGCCGCCATGGATGCCGGCGCCGGGGCCGACATCGACGACATAGTCCGCCGTCAGGATCGCGTCCTCGTCATGCTCGACCACGATCACCGTGTTGCCGAGGTCGCGCAGGCGCCGCAGCGTGCCGAGCAGCCGCTCGTTGTCGCGCTGGTGCAGGCCGATCGACGGCTCGTCCAGCACATAGAGCACGCCGGTGAGGCCCGAGCCGATCTGGCTGGCGAGGCGGATGCGCTGGCTCTCGCCGCCCGAGAGCGTGCCGGAGGCGCGGGCGAGCGTCAGGTATTCGAGGCCGACATCGAGCAGGAAGGTCAGCCGGTCGCGGATTTCCTTGAGGATGCGCGGGGCGATCTCGTTCTGCTTCTTCGAGAGCCGGGCGGGCAGGGCGGTGACCCAGTCCAGCGCGTCCTTGACCGAGAGCTTCGAGACCTCGCCGATATGGCGGCCGCCGATCTTCACCGCCAGCGCCTCGGGCTTCAGGCGATAGCCGTTGCAGGCGGCGCAGGGCGTCTCGGACATGAAGCGGCCGATCTCCTCGCGCGCCCAATCCGACTCCGTCTCCTTCCAGCGCCGCTCCATATTGGTGATGACGCCCTCGAAGGGCTTCTTCACCTCGTAGCTGCGCAGGCCGTCATTGTAGGCCATGCGCACGGGTTCGCTGCCGGTGCCGAACAGGATCGCCTTCTGCGCGCTCTCCGGCAGCTCCGACCAGGGTTTTGTCATCGAGAAGCCGAAATGCCTGGCGAGCGCTTCCAGCGTCTGGCCGTAATAGGGCGAGGTCGACTTGGCCCAGGGCGCGATCGCGCCCTTCTTCAGCGTCAGCGAATGGTCCGGCACGATCATGTCCGGATCGATCCGCATCTCGTGGCCGAGGCCGTCGCAGACCGGGCAGGCGCCGAACGGGTTGTTGAACGAGAACAGCCGGGGCTCGATCTCGGGGATGGTGAAGCCGGAGACGGGGCAGGCGAATTTCGAGGAGAAGGTGACGCGCTTGGCCTCGCCGTTCTCCTCCTTCTCGTCGGCATATTCGAAGACGGCGATGCCGTCGGTCAGCTCCAGCGCCTGCTCAAGCGAATCCGCGAGACGGGCTCCGAGATCGGGCCGGATGACGATGCGGTCCACGACCACGTCGATATCGTGCTTGAACTTCTTGTCCAGCGCCGGGGCGTCCGGGATCTCGTAGAACTCGCCATTGACCTTGACGCGCTGGAAGCCGCGCTTCAGCCAGTCGGCCATCTCCTTCTTGAACTCGCCCTTGCGGCCGCGCACCACCGGCGCGAGCAGATAGCCGCGCGTCTTCTCCGGCAATTCGACCATCCGGTCGACCATCTGCTGCACGGTCTGGCTCTCGATCGGCAGGCCGGTCGCGGGCGAATAGGGAATGCCGGCGCGCGCCCAGAGCAGGCGCATATAGTCGTGGATCTCGGTGACCGTGCCGACGGTCGAGCGCGGGTTCTTCGAGGTCGTCTTCTGCTCGATCGAGATGGCGGGAGAGAGCCCGTCGATCTGGTCGACATCGGGCTTCTGCATCATCTCGAGGAACTGGCGGGCATAAGCCGAGAGCGACTCGACATAGCGGCGCTGGCCTTCCGCATAGATCGTGTCGAAGGCGAGCGAGGACTTGCCGGAGCCGGAGAGCCCCGTGAACACCACGAGCTTGTCGCGCGGAATCGCCAGATCGACATTCTTGAGATTGTGCTCGCGCGCGCCGCGCACGGTGATGGCGCGGCTGTTGGGGTCGGCCGTGCGGTTGCGGTCGAACATGTCTTCAAGCGCAGCAGCCTGGGCAGCAGCGGTGTCGGTCTTGCGGGCCATCGGGGCGTCCGTATCGGAGAAGGCCTAGAGATAGGGCAATTGTCGCGCCATACCAGCCCGGTCCTCCGGGCAGCGGCAATGTCTAGCATGCGGGACGGCCCGGACGGGAGGCCGCCAGGAGCGATGCTGACAGGGGATGGCAGGAACAGCGGGCGCCCCCGTCAGTGCCTCAATCCCGGCGCCTCCTGGCCCGTCCGCGCGACATATTCGGTGTAGCCGCCGCCATAGGCGTGGACGCCTTCGGGCGTCAGTTCCAGCACCCGGTTCGACAGGGCGGCGAGGAAATGCCGATCGTGGCTGACGAAGAGCATGGTGCCCTCGAAGGCCGCCAACGCCTCGATCAGCATCTCCTTGGTGGCGATGTCGAGGTGGTTGGTGGGCTCGTCCAGGACGAGGAAGTTCGGCGGATCGTAGAGCATCAGCGCCATGACGAGGCGCGCCTTCTCACCGCCGGAGAGCACGCGGCAGCGCTTCTCGACATCGTCGCCCGAGAAGCCGAAGCAGCCGGCCAGCGCCCTGAGCGAGCCCTGATTGGCCTGGGGGAAGGCATCCTCCAGCGTCTCGAAGACGGTGCGTTCGCCCTCGAGAATCTCCATCGAATGCTGGGCGAAATAGCCGAGCTTGACCCCGGCGCCGAGCGTGACGATGCCGGTATCGGGCTCCGAGGTGCCGGTGACGAGCTTCAAAAGCGTCGACTTGCCGGCGCCGTTGACGCCCATGACGCACCAGCGCTCGCGGCGGCGGATCTGGAAGTCGAAGCCGTCATAGATGACCTTCTCGCCATAGCGCTTGGCGACGCCCTTCAAGCCCGCCACGTCGTCGCCGGAGCGCGGCGCCGGCTGGAACTCGAACTTCACGGTCTGGCGACGCTTCGGCGGCTCGACGCGCTCGATCTTGTCGAGCTTCTTCACCCGGCTTTGCACCTGCGCGGCATGGGAGGCGCGGGCCTTGAAGCGCTCGATGAAGGCGATCTCCTTGGCCAGCATCGCCTGCTGGCGCTCGAACTGCGCCTGCTGCTGCTTCTCCGACAGCGCGCGCTGCTGCTGGTAGAATTCGTAGTCGCCGGAATAGGTGGTGAGTGCGCCGCCGTCGATCTCGACGATCTTGCCGACGATGCGGTTCATGAAGGAGCGGTCGTGCGAGGTCATGAGGAGCGCGCCCTCATAGCCCTTCAGGAATTCTTCCAGCCAGATCAGGCTTTCGATATCGAGATGGTTCGACGGCTCGTCGAGCAGCATGGCGTCGGGCGCCATCAGCAGGATGCGGGCGAGGGCGACGCGCATCTTCCAGCCGCCGGACAGCGCGCCGACATCGCCCTCCATCATCGCCGGGCTGAAGCCGAGACCCGCCAGCACCTCGCGGGCGCGGCCGTCGAGCGCATAGCCGTCGAGCTCCTCGAAGCGGCCCTGCACCTCGCCATAGCGCAGGACGATCTCCTCCATCTCGTCGGCACGGTCGGGATCGGCCATGGCGGCCTCCAGCGCGGCGAGTTCGGCCGCGACACTGCTCACCGGTCCGGCCCCGTCCATGACGGCCGAGACGACGCTCATCCCGGTCATCTCGCCGACATCCTGGCTGAAATAGCCGATGGTGATGCCGCGATCGATCGAGACCTGTCCCTCGTCGGGGCTTTCCTCGCCGGTGATGAGGCGGAACAGCGTGGTCTTGCCGGCGCCGTTGGGGCCGACGAGGCCGATCTTCTCGCCCTTCTGCAAGGCCGCGGAGGCCTCGATGAAGACGATCTGCTTGCCGTTCTGCTTGCTGATGTTTTCGAGCCGGATCATGGGTGCTGGGTCGCCGGTATGATTGCTTGATCTGGATGGAGCCGCCGGTCATTCCGGGGCAGGCCGCAGGCCTGAGCTCGGAACCCATGAACACGACAGAGCGTCATTCTCGGGCGAAGCGAAGCGTAGACCCGAGAATCTCCGGCAAGAGATGCCCGGGTCAAGCCCGGGCATGACGGCCGTAGGTGTTCATGGATTCCCGGCTCGGCGCTTGCGCGCCGCCCCGGAATGACGGCGGGTGATTGCCTGCCTCAGGCCGCTTCCGCGAGGCTCGCCACCGCCGCGGCGACGCCGCCGGAGCCGTGCGGGATCTCCCTGGCCTGCAGCGCCATCTCGACGGCGCCGAGCGTGCCCAGCAGGGCGGCTGCGTTGAAATGGCCCATATGGGCGATGCGGAAAGCCTTGCCGGAGTAGTCGCCGATGCCCAGGCCGAGCGTGACGCCGCAGATGTCACGGGTGAAGTCGGTGACCGTGGCGACGTCGAAACCGGGCGTCAGGATCGTCGTCACGGAGGGCGCGCGATCCGGCGGTTCGGTGACGCTGAAGGACAGGGCCTGGCCGCTGGCCCAGGTTTCGACCGCGGCATGCGTCGCCTTCGCGAGCAGGGCGTGGCGGCGCCAGACCGCTTCCAGCCCTTCCTCGAAGATCATGTCGAGCGCAGCGCGCATGCCGAAGAGCAGATGCTCCGGCGCCGTGCCGCAATGCTTCATATAGGCCAGCGTGTTCATGCGGCCGCTCCAGTCCCAGTAGCCGCTGCGCATGCCGGCGCGGGCGTGGGCGGCCAGCGCCTTCCCGTTGGCGGCGACGAAGGCGAGGCCGGGCGAGGACATCAGCCCCTTCTGCGAGGCGGAGACGGCGACGTCGACGCCCCAGGCGTCCATCTCGAATTCCATGCAGCCGACCGAGGCGACGCCGTCCACCATGAACAGGGCAGGGTGCCCGGCAGCGTCGATCGCCTTGCGGATCGCGGGGATGTCGTTGACGACGCCGGCGGCGGTGTCGATCTGCACCGTCATCACGGCCTTGATCGTGTGACCGGTGTCGGCACGCAGCCGCGCCTCGACGGCGGCGGGGTCGACCGCGCGGCGCCAGCTCCCGGGCAGCATCTCGACGTCGGCACCCATGAAGCGCGCCATCTCGCCCCAGCCGACGGCGAAGCGCCCGCTCTCCAGCACCAGCACCTTGTCGCCGCGCGAGAGAACGTTGGTGAAGGCCGCTTCCCAGCCGCCATGGCCGTTCGCCGCGTAGATGAAGGTCTCGCCGCTGGTCCGGAAGATGCGCTTGAGATCGGCCAGGACCGTTTCGGTCAAGGTGACGATGCTGTCCGAGCTCAGCTCCTCGGCCGGGCGCATCATCGCTTGCAGCACGCGGTCGGGGATATTGGTCGGGCCGGGCATAGCGAGCAGCGGCCGGCCATTGGCCAGAGACATCGGGAATCCTCGGGGTGGGAAGGTCGCCTGTAGCAGGCAATCGGATATATCGCGGCCTTGCGCAAGCAGGGGCACGGCATTGCTCTCACTCCCGCCTTGCATGACGCCGCGGGCACGATGCCCAACGCGCCTCGCGCGGATAGGCCTTGCGTCCTCCTTGGGAAAAGGCCCAAAAGGCCCGTCCGGAATCGCGACCACCGTCGCCGATCATGTCTACGGAGCGACCATGACCGATCTTGCTCTCCGCCGTCCCTTCAGCCCGCTGCGCCTGGAAAGCCGCTCGCTCGCCTGGCAGGCCGGCGCCGTCATCGTCGGCAGCCTGCTGCTGGCGCTGTCCTCGCAGATCAAGGTGCCGATGTATCCGGTGCCGATGACCATGCAGACCTTCGCCGTGACGCTGATCGGCGCGCTCTATGGCTGGCGGCTGGGCGCCGTCACCGTGATCGCCTGGCTGCTGCAGGGCCTTGCCGGCCTGCCGGTCCTCGCCGGCGCCGTCGGCGGCGCGGCCTATTTCGCCGGCCCGACGGGCGGCTATCTCATCGCCTTCCCCTTCGCCGCGGCCCTGACCGGCTGGCTCGCCCAGCGCGGCTGGAACGGCAGCCGGGTCTGGCTCGCCTTCGCCGCGATGCTGGCCGGCAATATGCTCTGCCTCGTGATCGGCGTGGCCTGGCTCGCCGTCCTGATCGGCCTGCCCAAGGCGATTGCGGTCGGCGCCACGCCGTTCCTGCTCGGCGCCGTGCTGAAGTCGGCCCTCGCAGCGGCTGCGCTCAAGGCTTTCGCGCCGCGTCGCTGAGCCGACCCGCGCTTTAGTCCTACGACCCGGCAGGCTTCGGCCTGCCGGTTTTTTCGTGCCGGGATTCGTCACGCGCGACGCGACGAATGCCCGGTTTCGCGGGGGTGGACCAAAAGGCCGGTGCGGTCGCAGGCTGCATCCCGCGCCGGGTCCCCTATTCATCGCCGGCAATGCGAGGAACGAGAGCCCATGAGCCGTCTGGACAGCTTCATCCGCCGCCTCGAAGCGCAGCGCACCGTTTTGAACTGGGCGGCTGCCTCGATCCAGGGGCGGGACGGCCTCGTGCTCGAGCTCGGCCTGGGCAACGGGCGGACCTATGATCATCTGCGCGAGCTGCTGCCGGACCGCGATATCTACGTGTTCGAGCGCAACCCGCAGCCCAATCCGCGCTCGCTGCCGCCCGAGTCGTTCCTCGTCGTCGGCGATATGGCGGAGACGCTGGGTGCGTTCGAGAAACGGCACGGAGCGGCGGCGGTGCTCGTCCATGCCGACGTCACGACCGGCGTGCCGGAGCGGGACGTCATCGCATTCGCGTGGTTGCCGGCCCATATCGTCGCGCTGGCCGCGATCGGGGCCACTGTCGTGAGCGGCTGGGCGCTGGATCACGACAAGCTCGAGGCCGTAGCCTTGCCTCCGGACGTTCCGGAAGGGCGGTATTTCGCCTACAGGCGCGTCGCCTGAGGCAAGATCGGCTACGTATGCCAGGCGCATGGTCCTGACGGGCGCTGGCAGGACCGGATATGGCCTTCCTGCCCCAGTTGAGCGATGCTGCCGCATCGGAAGGCCGGGACGACGGATCAAATCCCCCGGCCTCGCGTTACAGCGTGAGCCGCCTGCGTGATCGGCCCCGGCGGCTCGGGTCGCGGTTCAGCGGGGGAAACGATGACGATGAAAACCACTCTTGGAGCCGCGGCGTTCGCGCTCGGCCTGGGTCTTGCCACTCCAATCCTCGCCTGCGAGCTCGACCGGCCGCTGAAGATCGCCGGGCTCGACTACGATTCCGCCGCCTTCCACACAGCCGTCGCCAGCGCCATCGCGGAAAAGGGTTTTGGCTGCAAGGTCGAGCGCGTGCCGGGCGCGATCGCCCCGCTGGTCAACGGCATGGGGCGCGGCGATGTCGACGTCGTCATGGAAATCTGGATGGCCAATCCGGTCGAGGCCTGGGTGAAGCAGGCGGCCGAGGGCAAGGTCGAGCCGCTGGGCACCACGTTCCCGGATGCGAATGAGGGCTGGTTCGTGCCGCGCTATCTGGTTTCCGGCCCGGATGCCAAGGCGCCGGACCTGAAATCGGTGCAGGATCTCAAGCGCTACAAGGATCTCTTCGCCGATCCCGAGGAGCCGGGTAAGGGGCGCTTCTACAATTGCGTCGCCGGCTGGGTCTGCGAGGGCATCAACACCAAGAAGCTGGCGGTCTACGGGCTGGCGCAGGATTTCACCAATACGCGTGGCGGCTCGGGCGAGGCGCTGGTCGCTGCCATCGAGGCCTCGCTGAAGCGCAAGAAGCCGGTGCTGTTCTACTACTGGGGGCCGAGCTGGCTGCTGGGCGCCTATGACCTGGTCAAGCTCGAGGAGCCGCCTTTCGACCCGAAGATCTGGGAGGAGCTCAAGACCAGCGATGCGCCGAAGCAGGCGACGGCCTATCCGACGAGCCGCGTCGTCATCGGCGCCAATGTCGAGCTGGCCAAGAAGGCGCCGCAGCTCGCGGGCTTCCTGAAGAACTACACCACGACCAGCGACCTGACCTCGAAGATGCTCGCCGAGGCCCGCGAGAAGGGCGTGACCCCGGAACAGCAGGCGCTGGTCTTCCTCAAGACGGAAGCCGATGTCTGGAAGAAATGGCTGCCGGCGGATGTGGCCGCCAAGGTCGCGTCCAGCCTGTGACGCCTGGCTGGTTGCCGGATTTCGGCAAGACCCTTCAGGGGCTGGTGAACCGGGGGGTCGACGCCGTCGTCACCGGCTATGGTGACAGTCTCGACGGATTCAGCGCGCTGCTGACCGCGCCGGTGCGCGCCGTCGAGACCGCCCTGCTGCATATCCCGGTCCCCGTCTTCGCCCTCGCCGTCGCTGCGGGCGCCTGGCTCGCGCGGCGGAGATGGGGGTTTGCGCTGGCAATGGCAGTCCTGCCGCTGGTGCTTGCCGTCCTGGGCGTCTGGACCGAGGCGATGCAGTCGCTGGCCCTGGTCACGGTTGCGGTGCTGCTCGTCGTCATTCTGGGCCTGCCGCTCGGCGTCGCGGCGGCGCGCCTGCCACGGCTGGGGAGGGTGCTTTCACCCCTTTACGACCTGATGCAGACCATCCCGAGCTTCGTCTACCTGATCCCGGTGGCGATGGTGCTCGGGCTGGGGCGGGCGCCGGCGCTGGTCGCGACGCTGATCTATGCCCTGCCGCCTTTCGCACGGCTGACGGAGCTCGGCCTGCGCGGCGTCGATGGCGAGCTCGTGCTGGCGGCCCGTGCGCTCGGCCTCGGCCCGCGCCAGACGCTCTGGCTGATCGAGTTGCCGCTGGCGCGGCCGACCATCCTGCAGGGACTCAACCAGGCGATCATGATGGCGCTCGCGATGGTCGTCGTCGCCTCGATGATCGGGGCGAAGGGACTGGGCGAGGTCGTCCTGCTCGGCCTGCAGCGCGCCGATCCGGGCCTCGGCTTCGTCGGCGGGCTGGCGATCGTGCTGCTCGCGATCCTGCTCGACCGGATGGCGCAGGCCATCTTCGTCGAACGCCGGCAGGAAGGCTGAGCCCGCCGCGGCCAGGTGAGGTGTGCTCGCAGAGCACGCTCGCCGCTTCGCCCGCGACAAGCGTAGCCCGCCACGCTATGAGCGTGCACGCGTCGTTCGGGCGCGGGCTTCGAAACGGACCGGGATTGCGGACAATGAATGTGACGGAGGCGCTGACGATCGTTCCGCCGGGCTTCCCCCTGCGGGGCTGGGTGGTTCCGCCGGGTTCAAAATCCATCACCAACCGCGCATTGCTTCTGGCCGCGCTGGCTGGAGGCACCAGCCGGCTGACCGGCGCCCTGAAAAGCGACGACACCCGTTACATGGCGCAGGCGGTCCGTGCGATGGGCGTCGTCGTCGACGAGCCCGACGCGACCACCTTCGTCGTTTCCGGAACCGGCCGGTTGCAGCCGCCCACGGAACCGCTCTTCCTCGGCAATGCCGGCACGGCGACGCGCTTCCTCACGGCGGCGGCCGCGCTGGTCGATGGCAAGGTGGTCGTCGACGGCGACGAGCACATGCGCAAACGCCCGATCGCGCCGCTGGTCGAGGCCTTGCGTGCGCTGGGCGTCGCTGTGAACGCTCCCACCGGTTGCCCGCCCGTTACGATCGAAGGGCAGGGTGGCTTCCCCGCCGGGCGCGTGGAAATCGATGGCGGCCTCTCCAGCCAGTACGTGTCCGCTCTGCTGATGGCGGCCGCCTGCGGGCGCGGGCCGGTCGAGATCGCCCTGACGGGCAAGGACATCGGTGCGCGCGGCTATATCGACCTGACATTGGCCGCGATGAAGGCCTTCGGCGCCGCGGTCTCGCAGCCGGACCCGGCGACATGGCGCGTGGAGCCGACCGGCTACAAGGCGACCGACTTCCTGATCGAACCCGATGCGTCCGCCGCCACCTATCTCTGGGCGGCAGAGGTGCTGACCGGCGGCGCCATCGATCTCGGCGTGGCTCCAGCGGCCTTCACCCAGCCCGACGCGGTCGCTCACCAGATCATCGCGAGCTTCCCGAACCTGCCGGCCGTGATCGACGGCTCGCAGATGCAGGATGCGATTCCGACCCTCGCCGTGCTCGCGGCGTTCAACCGGACGCCGGTTCGCTTCGTCGGGATCGCCAACCTGCGCGTCAAGGAATGCGACCGGGTCTCGGCGCTGGCGCAGGGGCTGTCGCGGATCCGGCCGGGCCTCGGCCGCGAGGAGGGGGACGATCTCCTGGTGGCCTCCGATCCGGCTCTCGCCGGGCAGACCCTGCCGGCGCAGATCGACAGCCATGCCGATCACCGCATCGCGATGAGCTTCGCGCTAGCCGGCCTCAAGCTCCACGGCATCACGATCCTCGACCCCGCCTGTGTCGGCAAGACCTATCCCGGCTACTGGCAGGCGCTCGCTTCGCTCGGCGTCAAGCTGGAAGGCGGTCGCCCCTGATCTGAAAGGGGCCGCCCGCCGTTGCGATTCGGTCGGGGAAAACCTCTTGAACAAAAAGAGAACATCGTTGATAGTCGGGGGCATCGCCGATAGGGTTCGGCTCCGGTCATTCCGACCGGTTTGTGTTTGAAGTGCGCAGGAAGTGGAGCCTGTCATGGCTGGTAGCGTCAACAAGGTCATTCTGGTCGGCAATCTCGGGCGGGACCCGGAGGTGCGTCGCCTCGGCAGCGGCGAGCCGGTCGTCAATCTGCGCATCGCAACCTCGGAAACCTGGCGCGACAAGCAGTCGGGCGAGCGCAAGGAGCGCACCGAGTGGCATTCGGTCGTGATCTTCAACGAGAACCTCGCCAAGGTCGCCGAGCAGTATCTCAAGAAGGGCTCGAAGGTTTACATCGAGGGCCAGCTCCAGACCCGGAAGTGGCAGGACCAGTCCGGCGTGGAGAAGTACACCACCGAGATCGTGCTGCAGCGCTTCCGCGGCGAGCTCACCATCCTCGACAGCCGCCAGGGCGGCGGCGACGAATATGGCGAGGGCGGCGGTAGCGGCGGCTACATGGAAGACCGTTCGGGTGGCGGCGGTTCCTTCGGTCGCTCCGGTGCGATGGGCGGCGGCGGTGGCGGCTCGCGCCAGCCGGCCATGTCGGGCGGCGGTGGCGGCGGGCGCTCCTCGTCGAGCCATCTCGACGACGACATCCCGTTCTAGGAACGGCCTTCGGCAGATCTGGAAAGCCGGACGTTCAAGGCGCTGCTCTGCAGCGCCTTTTTCGTTGCAGAACGGGAGGTCTGCTAGCTGGGAGTTCGATCGTCGTCGAGGGCGAAGCCCGATGGATCGCGTTTCCACTGAGCGTGCTTCGCCAGACCGATCCGATTCAAGAGGGTATTTGCCTCTGATCAAAGACCGGCGCGGCCAGGTTCCCTATGCAACAGGCTCCCCAGAACGGCCAATGGGAGCCGCATCATGGCTGCTGCGTCCTATCGAGACGAACGCCTTCCCCGCTACACCAGCTATCCCACGGCTCCGCATTTCGGCCCGGCCGTCGATGCGCAGGACTACGCCGGCTGGCTGAAGACGCTCGTGGCGGGGACGGCGACGTCGCTCTATCTGCATGTGCCGTTTTGCCGGTCGATGTGCTGGTATTGCGGCTGCCACACCACGGTCGCGCTGCGCAATGGACCGATCGTCGACTATCTCGCGGCGCTGCGCGGCGAGATCGCGCTGGTCGCCGAGCAGCTCTCCGCGCCGCTCGATGTACGGCACATCCATTTCGGCGGCGGCACACCGACGATTCTGGAGCCAGCGGCTTTCGTGGCCCTGGTCGCGTTGCTGCGCCAGCGCTTCGCCGTCCACCCCGAAGCCGAGATCGCGGTCGAGATCGATCCGCGCCGGCTCGAGCCGGCGATGATCGCGGCGCTGGCGGCAGCCGGTGTGAACCGCGCCAGCCTCGGCGTGCAGAGCTTCGATCCCGAGGTGCAGAAGGCGATCAACCGCATCCAGAGCGTCGAGCAGACTGCCGCCGTGGTCAGCGGCCTGCGAGCTGCCGGAATCGGCGCCGTCAGCTTCGACCTGATCTACGGACTGCCGAAGCAGACAGTGCAATCCTGTCTCGACACGGTCGAGCAATGCCTGGCGATGCGACCCGACCGCTTCTCCATCTTCGGCTATGCTCATGTGCCCGAATTCAAGAAGCATCAGCGCCGCATCGCCACCGCCGACCTGCCGAATGGGGACGAACGTCACGAGCAGGCGGAGGCGATGGCGCAAAGCCTTGTCGCGGCGGGCTATGTCCGCATCGGGCTCGATCATTTCGCCTTGCCGGAAGATCCGATGGCGCGCGCGCTGTCGCAGGGCAGGCTCCATCGCAATTTCCAGGGCTACACCACCGATCCCTGCGAGGCCCTGATCGGCTTCGGCGCCTCGGCGATCGGCAAGCTGCCGCAAGGCTATGTCCAGAACGAGGTGGTGATCGGCCGCTACGCCGAGCGCATCGCCGACAATGCGCTGCCGGCTGCCCGCGGCTACCGCCTGAGTGCCGAGGACCGCCTCCGGGCCGAGCTGATCGAGCGGGTGATGTGCGATCTCACGGTCGATATCGATGCCGTCTGTGCCCGGCACCCGGTCGACCCGCAGGTCCTGGCACCGGCGTTGTCCGCTCTTGGTGAACTGGCGCGCGACGGCATGATCGACTTCGACGGTAGCCGCGTGCTCCTGCCGGAGGATGCGAGGCTTTTCGTGCGCAAGGTCGCCTCGGTTTTCGACGCCCATATCGACCAGTCGCCGCGCCGCTACAGCCGTGCCGTCTAGCTGTCGCGGCCCTGCCATTCGGCCGGCGCCGGTGCATCGAGGCAGAGGTCGAGATCGAGCAGGCCGATGGCGCGCAGCGCGATCTGGTCGACGATCGCCGCCACGTCGCGCGGCTTCAGGTAGAAGGCCGGTACGGGGGGCGCGACGATCGCGCCATATTCCGTGACCTGGGCCATGGCGCGCAGATGGCCGAGATGCAGCGGGCTCTCCCTGACCAGCAGCACGAGCCGCCGCCGCTCCTTGAGCTGAACGTCGGCCGCGCGCGCCAGCAGATCCCCGAGCTGGCCGTAGGCCACGGCGCTGAGGCTGCGCATCGAGCACGGCGCGACGATCATGCCGGCGGTGCGGAAGGAGCCGCTGGCGATGCTGGCGCCGATGTCGCGGTGATCGTGGCAATGGGAGGCCAGCGCCCGGGCGCGCGCCGGCGCGTCCGGGCCGATCTCCGCTGCGAGCGTTCGTTCCGCCGCCGCGGAGATGACGAGATGCGTCTCGATCTGGCGGACCTCCGAGAGCCGTTCCAGCACCCTGAGCCCGATCGCCGCACCCGAGGCGCCGCTGATGCCGACGATGACGCGCACCGGCCGGTTCATGACACGGCTCCCGATGCCGGCACCAGCCCGAGCGCCGGCCAGAGCTCGTCGATGCGGGCGATGGTCCGCGGGTCCATGGCCATCGGCCGGCCCCATTCGCGTTCGGTTTCCGGAGCGAGCTTGTTGGTGGCGTCGATGCCGAGCTTGCCGCCCAGCCCCGGCTTCGGCGAGGCGAAGTCGAGATAGTCGATCGGCGTATCGGTGAGGGTAACGAGGTCGCGGCTCGCGTCGGCGCGGGTCGAGACCGCCCACATCACCTGCGCCCAGTCGCGCGGGTCGATGTCGGCATCCACCACGATCACGAGCTTGGTGTAGCTGAATTGCGGCAGCAGCGACCACAGGCCGAGCATGAGGCGGCGTGCCTGCCCGGGATAGCGCTTGGCGATGGCGACGACGGCGATCCGGTAGGAGCAGGCCTCCGGCGGCAGCCAGACATCGATCACTTCGGGAAATTGCTGTTGCAGGAGGGGCAGGAACAGGGTGTTGAGCGCCTCGCCGATGCGCGAGGGTTCGTCCGGTGCCCGGCCGGTGAAGGTCGAGAGATAGAGCGGCGCCCGCCGCATCGTCACGGCCGTGACCCGCATCACCGGGAAGGGCTCGACGGAATTGTAATAGCCGGTGTGGTCGCCATAGGGACCTTCCGGCGCCGTCTCATCCGGCGAGACGAGGCCTTCGATGACGATCTCGGCCTCTGCCGGCACTGACAGCGGAATGCTGACGCAGGGGACGAGCGCCGGCCGCTCGCCGCGCAGCAGGCCGGAGAAGTGCAGCTCCGGCATTGTTTCCGGCAGCGGCAGCACAGCCGAGAGGATCGTGGCCGGGTCGGCGCCGATCACGACGGCAACCGGCATGTCGCGCCCGAGCCGGCGCCATTGCGCATGGTGGCGTGCGCCGCCGCGATGGGCGAGCCAGCGCAGGATGGCGCGGTCGCGTCCGAGCACCTGCATGCGATAGACGCCGAGGTTGCTTTTGTCCTGCGACGAAGGCTCGGGCGGCACCGTCAGCACCAGTGGCCAGGTGATCAGTGGCGCCGGCTCGCCCGGCCAGCAGAGCTGGGCCGGCAACGCCGCCAGATCGATCGCCTCGCCCTGGAACACCAGCTCCTGCACCGGCGCGCGCTTGCAGCTGCGTGGGCGCATCGACAGGGCCGCACGCGCCAGCGGCAGCGCCTGCCAGGCTTCGGCCAGCCCGCGCGGCGGCCTGGGTTCGCGCAACGCGGCGAGCATCCGACCGAGCGCGGGGAGGTTCCGCTCCTCGACCCCCAGTCCCCAGGCGACGCGCTCCACCGTGCCGAAGAGATTGGCGAGCAGCGGAATGCGGGAGACGGTTCCATCCGGCTGGACGGGGCGTTCGAATAGCAGCGCGGGTCCGCCGTCCGCGATGACGCGGCGGTGGATCTCGGTGATCTCGTGCACCACGCCGACGGGTTCGGCGATCCGCCGGAGCTGCCCGGCGGCATCGAGATGGGCGAGGAAGGCGCTGAGGTCGCGGAAGCGAGGCAGGTCGCGGATCGGCAAGGCAGGGGCTCCGGTTGCCGGACCATCGCCCGCTTCATTCGCGGTCGTCTTTGCGCCGGAGCAACGAGCACGCCGGCTCCCGCCCTAGTCTCCTGCGTCGGAGGTCAGCGATGCCGGAACCGGAGACGACAGGATTGCACGCGGTGACGCCAAGGTTGCCGCCATGGCTGGCGCAGGCGGTTGCGCCCTTGCCGCTTGCGCCGTTGCAGCCGGCTCTGGCCTTGCTGCTCGCCCGTATCGGCCGTGCCCATCCTGATCTTTACGATCGTCTTGGCGAGCATGCGCAGAAGCGGTTCGGCATCGATCCGATCGATCTGCCGTTCGCCTTCGTGCTGGAGCCGAAGCCGCGCCGGCCGCTGGCGCGTGCCGTTCGCGAATTGCCGGCCGGGCTCGACGCCAGCATCCGCGGCCCGCTGGCAGGGCTGATCGGCATGGCGGAAGGGACGCTCGACGGTGACGCCCTGTTCTTCTCGCGGGTGCTCTGGGTGGAGGGCGACGTCTCTGCCGCGCTCGCGCTGCGCAACGCCATCGACGATGCCCGCATCGATTTCGGTGCGCTCCTGTTCGGTGGTCTCGGGCCTGTGGGCGCGCGTCTGGCGGACGTCCTGCGCGAGCGGATGCGTGCGCGACCCAGTGCATCGGAGGATCCGGCGTGGAGCTGATCTGCCCGGCCGGGACACCGGCTAGCCTCGAAGCTGCGGTCGCGGCGGGGGCCGATGCCGTCTATTGCGGCTTCCGCGACGAGACCAATGCCCGCAATTTCCCCGGCCTCAATTTCTCGCGCGAGGAATTGCGCAAGGGTATCGCCTTCGCGCACCGCCAGGGCGTCAAGGTGCTGGTCGCGATCAACACCTTCGCGCGGGCCGGCTCGTTCGGACTCTGGCAGGCAGCGATCGATGACGCCGTCGCGGCCGGGGCCGATGCCCTTATCCTGGCTGACCTCGCGACGCTCGACTATGCCGCGCGCCGTCACCCCGAACAGCGACTGCATGTCTCGGTGCAGGCGGGGGCGGCCAATCCTGACGCGATCCGCTTCTATGCCGAAAGCTTCGGCGCACGCCGCGTCGTCCTGCCACGCGTGCTCAGCGTGCCGGAGATCGCGGCGATCGTGCGCGAGAGCGGCTGCGAGACGGAGGTTTTCGTCTTTGGCGGTTTGTGCGTGATGGAGGAGGGACGCTGTTCGCTCTCCTCCTACGCCACCGGTCAGTCGCCGAACATGAACGGCGTCTGCTCCCCGGCAAGTCATGTCGCCTACGCCGAGCGCGACGGGCGCATCGTCTCGACGCTGGGCGGCTTCACCATCAACAGCTTCGGCAGGGACGAGCCGGCCGGCTATCCGACCCTTTGCAAGGGCCGCTTCGCCACGCCCAAAGGCTCCGGCTACATCTTCGAGGAGCCGGTGAGCCTCGATGCCGCAACGCTGCTGCCAGCCCTGCGCGACGCCGGCGTGACCGCACTGAAGATCGAGGGGCGCCAGCGCGGCCGCGCCTATATCGCCGGCGTCGTGCGCTCCTTCCGAGCCATTCTGTCCGCGCTCGACGAGGGCCGCAACGCCGCCGGGGCCGGACTTGCCGCCATGGCGGAGGGGCAGGCGAGTACAGTCGGCGCCTATCGCAAGACCTGGCGCTAGCGGCCGGGATCCAAGGAAGGAATAGCGGCGATGCAGCTCACCCTCGGCCCGGTCCTCTATCATTGGGCGCCGGAACGCTGGCGCGATTTCCATTACCGGATCGCGGATGAGGCGCCGGTCGACACGGTGGTGGTCGGCGAGGCCGTCTGTTCGAAGCGCACCCCCTTCAAGCAGGACTACATCCCTGCCGTGGTCGAACGGCTGGAGGCGGCCGGCAAGCGGGTGCTGCATGCCTCGCTGATCCTGGTCTCCCTGCCGCGCGAGCGCCGCCAGACGCGCGAACTGATGCAAGCCGAGGAGGCCGAGGTCGAGATCAACGATCTGAGCTGCCTCGCCTCGCTTGGCGCGCGCGCCTTTGCCGTCGGGCCCTTCGTCAACGTCTACAATGAAGGCACGGCGGCCTTTCTGGCGCGGCGAGGCGCGACGCGCATCTGCCTGCCGCCGGAGCTGCCTCTACCTGCCGTCACGGCCATCGCTACCGCGCTGCCCCAGCTTGCCGTCGAGGTCTTCGCCTTCGGCAAGGTGCCGCTGGCGATCTCGGCGCGCTGCTACCACGCCCGCGCCCACAAGCTGACCAAGGACAATTGCCGCTTCGTCTGCGAACAGGATCCCGACGGCATGCCGGTCGAGACGCTCGACGGTGCCGGCTTCCTCTCGGTGAACGGGGTGCAGACCCTGTCGCATGGTTCGGCCAGCCTATTGCGGGACATTCCGGCGCTGCGCACGGCCGGGGTCGCCTCGCTCAGGCTCTCGCCGCAGGACTGCGACATGGTCGCGGTCGCACGGCTGTTCCGCGACGTCGCCGATGAGCGGCTCGATCCGGAAGAGGCCGAGAGCCATCTTGGAGCGGCCTATCCCGGCGTGCCGCTCGCCAACGGCTTCCTGCATGGCGCGCCCGGCCATCTCCGCATGGGAGCAGGCGCCGGCGGACGCGGTGAACTGCATTGAACCGATCCGAAGGAAAGGGAGCGGGGCATGACTGGCGGCCAGGGCAAGCGAAGCCCCTCTGAGAAAAGTGTTCCGGCCACGCCGGCGAGCGAGCTGATCGGCAGGCTGCGCCGGGTGCTGCGACCGGAGGAGCTGGACTGCGCCTGCCGCGAGACGCTCGACGGTGCGCTCGACCGGTTCGACCATCTCGAGCGCCGGCGCGAAGCACGCCGCCGGCTCTCTTCCGCGCGCGATCACAAGGAGCGGATCGCCGCGCTGCTCTCCTTCCTGTCCGAACTGGATTCGCTCACCGAGGCGGAGAGCGACCGCAGTGTCTTCGAGGAGATGGCGCTGCTCTTCGTCGAGATCGCCCGCAGCGCCGAGGCCGGCGCCGCATCGCTGCGCGAACTGTGACGTCAGATCTACGGCCTCCGCCGCAATGCGTCGCGTCTTTGCGTTTTCGCAACTTGGCGCCAGCCCGCGCTCGCTAATGTTGCGGTGCAGCGAGGGGCTGATGAGCCCGCTGCCACGATGGAGAAGACAGATGTTCAGGACGATTCTGGTCGGCGCGCTCATGACCTTGGCCGCCGCCGGCGCGAATGCCGCGGAGGTCGAGGTCAAGATGCTCAACAAGGGCGCGGCAGGGGTCATGGTGTTCGAGCCGGCGCTGGTGAAGATCGCGCCGGGGGATACCGTGAAGTTCGTTCCCACCGACAAGAGCCACAATGCCGAGAGCATTCCCGGAATGCTGCCGGAAGGCGCGGCGCCCTTCGCTGGCAAGATGAACGAGCAGATCGACGTCACCTTCAAGGAAAACGGCGTCTACGGCGTTCACTGCAAGCCGCATTACGGCATGGGCATGGTGGCGCTGGTCGTGGTCGGCGAACCGGGCAATGTCGACGCTGCCACGGCGGCGGCGGCCAAGACGCCGGGCAAGGCCAAGCAGGTCCTCGCCGATCTCCTCGCCAAGGCGAAGTGAGCCGGTTGCGATCATCCCCGAAAATCATGGGCGCGGCAGCCAGCCGCGCCCGCTTGCGTCAGGAGGTCGACCATGGCGCCCATTCCGAGGCTGCGAGCCTATGACGGCCCTGCCGTGCTGTCCTATGGATTCAGGCCGCTGTTCCTGCTGGCGGCGCTGCAGGCCGGGTTGACGATCCTGGTCTGGCTGCCTTTCGTCACCGGCCATCTCACCGTGCCGACCGCCTTCGCGCCGATCGACTGGCACATTCATGAAATGCTGTTCGGTTATCAGGTCGCCGCCATCGGCGGCTTTCTGCTGACCGCGATCCCCAACTGGACCGGTCGGCTGCCGGTTCAGGGCATGCCGCTCCTGGCGCTCGTCCTCTCCTGGCTCGCCGGGCGGGTTGCGGTCACGGTCTCGGCGCTGATCGGTTGGCGCCTCGCCATGGCGATCGATGCCCTGTTCCTCCTGCTGCTCGCCGCGGCTGCTGCGCGCGAGATCGTCGCCGGGCGCAACTGGCGCAATCTCAAGGTCGTCGTCCTCGTCGCCCTGCTGCTCGCGGCCAACCTGGCCTTCCATCTCGAAGCAGGCCTGACGGGAAGCGCCGAGTTCTCCCGCCGTTTCGCCATTGCCGTGGTGCTGATGCTGGTCATGCTGATCGCGGGGCGCATCGTGCCCAGCTTCACGCGCAACTGGCTGGCGCCGCGCAAGGGCCGGCTGCCGGTGCCGTTCGGCGGTTACGACAAGATCGTGCTGGCCGGCAGCGTGGTCGCGCTGGGCCTCTGGGTCGCGATGCCGGAGATGTTCGCGACCGCTATCGCTCTGGCTGTCCTGGCTGTGCTCCATCTCATCAGGCTGGCCCGCTGGGCGGGCGAGCGCTGCTGGCGCAATCCGCTGCTGATCATCCTCCATGTCGCCTATCTGTTCGTGCCGCTCGGCTTCGGCCTGACGGCGCTGGCGAGCTTCGGCCTGATCGCGCCGGGCGCCGGCATCCACGCCTGGACGGCCGGAGCCTTCGGGACCATGACGCTGGCGGTGATGTCGCGCGCCAGCCTCGGGCATACCGGCCGCCCGCTGATGGCGACCGCCGCGACGCAGGCGTGCTACGTTCTTGTCGTGGTCGGCAGCGTCGCGCGGATCTGCTCGGCGCTCGGGCATGGTCCGGCCGGGCTGTTGCACGTCGCGGGCTTGAGCTGGTCACTGGCCTTCATCGTCTTTGCGCTGGCCTATTGGCCGGCGCTGACCGGCGCGCGCCTGGGCGGCAAGGCCGCTCCCACCCCCGGCGCCGCCTGAGCCGCACACATATCGGAGTTATTCGGCATTCTCGGCCAGGCGTGACAGCCCGGCCCTGTCGCGCACCACGAGCTTCTGGCGCCCACCTTCGACCAGCCCCTGCGTCTCCCAAGCACTGAGGATGCGGGAGACCGTGTGCAAGGTGGTGCCCGTCATTTCGGCGATGTCGCGCCGCGAGATCGGGAAGTCGACGCGCAGCCCCGCTTCGTCGCGCTTGCCGGCCTGCTCCACCAGCCGCAGCACGGCATGGGCGACACGGCGCTCGACCTCCTCGGTCGACATCTCGCGGATGCGCGTGTGAGCCTCGTCGAGGCGCTGGCCGATCGTGCGGATCGCATTCATCGCCAGATGCGGATTGTCCTCGACGAAGCCGTCCCAGGACGTGGTCGGCCAGGCGGCGACGAGACTGTCGACCGCCGCCGTCGCCGTGCCCGGATAGTCGCTGCGGCCGAGCGCGCGCGTGAAGCCGAAAAGGTCGCCGGGATGGACGACGCGCACGATGATCTGCTGGCCGTCGCGCGTGACCTGCGTCACCTTCAGCCGGCCGTGCAGAAGCAGGTAGAAGGCCTGCGCCTGATCACCCTGTTCGAAGACCGCCTCGCCCTGGGGAATCCGGCGCGTGCTCGCCTGTGCCGTCATGCGGTCGAGCTGGGCATCGTTCATCGCCGCGAAGAGCGGAATGCTGCGCAGCACGCTGCGATCCATGGCCACGATGCTGCTGCCTTCCCTACGGCGGGCTCGAGAAAAACCCGCGATCAGCCGGTCCTGCGGGATGCGAAATAAGACTGCAATCGCTCCGGCCATTCAAGTGCGTCACGATACCCCAGCGAGGGCGATTCTGGCGCCGGCCAAGAGGCAGATGAGCGCGGCATAACCGATAAGAGCTCCCGCCAGCGCGCGGCTTTCCCGCTGCAGCCCCATGAAGCCCAGCACCACGAGGACAACCTTTGCCAGGCTGAGCATGGCGATAGCAGATCCGCGCAGTCCGGCCGGAAGATGGGAGGCCGCAAACAGGCTCAGGCCCGTCGCGACGAGCAGGGCGATAAGGACGGCAGGAAGCGTCAGTCCGCGGGAAGACAGCATCTCAACCCAAATAGATGACGGGGAGGATCAGCAGCCAGACCAGGTCAATCAGGTGCCAGACGGTCGCGACGGTGGCGACATGGCGCGGCACTGGCCGCCAGGCGACGAGCAGCAGCAGGCCGGCGACGAACAGCACATGCGCGAAATGGAAGCCGACGATGAGCGGGTAGAGCTCGACGAGCCGCCCCTCCGTCGCCGCGAGCGTCGGCAGTTCGTGGACGAAGGCTGCGATCTTCAGCCCGCAGAAGACAAAGCCACCGAGCGCGGCTGCAACGAGGTTGTGACGCGGATGACGGCCCAAGGCGGCGCAGGCCGCGAAGAAGCCGCTGGTCAGCAGCACGGCCGTCGCGATACCGGCGAGGTTCGGGTCCAGGGCTCGGCGCAGTGTCACCAGGGACGACGGATCGAGCGCGCTGAAGAGCAGGAAGGCACCGAGCAGCGCTCCGAAGACGACGAGTTCGCTCCAGACGAGGATCCAGAGCAGAAGCTCCATGCCGTCTTCGGACGCTGGCTGGGCGCCGCCGAGGCTGCGGCGATCAACGCTGGCATTCATGCCGGCAGCAGCCGGCCGAGGCTCGCGGGCAACCGGTCGCGCCAACTCCGCTCACGCACCAGGCGGAAGCCGAGATTGTCGGGCGGCGTGCCGACCGAACAGCCGCCGCTCTTCGGGTTTCGGATGAAGAAGGTCATCATCGCGCGATGCTGGCCCTCGACGACATAGATGCCACAATTGGTCGTTTCCCCGACAGTGCGGCCGCCGGCATCGAGCGAGACGCGGCGCAGGCAGCTCTGTGTCCATTCCCAGACATTGCCGGCGATGTCGCTGATGCCGTGCTCGTTGGCGCCAAAGCTGCCGACAGGCCGCGGCACGGGGTCGCTCGCCGCCTTGCGATTGGTCTCGCGGTCGTAATCGGCGAGCCAGCGCCGGGCCGGATTGGCACTGTCAGGATCGAGTCCGCGCGCATCGTCGACGAAGCGCGAGCCGGCGGCCTGCGCCCATTCGCGGTCGCTCGGCAGGCGCCAGACAGCGCCGGTCTTGCGTGAGAGCCAGGCGGCGTAATCGGTCGCGTCGCTGTGGCTGACGCCGGTCACCGGCAGGTCGCCGCGCGGTGCCGGCTTGTCGAGGCGCTTGCAGGCGCCGTCGGCAACGCAGCGCGCATAGTCGGCGGCAGTCACCTGATAGCGCATGATCTCGAGCTCGCGCAGCCTGATCGCGACGCGGGGCGCATCGACCGGCCGGCCGGCGCGGCTGTATTCGCCGTCGAGGCGATGCAATAGCGTCGCGGCCGGCACGAGGGCTGTCTGAGGCAGAGGGAAGGTCGGCGCCGTGGGCCGGCGTGGGGGCGCCGCCAGCATAAGGGTGGCGGCCCCTGCCATGAACAGGAGCCCGAGCGAGGTCGTCAGCCCCGGCAGCGCGAGGCGCAGCGTCGTGGCCATGATGGGAACTCCCTGTCGGGAAAGGGGGACCTCCCCGCCGGTTGGCGGGGAGGCGAGGGATGATCAGATGCCGGCCGGGGCCAGGATCTGCTTCATCAGGTCGTCGTTCCACTCGCCCTCGACCTTGAAGTGGCCGGCGGCACCGAGCTCGAAGGCCTCGATCAGGTTGTGGTTGACGTAGGCATAGATGCCCGGCTGCAGGAAGGTGTAGAGCGCCGCACCCGCGCAGCCGCCCGGGATGAACCAGGTCTCCAGGTCGCGCTCCGGCGGGTTGCGGAACTTGCCGGTTGCCCAGACATAGTCGCCATGGCCGCCGATCAGGTGGGGCCGCGTGTCGCGGTTGGCCTGCGAATGGACGATCAGCACGGTCTCGCCGACCTTGGCGGTCATGGCGTTCTTGCCGGTCAGCCCGCCGACCTTGCCGTTGAAGACGACATGGGTCGGGGTCAGCGTCCGCATCGCCTTCTGCACGTCCTCATGCGCTTCGCCGGGGCTGGCGTAACGCTTGAAGTTCCCGTTCTCGTCGCGCGGGACATAGAAGTCCTGTTCGCCGACATAATAGACCTTGTCGTATTTCAGCGGCTTGCCCTGGTGATCCTTCAGCCCGTCGCGCGGCAGCACCATGATGGCGCCGTTCATGCCGGCGGTGACGTGCCAGGGCACCATGCCGGGAGGGGCGCAGTGATAGACGAACACGCCCGGCCGGGTGGCCTTCCAGCGCAGCACGACCCGCTCGCCGGGGTTGATCTCGGTCAGCGCTCCGCCGCCGAGCGCGCCCGTCGACGAATGGAAGTCGATGTTATGCATCAGTTCGTTGGTGTCGGCGTTGATCAGCGTCAGTTCGACGTAATCGCCCTCATGAACCACCATCAGCGGGCCGGGGACCGTGCCGTTGAATGTAAAGGCGAAGGTTTCGGTGCCGGCATCGTCGAGGACGATCTTCTTTTCGTGGATCGTCATTTCGAATTCGACGACCTTCGGGCCGCCGGTCGCGATCTGCTCGTGCACCTGCACGAAGGGGGGATCGACCAGCTTGGCCCTGATGCGCGGCAGCTTGGCGACATCGGCGGCCGTGGCCTTGCTCATGACGGCCTGTGCCTGAGCCGGCTGAGATGTCGCGGCCTGGACGAATGCCCCGGTGGCCGCCGCTCCCGCCAGAATGCTGCGGCGGGTCAGTTTGAGCTCTTCGCCCATGGCTTGTCTCCTTGCCAACGACCGGAGATCAACCGGTCGTGAAGACTTTAGGAGACTGGGAAAATCGCTCTTTGTTGCAGCACAATATTTTTGACGATCTTAACCGCGGTTACTCGGCCGCGATCATCGCCGGTTCCCAGGCCGGCTCATAGGTCAGTGTCACAACGACGGCGGTGACGCCGGAGACGGCTCCGGCGGCTGCCGCCACGGCCTCGCGGAGAAAGCCCGCCAGCGGGCAGCCGCGCGTGGTTGTCGTCATGGTGATCGCGACGTTGCCATCCGGCGCGGCCGCGATCGCGTAGATCAGGCCGAGGTCGACCACGCTGCGACCGATCTCGGGGTCGAGCACGTCGCGCAGCGCGATCTCGACGAGGCGTTCCAGATTGGCGCTCATCCGTGCGCCCTCCCGCCGCCATGGCGCACCAGCAGGCGATAGGCGGTGCCGGAGGCGTCGAAATTGCCGGCCCATTCGTGCTGGCGCTTGGCCAGTTCCGGGAAGAGGAAGACCGGCTCGCGGGCGAGCAGTGCGAACAGCACGTCGCCGGGCTGCAGGTCTTCGAGCGCCTCCAGGATGCGGACCATCGGCTCGGGCGGTTCGAGGTCGGTGAGGTCGAGCTCCTCGATGGGATTGCCCCAGGACATCGCGGAGGGGCTGCTGCCGGTGGCGAGGCCGGCTTCGGTCTCGATTCCGGCGACGGGCGAGAACACGACCTCCCAGTCGCCGCCGTCGAGCGGCCGGTCGCTGGCGGCGAAGCCGCGATTGGCCATCACCGAGAACAGCGGCACCGGCCGGAATGGCGCGATGAGACGCAGCGACTCGCCGGGTGCCAGCGCGCCGACGGCGTCCATGATCGCCTGGAACGGTTCCTCGCCGGCCCGCAGCATCGGGCGGACATCAAGTTCGCGGATGAGCGACGGTTCTGGTTTCGACATGGGGAGATCTCCTTTCCTCGGCCCGCGCGGCCAGGAGCCTGGGGCGTTCATGCGCCGGCGGCCGTTCCGCGGCCTTGATCTGCGACAAGCGGCGAATGTGGATGAGTTCGGCGATGAGGCCGACGGTTCCAGTCAGGCAGAGCGCCATGGCCGACCGGAAAGCAGTCGTTGCCTCGATGGCGAGCGTGGCAGCTCCCAGAACGACCCCGGCGTAATAGAGCATGAACCACCAGCCGGTGCGCGGCATGGCGACGAGGTCGCCTACGCGCGGCGCCGGGCCGCGTCCGAGCCGAGGCGCATAGGTTTCGAGCCATGTCACGAAGGAGACGATCTTCACGAGCTGCGCGAGGGTCAAGCCGCCGAGCCAGCCGAAGGCGAGCAGGAAGACGAGTGCCGCGATCAAGCCATCGCCGGCACGGGCGACGATGGCGACCGGCAGCAGCGTGAGCCCGAGGCCAAGCGCGGCGAAAGCCGGGAGACTGGCAAGCATGTTGATCTCCAGCGCCTTGCGCCGGCGGGCGCGATAGAGGGCGAGGATGTCGCGGCCGTAGAAGACGCCGGCCAGGATCAGCACGGCGAGCGCCGACGTGATCCAGATGGCTCCCGGTTCGATGCCGGCGAATGGCGCGACGAGGCCGGCGAAGGCGAGGCCGAGCCCGAGGCTTGCGAACAGCAGCACGGGGCGCACGCGATGCGCGGGCGGCTCCGGCGCCATCATGAACATGACGAAGAGCCGGTAGCTGACACCAACGGCGATGAGCCCGAGCCAGCCGCCGAGGCCGAGCAAGGCGTGGAAGGGCAGGCCATCGGGAAGCAGGGCCACGGAGCCGAGCCAGTCGCCGCGCCCCGACAGAAGTGTCGTGAAGGCGGTGCCGCTCAGTGCCGTCGCTGCGAGGCAGGCGAGACCGGTGAGGACGAAGCGGGCGAACAGACCGATCGGCCGTGCGCTCAGCAATGTTGCGACCAGCATTAGGCTAAGCAGGGAGAAGCCTCCGAGCAGGAAGGCGGCGCCTAGCGGCATCAAGTCGAGCGGGGTCTCGATCCAGCCGGCGAGCGTTACGAAGCCGGTGCAGAGCAGGATGAGGCCCATGATGAGCGCGAACAGGGCCGGCAGAGCGAGGCGGGAGAAGGCGAGGGGCCGGGAGACCAGCACCGGCACGAATTGCAGCAGCGCGCCAGCCATGGCGAGGCTCAGCCAGCCGATCGCAACGAGATGGACGAGGACGAGCGTGGCAGGCTCGGCGAGGCCGGCAGCGGGATAGCCGATGCCGATAACGGCGAGAGCCTCGGCCGCGAGCAGGAACGCGAGCGCGGCCGCGAAATAGCTCATCGTCCAACGGGACAGCGATGCCATCGGCATGGCTGCGGTCTCCCGATATCGGCGGCGTCAGTGGCCGCAGGTGCAGGAATGGCCTTCGTCATGGCCGCCGCAATCGGCGTCATGGCCGTCGTCGCCGGCTTCGTTGCGGCCGATCTCGACCTGCCAGATTTCCGGTCCCTGCACGATATAGGCCCAGGAATAGGCGCCGGGATAACGTGCCTCGATCTGCCGGCGCAGCGGCGCCGGGTCATGGTCGTTGACGATGCTGAAGGCATCGCCGGGGGAGAGCCGCTCCAGGATGCCGAAGATCGTGGCATGGCGCACGACAGGCGGGATCGCGCGCACGTCGAGAGGTTCGAGGGGTTGAATGGTCATGGGGTTCGGCTCCGGTTGCGGCCCCGATGCGGGCGGCTCGCCAGCCTAGCGAAGGCGCCCCAGCGGCAATTTGCCGAAACGCAAACAGCGCGGCTGTGCCGGCCTTATTGTTCGAGGAAGAGCAGGACGGCGATGGCGAGCGACATCGTGATCGCGACGGCGACGCCGCCCTTCTGCAGCACGCCCATCCGGTAGAGCAGCAGGGCCATGACGATGATCGCGGGCGTGGCGACGACGAGACCCATCTGGGCATCGGTCATGACGTTCTCCTCAAGCGGCCAATGCGCGGTAGATCGCCGGGAGGGCCGCCGGCAGCCGATCGAGCCGGGAGACCACGGCATGGCCGTTGCGGCCGAAGAGATGCGGGACATAGGCGCGGGACTCGCGATCGACAGTGACGGCGAAGACGCAGATGCCGGCGCGGCGCGCCTCGATCACCGCCATGCGAGTATCCTCCATGGCGAAGCGGCCTTCGTAGTGGTCGATGTCGTTGGGCTTGCCATCGGTGAGGACGAGCAGCAGCTTGCGCCGGTCGGGCCGCGCCTTCAGTCCGGCCGCAGCATGGCGGATCGCGGTGCCGATGCGGGTGTAGTAACCGGGCTTGAGCGCCGCGATGCGCGCTTCGACCGCCGGCCCCATTGCCTCGTCGAAGCGCTTCACCGTCTCGATCCGCACCCAGTCGCGCCGCCGCGACGTGAAGGTCAGGATCTCGTGGCGGTCGCCGCAGGCGGCGAGCCCATGGGCGAAGACGGTGAGCGCCTGCTTCTCGACATCGAGCACGCGCAGATCGTCGAACCAGGAATCGGTCGAGAGCGAGACATCCATCAACGTGGTCACGGCGAGGTCATGCGCCTGCGGCCGGCTCGCCAGATGGATGCGGTCACTACCCGAACCGCCGGCTGCAAGGTCGGCCTGGCGACGGACCACCGCGTCGAGATCGAGATCGGGGCCGTCGATCTGGCCACGCTGCGGCTCGCGCAAGGGACGCAGGGCTTCGAACTGGCGGCGGACCTGGCGCACCAGCGCGCGCGTTGCAGCGTCCTGCGCCGGGGGCACCAGCTCCCGCTGAGCCATGGCGGCGAGCACCCGGCAATGGTCGTCGCGGTAGCAGGCGCTGCGGAAATCCCATTCCGGATAGGTCAGCGCGCCGGCGAGCGCGGTCTCGTCCATCGCTTCCGGCGGCAGGTCGAGATCGAAGCGGAAGCGCGAGGCCGGGCGACCCTTGCGCTCGCTCAGCACCATGTCGTCGAGCTCGTCGGCGGCCTCGGGATCATGCTCCTCGCTGTCGTCGGAGGGGCGGTCGACCGCGACCATCTCCGACATCGCCAGGATCTTCTCGAAGCGGTTGAGAATGAAGGGGCTGCGCTCGCGCCATTCTTCCGCCGTCTCATCGCGGCTGGCGGCATAGGCCTTCATCTGCTCTTCGGCCTTGGCGGAGGTCGGTGGCGGCTGGTCCTCGTCGCGACGACGCGTTCGGGCGGGGGCGGCGGCGCTGGCCAGAGGCCAGAGCGGGACGCCGAGCGCCGGCAGATAGCCGGCCGGCGCCTTGGCCGGCCAGCTTTCGACGGCAATATCGGCCGCCCCGCCATCCAGCCGCGCGCGGATCAGGGCTTCGACCTTGGCCTCGGTATCGGGCAGCCCCTCGCGACGACGGCTGGCGAGCAGGGACTCGGCGAGCCGACGGTAGACGGGGCCGAGGCCGGGAAAGGCATCGAGCACCGTGGTGACCAGATGCTGCGCGATGGCGATCCGGGCGAGGTCGCGCTGCAGCGGATCGGCTTCGCTGATCGGCCAGGGCGGCATCGTGGCCATGCAGGCTGCGAGCCAGATGTAAAGGTCGCGATTCAGCCCAGCTTCCGGGAAGATCGCGATCTCGGCCGGCAGTTGCAGGCTGTCCGGCGTGCGCAAGGCCTGCGCCTGCCGTTCCTCGCCGAGCCCGATGCGCTGTCGAAAATTGAGTCGGTGGCCGGCGGCGCGCTCGCGGGCCGGGACGATCCTGACGCCGGGCTCGCCGCCGAAGCCGCGGAAGCAGACGGCGAGAGTCGGTGCCATGCTCGCCAGCGTCACCGCCGCCTGCGGATGATGCGGCAGGCTCGCAGTGTCGCCAACCAGCCGATGCCAGAAGCGTCCGACCGTCTCTTCCAGCTCGAGGAAGTCCAGCATCCTGGGTCTCCTAGGCGAGCACCGCGCGAGCGACCTCGACCAACCCGGCGCGGATCTCCGGCTCGTCGGTCAAAGGCTCGATGATCGCGGCCATCACGGCTTCCTGCCGGGACAGGCCGGCGGCGATCAGGCTCGCGGCGTAGACGATGAGGCGGGTCGAGACGCCTTCTTCGATATCCTGCCCCTTCAGCGTGCGCAGGCGGCGAGCGAGATCGACCAGCGGCGCGACCGCGCCCTCGTCGAGACCGCTTTCCTGCGCGACGACGGCGATCTCCTGCTCGCGCGGCAGAAAGTCGAAGCTGATCGAGACGAAGCGCTGGCGGGTCGAGGGCTTCAGGTTCTTCAGCAGATTCTGGTAGCCGGGATTATAGGAGACCGCGATCATGAAGGAGGCGGGGGCGGTGAGCAGTTCGCCGGTGCGCTCCAGCGGCAGGATGCGCCGGTCGTCGGTGAGGGGGTGCAGCACCACCGCCACGTCCTTGCGGGCCTCGACGATCTCGTCGAGGTAACACAGCCCGCCCTCGCGCACGGCGCGCGTCAGAGGCCCGTCGACCCAGACGGTCTCGCCGCCCTTGAGCAGGTGGCGGCCGGTGAGATCGGCGGCGGAAAGGTCGTCATGGCAGGCTACCGTGAACAGCGGCAATCCGAGCCTGGCGGCCATATGGGCGACGAAGCGGGTCTTGCCCGAGCCGGTCGGCCCCTTCAGCAGCAGCGGGAGACGCCGTTCCCAAGCCTTCTCGAACAGGAAGTGCTCGTTGCCGGAGGCCGTATAGGCGGGGATGTCGATGGTGTCGGTCGAGGCCGGGATCGGCGGGCGCGGGATCATGTTCATCGCGGGGCATCCAATGCAATCAGGAGGGCGGCGGCCCGCCGGCCCGATGACCGGCGGGCGTTGGTGTCATTCCGCTGGCTGGGCGAGGGCTCGAGGCTCCGCGCTGCGCTCGCGGCTAGGCACCAGCACGGCCCAGACGAACATCAGCGCCGAGATCACCACCACCACGCCGGAGCCGAGCCGGATCCAGTAGAACAGGGCGATCTGGTCCTGCACGTCCATGAAGCTCTGGCCGAGCACGCGCTGGAGGTGGGCCTGGACCACGCCGGCGAAGGTCAGCGCGAAGGTCATCACCGACATCGCCGTCACCATCAGCCAGAAGCTCGCGATCGAGAGCCACTGGTTGTAGGGCGCGCGACCCTTCAGCTCGGGGATGGCATAGGCCATCACGGCGAGGTTCAGCATCACATAGGCGCCGAAGAAGGCGAGGTGGCCGTGGGCGGCGGTGAGCTGCGTGCCGTGGGTGTAGTAGTTCACCGAGGAGAGCGTGTGCAGGAAGCCCCAGACACCGGCCCCGAAGAAGGCCATCACCGAGCAGCCGAGCGACCAGAGCAGGGCGGCCTTGTTGGGGTGATTGCGTCCGGCCTTCCAGGTCATCTGGAAGGTGAAGATCACCATGGTGAAGAAGGGCGCGACCTCCAGCGTCGAGAACAGCGAGCCGATCCACTGCCAGTATCCGGGCGCGCCGATCCAGTAATAGTGGTGGCCGGTGCCGAGGATGCCGGAGAACAGGGCCAGCCCGACGATGACGTAGAGCCACTTCTCGACGACCTCGCGGTCGACGCCGTTGAGCTTGATCATCAGGAAGGCCAGCACGGAGGCCATGATCAACTCCCAGACGCCTTCCACCCAGAGATGGATGACGTACCACCAGTACATCTTGTCGAGCGCCAGGTTGGCCGGGTTGTAGAAGGCGAAGAGGAAGAAGATCGCCAGGCCCCAGAGGCCGAAGAGCAGGATGTTGGTGACCGTGGTCTTGCGGCCCTTCAGCGAGGTCATGGTGATGTTGAACAGGAACATCAGCACCACCACGACGATGCCGACCTTGATCGCGAAGGGCTGCTCGAGGAATTCGCGCCCCTCATGGATATGGAAGAGATAGCCGACGACGGTGACGCCAGCGGCGATGAAGAAGATCCAGAACTGCGCCACCGCCAGCCTGGGGCTGTAAAGCTCGGTCTGTGCCTCCTCCGGCAACAGATAATAGGTCGAGCCCATGAAGCCGAGCAGCAGCCACACCACCAGGGCGTTGGTGTGGATCATCCGCACGATGTTGAAGGGCAGGGCGACCGACAGCGTGTTGGGCAGCACATAGATCAGCCCGGCGACCAGCCCGAAGGTGACTTGCGCGACGAACAGCGCGAGCGCGCCGTAGAAATAGAGCATCGCGACGTTCTGGGTCTTGTATCTCGTCGTGTTGTAGCCTGGCATGGCTCTCTCCTGTCGCGACGTCTCAGCCGGCATCGTTGGGTGGCCAGTTCTGGGTCTTGATCCGGCTCGTCCATTCGAGGAAATCGGCGAGATCGTTGAGTTCCTGCTCGGTCAGGTTGAATTGCGGCATCTGGCGCCGGCCTTCGATCCCGCTCGGCTGGGCGGCCATCCAGGCCTTCAGGCTCTCGCGGGCGCCGGCCGGGTCCTTGTCGCCGCCATAGCGCTTCCAGACATTGCCGAGCTCGGGGGCGAAATAGGCGCCCTCGCCGAGCAGCGTGTGGCAGTTGATGCAGGAGTTGCGCTCCCAGACGTGCTTGCCGCGGGCGACGGCCGGCGTCAGCGTCGTCTCGTCGGTGGACTTCGTCCGCATGAACCAGTGGCTGTGGGCGGTGAGCCCGACGAAGATGGCGAAGAAGAAGATCGATCCGCCGTAGAAGACATTGCGGGCTCCCGCCTTTGTCAGACGTTCGGCCATGCGTTCACCCTTCCGTTGCGAGGGCTTGCGGGAATGCCGGCGAGGCCGGCGCGTGAAAGCCCGCATGCCGAGGGCAGGGGCGAGCCGGTGATAGCGAGGCGCCCCGCGGGCTTCTTTGCGTTTGGGCAAACAGTGGCGATGCGGGGTCGCGGTGCCCTCATTCGGCTTCCGCAACGCGGCTTCAGGCGCCGTTACCGGCTTCCATCGCGGTCGCCAGATCCATCAAGGCGGGGATGTCGCGCACCAGCAGCGTGCGCCGGCCGCCGGCGAGGACGCCGCGCCGCTCCCAGCCGGTCAGGATGCGCGAGACATTGTGCAGGGTCGTTCCGGTCAGTGCGGCGAGATCCTGTCGCGAGAGCGGGAAATCGATGCGGGTTCCAGCCGGCTCCTCCCGCCCTGCCTGATCGATGAGCCGCAGGACGGCGTGGGCGATGCGTCGTGGCACATCGAGCGAGGCGATCTCGACGAGGCGGCCCTGAGTGTCGCTCAGCTCCTGTTCGAGAAGCTGGGCCAGGCCGGCCATTATCGCCGGCATCTCTCGAATGAGGCCGCGCCAGTCCTGCATGGGCCAGGCGGCGAGCGTGACGCCGCACAACGCGGTCGCGCTGGCCTGGTGGCGGCCCGGGCGCAGGCAGCGCCCGAGGTCGAGGAACTCACCGGGATGGGCGATGCGGAGAATGACGGGCACGCGAGACCAGCCGCGCTGCGTCAGCTTGATTCGTCCCGACAGGACGAGGAGGAGGTCGTTTGCCGGCTCGCCTTGCGCAAAGACGGGTTCGTGGGCCGGCCGCGACCAGAGAGAGGCCGCAGCCGCGAGTGCGCGGCGTTCGCCGACGGACAAGGCCGCGAAGACAGGTTGGCCGCGCAGAAGGTCGGGGTCGATGCTCATCGCCGCCTGGATCGGCGTGCCTTCGCGCCATTCCGGGGTCGGAGGCGCCGCACGCGCTGGGAACAGGCGCGCTCTCGCCAAGCAAGAACGACGCCACGGCGCTGAAATAGGCGGCATTCGGCCGGTCGCGTTTGCGTTATGTCAAAGACGGCGACGAAAGGGCGTTGTCTTCTTCGCAGCAACATGGACAAGCCCGCTCAAGCGCATATTCTCCTTCGTCGATCTCAAATCTGGCCCCGGCGCGCTGCATGAACGCCCGCTGCCTGAAAGGACGAGAGATGACGACCGAGACCGCGAAGACCGGCGGCCCGGAGGCTGCCGTCGAGAAGCCGACGAGACGCGCCGAGACCGTGGCGTTCCTGACGCTGGCGGTTCTGATCTGGCCCGTGGTCGCCGTCGGCGTCGTCGGGGGCTACGGCTTCCTGGTCTGGATGTTCCAGCTCGTCCTTGGCCCGCCCGGCCCGCCGCATTGAGGCCGGCCATGAAACAGGATGGTATCGATCTCGGTCGCCGTGGCTTTCTGATTGGCCGCCGTCTTGCCCGCCCCGAGGCAATCCGCCCGCCATGGTCGCGCGCCGCATCTGTCGCAGCCGCTTGCACGGGCTGCGGCGCCTGCGTGCCGGCTTGCCCGCAAAACATCATCGCGCTCGATGCCGATGGTCGGCCTGCCCTGACTTTCAACGCAGGGGAATGCACGTTCTGCGGAGCCTGCGCGGACGCTTGCTCCGAGCCGGTCTTTGACCGTTCCATCGCTGGTTTCCCGCATGTCGCAGCCATCGGCGCAGATTGTTTCGCCACGAGGGGCATCGTCTGCCAGAGCTGTGGTGATGCCTGTCCGGAAAGTGCGATCCGCTTTCGCCCGCGGCTGGGCGGTCCGGCGCTGCCGGAGATCGCGACCGATCGCTGCAGCGGTTGCGGCGCCTGCATCACTGCCTGCCCGGCGCAAGCGATCTCGGTGAGTGGTCGTCCGCTGGAGGCCGCCCATGTCTGAGCGATCCGGTCCGCGCTTCCATCATATTTCGAGCGCCGTCGTCTCGGCCCTGCCGGCCAAGGTCGAGGCCGTGCTCGCCCGTATCGCAGAGCTTCCCGAGACCGAGATCCATCGCGTCGAGAACGGCAAGATCGTGATCGTGCTGGAGGGTTCCAGTACGGGCGTGATCGGCGACCGGCTGGCCGCCATCAGCCTGATCGACGGCGTGCTCTCGGCCAACATGGTGTTCGAGCAGATCGAAGACCTCGAAACCCTCGACGACCCCGGAGTGACCCCATGACCCTGTCTCGTCGCGAGATGCTGAAGGCGCAGGCGGCCGGCGTCGCCGCGCTCGCCGCCAATATGAGCGTGCCGGCTGGAGCGCAACCGGTGACCGGTGGCGTCGATACCTTGCAGATCAAATGGTCGAAGGCACCGTGCCGCTTCTGCGGCACCGGCTGCGGCGTCATGGTCGGCGTCAAGGAAGGGCGCGTCATCGCCACCCATGGCGACATGAAGGCCGACGTCAATCGCGGCCTCAACTGCATCAAGGGCTATTTCCTCTCCAAGATCATGTATGGCAACGACCGGCTGACCCAGCCGCTGCTGCGCAAGAAGAACGGCATCTACGCGAAGGACGGCGAGTTCACCCCGGTCTCCTGGGAGGAAGCCTTCGACACCATGGCCGCCAAGGCCAAGGCGACGCTGAAGGCCAAGGGGCCGACCGCGCTCGGCATGTTCGGCTCGGGCCAGTGGACGATCTTCGAGGGCTATGCCGCGACCAAGCTGATGCGGGCGGGATTCCGCTCCAACAATCTCGATCCCAACGCCCGCCACTGCATGGCCTCGGCGGCCTACGCCTTCATGCGGACCTTCGGCATGGACGAGCCGATGGGCTGCTACGATGATTTCGAGCATGCCGATGCCTTCGTGCTCTGGGGCTCGAACATGGCGGAGATGCATCCGATCCTGTGGACGCGGGTGACGGATCGCCGGCTCGGCCAGCCGCATGTGAAGGTCGCGGTGCTCTCGACCTATACCCACCGCAGCTCCGACCTCGCCGACATCCCGATCGTGTTCAAGCCGGGCACGGACCTCGCGATCCTGAACTACATCGCCAACCACATCATCACGACCGGGCGGGTGAACAAGGACTTCGTCGGCAAGCACACGACCTTCGTGAAGGGCGCGACCGAGATCGGCTACGGCCTGCGGCCGGACGATCCGCGTGAGGTCAAGGCGAAGAAGGCGGCCGATCCCGCAGCGACCACGCCGATCGACTTCGAGGCCTATGCCGCCTTCGTCAAGGACTACACGCTGGAGAAGGTCTCGGCGCTGACCGGCGTCGAGCCCGGCTTCCTGCAGCAGCTCGCCGAGCTCTATGCCGACCCCAAGCGCAAGGTCGTCTCGTTCTGGACGATGGGCTTCAACCAGCATGTGCGCGGCGTCTGGGCGAACCAGCTCGTCTACAACCTGCACCTGCTGACGGGGAAGATTTCCGAGCCGGGCAACAGCCCGTTCTCGCTCACCGGCCAGCCCTCGGCCTGCGGCACCGCGCGCGAGGTCGGCACCTTCGCCCATCGCCTGCCGGCCGACATGACGGTGACCAATCCCGAGCACCGCAAGCATGCCGAGGAGATCTGGCGCATTCCGGAGGGCGTCATCCCGGAGAAGCCTGGCTATCACGCCGTCGAGCAGGACCGGATGCTCAAGGACGGCAAGCTCAATTTCTACTGGATCCAGGTCAACAACAACCTGCAGGCCTCGCCGAACAGCAGCAACGAGGCCTATCCGGGCTATCGCAACCCGGACAATTTCATCGTCGTCTCCGATGCCTATCCGACGGTGACAGCGATGGCCGCCGACCTGATCTTGCCCGCCGCGATGTGGGTCGAGAAGGAGGGTGCCTACGGCAATGCCGAGCGGCGCACCCATGTCTGGCACCAGCTCGTCAACGCGCCAGGCCAGGCGCGCTCCGACCTCTGGCAGCTCATGGAGTTCTCGAAGCGCTTCACCACGGACGAGGTCTGGCCGGCGGAGATCCTCGACGCCAACCCGAACTACAAGGGCAAGACGCTGTTCGATGTGCTCTACCGTAACGGCAATGTCGACAAGTTCGCGCTATCGGAGACCAATCCCGAATACGAGAACCAGGAATCCAAGGATTTCGGCTTCTACGTCCATAAGGGCCTGTTCGAGGAATATGCCACGTTCGGTCGCGGCCATGGCCATGATCTCGGGCCCTATGATCTCTATCACGAGGTCCGCGGCCTGCGCTGGCCGGTCGTCGATGGCAAGGAGACGCTCTGGCGCTATCGCGAAGGGCTCGACCCCTATGTGAAGCCCGGCAAGGGCGTCGATTTCTACGGCAACAAGGACGGCAAGGCCCGCATCATCGCGGTGCCCTACGAGCCGCCGGCGGAGTCTCCCGACAACGAATACGATCTCTGGCTGGTCACCGGCCGCGTGCTGGAGCATTGGCATTCCGGTTCGATGACGATGCGCGTGCCGGAGCTCTACAAGGCGTTCCCCGGTGCACGCTGCTTTATGCACCCGGAAGACGCCCGCAAGCGCGGACTCAATCAGGGCGCGGAGATTACGGTGATCTCGCGACGCGGGGAGATGCGAACCCGCGTCGAGACGCGCGGGCGCAACCGCATGCCCCCCGGCGTGGTCTTCGTGCCCTGGTTCGACGCCAGCCAGCTCATCAACAAGACGACGCTCGACGCCACCGATCCCATCTCCAAGCAGACGGATTTCAAGAAATGCGCGGTCAAGATCGTTCCGGTCTCGGGCTGATGCGCTCGCGGACCTTGCTCGGGGCGGCCCTGGCGGCCGGCCTCGTCCTCGCCTTCGGCGCCGCCGTCTCGCAGGAGGGCGGCCCGATCAAGATCGTGCCGCGGCTCACCGGCACGGCCGACCCGATGGCGCTCGAACGCGTGCCGGCGCTCGGCCGGCCGGTCGTCGACGATGTCCGGCGGATGCGCAACTATCCGGAGCAGCCGCCGGTGATCCCGCATGCGATCGACGGCTACCAACTCACCCTCAACACCAATCGCTGCATGGACTGCCACAAGCGCGAGTTCACGGAAGGTTCGGGCGCGCCGATGATCAGCGTCACCCATTTCCAGGACCGCGACGGGCAAGTGCTCTCGGACGTGACGCCGCGGCGCTATTTCTGCACGGCCTGCCACGTCCAGCAGACCGATGTCGCACCCTTGGTTCCGAACCGGTTCCAGGATGCCAAAGACATCGGCCGGAAGCCCTGAGGCGCGCGCATCATGGCCAGGCTCAAATCCTTCATCCTGTGGTGCTGGGACATCGTGGTGCGCTTCTGGCGCATCATCAGCCGGCCGAGCGCCTATCTGCCGCTCGGCGTGCTGACGCTCGGCGGCTTCGTCGGCGGCGTGATTTTCTGGGGCGGCTTCAACACGGCGCTGGAAATCACCAATACCGAGAAGTTCTGCACCTCCTGTCACGAGATGCGCGACAACGTCTATCAGGAGCTGCAGTCGACCGTGCATTTCTCCAACCGTTCGGGCGTGCGGGCGACCTGCCCGGACTGCCACGTTCCGCATAACTGGACGGACAAGATCGCCCGCAAGATGCAGGCTTCGAAGGAGGTTTGGGGCAAGATCTTCGGCACGATCTCGACGCGCGAGAAATTCCTCAACCACCGGCTGGAGCTTGCCAAGCACGAATGGTCCCGGCTGAAGGCGAACGACTCGCTGGAATGCCGCAACTGCCACTCCTCGGTGGCAATGGATTTCACCAAGCAGACGCGCCGCGCCGCCGAGATCCACGGGCGCTTCCTGACCACGGGTGAGAAGACCTGCATCGACTGCCACAAGGGGATCGCTCATCTGCTGCCGGACATGACCGGCATCGAGCCTGGCTGGAAGGACGCTCCCGAGCTCCAGGGCAAGGGCAGCGCCTCCTGGCATGGACCGGAGCATGCGATCCGCACCTATCTGGCGGAGATCGAGCCGCGCTGAATTTTGGTTGCTGCCGTAGGCCGGCCGCCTGCGAGGGAGAGCCTATAGCTGCTGTGATGAGATCTATCTCATCGCTTCATTGGTGCTGAAGACGCTTCGCTGGCAGGAATAGGCGCGCCTTGAGCCTGTGGAGCCGCCATGCCCAGCTTTCCCTACGAGACCGTCGATGTCTTCACCGACAAGCCCTTCGGCGGCAATCCGCTCGCCGTCTTCACCGCCGCGCAAGGCCTGACCGACGCGCAGATGCAGGCGCTTGCGGCGGAGATGAACTACAGCGAGACGACCTTCGTCCTGCCGCCGGACGATCCGGCTAACGACGCGCGCGTCCGCATCTTCCATCGCACGGCGGAGATGCCTTTCGCCGGCCACCCCAATGTCGGCACGGCCTGCGTGCTGGCGCGGCATGGTCGCGACCGCAACGGCGTGCTGCGCTTCGAGCAGATGGCCGGGCTGGTCGAGATCGCCGTCGAGCGCAACGGAACGGGAGCCGTCACCGGTGCCGTCATCGCCGCGCCACAGGCGCTGTCCCTGGGGCTCGAACTGCCGGCGGACAGCATCGCAGCCTGTGCCGGGCTCGCGGCCGGTGATGTTCTCACGGCCCCGCACAAACCGGTCCAGGCCTCGCTCGGCGTCAAGTTCGTGCTGACCCAGGTCGCTCCGGAAGCGCTTGGCCGCGCGGCGCCGGACCTTGCTGCCTTCCGCAGGCTGGAAGGCCAGAATCCCGAGCTGCAAGGCCGGCTCTCGCTCTTCCTCTATGCGCGCGACGGCAGCCGGATCCGGGCACGGATGTTCGCGCCGCTGGCCGGCACCTGGGAAGATCCCGCCACTGGCAGCGCCAGCGCCACGCTCGGCGCCCTGCTGCTCTCGCTCGATGGTGGAGAGGCGGCGGCCTATACGATCACGCAAGGCGTCGAGATGGGTCGGCCGAGCCTGTTGAACGTTTCATCGCGCCGAGCTTCGGACGGCTACCGCTCGCGCGTCGGCGGCGCCTGCGCGCCGATGTTCCGCGGCGAAGTGGACCTCTAGCCGAGCCCGAGTTCGGCCCGCACCCGCTTCGTCAGCCCTGCGGCGACGAGGCGGTGGCTCTCGCGCAGATAGTCCTGCAAGGCGTCGTCCGGCATGCTCTCGGGCGTCAGCCACTGAATCCATTTCATGCCGCGCGAGGCGAGGTAGGGCGCGGGCCGGAGGCCGGGCTGTTCGCTCAGGATGTCATAGGCCATCGGCGAGCATTTGAAGCTCACCGCCATTTCGCCATTCGCCTGGGCATGCGCGATGGCGAACACCTTCCCGCCGACCTTCCAGACATCGGCACCGCCCCACTGCACGACATGGCTCGTGGCCGGCAATGTGGCGCAGAAGGCGTTGTAGGCGGCGGGCGACATGGTGGCTTCAATAGCTCTCGGCGTCGATGCCGTGGCGCGCCGCCGCGGCCTTGATCTGCGACCAGGTCTCGTCGTCGAGCGGGATGCCGGCGGCGGCGCGCTCGATCCTGACCTTGCGCTCCTTGTCGCCCGGCGCCAGCACGGGGCTGGCAGGATCCTGCGGCTTGGCGGCGCGCACGAAGGCGAGGTAGCTCTCGATACGGCTCTTGCGAAGCTCGGCATCGGGTTCCAGCCGGGCCGGATCGATCAGCACGCCGAAGAGCGAGTTGATGATCCAGCTCTTCTGCGGCTTCTGGTCGATGCGAGCCGCGCCCATCAGCCCGGCGGAGAGCAGTTCGGCAATCAGCGAGAGCCCTGCGCCCTTGTGGTCGCCGAAAGGCAGCAGCGAGCCGAGCGGGTGGTCGGGGCTGGCGAAGACATGGGCCGGGTCGGTCGTCGGTCGACCCTCGCCGTCGATGATGTAGCCGGGCGGCACCTGTTCGCCCTTGTTCAGCGCGACGCGCGCCTTGCCATGCGCCATGCGGCTCGTCGCGAAATCGAGGATCAGCGGCTCGCCACCGGGAACAGGCACGCCGATCGCATGCGGGTTCGTGCCGAAGCGCGCTTCCTTGGCCGCAAAGGGTGCGACGATCGGCGGGCGGCCGGCGACATTGACCCAGAAGAACGAGATCAGCCCGGCTGCGGCGGCCACCTCGGCATAGTGGCCGATGCGGCCGATATGGTGCGAATCGAGTAGGTTCACGATCGCGACGCCGCCCTGGTTCGCCATGGCCACTGCGCGGTCGACCGCATTGCGCGCATTTGGCTGACCGAGCCCCACATTGCCGTCGACGATCAGGAAAGGTGCCGCATCGACACGGGTGGTTCCCTTCGATTCGGGCTTGAGGTTTCCATCTGCAAGCGACTGGAAATACAGCGGAATCATCCCGACGCCGTGGCTGTCGTGGCCGCTCAGGTTGGCGAGGACGAGATGTTCGGCGGTCTCCTGCGCTTCCGGCTCGCTCCAGCCGGCTCGGATGACCATGTCGCGGACGAGGGAGCGGAGGGCTTCCGGGCGGTGCAGGCGGTGGGGCATGGCTTCGCTGGGGCTGGGATCGAGGGCGCACCAGAGTGCATGATGGCGGGCGATCCGCAATGCGCGAGGCGGGACAATGCCGGCTCATGAACGCATGGCGTGGCCCGACCGCGCGCGACATCTCGACGGAAGCCCCCGCAATCCCTATCTTACGGGAGCAATCCTGCTTCACCGGGCCTTGAACCCGGTCGAGGAGAACCGACGATGTTTTCGATTCCCGGCCTCAAGGTCATCTCGCTGACCGATGCCGCCGCCACGCGAATCCGCGAGATCATGGCGCAGACCACAGGGGATGCGGCACCGGCGCTCGGCCTCAGGGTCGGCGTCAAGAAGGGCGGCTGTGCCGGGATGGAGTACACCTTCGAGGTCGCCCGCGAGGTCAACAAGGGCGACGAGGTGGTTACTGAGAAGGATGCGACGGTGATCGTCGATGCCAAGGCGGTGCTGTTCCTGCTCGGCACCGAACTCGATTTCAAGACCGACCGCTTCTCCTCGACCTTCGTCTTCAACAACCCGAACCAGGTCTCGGCCTGCGGCTGCGGCGAATCCGTCGAGATCAAGCCGCGCAGCGAAAGCGCGCTGGCGACCTCCTGAGCTCAGGCGACGCGGCTCGCCACTTCCACAGCTTCCTCGGTGACGGTGCGGTTGCGGCCGTCGCGCTTGGCCCGCATCATCGCCTGATCGGCCCGGTCGACGAGGGATCCGGCCGTATCGCCGCGCCGATACATGGCGACGCCGAGCGAGATCGTGATGCGGCCGAGATTCTCGTTGGTCGAGCGCTTGACCAACTCGCGCGTGAGCAGGGCCTGGCGCACGGTCTCGGCGCCGAACTTGCCGGCGATCACGTCGGCCTCCGGCAGGATGATCGCGAACTCCTCGCCGCCAAAGCGGCTGATGATCGCCTTGTCCTTGAACTTGTCCTTCATCGTCCGCGCGACGAGGCGCAAAACCTGATCGCCGGTCAGATGGCCGTGGGCGTCGTTGAAGCGCTTGAAGAAGTCGATATCGGCCATCACCAGCGCGAAGGGCTCGCGCCGCAGCGTCGCCTGATCGATCGATTTCTGCAGCATCTCCTCGAAATGGCGGCGGTTGGCGAGGCCGGTCAGCGGATCGGTCAGTGCCTCCGCACGGGTCGATTCCAGGGCTTCGCGCAGGTTGCGGATCTCGTTGGAGCTGTTGCGCAGCTCCGCCTCGAGCTGCGCCTTGCGCGTCACCTCTTCGCGGGTCGACATCACCAGCGCCTCGACCCATTCGCGCAGCTTCTGCCGGTCGGCCATCGGCGGTACGTCTTCCGACATCGCCGTCAGCCGGCCATGATAGAGCTCGCTGGAGCCGAGCGCCTTGTCGACCAGCGCCATCATGGCGTCGATCTCGCCCAAGACCTGCAAGCTGGTGCGCTCGGCTTGGCGCGAGAAGCGCTCGGTGTTGATGAAGCGCTCGTAGAGACTGTCGATATCGGCGTCGGTGACTCGGCCATCATTGCCGGCGAGGATGGCATTCAGCGCCATGCTCACCGCCGGCATCTCGCCGCTCAGATGGGCGTACCAGACCTCGAAGGCGCGCGGGTAACCCGGCGAACCGTGCTGCCGCATGGCGGCAACGACGCGCTCGGCCAGATCGTGATGAGCAGAAACCGGGGCCTCGTCCATGTCACGCCATTCCCGTGCGAAGCGGGTCGCGGCTTTCGGCCACGTCAGCTTCGATCATTCAATCGAAGCGGGACATCCTGTCCGTATCTACGGCGGCATGCGCCCGTCCACCACAGCACCATCGCGCCGCAGCAACGCAGATATCAAGTAAAAGCCGTTAAAATCGGGTTTATGCCGTAGCGTCAACCGATGCGGACCGGACGCAGCAGAAAGGCCGGCACATGGTCGCCGAGACCCTTGACCTGAGGCCCGTCATCCTCGTCGCGATTGCGACCGCGGCGGCGATTGTCACGCTCGCCACGCTCCTGCGATTCGGCCCGGACCGCCTCGGCGTCGTCCCGCGAGCGCTGGCGACGCGCCTCGCGGCGCTCCTCAACGGCCTCGACGGCAGGGGCGGCTTCCGCTTCGCTGTTGTCGCGGCGGCGTCCGCCGCGTTCGTCACGGCCGCGACCGCGCGAAGACGAGCGCTTGTCGTCGCGCTTGCCGCGGCGCTCCTCGCGCGCTTCGCCTGGCGGCAGGGCATCAAGGCCCGGGCCTTCGAAGGCGATCGTCTGGCCGGTCAACTTCTCGACGGCGGCGACGAGCTTGTCGTCATGGCGGGTGACGATGGTGAAGGCGGTGCCGAGGCGCCCGGCGCGGCCAGTACGACCAATGCGGTGGACATAGTCCTCGGCGTGGGTCGGCACGTCGAAGTTGAAGACATGGCTGACTGCCGGGATGTCGAGGCCGCGCGCAGCGACGTCGGACGCCACCAGGATCGGATTCTCGCCGGAACGGAAGGAATCGAGCGCCGCCATGCGGGCGTACTGGTCCATGTCGCCATGCAGGGCGACGGCCGGGAAGCCGTGCCGCTGCAGCGACTTGTGCAGCGTCGCGACATCGCGCTTGCGGTTGCAGAAGACGATGGCGTTCTGCAGGTCGGTGGCGCCCTTGATCAGTTTGCGCAGCGTCTCGCGCTTCTCGAAATCCTGCGGATTCGAGGCGATCAGCCGCTGGGTGATCGTCGTCGCCGCCGTCGCCGGGCGCGAGACCTCGACGCGGACCGGGTTGTGCAGGAACTGCTCGGAGACCCGGGTGATCTCCGGCGGCATCGTCGCGGTGAAGAACAGGGTCTGCCGCGTGAAGGGGACAAGCTTGCAGATCCGCTCGATGTCCGGAATGAAGCCCATGTCGAGCATGCGGTCGGCCTCGTCGATGACGAGGAGCTCGACACCGGTCAGCAGCAGTTTGCCGCGCTCGACATGATCCAGCAGGCGGCCGGGCGTGGCGATCAGCACGTCGACCCCGCGGGTGATCTTGGCGTCCTGGTCGCCGAAGGAAACGCCGCCGATCAGCAGGGCGACCGAGAGCTTCTGGTTGACGCCGTAGCGGGTGAAGTTCTCCTCGACCTGGGCGGCGAGTTCGCGGGTCGGTTCCAGGATCAGCGTGCGCGGCATCCGGGCGCGGGCACGGCCGTTTTCCAGGATCGTCAGCATCGGCAGCGTGAAGGCCGCCGTCTTGCCCGTGCCGGTCTGGGCGATGCCCAGAACGTCCTTGCGGGCCAGCACATGTGGAATGGCCTGAGCCTGAATCGGAGTCGGCGTGCTATAGCCGGCGGCCGTGACAGCCGTCAGAACCTTTTCACTCAGGCCGAGTTCGGCAAATGACATCGCGTTTCGCGCTTCTTCAGAGTCGGTGATACGCGGTGGGATGGGCTCATCAACCACCGCGCTGGCGCGACAACTGGACCTGCGCGCCTGCGGACCGCTGTGGAATGCAAAGAAAATGCGGCAAAGTCAATCACGTAGCCAGAAAAGGACGCTTTTTGCCTGATGAAGGACCCGCTCGTTCTCGTTCCCGGCCTCAGTTGCAATGCCGCGCTCTATGCTCCGCAATGGTCTGCGCTTGCCGATGGCCGCCTCATCCTCGTCGCCGAACACAGCCGCGACGATAGTCTTGGCGCCATCGTCGGGCGGCTTCTGGCTGCCGCGCCGCCGCGTTTTGCGCTCTGCGGCCTGTCGATGGGAGGGTATGTTGCCTTCGAGGTTCTGCGCCAGGCGCCGGAGCGCGTGACGCGACTCGCATTGCTCGACACCAGCGCCAAGCCGGCGACGCCGGAAAGCAACGAGCCGCGCGCCCAGATGATCGATCTCGCCGAGAAGGGCGCCTATGACAACGTCACCACGCTGCTCTGGCAGCGGCTGGTGGCGCCGGCCCGGCTGACGGACGAGCCGCTGCGATTGCTGGTGCGGCGGATGGCCGACGATGTCGGTGCAGAGGGCTTCGTGCGTCAGCAGAAGGCCATCATGAAGCGGCCGGATTCGCGGCCCTCGCTGGCCGGGCTATCACTGTCGACGCTCGTCCTCGTCGGCGAGGAGGATGTGATCACGCCGATCGACGAAGCGCGGGAGATGGCGGGGCTCGTCGGGCCGAAGGCCCGGCTCGCGGTCCTGCCGGGTTGCGGCCATCTTTCGACGCTCGAGGACCCGGAGCGGGTGACGGCGGAACTGGCGCGCTGGCTGGCCTGAGATCAGCGGGGCAGGGCGCAGGGGTCGAGCTTGGTCTCGTTGGCCACATGGCCGATCGAGCCGGTGACCATCGGATCGACCGGCTGACGCTTCGAGGCAGCGAGGCTTGCCTGGGCAAGCCTGCCCCTGTCGAGGCCGGCAGTCTGGCTCGAAACGAAATTGGCGGCGATGACCGATAGGAAGGCGATGGCGGCAGCGGCCTTGGCGATGTCCGTCGCCATGGTGCCACGGTTATTCTTCCAGAAGGTTTCGATCAGGCGCATCGCGCTCTCCAGAACCCGTGTCTGCACGGGTATTGGAACCAGCATGCGCCATCAGCGGTAAAGGCTTGGTTAGCCGGAGCTTTCGAGAATAGCTGCAATTGTCATGATGACGGATCGGCCTGCGGCAGCGTGCCTTCCAGTCTTGCGCGATGCGCGCGAAAGAGCCTGCGCAGCGCTGCCAAAACCGCACCGACGCCGGGACGTTGCCGCGAGACGTCGTGCGAGAGCAGGAAGATGTCGTCACCCGTTACCTCGGGCGGCGGAGCGAGACGCAGCAGTGCGGGATCGGCATCGGCCATGAAGCAGGGCGCCATCGACAAGGCGCCGGCAGAACGGATGCTCTCGTAGCGCGCCGCGGAATCGCCGACGCGGGCCGCGATCGGGCGCCCGGCGGCGTAACGCAGGATGTGGTCGTCGATGCGGGAAGAGGTTTCGCGGTTGACCGAGATGATCGGAGCCGTAGCGGGGTCGACGTCGCGGCGGCAATACAGCGCCTGCATCAGCCGACCGATCTTCTGGGCGTAGTAGCCGGGCTCCTCAGGCGGCTTGCTCATCCTCAGTGCGATATCGGCCTCGCCGCGGGCAAGATTCAGCCGGTCGCGCGTGCTGATGATGACGATCTCGATGCCGCCGGCGTCCCTCGAAACAGTGGTGGCATGCATCGTCAGAAACAGGCTGATCGAGGTCGTCGCGGTGACACGTACCGGCGCATTGGCGGATGGCCGGGCGGCCTCGGCGCGCAGCGTGAAGCGCCGGGCTGCCGCCTCGACCTCGCCGGCTTCGATCGCGAGCTCGCGGCCGATCGCCGTCGGAACGAGCCGATTGGCCTCGCGGATGAAAAGCTGGAGGCCAAGATCCTTCTCCAGCGCCTTGAGCCGGCGCGTGACGGTGGCTTCGCTTAAGCCCAGCTGCGCCGCCGCCATGGCCATCGACCCGCCGACGGCGATGGCGTTGAAGATCCGGATATCGTCCCAGGAGGCTTTCCCGGCCGCCGCCGGGACGCCATCGGGTCGAGAGGCAGGTGAAGCAGGCCCAGCCATGAGGTCAGCGGCCAGTCGCCAAGCGGGGCACGGGGTCTGCGGTCATGCTGGTCCGGGAGGCGGAAAGGGTTCGACATGTGCGAACCCTGCCAGTCCGGCGGCGCCCCGGCAGCCCGGCGGCATTGAGCTCCAGCCCCGCAGAAATGCCGGGCTCGCCGTCGGTCACAGGTCGATCAGCTCGCCGGCGAAGGCTGCGCGTTCCTGGATGAAGGTGAAGCGTGCCTCGGGCTTGTTGCCCATCAACCGCTCGACCGTGTCGGAGGTTTCCTCCTTGTTCTCGTGGTCGACCATGACCTTGAGCAGGATGCGCTTGCTCGGGTCCATGGTGGTTTCCTTGAGCTGCTGCGGCATCATCTCGCCCAGGCCCTTGAAGCGCGAGATCTCGGGCTTCTTGCCCTTGAACACCGTATCCAGCAACTCGTCCTTATGGGCGTCGTCGCGAGCATAGATGCTCTTTCCACCCTGCTGGAGGCGGTAGAGCGGCGGCACGGCGAGATAGAGATGCCCCTTTTCGATCAGCCGGGGCATCTGGCGCCAGAAGAAGGTGACGAGCAGCGAGGCGATATGGGCGCCGTCGACATCGGCGTCCGTCATCACGATGATCTTGTCGTAGCGCAGATCGTCCTCGCGGAACTGCGTGCCGATGCCGCAGCCGAGCGCCAGGATCAGGTCGGCAAGCTGCTGGTTCTGGTTCAGCTTCTCACGCGTCGCGTTGGCGACGTTGAGGATCTTGCCGCGCAGCGGCAGGATCGCCTGGTTGGCCCGGTTGCGCGCCTGCTTGGCCGAGCCGCCGGCCGAGTCGCCCTCGACGATGAAGAGCTCGGAGCCGGCCGCGCCCGCATTGGAGCAGTCAGCGAGCTTGCCGGGCAGGCGCAGCTTGCGTGTCGCGGTCTTGCGCGAAACCTCCTTTTCGAGGCGCCGGCGCTGCCGCTCCTCGGCCCGGTCGACTGCCCATTCGAGCAGCCTCAACGCCTGCTGCGGCGCGGCGGCGAGCCAATGGTCGAAAGCGTCGCGCACCGCGCCCTCGACGATGCGCGAGGCTTCGAGCGTGGCGAGCTTGTCCTTGGTCTGGCCCTGAAATTCCGGCTCGCGGATGAAGACCGAGAGCATCGCCGCGCAGGTCGCCATCACGTCGTCGGAGGTGACCTGCGCCATGCGCTTCGACTGGCCGATGCGCTCAGCATGGTCACGCAGGCCCCGGAGCAGGGCGATGCGCAGGCCCTGCTCATGCGTGCCGCCCTCGGGGGTCGGAATCGTGTTGCAGTAGGAAGAGGAGAAGCCGTCCTCGCCGGTGGCGAGCCAGGCCACCGCCCATTCCAGCGAGCCGTGGCTGCCTTCCCTGGTGATCTTGCCGGAGAAGATCGGCTCGGCGACGAGGTCCTTGCCCTCGATTTCCTGCGCGAGATAGTCGCGCAGACCGCCTGGGAAGCGGAAGACGGCCTCGGCCGCGACGTCGCCCTCGGGCTTCAGCAGCGCGGGCGCGCAGCTCCAGCGGATCTCGACGCCGCCGAAGAGATAGGCCTTGGCACGCGACATCCGGAAGAGCCGCGCCGGGGAGAAATGTGCGCCCTCGCCGAAGATCTGCGGGTCCGGGTGAAAGCGGACCCTGGTGCCGCGCCGGTTTGCGACGGCGCCGACGGTTTCGATCGGCCCCTGGGGCAGGCCGCGCGAGAAGATCTGGCGGTAGAGCGTCTTGCCGCGCGCGACCTCGACCTCGAGCCGGTCGGAGAGGGCATTGACCACCGAGACGCCGACGCCGTGCAGGCCGCCCGAGGTCTCGTAGGCCTTGGAGTCGAATTTGCCGCCGGCATGCAGGATCGTCATGATGACTTCGAGCGCCGATTTGCCGGGGAATTTCGGATGCGGATCGATCGGGATGCCGCGGCCGTTATCCGTCACCGCGACCGATCCATCCTCGAGCAGCTCGACATCGATGAAGGTGGCGTGGCCGGCCACTGCTTCGTCCATCGCGTTGTCGATGACCTCGGCGAAGAGATGGTGCAGCGCGCGCTCGTCGGTGCCGCCGATATACATGCCGGGGCGGCGGCGAACGGGCTCGAGCCCCTCCAGCACCTCGATCGCGGAGGCGTCGTAGCCGGTTTCGGACAAGGTGCCGTTGCGCGCCGAGGCCGGAGCGCCGCGGGCGGGCTTCGACGTCTCGGTGGGAGTCCGCGCTTCCGGTCCCGGGCTGGCAGCCGCCGGCCGCTCCATCTCGCCACCGAAAAGATCGCCGTTCTCTGCCATCGCGCCCAATGCTTCCTGATTCGCAACGTGAAACTTTAGCGCATTCCGCCGTGTCCTGCGCTTTCGCGGCCGCTTATAGACCGCACCGGCCGCTATAAAAACCTCGTCTTCCACATCTGTCAGGAACAACGCCCGACCTATTGTCACCAGCCGGTCATCGACGGCTCCGACATCGGGGCGCGGAACCGGTGCCGTTCAGGCTGCGTTAAGCGCAGAGGTCGAGGATGATGCATGTGATCGGGTCTGTGCGGCGATTCGCAAAGTGCTACGATCAGCCTAAGGGGGAGGTCAGCGTGGTGTCGCGTCAGTCGGTTCCTGTCACGAGAATGGCCGGGCTTCAGCGAGCCGCGCGCATGGCCGGAGAGTCCTTCGGTTACGAGGATGCGCGCATGGCGGCGGAGACGCCGCGAGCGGACTGGTTGTCCTCGCGCGGCCTCTGGTGGCTTGCGGCCGTCGCCGCTGGAGCGGGCTTCGTCTTCCTGCATTTCTCCTGAGCCGTTACAGCCGGCGCGAAATATCAACCTTTTGACCCTACGCCTGCCGGCGGAGGGTCTTGTAGCGTGAACGGCGTCATCATCGGCAATACCGCCCGGGCGAGCCTGATCGCCACGCTCGTCATCGGCTGAGCGATGGCGAAGATCGCTGCGCTCGGAGCCTATGTCTATCAAGCCGTCCTGGCGCTGGGACTGCTGCTCGTCGTCTCCAACCGGCTGCCTTCGGCAGAATTCACGGCCTATTCGCTGTTCGTCTCGATCGTCCAGTTCACGGCGATCGCCTGTTTCGAGTGGATCCGCTTCGCCTGCAGCCGCTTCTATCCCGGTCCCGATGCGCAGAGCGAAGCGAGCGAGCGGGGCACCATCGCCTATGAATTCCTTGCCTGCTGTGGCTTCTGCGGCCTCGGCGCCCTGATCGCCTGGCTTTGCGGCGTGCCGGCGCCGGTCGCAGGGCTCGGCGCTGTCGCCGCGGTCGTGCAGGGCGGCAGCGAGATCCATCTCACCATGCTGCGCTTCCGCCACGCCTTCCGGCTGTTCTCCTGGATGCAGGCGCTGCGGGCCTCTCTGATGGCGGCGGGTACGCTCGCCGGCGCCTGGGCTGGGCCGGATTTCGCCCATGTCCTCGCCGGCATGATCGCAGGCTATCTCGCCTATGTGTTCGTCGCTGTGCTGGTCTCGCGCGGAGGCTTCGGTGCGCCGATGCGCAGGAGCCGCGAGGCCATGCGCAAGCATCTAGCCTATGGCGGGATTTCTGCCGGTGCTTCCGTCGCCGCGATGCTGGCGCCGCTCGGCCTCAAGGCGATCTTCACCGCGGTCCTGGGCGGGCAGGGCGCGGCAGCTCCCTTGCTGGCGCTCGACCTGTTGCAACGACCCTTCGTCCTGATCGTCTCGGCGATCTATGCGATTCGGTACCCGACGCTGGTGCAGCTTTTCGATCGCGACAGCGGCAGCGGTGCATTCCGGCGCGAGCTCGGCCGCTACTACGTGCTGCTGGCCGGCTTTTCTATGATGGGGGCGGCGGCGGTGCTCAGCCTGCTCGCATTCGCGACGGCGCTGCTGATTGCGCCCGACCTGCGCGCTTCCTTCCTGCGCATCGCGCCGTTGATCACGCTGACGGCGCTCGCTCGGGCGCTCGTCCAGACATTGCTGCCCACCGCGGCCCATCTCCAGCGCCGTCTCGCTGCCATCGCCTTGCTGGCGGTGTTCGACTCCGCCCTGATGTGCCTCGGCGCGCTCGTTGCCACGGGCCTCCTCGGCGCGTCCGACGTCGCGATCTCGGCCGGGGCGACGGTGGGGGCGCTGATCGCGCTTGCGGGCGGCTTGGTGCTGCTGCGCCTCTTGCCCTTCGAACTGCCGCGCCTGCCGCTCGTCTCGGCGCTGCTGGCGCTGGTAGCGGCCTGGGTGGTTTCGATCTGGCTCGGCGGAAACGCCGTGATGGCCGCCGTGGCGGGGCTTGCCGCGACGCTGCTCATCAGCCTGCCCGCCTTGCCGCGGATGCTGCGCTGGCTGGCGCATTGAGAGACGTCATGCAGGACGGGAATCGAGCCATGAAGATCGTCGTCGGGATCGCGACCGCAGGGCGTCGCGAGGTTCTCTGCGATACGCTCGCCGAGATCGCCGGGCAGCAGCGCCTGCCATCCGAGATCCTGGTCTGCCCGGCGCAGGAGGAGGATGTCGACTGGTCCTTTGCCGCGACGCTCGCCGTGCCGGTCAGGCGGGTTGCGCCGCGACAAGGCCTTTGCCTGCAACGCAACGCCATTCTCGACGCGATCGTCGATGCCGATCTGCTGTTGTTCTTCGACGACGATTTCCTGCCTGCACCCAGCTTCATCGCGGAGGCTGAGACGCTGTTCGGTGCGCAGCGCGATATCGCCGTGGCGACGGGTCAGGTCCTGGCTGACGGCATCCATGGACCGGGGCTCGGTGCCGAGGAGGCCCGGGCGATCCTGGCGCGCGACGTCGCGCCGGCGGTGGCGCATCTCACGCCGGTCGAGAATGCCTATGGCTGCAACATGGTGTTTCGGATGGCGGCAGTCCGGGCGGCCGGAGCACGCTTCGACGAGAACCTGCCGCTCTATGGCTGGCAGGAGGACACCGACTTCTGCCAGCAGCTCGCAGGCCAGGGCCGGATCGTGCACGCCACGGCGCTGCGGGGCGTGCATCGCGGCAGCAAGCGCGGCCGGACCTCCGGCCTTCGCTTCGGCTATTCGCAGATCGCCAATCCCGTCTATCTGGTGCGCAAGGGCACGCTCAGGCCGCGCCGCGCGCTACGCCTCGCCGCCGGCAACATCGCGGCCAATCTCGGCGGCAGCCTGAAGCCGAACAATCCGGTCGACCGGCGCGGGCGGCTGAAAGGCAACTGGCTGGCCTTCTGGGATCTGCTGCGCGGGAGGCTCGCACCCCAGCGCATCCTGTCGCTGTAGGTTGGCTGCTCAGGCATTTTACGCTTCCTTCGAGCGCATCCCGGCCAGGATTGAGAGGAGGGATTCCGCGCTTTTCTCCCAGGAGAAGCGCGCCAGATTGGCATGGCCGGCCGTCACGAGCGCCTCGCGCTGCCCGGGTTCGGCCAGGATGGCGCGCATCGCCCCTTTCAGGCTTTCGCCGCTGCGTGGGTCGAAATAGAGGGTCGCCTCGCCGCAGGCCTCGCGCACGGCCGGGATATCGGCTGCCAGCACCGGGCAATCCTGCGTCATCGCCTCCAGCGGGGGAATGCCGAAGCCTTCGTAGAGACTCGGAAAGACGAAGGCGGTCGCGTGCCGCTCGAGGCCGGCGACCTCGGCATCGGACAGCCGTCCGGCGAAGATCAGGTCGTCCGCCTCGGCGATGCCGCCGCCCTTGAAGACATGACCGTGAATGCCGCCGACGATGACGAGCTTCTGGCCCGGCAAGGCGCTTTCCCGGAAGGCGCGGACGGCGAAGTCGACATTCTTGTTGGGCTTCAGCGTGCCGACGAGGACGAAGAAGCCGCGCTCGGCGAGGCCGAGCCTCGCCATAATGGTAGGGTCCGGCACCGTCGCGGCGAAATGGTCGGGGGCATTGTAGATGACCGCTATGCCCTCGGAAGGCACGCCGAAGACCGCGCCCAGTTCCCGCCGCGAGAACTGCGAGACGGTGGCGACCTGTGCGCGGCGCGTCAGTACGAATCCGAGCAGTTTGTGCAGGGCTCTGTAGCCGCGGCCAAAGGCTTCCGGATGACGGAAGATCGTGACGTCGTGGATCACCACGAGCTGGCGCGGATGGAGCAGGGGCCCGCTGCCGCCGAAGCCGACCAGGATGTCGCCGCGCGTCGCGCGGGCAAGCGTCGTCTGCTCCCAGAGATGGCCGGCCCCGCGACCGCGCCGTTCGAGCTTGATATGGGTGAGATTGATGTCGACCTCGGCCCCTTCGGGAACGAGGATCCGCCACTGCGTGCCGCGAAACGATGCCGGGAGGGTGCCGGCGCCGATTTTCCGGTCGAGGGCGTGAGTCAGCTCCCGCGCGAAGCGCTGCACGCCGGTGAGCGGCTGCGTCAGGAAGCGCCCATTGATCGAAATCCTGTCCAACGGCTCCCCCTCGCGTCGCGCGCGACACTAGGCGCGGCGACGTGAAGAGCGGGTTTACAAGGCTGGAAGAAGGGCACCGGCAGGCTCGCGGCTCCGGCCGAAGCCAAAGAAAAACCGGGGCGTCGCCGCCCCGGTGAAAGGTGGCCGCGCAGAGACGCAGCCGGGAGGAAGTCTTGGCCGGCCCGTGGGGCCGGCTGAGCCCTCAGTAGGAGTAGTACATCGCGAACTCGACCGGGTGCGGCGTCATTTCGAAGCGCGCCACATCCTGCATCTTGAGCTCGATATAGCTCTCGAGGAAGTCGTCGCTGAAGACGCCGCCGACCTTGAGGAAGGCGTTGTCCTTCTTGAGCGACTCCAGCGCCTCGCGCAGCGAGCCGCAGACGGTCGGGATCTTCTTCAGCTCGCGCGGCGGCAGGTCGTAGAGGTCCTTGTCCATCGCCGGGCCGGGATCGATCTTGTTCACGATGCCGTCGAGGCCGGCCATCAGCATGGCCGAGAAGGCGAGGTAGGGGTTCGCCATCGGATCGGGGAAGCGGACCTCGACGCGCTTGGCCTTGGGCGAGGTCGTCCACGGAATACGGCAGGAGGCCGAGCGGTTGCGCGCCGAATAGGCGAGCAGAACCGGGGCCTCATAGCCCGGGACGAGGCGCTTGTAGGAGTTGGTCGAGGGGTTGGTGAAGGCGTTCAGCGCCTTGGCATGCTTGATGATGCCGCCGATGTACCAGAGGCACTCCTGCGACAGGTCGGCGTATTTGTTGCCGGCGAAGAGCGGCTTGCCGTTCTTCCAGATCGACTGGTGGACGTGCATGCCCGAGCCGTTGTCGCCATAGACCGGCTTCGGCATGAAGGTCGCGGTCTTGCCATAGCTCTGGGCGACGTTGTGGATGCAGTACTTGTAGGTCTGCATCTGGTCGGCGGTCTTCACCAGCGTGTCGAACTTCATGCCGAGCTCATGCTGGGCCGAGGCGACTTCGTGGTGGTGCTTCTCGACGGCGACGCCCATCGAGGCCATGGCCGCCAGCATCTCGCCGCGCATGTCCTGCGCCGAATCCTGCGGCGGAACCGGGAAGTAGCCGCCCTTGGTCGCGATGCGGTGACCGAAATTGCCGCCCTCGTAGTCGGTCATGCCGTTGGTCGGCAGCTCGACGGCGTCGAGCTGGAAGCCGGTGTTGTACGGCTCGGCAGAGATCTTGACGTCGTCGAAGATGAAGAACTCGGCCTCGGGGCCGACATAGACGGTGTCGCCGATACCGGTCGACTTCAGATAGGCCTCGGCCTTCTTGGCGATGCCACGCGGATCGCGGCTATAGGGCTCGCCGGTGCCGGGCTCGAGCACGTCGCAGTTGATGACCATGGTCGCGGCCGAGAAGAACGGGTCCATCACGGCGGTGGTCGGGTCCGGCATCAGCAGCATGTCGGATTCGTTGATGGCCTTCCAGCCGGCGATCGACGAGCCGTCGAACATCGTGCCTTCGGCGAAGATGTCCTCGTCGATGATGCTGACGTCGAAGGTCCAGTGCTGCCACTTTCCGCGCGGATCGGTAAAGCGGAAGTCGACATACTTGACGTCGTTCTCCTTGATCGCCTTGAGGACATCCTTGGCGCTCTTCATTTTAGCAATTCCTCTTGCCAGTAGTTTCTCAAACTCGCGCGCTGCGGACGGCTTGGGCCGCCCGGCAGGCCTCGATCCTCATGATGCGGGAAAACGTCAGATCGCGTCCGCGCCTGTCTCGCCCGTGCGGATGCGGATCGCACCCTCGATGCTCGATACAAAAATCTTGCCATCGCCGATGCGCCCGGTCTGGGCGGCCTTGACGATGGCTTCGATGGCGCGCTCGACCATGTCGTCGGCGAGGACGATCTCGATCTTCACCTTGGGCAGGAAGTCGACGACGTATTCGGCGCCGCGATAGAGCTCGGTATGGCCCTTCTGGCGGCCGAAGCCCTTGGCCTCGAGAACGGTGATGCCCTGAAGCCCGACGTCCTGAAGCGCTTCCTTCACCTCGTCCAGCTTGAAGGGCTTGATGATCGCTTCGATCTTCTTCATGCGCCGACCGGCCTCCTTTGCGCCCCAGAGTCCGGCCGCGGCCGGATCGTGCCTGCTATGAGCGAGGGAACCCGGAGGCTCTCTCGCATCTGCAAAACATCATGACTGCTCATAGCATCGGCGCCTGCGCCCCGCTATGTGGCAGCCCGCTGTTGTCGGCCCGATCATGAGGCAAAAAACAGCATAAAAAAACATCAACAGCCTATTTATTAGACATTCCTTTGTGCGAGCCATGTTGTCGGGCGGCGCGACCTGCCGCCATGATGGGCCATGCCCGGCTTGACCATCTCCACCATGTCTCACGGCGCGTTCGCCTTGCTCACCGCGCAGCAGATGGGCGAGGCGGATCGCATCGCGATCGCGAGCGGAATTCCGGGCATCGAACTGATGAAGAGGGCCGGTGCCGCGGTGGCCGAGGCCGTGATGCGTCACGTCGAGGCGGGTGCCCGGATCGCGGTTCTCTGCGGGCCTGGCAACAATGGCGGCGACGGCTTCGTCGCGGCGCGCATCCTGCGCGAGCGCGGGTACCGGGTCGAGCTTGCCCTGCTCGGCGAAGCGACGACGTTGCAAGGCGACGCGGCGATCGCAGCCGGTCGTTGGGGCGGGGCGATCATCCCACTCGCGGCCATCGCCTCCAAGGGGGCCGACATTTTTATCGATGCGCTGTTCGGCGCGGGCTTGAACAGGCCGCCCACCGGGGAGGCGGCCCAGGCTGTGGCGATGATGAACGGCTCGGGCCGGCCCATCATCGCGGTCGATGTTCCCAGCGGTCTTTCGGGGGATAGCGGGCAGGCCGATGGGCCGGTGGTGCGTGCAACCGAGACCGTGACGTTCTTCCGGTTGAAGCCCGGGCATCTGCTGCAACCCGGTCGCGATCTCTGCGGGACAGTGACCTTGGCGGATATTGGTATCCCGACCGAAGCCGCCCTTGCAGCGATCGCGCCCACGGCCTTCGCCAACCGCCCCGGCCTCTGGGCTGATCAATTTCCCCGCCATGGCAGCGATACGCACAAATTCGCGCGGGGCGCGGTCGCGGCTCTCGCGGGCGGGGTGGCAAGTGTAGGGGCGCCGCGGCTGAGCGCGCGATCGGCGCTGCGGATCGGTGCCGGGCTCGTGACGATTTTCTGCGCGCCGGCCGCGCTGCTGGCCCATGCCTCGCGCGGGCCCGATGCCCTGATGCAGCGTTCCCTGGTGGACGAAGCCGATCTCGCGCGGGTCCTGGAGGACCGGCGCTGGGCTGCCGTTGTGGCCGGACCGGCGCTCGGGCTCGACGGGCGGGCGCGGGGCCTGGTCGCCGCGCTGGTCGCAGGCGACAAGCCACTCGTCCTCGATGCCGATGCGCTCAGCATTCTGGCCGCGGATACCGCGCTGTTCACCGGGTTGCGGGGGCGAGGAACAGCTTGCGTGCTGACGCCGCACGAGGGCGAGTTCCGTCGGCTTTTCGGGGGGCATGCAGAGATCGGCCAGGAGCGTTCCAAGCTGGAGCGGACCCGCCAGGCAGCGGCGCTCAGCGGCGCCACCGTCGTCTACAAGGGAGCCGACACGGTGATCGCGAGCCCGGACGGGCGGGCGGCCATCAATGCGACCGGCTCCCCGGCTCTGGCCACGGCCGGCGCCGGCGACGTGCTGGCGGGAATGATCGCAGGATTGCTGGCGCAGGGCATGCCGGCTTTCGAGGCGGCTTGCACCGCCGTCTGGCTGCATGGTTCGGCCGGCGAGCGGCTGGGATTCGGGTTGATCGCGGACGATCTGCCGGAAGCCATCCCACCGCTTCTGCGCGAGCTGCAGACGGCAACCATCTGAAGACAAACGGAGACCGCCCCCTTGCGGAGGCGGTCCCGAACCGGCGTATCAACTGCCGGAGTAGGTCACGGCGGGCGCCGCTTTGAGCTGATCCTTGGTCATGGAGATCTTGCCATGATCCGGATACATCGCGGGCGCCTTGGGAGCGGAGGCCGCCGGCGGGGAAGCCATGCCGCCACCCGCGCTACCGGCACCGCCCGCGCCGCCAGCGCCACCTGACGGGGCGGGAGCCGGCGGAGTGATCGGCTGGTCGCTCCAGCTCACCTGCTCGAAGGGGATGGCGACGTCCTTGGAACCGATGCCGAGGAAGCCGCCGACGCCGACCGTGACCATCTCGATCTTGCCGGTCTTGTCGACGATGACCTCGGTCACGTCCCCGACCTTCTTGTCATCGGGGCCGTAGATGTCGACGCCGATGAGCTTGCTCGTTCGCCATTTGCCCTGGCCGGCGAGATTGGTGTCCGGCGGCTTGGCCGGCTGCGCCGCGGGCGCCGGGGTGCTCGCGGCGGGCGGCGAGGACGAAGGCGGGTTGGGCGCGCTCGTCTGGGCGAGGGCGGTCGCTGTCAGCAAGGCAAAACCAACAGAGGTCAATGCAACCTGACGTTTGAGCATCTCTACCTCCTTATTAAAGTCCGCATGGCGGAACATTCATGAAATCGACAGTTGAAAACGATCTTCCGTCTGCCGCCAGCTAGGACAATCCTGGTCGAAAACGTGCGGGAAACCGCGCGATCGAGCGCGGCTTGAAAAATCCGGCGTTTTCGAGCTGCCGACTTGCTTGCATCCCGATGACATGATCGGATGCTGCGTTGGTTATAACGCCCGGAAACCGGTGCTGTTCCAAACCATGGGGAGCCCACTCATGCCCACTGCCGTGACCGTTCTTCTGACGGATGCCGAACTGGCGGCGCTCGACCGCTATATCGCGGTGCATCGTCCGGGACATTCGCGCGCGGAAGTCATGGCCGAGATCGCGGCGCGCTGGGCCGAGACGCAACAGCCAGCGAGCCATCCCGCGCCGGATGAGGGACTCCGCCCCGACGAACTCAACGCCAGCAACGATTCCTGAAACGCGCCTGTTCCTGAAACGCGCCTGTGCGCGGCCGGCTCAGTCCTCCGGCTCGTCGCGCCTCAGCTCGAAGGCGAGCATCGCGTCGGCGATGGCCTGCAGTTCCTTATCCTTCTCGGAGCTGTCGGGCATGGCGTTCAGCTCGGCCACGCGCTGCTGCGCCCGCTCATAGTCTTCCTCGGTATGGACTATGATCGGAGTCTTCACGGCTTTTTCCTCCCTTGTCCGCCCGCACGGGCGGAGTGATCCGCGTCCCAACGCTGAACGGCTTCGACGAGGGCCTCCAATTCATGCTCCTCGTCCTCGTCGCGTGTCGAGTCCTTCAGGCTCGCGATCCGGTTCCTGGCGCGTTCGTAATCCTTGGCGGTTTCGATCCCGAAGACCGGGCGGGTCGCTTCCCCCGTGCTTGCGCCATGCTGGACCTTGGCTCGCATCGTCGCCTCCTGCCTGTTCCGACAACAGGAATACCCGCGACGCCGCCCGGCTGTTCCCGCCCGATTAAGCTTTCCGCAAGAGCGCGAGCGCATGGATGGGGCGAGACATGAGAGGAGGGTCATCGTGAACAGGTTTCTCATGGCGGCCGCGCTGACCGGCGCGGCACTGGCCGCACAACCTGCCGATGCCTTCTGGCAGCGCTCGCAGTTCTCCCGTTGTTCCGATGCGACGAGCGAAGCCGAGCGCCTGCGGCTGCGCTGCTGGGAACTCAACGCCTATGTCGATCCGGGCTGGCCCGCCCTCGGCTTCGGTGGGGGCGCCTATCTCCTGCCCGAGCCCCGCCCGGTACCCCACGGCCGAATGCCCGGCAAAGGCGGCGTGACGCGCCGCCTCGGCTGAGAGCCTCATCACGCTGGGCATATCGGTGCCTCCCAACGAGAGGAGGGCTCGATTCGCCGGCTCGGCCGTGAGAGCATCGCGGGTCCGCCCGCCTCCTGACGGCGATGCCATGGAACTGCTCTACGGTCTCGGTTTCCTCCTGCTCTTCGGCCTGAGCGCTCTCGCAGGCCTCGCGCTGCGGATGCGGCTGCCCGAGGAGCATCTCTCGAAGGAGAACATGGACGCCGTCCGCCTCGTGACAGGCCTCCTCGTGACCTTCGCCGCCCTGGTCCTGAGCCTGCAGCTCTCGACGGCCAGGTCCTCCTTCGACGCCGCGGCCAGAAACCGCTCGGCCTACGCCGCCCAGCTCGCACGGCTCGACCGCTGCCTTCAGCATATGGGCCCGGGGCTGGAACAGTCTCGCCAGATACTGCGCCGCTACGTCGCGGCGGTCATCGCCAGCACCTGGCCCTCGGAGCCCGCGCCGACCGTGCCCGGCATGCCGGATGTCCGTGCGATGGCGGTTCGCGGCGAGGACGTGGTTCTCGCCAGGATGATCGACGAGGTCGGCCTCGCCATCGACACCGCAGCCCCGGCGCCCGGTCTCGCCGCCGTGTCGGTGCGCTGCCGCGCCGACTATGCCAGCATGCAGGAGCGCCGCTGGGCCGTGATCGAGGACGGCAATGGTCCCCAGGGCGGGGTCTTCGTCGGCATCATCGGCTTCTGGCTCGCGCTGGTCTTCCTGAGTTTCGGATTGCAGGTGCCGCGCCGCCTGCTCAGCGGTATTGTGCTCGCGATCGGCGTGATCTGCGTCGCGAGCGTCATGTTCGTCATCGTCGACCTGGCCCTGCCGTATCAGGGCCTGTTCGGCATCCGCAGCGTGGCGATGCGGGAGGCGCTGGCCGATATGAGTCGCTGACCATTCGCCCGACGCTACTTGCGCTCTCCCCGGGCGAAGCCGGCCTCCTCGAGGATGCGGACCGTCTCCTCGAGACTTTCCTGCACACCGAGCATGAAGTCCTTGCCGAAGCCGATGATGGTGTCGGGCGGCTCGCCCTTATGGGTGTAGACGACGCTGACCTGCTCGGGATTGACGTAGACGGGTTTGCCGTCGCGCGGCGAGGTGAACTTGCAGAGTTTGGGCACGCGTTTCTCCATCAACCGGCGCTTGGGGCGCGGTTCAATAGGTAGCGCGGCCGCCTCACAAACCAAAATCTGCATCAAGCGAACGCGAACATCCATCCGGCGTCAGCCGGGCGATCACCCTGCAGCCTCAGCCTGACGCAAAGAGGCGCCGCCGGCGACAGCCGCGTCTCGCGCCGCGAGCAGCCGGTGCGTGGCCGCCAAGGCCTGTCGCGCCCATTCGCGCAGGCCTAGCTGCGCGGCCCGTTCGAGATGCGGCACCTCGACGCTGATCGGCAGTTCAGCCGGCAGCTGGCTGAAGATGCCGACGAGATCGATGTCGCCTTCGCCTGGCAGCAGCCGCGCCTGGCGAGCCGTGTGGATCAGGCCCTCGTCGGTCGTCGGAATTTCGCCGGGTGCGTCGCAGATCTGAGCGTAGCTCAACCGGCCGGGCGGGATGGCGGCTATGTCAGCAAGCGTGGTGCGCGAGCGTCCGGCGTGGAGCGCATCGACCAGGACGCGCCCGTTCGGCTGGTCTGCAGCCGTGACGATACGCAAGGCCGCGCGGGCGTCGGGCACGCGGGTCCAGGGCATGAATTCGAGATCGGCGGTGAGGCCATAGGCGGCGGCCGCTTCGCAGAAGGCAGCAAAGGAAGCGGTGAGCCGGGACTGCTCGGGATCGTCGCCCGCCACAAGGATCGCGCGGACACCGAGCTCGCCGCAAAGCTCAAGGAACGGGCGAAATCTCTCGACCGTGAAGTCGGCCGCCAGGCGGACGATCTCCATGTCGAAGACCGGCACGCCCGAGGCGATCGCCCTGCGCGTCTCGGCTCTCAGCGCGGCATCCTCGATCAGGGGGCTGGCATCGCCGCCCGGCGCTGCCGGCAGGGCACGCAGGCCGACGGCATCATAGCCCAGCTCAGCCGCGAGACGGACGGCGTCCGGCGGGGCGAGCGGAATCGTTGTGAGATAGGCGAGCGAGATCGTCGGCATGTGCTGGGCTCCGGATCAGGCGAGGGGGGAGATCGCCGTCGGCAGGGCGATGGTCGAATACATCTCGCCGGTCAGCCATTGGGGTCCGCCCTTCGGCGGCCAGATGCCCTTGGCCACGGAATCGGCCCGGACCGCGGCACGCTGGTCGAGGCTGGCGAAGGGCCAGATATGGGTGAAGCGCGCCGGCCCGTCCAGCGCATACATCGCGATGACGAGCGGCGAGAGCGCGACGCGGGCCGGTACGGCTGCCTCCCATGCGGCGATGGTCGGCGGCACGCCGCCATGCTTCAGCATATAGGTGCGGATCTCGTAGACCGACCCGAACTTGCCGGTTGTGACCGGCGGCAGGAAGGGGAAGGGCGCATAGCTGTCGAAATCGAGCGCGTCGACATCCTCACCACAGCCAAAGGGATTGCTGCTGGCGAGCACCCGCTCGCGCTCGTGCCTCAGCTCGACATCGTCGGCGAAGCCGCGCAGCACGGTGATCTGGTTGAGGCGGCCGATCTCGCTCGTCCAGCAGCCAAGGAGTTTGCCCTTCGCGCCGCTGTCTTTCAGGGATGCGTCGATGGCGGTGACGGCAGAGGCTGCCTTGCCGAGGCGGACGGAGAGGGTGGCGATTTCATAGCGCATGGTTTGTCTTCCCGTCGTTCAGGAGCGGTTGTTGGTCAGGGGCACGCCGCTGGCGTGATGAGCGGCGACGTAGCCGAAGGTCATGGCGGGGCCGAGCGTGATACCGCCGGCCGGATAACGCCCCGCCATCATGCTCGACATGTCGTTGCCCACCGCATAGAGCCCCGGAATCGGCGCATCGTCCGGCCCGAGCACACGGGCACTGGCATCCGTCTTCAAGCCGGCGAAGGTGCCGAGGCTGCCGGCGACGATCTTGACCGCATAGAAGGGGCCGGGGCCGATCGGCGCGACGCAGGGGTTGGGCAGATGCTCGGGGTCGCCCTGCACCCGGTTGTAGGGTGTGTCACCGCGCCCGAAGGCGGGATCGAGCCCTCGTGCGGCGTCGCGGTTATAGCTGGCGAGCGTCGCGGAAAAACCGGCCGCATCGATGCCGCAGGCCTGGGCCAGCGACCCAGGGGTGTCGCCACGCTTCAGATAGCCATTGCCCAGCCATGGGCCGGTCGGGAAGGGGCGAGGCCTGACCCGGCCGAGCCCGTAGCGACGCAGGAAACCGTGGTCACAAACCAGCCAGCACTCCGCCGGCTCGTCGGACGGCGTGGCGGCGAAAAGCGCCTGCATCACGTCATGGTAGGAATCCGCCTCGTTGCAGAAGCGGCGCCCGTCATGGCGCACCATGATCGCCCCGGGTTTGGCGCGTTCGATCAGGTGCGGAAAGCGGCCGGTCTTGCCGTCGGGTTTCGGCACGAGCGAGACCGGCGCCCAGGCTCCGGCATTGGGCAAGTCGGTTTCGAGATGGCCGCCGGCCCTTTCACCAAGCCGGATGCCGTCGCCAGTGTTGGAGCAGGGAGCGGCCGACCAGTGCTCATGCCCCGTTGGCGCATGTGGGAACAGTGCTGCCTTCCGCGCCGTGTCGTGCGGGAAACCACCGGTGGCGAGCACGACGCCGCGTGAGGCGCGGATCGCCTGCCGGCGTCCACCCGTCTCGACGATGGCGCCGGCGATCTGGTTTCCATCGCGAAGCAGTTCGATGGCTGCGGTGTTATTCTGGAGGACAATGCCGAGATCGTCGGCGGATTTGAGGAGCCGCGCCGCAAGCGCATTGCCATTGACCAGATGCTGGCCGCGGCCATGCCGGGCGCGGTCGGTGAAATGCCGGGCGAGGCGGCGCAGCACATGCAGGAAGGACGGCAGCTTGCGCGTGGCATTCAGGAAATGCCGCAGGTCGGCCCCGGAACCGACATTCATGCCAAAGGGCGCGACCTCCTCGAGCGGTGGTCGCAGATCCTTGAGCCGTGGACCCAGCTCGCGCCCGTCGAACGGCTTGGCGCAGAGCGAGCGGCCGCCGGTGCCGGCGCCGGGGCTCTTGCCGTGGAAGTCCGGGATCTGGTTGCCGTCGATGAAGTCGACGGCCGTCTCGCGCTGGAAGAAGGCGACCATACGCGGCCCCTGTTCCAGCAGCGTCGTCACGAAGGCCTCGTCGTAATCCGCGCCGAGCTCGTGGCGCAGATAGGTGCGGACCGTCTCCTCGTCCTCCTCGATGCCGGCAGCGCGGGCGAGCGGGTTGCGTGGAATCCACATCCAGCCGCCCGACCAGGCGGTCGTGCCGCCGAACCGGCTTTCCTTCTCGATGACGACGACATCGAGGCCGAGCGCTGCCGCCGTGACGGCCGCGGCGAGGCCTCCGGCTCCCGAGCCGATCACCAGCAGGTCGCAGGACTGCGGCAAGGCCTGGTTCATCAGGCGGCATGCTCCGGCGCGGAAGATCGCGATGGCACGCGGTTACCGAGCGCGTGGCGCACCGCGCGAAAGGCGAAGGTGATCGCCGGGCCGATGGTGATACCGGGACCCGGATAGGTGCCGCCCATGATCGAGTTCGCCTCGTTGCCGCAGGCATAGAGACGGCCGATCGGACGGTCGCCTTCACCCAGCACCTGTGCATCCTCGTCGATGACGAGCCCGGTCGCGGCGCCGATATCGCCGGGCGTCAGCTTGACCGCGTAGAAGGGCGCGGTCGCGATCGGTCCCAGCGTCGGGTTGGGGAAGCCGCGTGAGGCGTCGCCATTGACCCGGTGATAGTCGGTCGTGCCGCGCCCGAACTCCGGATCGACGCCGGTGCGGGCGTAGTCGTTCATATGGGCGATGGTCTCGGACAGCGCGGCAGGGTCGGCGCCGATCTTGTCGGCGAGCTCGACGATCGAGGAAGCCTGGGTGAGATAGCCGTCGGCGAGGAAGGGTTGCAGGTTCTTCGTCCCCATGCGGACCATGCCGAGCCCGTAGCGGCGCAACCCGTCGGCATCGGTGATGATCCAGCAGGGGATGGTCGGCCGGCTGCGATGCGCCTCGAACATCGCCCGGCTGAACAGGTGGTAGGAGGTCGATTCATTGACGAAGCGCCGGCCACCCTGGTCGACGCAGACGGTGCCCGGCTTGCTGCGGTCGAGCACGAAATGCGGGAAGACAGCGATCGATCCGTCGGGGCGCTTGCGGGTCGAAACTGGTGCCCAATAGGCATTGTCGAGATTGCTTTCACCGAAGCGTGCCCCAAGCTTGAGAGCGAGGTCCTGCATCGCGCCGGTATGGCCTGGCGCAGCCGGGCTCAACGACGGCACCGGCTCATTCAGCATCTCGGCGCGCCGCTGCGGATTGCGGTTGTAGCCGCCGGCGGCGAGCACCACACCGAGCCGGGCCTTGATCTTGCGGTGGGTGTCGCCTTGCACGGCGTTTATGCCGGTGATGCCTCCTGGTCCGGTCAAAAGCTCGTCGACGGAGCAGGCGGTCACGATCGTGCCGCCATGCTTCTTGAGGGTCAGCAGCAGGCCGCCGATCAGCGCATTGCCCATGACGAGACGCGTGCCGCGCCGCTTGCGCAGGCGATCGATGCCATAGCGGCCGATGATGCCCGCTGCATGCCGGAACGAGGCCCAGGATTTGCGCAGGTTGAGCAGGTGGCCGATATCGGTGCGGTCGATCATCATGCCGCCGAACAGCGTGAATTCCGGGATCGGCGGACGGATGCGGTCGATATCGGTGCCGAGCTGCCGGCCATCGAAGGCCACGGGCTCTAGCGCTCGTCCACGCAAGGTCGAGCCTTCGACGTCCGATTCATAGTCAGGATGCGTCGGGTAGGGGCGGAAATGCACGTCCGTGCGGCTTTCCAGCGTCGCGATCGCCTCGGGGCCGGCGCGCAGGAAGGCGTCACGCAATCGGGACGAGGTGCGGTTGCCGACCACGCCGTCGAGAAAGCGGGCGGCCTTCTCGACACTGTCGCCGGTCGCGACCTTCCCGGCATGCATCGAATTCGGGACCCAGGTCGTCGCGGCGGAGAGCGCGCTCGTCCCGCCGACATGATCCGTCCGCTCGATCACCAGGACGGAGCGCCCCTCGATCGCGGCGAAGACCGCGGAGGACAGGCCGGCGGCGCCCGAGCCGACGACGACGAGATCGTATTCCGGCTGCTCCGGCAGGGCCTTCAACATCGTGAACATGATCTGCCTCAGCCGATGCGCTCGCCGGCGAGCAGGAACTCGACCATCGCATTCTGCAGCGCCTGGTACATCTGCGTGCCGGTCGAGGTGCGGCAGCCAAGGGCACGGGCCGCCTCGATCAGCGGCGAGATCGCCGGCACGGTGATGACGCAGCCGACGAAGGTGTCCGGCGAGAGTTTGTCGACCTCGACCGGCAGCGCGTCGCCCGGCTTCATGCCGGCAGGCGTGGCATTGGCGACGAGGTTGAAGCCCGTCGGGTCGGGCGAGCCGACGAAGACCTTCGCCTTGCCCTTGCGATTCAGCCGCTCGATCAGGCTGTCGCGGCGGGCCGTATCCGCATCGTGGATCGCAAGTTCGCTGACCCCGGCGTCGACGAGGGCGAGCGCGATGGCCGAGCCCGCGCCGCCGGCGCCGATCAGCAGCGCGCGCTTGCCCTCGGGCTCGCCGCCATTGGCCTTGACCGCGCCGACGAAGCCTAGTCCGTCGACCATCTCGCCGTGCCAGGCGCCGTCCTTGCGGCGGCGCATGATGTTGACGGCGCCGAGGAAGTCACCGCGCTCGGTGGCGCTAGCGCAGTGCCCGTGGCAGGCGAACTTGTGCGGCACGGTAACGATGATGCCGTCGAGATTCGGCAGGTGGTCGGCGGCCTTCAGGAAGGCGTCGAGATGCTCGGGCGCAACCCGCACCGGCGCGACGATACCGTCATGGCCGCGCTCGGCAAAGGCGGCGGTCATGCCGCCGGGCGATTTCACCTGCGCGATCGGCTCGCCCACGATGACGTTGAGGCGGGTCGCTCCGGTGATCTTGAAGTCCATGGCGTTGTCCTCGGTTCTGTCACTGTGCCGTTCAGGCGGCGCATTGCGGTTCGGTCTCGACGACGCCCAGCAGGCGGGCCTGCGTCGCCTCGTCATGTTCGAGTTCCGTGGCCTCACCTTCGAACGCCACCTGGCCGTTGACCAGCACATAAGCGCGATCAGTGATCGGCAGCACCAGCTCGGCATGGTGCTCGACGATCACCATGGCGACGCGGCCACGCAGCTTGACCAGTGCCTCCATCACCTCGTTGACGACGGCCGGCGCCAGCCCCTCGAACGGCTCGTCGAGCAGGACGAGCTTGCTGGGGACCATGAGGGCGCGGGCGATCGCGACCATCTGGCGCTCGCCGCCGGACAGGTTTTCCGCCTTCGCCGCCTGGCGCGTCTTAAGGCGTGGGAAGAGCGTGAAGGCTTCTTCCAGGCCGATCCCGCCCGGCCGCTGGGCGAGCAGCAGATTTTCGGTCACGGTCAGGTTGGGGAACAGGCGCCGCCCCTCCGGGACCAGCGAGATGCCGAGCCGATTGATCTCGAAGGGCTTGAGCTTGCGCAGATCGGTTCCGGCGAAGCGGATCGAGCCCGCGTCGAGCGGCAGGCTGCCTGTCAGGGCGCGCAGCAGCGTGGTCTTGCCGACGCCGTTGCGGCCGAGCAGGGCGACAGCCTCGCCTTCGCGGATCGTGAGGTCGACGCCGGAAAGCACGGTGCTGCCGCTGTAGCCGACGGCGATGCCCTTGGCTTCCAGCAGCAGGGCGTCGGCCTTGGCCCCGGAGCGATCGACGGCGGGAGCTGTCGCTCGCTCGCCATCCTTGGCGGCGCCGAGATAGGCGGCGATGACCTCGGGATTGCGCGCGACATCGGCGGGCTTGCCGTCCGCGATCATCCGGCCCTGATGCAGCACGGAAATGCGGTCGGAGATCGCCAGCACCCGGTCGATGTCGTGTTCGATTAACAGCACCGCGTGGCGCTGGGCCAGACGCTGGATGAGATCGGCGACGACGATGCGGTCCGCTTCGGCAAGGCCGGCGAGCGGCTCGTCGAGCAGGAGCAGCTTCGACTCGATCGCCAGCGTTACGGCGATCTCGAGCAGGCGCTTGGCGCCATGCGGCAGGTCCTGGCTCGCGTCGGCTGCTTGTTCGACGAGGCCGACCGCGTCGAGCAGCGACCAGGTCCGGGCGTTGACCTCGGCATCGGCGTGGGCGTCACGCAACAGACCGCTGGCGCCGCGGCGCTGGGCCTGCACCGCAATCCGGACATTCTCGAACACGGTCAGGTTCGGGAAGATCGAGAGGATCTGGAAGGAGCGGGCGATGCCGAGCCGGGCGCGGGCATGCATCGGCAGCTTGGTGATGTCGCGCCCTTCGAAGAAGACCTGGCCTGCGCTCGGCGGCAGCACGCCGGTCAGCATGTTGTAGAAGGTCGTCTTGCCGGCGCCGTTCGGGCCGATGATCGAGTGCAGCACGAAGGGCCGGACCTCGAGATCAATCTCCCTGGCGGTGACGAGGCTGCCGAACTGCTTGGAGAGCTTGCGCGTCTCCAGGATCGGCTTGTCGGGATCCATCGCCTGGGCGGCGCTGACATAGGGCTCGATCACAGCCGGGCGCGGGGGAATCGTGTTGCGCGTCAACGTCCAGCGCTGGCGCCCGAAGACGCGTTGCACCAGGCCGGTGATGCCCTCCGGCGAGAGTAGAGCGAACAGGATCAGGATCGGCGCGAAGATCAGCCACCAGTTCTCGGTGATCGCCGAAAGGCGGTTTTCCAGGATGATGAAGCTGATCGCGCCCCACAGCGGACCGAGGAAATGGTGCACGCCGCCGAGTACGGTCATCAGCAGGGCATCGCCCGCATGCTGCCAGCTCAGGTTATTGGCGTAGACGCCCTGCAGCAGGAAGGTCAGCAGGGCGCCGGCGAAGCCGACGAACCCGGCCATCAGCACAAAGGCGCCGAGCCGCAGCAGATAGACGTTGAAGCCGAGGCTGCGGGCGCGCTGCTCATTGTCGCGCACCGCCTGCAGGGCGCGGCCGAAAGGCGCGTGCATGATGCGCCAGAGCAGCCAGACGCCGGCCAGGACGCAGGCGATGACGAAGCCGTGGAAGCCGAGGTCGCTCGGGAATGTCGGGCGCGCCACGCCCTGGAGCCCATTCTCGCCGCCGGTGACGGCGGTCCATTTGAAAGCGACCTCGAAGGCGATCTGCGAACAGGCCAGCGTCAGCAACGAGAAGTAGAGCCCCTTGCGCCGCAGGATCAGCGCACCGAGCACAAGCCCGAGCGCCAGCGAGAACAGCGTCGAGAGCACGATGCCGCCGAGATCGCCCGAAATCCGGCCCAGCACGAAGAAGGCGGCGGCATAGCTGGCGCAGCCGAAGAAGACGGAGGCGCCGAAGGGAACGAGCCCGGTATAGCCGACGAGCAGGTTCACCCCCATGCCGTAGAGCGTGTAGATCGCGATCTGGGTGATCAGGCCGACCGGCGCGCCGAGCGCGAGCCACAGCGCCGTCAGGCCGCAGAGGACGAGGCCGACCCAGAGGACCGGATGCGTGAGCAGGGCGCGAAGGCTCATTCGAAGCGCTCCCATTTTTCACCGAAGAGGCCACGGGGACGCACGAGCAGGATCGCCGCCATCAGCACATACATGGCCGCGCCCGCCCATTCCGGCTGGAACTGGATGGTCATGGCGGTGGTGATGCCGACGAGCAGGCCAGCGATGATGGCGCCGGCATAGGAGCCCAGCCCGCCGATGGTGACGATGACGAAGGCCGGCATGATCGCGCTCGCGGCCATGGAGGGCGTCACCGTCCAGAGCGGCGCGGCGAGCAGACCGGCGAGGCCGGCAAGCAGGCAGCCGATGCCGAAGACGAAGCTGAACACCACCGGCAGGTTGATGCCGAGAAGCCCAACCATCTCGGCGTCGCGCGAGCCGGCGCGGATGATGCGGCCGAAGGGCGTATAGGTCAGGAAGGCCCAGAAGGCGATCAGCGCGGCGACCGTCACCGCCAGCACGAAGAGCCGGTACTTGGTCAGCAGGATCGGGCCGTACTCGACGAAGCCGGCAAGGAAGCGCGGCGCGTTGAAGGGCAGGGGCGCCCCGCCGAAGACCATGCGCAGGATCGCTTCGATCAGCAGCGCCAGTGCGAAGGTCAGGATCAGACCGAGCAGCGGCTCCTTGCCGTAGAGATGCCGGATCAGCACGACCTCGACGATCATGCCGACCACGCCGGTCAGGAGTGGCGCCAGCAGCGCCGCCCACCAGCCGAACTCGCGGGCGAGGACGAGGGCGAAGTAGGCGCCGAGCGCGAAGAAGGCGCCGTGGGCAAAATTCACAATGCCGAGCAGGCCGAAGATGATCGACAGCCCGACTGCAATCAGAACGTAGAGAAAGCCGAGGACCAGACCGTTGACGGTCTGGGACAGGATCATGTCCAGCATGGCGGACGCTCCCGCAAAGGCGCGAAGTAAGATGGCCGGGACCGCAGAGGCCCCGGCCGGCGAGCCGCGGCGTCAGCCGGTCATCTTGCAGGCGCTGTCCGCCTGGCTGCCGAAGGCAGCGTCGATGTCGGCCTGGCTCTTCGGCAGCTCCGCCTTGATGTCGAAATAGTCCCACTTGTCGGTGATCTTCGGCTTGATGCCGGCGACCAGCAGGCGGTTCACCATCTGGTGGTCGAAGGGGCGGTAGCCGGTGTCGAGGTCGCCGCGCTTGACGTGCCACTTCTCAAGTGCGGCGACGACCGCGGCTGCATCCGTCGAATTGGCGGCCTCGATCGAGTCGAGCAGGGACTTCATGCCAAGCCAGCCCATCCAGGCCTTGTCGGCGGCGGGGCGGTTATATTTCTTCTCGTATGCCGCCGCCATGGCCTGCTCTTCAGGCGGGTTGTTCGGGTTCTTGTAGTACCAGGTCAGGGTATAGAGTCCGTCGGCGGCTTCCGGCCCGACGCCCCACAGATCGGTATTGCCGACCGAGATCTCCGCAAAGGGAATCTTCCCGCGCATGCCGAGCTCGTTCCACTGCTTGAGATAGGTGGTGAGGTCGCTGGCCGAGAGGCCGCCGATGACGACATCGGGCTTGGCGGCGCGGATCTTCAGGATGAAGGACGAGTAGTCCGGCGTGCTGACCGGCACCTCGTCGGCGCCGACGATGGTGATGCCGTTGGCCTTTGCATACTCCTCGAAGGAGCGCTTGATGTCCTGACCGAAGGCGTAGGCCGCTGTCAGGAGATACCACTTCTTGCCGACATCCTTGCAGTAGGGCGCCAGGACGCGGGTGTGCACCTCGACCGGCGGTTGCAGCCGGAAAGTGTATTTGTTGCAGGACTTGCCGGTGATCTCGCCTGCCGCCGCGTTCGCCGCGACATAGGGCACCTTCGCCTTGTTGGCGACGGAGGAGATCGCCAGCGCGAATGAACTCAGTGCGCCGCCGACGATGCCGGCGACCTTGTGCTCGCCGACCAGCCGTTCGGCGTTCTGCTGCGCGCCTTGCGGGTTGGGCTCGTCGAGCCAGACGATCTCGGCCGGCCGGCCCAGCAGGGTGTTGTTGCGCTGCTCCAGCGCCAGCATGCCGCCCTGCGCGAGATATTCCGCCTGGTCGACGATATTGCCGGTCTTGGCCCAGATCATGCCGATCTTGATCGGCTCGGCGGCAGCGGCATCGCCGATATAGGGCATGCCGAGCTTCGGGGCGATCAGCCCGGCAGCGCCGAGCGAGCCTGCGCCGAGAAGCAGGCTGCGGCGTCCGATCGGGCGATTGAAGGTTGGTTTGCGAGCGTCGGTCACGACGTCCTCCCTGCTGTGGCGTTCCCTGTGCCGGAGCCGATTTCTTGTTTCCCGTCCGTTGCGGCGGGCCGACCGGCAGCAGGGCTGTAGCATAACTGGAATCGAATTCCACTCTAAAAATCAAAACTGGAATTCTATTCCGGTTTTGCTTGACGTCGACAGGAGGGGCGCGACATAAACGGCGCGGGAGGGAAGACCATGAAGCCGCTTTCGATCGGGCTCGTCGGGGCCGGGGCCATCGGCCGGATGCATGCCGACGTGATCGCCCGCAGCGATTTCGCGACGGCTTCCGGGGTCGCCGACCCGACCGAGGCGGGGCGCCAATTTTGCCGCGAGCATGGTCTCGCCTGGTATCCTGATCATGAGGCCCTGCTCGCTGCGGGCGAGGCCGAGGCGCTGATCGTCGCCACGCCCAATCAGAGCCATCTGGAGATCGGGCTCGCCGCGATCGCCCGCGGCATTCCCGCCCTGATCGAGAAGCCGGTCGCCGTCAGCGTTGCGGAAGGCGAGCAACTTTCGTCAGCGTCGAGCAAAGCTGGTGTGCCGGTGCTGGTCGGGCATCATCGCCGGCACAATCCGATCATCGCAAAGGCGCGCGAGATGGTTCGGGGCGGGGCTCTCGGGCGCCTGACGAACGCGACGGTGCTCTACACCTTCTACAAGCACGACGCCTATTTCGACCTCGCCTGGCGGCGAGAACCCGGTGGCGGGCCGATCCTGATCAACCTGATCCATGAGATCGACCTGATCCGTTTCGTCTGCGGCGAGGTCGTTGCCGTGCAGGCCGTGACCTCGGATCGCGTCCGTGGGCTGCCGGTCGAGGATACGGCGGCGGTTCTGCTCGAGCTCGAGAATGGCGGGCTCGTCACGATCAGCCTGTCGGATACGGCCGTGACGCCCTGGAGCTGGGACCTCTCCTCCGGCGAATTGCCGAGCTATCCCAAGCAGCCGAAGCCGGTGAATTCGCACTTCATTTCCGGTACCGCGGGCTCGCTTACGCTGCCCGGCCTGGAGCACTGGCGTTATGACGGCGAGAAGAGCTGGTTTGCCGATCTCACGCAGGAGACAGTCCCGGTCGAGCCGGAGAGCCCCTATGTGCGCCAGCTTCGGCATCTCCGCGACGTCGCGCGCGATGGCGTCCGGCCACTGATCGATGCTGCCGATGCGACCCGAACGCTCGCAGTGACTCTTGCCGTTCAGGAGGCGGCGCGCCAGAGACGACGTCTGGAGATGCATTTTGGATAGAGCGATGGCGAAGCAGGTCGAGGACGAGGCTAGGCAGGAAGAGACGGAGACCGCTCCGAGCGGCCTGCTGGAGCGCACGCTCGGCGTGCTCGAACTGCTGGCCACGAACGCGCGCGGGCTGCCCTTGTTCGAGATCGCCGAGCGCCTGAAGATTCCGCGCAGCGCGACGCATCGCGTGCTCACGAGCCTGGTCGAGCATGGCTATGTGCGCCAGGAGCGCCATCACGGCACCTATGAGCTGACGGCCAAGATCGCCTCGCTCGCCTTCACCTTCCTGGCCGGCGCAGGCATCTCCGACCTTGCCCAGCCGATTCTCGATCGGCTCGCGCAGGAATCGGCGGAACTCGTCCGGCTCGCGTTGATCGACGGGCGCGAGCTCGTCTGGGTGGCCAAGTCGCAGGGCTCTCCCTTCGGGCTGCGCTACGACCCCGATATGGGGCAGGCGGGCCGGCTCTCCTGTTCGGCGAGCGGGCACGCCTGGCTCTCGTGCCTGTCGGACGAGGAAGCCATCGCCCTGGTCGAACGGCAGGGCTACGGCTCGCGCGAGGAATTCGGTCCACGGGCGCCGCAGACGCAGGCCGCGCTGCTCAAATATCTGCGACAGGCGCGCAAGCGCGGTTTCGGCCTCGTCGTTCAGACCTATTCGCCCTGGATGAACGCAACGGCGGCACCGATCCGCCACCCACAGACGCGCGAGGTCGTGGGTGCCGTCGTGATCGCCGGGCCGCATATCAGGCTGACTGAAGAAAAAATGCTCTCGCTGTCGCCGCTCTTGCTGAACGCCGCTCGCGAGCTGTCGCTGGCGATGGCGGCAAGTCCCGGCCTGTCGCATGGGCGATCGCGGGATCCGTTCTTCGGCTGAGCTGTCGCGGAAGGTATCGGGGCAAGATTGGCGGCACCCGGCCGCGCCATGAGGAGGTTCGCTTGCAGATTCTCGTGACCGGGGGGGCCGGATTTCTCGGCGCCTGGATTTGCCGCCGCCTGTCGCGCCGGGGCGACCGCATCCGCATCCTCGACCGGGCCGGAAGCGCCAATATGTTCGCGGCGATCGCCGGTGCGCCAGCCGCCGCCGCCATCGAATGGGTCCATGGCGACATCACCGATGCGGAAGCCGTGGCTTCGGCCGCGCGCGGCTGCGATGCGATCGTCCACCTCGCCGGCGTCCTGACGCCAGCCTGCAAGGAGGACCCCGTCCGCGGCGCTGCAATCAACCTGATCGGCACGCTGAACGTCTTCGAGGCCGCGCTACGTCACGGCATAGGCAAGATCGTCTACACCAGCAGCGCCGGGGTCTATGGGCCTCAAAGCGGCGAGCGCCCGGTTCCGGTCTCGCATTACGGTGCCTTCAAGCTCGCCTGCGAGGGCAGTGCGCGGGCCTATTTCGCCGATCACGGGCTCTCGAGCATCGGTTTCCGGCCCTATGTCGTCTACGGGCCAGGCCGCGAAAGCGGTCTGAGCGCCGGGCCGTCGCTGGCATGCCGGGCGGCGGCGCGTGGCGAGGCCTATGTCTTTCCCTATGAGGGCGTGGCGGGGCTTGTCTATGTCGACGACGTCGCCGCAGCCTATGAGAGTGCCTTGCGGCACGATGCGCCCGGCGCGCAGGTCTTCAACATGATCGGGGAGCAGGCCGCGCCCGAGGACGTCATCGCGGCGCTGCGGGAACTCGCGCCGGGTTGCGACATCCGCACAGGCGGCGCGCCGATGCCGTCGGCTCCCGAGATTGCCGAGGGGCCGCTGCGGGAGATTCTCTCCGGCGTGCCGTTTACGCCGCTGCGCGAGGGAATCGCACGGACATTCGCCTTCTATCGCGACGGGACGCTCTGATCCGATGAAGCTCGCTGCCCACACCTTCGGCTTCGTCTGGCAGGAGAGCGCTGAATCGGCGTTTCAGTCACTGGGGACAGCGGGTTTCCGCCACCTTCAACTCCTCGCCCTGCCGCCGCATTTCGATCCGTGGCGCGAGGATGCTGCCCGCACCGGGCGTCTGCGGAGCATCATCGAGCGCTACGATCTGAAGCTGCTGGCCGGCGATCTGGCCAGCAGCGAGATCAACCTGGCAAGCACGTCGGCGGACGTCGCGGAGTTCGCCGTCGACGCCTATCGGCGGCTGATCGCGCGCTGTGCGGAGCTGGGCGCTACCGATGTTTGCGTCGGTTCCGGTCGGCGCCATGCCTTGCTGGCCAAGGCCAATGATCGACTGATGGAGGGCTTCCGCCCCGCCTTCCGTGCAATCGTCGAGGAGGCTCGGCGCCACGGCATGGGCGTTGGGCTCGAGAACATCCCTCAAGGGCTACTCGCCAGCGCCGGCGCCATTCGCGATTTCCTCGACGAGGAGGGGCATGCGGGTGTCAGCGTGATCTACGACGTGGCGAACGCCGTCGCTATTGGCGAGGATCCGGTCGAGGGGCTCGCAGTGCTGGGTTCGCGGGTTAGCGTCGTCCATCTCTCCGATAGCCCACTCGGCCAGTGGCGCCACGACCCGATCGGGAGCGGCGAAATCGATTTCGCGGCGATCGGACGCGAGCTGCGGCGGCAGTCCTACGAAGGACCGGTGGTTCTTGAAATCCTGTCCGACACTCCGCTTGAACACTTGCTCGAGGGAGTCCGCAGGCTTACGCGAGCTGGCTGGGCCTTCGAAGACATGCCGGGCGGTTGATCCGCCCCTTGAGGCGGCCACCGAAACGCGAGAGACTCGCGCGCGTCGACGAGCTGACATTCGCGGCATCGCAGGCCTGGAGGAGATTCGTTCGTCCGTCGCTCAGTACTTCAATCGAGTGCTGGAGCGGGCCATTCGAGGGCGCCAGATGCCAAGGAAATCGCGTTGATGCCGGTGATCTTGCTGGTGAGCGGGGAGGGGATCGAACCCTCGACCACATGATTAAAAGTCACGTGCTCTACCACTGAGCTACCCGCCCTCACAGGCCCGCTGACATACGGAGGTGCAGGGCGCTGGTCAACATGTTCGGTGGATGAGCGCGCGGATGGGGCCACTTTATACAAGGTGGTTCGCGTAGAACGTTAACCGGCCGGAAACCACGTCGTCCTAGCCTTCCGCCATGGTCATTCGTCGCGGTCTCCGATCTGTCTTCGTGACGCTCGCGCTCTACGCGGTGTCGTCGCTGGCGGTCACCTATTTCCTGTTCCATGCGCAGCACGGCGCGCGCGGGCTGGAAGCGCGCGGCGCTATCCGCGAGTCGTTGCGCGAAATGGAGACCGAGCTGGCGACACTCACCGCCGAGCGCAAATCCTGGGAACAGCGGCTGGCGCTCGTGCGCGACGATTCGATCGATCGCGACCTGCTCGAAGAATCGACGCGCGCCAATCTCGGCCGGACCCACAAGAACGACGTCGTGATCATGGGGCGCTAGTTGCCGGCGTCAAAAACTGGAACCCGCGTTTCAGGAAGTTGGACAATCGAGAGCCGCCTCGGACGGTGCATGCGTGCCCCAAGGGCAGGGCGGCCCACCGGAAGCCGGCTTTTAGTTCCAGGCGTATCGATTAACTGAAAATCGGTTACGACTTCAATCTCCTTCTAATTCAACAGCTTAGACCATGTTGCACTGCGAGACAGCGTGCTCGCCAAGGTTTTTTCGATCCTCTACAACAAAGGTCGAAGGCCTTTGGAGGATCGTCTATGGCTGTTGCTGCGCGTAAATCGAAAGCTCCCGCCCCATCGAAAACGGCCGCCAAGCCGGCGAAGGCCCGCTCGGCGAAAGAAGGGGCCGGACAGGCCGCTCCGGCGCCCAGCAATGTCACCCCGTTCACCAAGGACGAGGATCTCCACGCCTACCACGATATGCTGCTGATCCGGCGTTTCGAGGAGAAGGCTGGCCAGATGTACGGCATGGGGCTGATCGGCGGCTTCTGCCACCTCTATATCGGCCAGGAAGCCGTGGTCATCGGCATGCAGATGGCTTCCAAGGATGGCGACCAGGTCATCACCGGCTATCGCGACCATGGCCATATGCTCGCCTGCGGTATGGAATCGCGCGGTGTGATGGCGGAGCTGACCGGCCGGCGCGGCGGTTATTCGCACGGCAAGGGCGGCTCCATGCACATGTTCAGCCGTGAGAAGAATTTCTACGGCGGACACGGCATCGTCGGCGCGCAGGTCTCCCTCGGCACGGGGCTCGCCTTCGCCGACTGGTATCGCGACGACAAGACCGTCTCGATGACCTATTTCGGCGACGGTGCCGCCAATCAGGGTCAGGTCTACGAGAGCTTCAACATGGCCCAGCTCTGGAAGCTGCCGGTCGTGTTCGTGATCGAGAACAACCGCTACGCCATGGGCACCGCGGTCAACCGCGCTTCGGCCCAGACCGATTTCTCGCGTCGCGGAGCCTCGTTCGGCATTCCGGGCGAGCAGGTCGACGGCATGGATGTCCGCGCCGTCCGCGAAGCCGGCCTGCGCGCCATCGAGCATGCCCGCTCCGGCAAGGGCCCCTATATCCTCGAAATGCAGACCTACCGCTATCGCGGACACTCGATGTCGGACCCGGCGAAGTATCGCTCCAAGGATGAGGTCCAGCGTATGCGCGAGGAGCACGATCCGATCGAGCAGGTGCGCGCCCGCCTGATCCGCGAGTTCAAGATCGGCGAGGATGAGCTGAAGGCGATCGACGCCAAGGTTCGCGAGGTCGTCAACGACGCGGCCGAGTTCGCCACGCATGATCCCGAGCCCGATCCGTCCGAGCTCTACACCGACATCCTGCTGGAGCCGGCGCAGGGCTGACGCTCGCGCCGCTGCCGCCTCTCGTCTTTCCCCGCGTCTCAGAATCCGGGTGCGTTCATGCCGATCGACATTCTCATGCCTGCCCTTTCCCCCACCATGGAGGAAGGCAAACTGGCCAAGTGGCTGAAAAAGGAAGGCGATCAGATCAAGGCCGGCGACATCATTGCCGAGATCGAGACCGACAAGGCGACGATGGAGGTCGAGGCGGTGGATGAAGGCATCCTCGCCAAGATCCTGATCCCGGACGGCAGCGAGAACGTCGCCGTCAACACCAAGATCGGCGTGATCGCGGCCGAGGGCGAGGATGTCGGCGCGGCGGCGAGCGGTGCCGATACGGCAGCAGCACCCGAGAAGCCGGTGGAGCCGAAGGCCGAGGCGCCGGCTGCCGCGAGCGAGCCCGCTCCGGCCGCCAAGGCTGAGACCGTGCCGGCCCAGGCCAAGGCCTATGACGCCTCCTCCGAGTTTCCGGCGGGTGCCGAAATCGTCACGATGACCGTGCGCGAGGCCCTGCGCGACGCCATGGCCGAGGAAATGCGCCGCGACAAGGACGTCTTCGTCATGGGCGAGGAGGTCGCCGAGTACCAGGGCGCCTATAAGGTCACGCAGGGGCTGCTGCAGGAATTCGGCGCCAAGCGCGTCATCGACACGCCGATCACCGAGCACGGCTTCGCCGGCATCGGCGTTGGTGCGGCACTCTCCGGCCTGCGCCCCATCGTCGAGTTCATGACTTTCAACTTCGCCATGCAGGCGATCGACCAGATCATCAACTCCGCCGCCAAGACGCTTTACATGTCCGGCGGCCAGATGGGCTGCCCGATCGTGTTCCGCGGCCCGAACGGTGCCGCCGCCCGCGTTGCCGCCCAGCACAGCCACGACTACGCCGCCTGGTACTCGAACGTACCGGGGCTCAAGGTGGTGATGCCCTACAGCGCATCCGACGCCAAGGGCCTGCTCAAGAGCGCGATCCGCGATCCGAACCCGGTGATCTTCCTCGAGAACGAGATCATGTACGGCAAGTCCTTCGAGGTGCCGAAGGGCGATGATTTCCTCGTGCCGATCGGCAAGGCCAAGGTGGTGCGCTCCGGCACGGACGTCACCATCGTCTCCTTCGGAATCGGCATGAACTACGCGCTCGGCGCCGCCGAAGCACTGGCGAAGGACGGCATCGAGGCCGAGGTCATCGACCTGCGCACCATTCGCCCGATGGATATCGAGACCGTCATCGCCTCGGTGCAGAAGACCAATCGCTGCGTCGCGGTGGAGGAGGGCTTCCCGCAGTCCGGCGTCACCGCCGAGATCGGTATGCGGATCATGGAAGCGGCCTTCGATTATCTCGATGCACCCGTCGCCCGCGTCACCGGCAAGGATGTGCCGATGCCTTATGCGGCGAACCTTGAGAAGCTCGCGCTGCCGCATATCGGCGACGTCGTCGCGGCGGCTAAGGCCGTCTGCTATCGCTGAGAGGGGCTGAACCGATGCCGACCAACATCCTGATGCCCGCTCTCTCTCCCACGATGGAGAAGGGCAATCTCGCCAAGTGGCTGAAGAAGGAAGGCGATACGATCAAGTCCGGCGACGTCATCGCCGAGATCGAGACCGACAAGGCGACCATGGAGGTCGAGGCGGTCGACGAGGGCATCCTGGCCAAGATCGTGGTGCCGGAAGGCACGGCCGATGTCGCCGTCAACGAGGTGATCGGCGTGATCGCCGGGGAAGGCGAAGACGCCAAGAGCATTGCCGCTCCGGCTGCCAGCGCCGCCCCCGCCAAAGCGGAGGCGCCCAAGTCCGAAGCACCGGCTCCTGCCGCGGCACCGGCCGCTGCGCCTGCTCCGGCTGCAGCGGCCCCGGCGGCTGCTCCCGCTCGCGCCGCCGGCAACCGCCCGTTTTCCTCGCCGCTGGCGCGGCGCCTCGCCAAGGAGGCGGGCCTCGATCTTTCCGCCATCCAGGGCTCGGGCCCTCACGGCCGTATCGTCGAGAAGGACGTCGAAGCTGCCAAGAAGGGCGGCGGGGCCAAGGCCGCCCCGGCGGCCGCTGCCGGTGCGCCGGCTGCAAAGCCCGCGGCTGCGCCGCTGGCCACCGGTCCGTCCGACGAGGCCGTCAAGAAGCTGTTCGAGCCGGGCTCCTATGAGGAGATTCCGCATGACGGCATGCGCAAGACGATCGCGCGCCGCCTGACCGAAGCCAAGCAGACCATACCGCATTTCTACGTCACGCTGGATTGCGAGCTCGACGCGCTGCTGAAGCTGCGCGCAGAGCTCAATGCGGCGGCGCCGGAGAAGGATGGCAAGCAGGCCTACAAGCTCTCGGTCAACGACATGGTCATCAAGGCGCTGGCGCTGGCGCTGAAGGCCGTGCCGGATGCCAACGTCTCCTGGACCGAAGGATCCATGCTCAAGCACAAGCATGCCGATGTCGGCGTCGCGGTCTCGATCCCGGGCGGCCTCATCACTCCGATCATCCGCAACGCCGAACAGAAGACACTGTCGCAGATCTCGAACGAGATGAAGGACATGGCGGCCCGCGCCAAGGCCCGCAAGTTGAAGCCCGAGGAGTACCAGGGCGGCACGACGGCGGTCTCCAATCTCGGCATGTTCGGGGTGAAAGACTTCGCGGCCGTGGTGAACCCGCCGCATGCGACGATCCTGGCGGTCGGCGCCGGCGAGCCGCGCGTCATCGTCAAGGGCGGCCAGCCGGCTGTGGCCACGGTGATGTCGGTGACGCTCTCGACCGACCACCGTGCCGTCGATGGCGCACTGGGCGCCGAGCTGCTGCAAGCGTTCAAGGGCTATATCGAGAAGCCCATGGCGATGCTGGTCTGAGCGGCGGGAGAGCACCATGGCTGACTACGACATCATCGTCATCGGCTCCGGTCCCGGCGGCTATATCGCTGCGATCCGTGCTGCCCAGCTCGGTTTCAAGACCGCCATCGTCGAGCGCGAGCACCTTGCGGGCATCTGCTCGAACTGGGGCTGCATCCCGACCAAGGCGCTGCTGCGCTCGGCCGAGATTCTGCACTATGGCGAGCACGCCAAGGATTACGGGCTGACGCTGGAAGGCTCGTTCAAGGCCGATCTGGAAGCCGTCGTGAAGCGTTCGCGTGGCATCGCCGTGCGCATGAACAACGGCGTCCAGTTCCTGATGAAGAAGAACAAGGTCGATGTGATCTGGGGCGAGGCCAAGCTGGCCAAGCCCGGCACGATCGCGGTGGCGCCGACCAAGAAGCCGGCTATGCAGCCGCAGGGGCCGATCCCGAAAGGCGCCAAGGGCGAGGGCACCTATACCGCCGACCATATCATCGTCGCGACTGGCGCCCGCCCGCGCGCGCTGCCCGGCATCGAGCCGGACGGCAAGCTGATCTGGACCTATTTCGAGTCGCTGGTCCCGGCCAAGCTGCCGAAGTCGCTGCTGGTGATGGGCTCCGGCGCCATCGGCATCGAGTTTGCCTCCTTCTACCGGACGCTCGGCGTCGAGGTGACGGTGGTCGAATTGCTGCCGCAGATCCTGCCCGTCGAGGATGCCGAGATCGCCGCCTTCGCGCGCAAGGCCTTCGAGAAGCAGGGCATCAAGATCATCACCGGCGCCAAGGTCACCAAGGTCGAGAAGGGGGCGGACTCCGTCACCGCTCATATCGAGGACGAGAAGGGCGGCAAGCAGACGATCACGGCCGAGCGTTTGATCTCGGCTGTCGGGGTCGTCGGGAATGTCGAGAATATCGGGCTGGAAGCGCTTGGCGTAAAGACCGATCGCGGCTGCATCGTCATCGACGAGTTCTGCCGCACCAGCGTCAAGGGCGTCTACGCCATCGGCGATGTCGCCGGCCCGCCGATGCTGGCCCATAAGGCCGAGCACGAGGCGGTGATCTGCGTCGAGGCGATCAAGGGGCTGCATCCGCATCCCATGGACAAGTCCATGATCCCGGGCTGCACCTATTGCCACCCGCAGATCGCCAGCGTCGGCCTGACCGAGGCGAAGGCCAAGGCCGCCGGCCACGAGATCAAGGTCGGTCGCTTCAACTTCGTCGCCAACGGCAAGGCGGTGGCGCTCGGCGAGGATAGTGGCCTGGCCAAGACGATCTTCGACGCCAAGACCGGCAAGCTGCTGGGCGCCCATATGGTCGGCCCGGAAGTGACCGAGCTGATCCAGGGCTTCGTCGTCGCGATGAACCTCGAGACGACCGAGGAAGAACTGATGCACACCATCTTCCCGCACCCGACGCTGTCGGAGGTGATGAAGGAGAGCGTGCTCGACGCTTACGGAAAAGTGCTGAACGCCTGAGCCGCAGCTCCGGTTCTGTTCAACCGTCATCCCGGACTGGCCACGAAGCGGTGTGGATCCGGGATGACCTCCCGGTCCTTTGCGGGCATATTTCAGCCATGCCACCGCGCACCCGCAAATCGCCCAAGCCCGACCGCGTCGTTCGCGACGAGGAGGTCGAGATCCTGCCGCCACGCCGGACATTGCCGCTCGACTGGAGCGTCATCGTGCCGACGGTGGCCTTCGGCACCGTCACCGGCTTTGCCGCCAGCCTGATCGTCGGTGGGGGCGGGTTGATCCGCCATGCCGTGGTCGGCGTGCTTGGCATGCTGGTGGGGCAGGGCATCGTGCGCCTCACCGGCTGGCGGCTCAACACCGGCTACAGCTTCCTCGACGACGCCGGCATGGCCGTGCTCGGCGCAATTCTCGTCATCCTGCTTGCCCGCTTCATCGCCTGAGGCTCGCGACAAGCGTGTCCTAGCTGCGTAAGGCAGCCAGCACATCCGCGCCCGTAACGGTGGCGGCGGCTGGCCAGGCGAACCAGTTGCCCTGCTGCTGCAAGGCGTCTTCCAGACGCAGGCGATAAGCATCGCGCGGAATCTCGATCGTGCCGAACTGGGCGAGGTGTCCGGTCTGGAATTGGGTGTCGAGCAGCCGGTAGCGGCCATGACGCAGCCGCGCGACAAGATGGACGAGCGCCACCTTGGAAGCATCGGTATCGCGGTGGAACATGCTCTCGCCGAAGAAGGCCGCTCCGAGGGAGAGCCCATAGAGCCCACCGACGAGGCGCCCGTCACGCCAGCATTCAACCGTATGGGCATGGCCGAGCGTGAAGAGCTCGCCGAAGATCTCGCGGATACGGGTGTTGATCCAGGTTTCCGGTCGGTCTGGCCGCTCCTCGGCGCAGGCCGCGATCACGGCCGCGAAATCGCTGTCGACGCGCACCTCGAAGCGGTCGGAACGGACGGTACGAGCCAGCCGCGAGGAGAGATGGAAGCCGTCGAGCGGGATGATGCCGCGCCATTCCGGCTCGACCCAGAACAGTCCCGGATCGTCGGCGGTCTCGGCCATCGGAAAAATGCCAGCCGCATAGGCGCGCAGCATGATCTCCGGCGTGATGGCGGGTATGCGCACGGGGACGGAACGGGCTTTCATCCGGGAATGGGAGCGCGAGGCAAGCGAGGAGTCAAACAAGGGCCGGCAGCAAACCCGGCAGCTCAACCCGGCCCTGAGCTGGTTCGCTCGCGACGACGACGAAACCGCTGTGAAACAGGGCAGGCCGTGTCTTCAGAAGTAATCTAAAGACACGGCCGCAATAGCCTGATCTATCAGCCTTCGGTCGGCTCCTCGCCCACCGCCTCGTCGCCGACTTCGTCTTCGCTGTCGCCGTCATCGTTGATGCATTCGACAGAGACGACCTTCTCGTCCTTGGCGGTGTTGAACACCGTCACGCCCTGCGTCGAGCGGCCGGCGATGCGGATGCGGTTGTCAGGGCCGGCATCGACCGGGACGCGGATGAGCTGGCCGCCATCGGTGACGAGCATGAGCTGATCTGAGTCCACCGCCGGGAAGGATGCGACGAGCTTGCCGTTGCGGTCGTTGACGACCATGGCGACGATGCCCTTGCCGCCACGCCCGGTCACCCGGTACTCGAAGGAGGAGGTGCGCTTGCCGTAGCCCTTCTCCGAGATCGTCAGGATGAACTGATTGGCGGCGTCCATCTCGGCGTAGCGCTCGAGACCGAGTTCGATATCGCCGCCGGTAGCTTCCTCGGCATCGCCAGTCTCGGCGGTCGGCTCGATGGCCTCCTCGCCCTCCGCGCCGGTTGCGCGGCGCATGATCGCGGCGCGCTTGAGATAGGCCGCGCGCTCGTCGGCCGTGGCGTCGAGATGGCGCAGGATCGCGAGCGAGATGACCTCGTCGCCCTTGGCCAGATTGATGCCGCGTACGCCGGTCGAGTCGCGGCCCTTGAAGACTCGCACCTCCGGCACTGCGAAGCGGATGCACTGTCCATCGGCCGTGGTCAGCAGCACGTCGTCGTTCTCCGTACAGATCTGCACGTCGACGATGTGGTCGCCCTCATCGAGCTTCATCGCGATCTTGCCGGCACGGTTGACGTTGACGAAGTCGGAGAGCTTGTTGCGACGCACCCCACCCGAGGCGGTGGCGAACATCACATCGAGCGTCTCCCAGCTCGCCTCGTCTTCGGGCAGCGGCATGATCGTGGTGATGCGCTCGCCGGCATCAATCGGCAGCATGTTGACCAGCGCCTTGCCGCGGGCATTCGGCGCCGAAAGCGGCAGCCGCCAGACCTTCTCCTTGTAGACTTGTCCTTCTGAGGAGAAGAAGAGCACCGGTGTATGCGTGTTGGCGACGAAGAGGCGGGCAACGAAATCCTCGTCCTTGGTCGCCATGCCGGACCGGCCCTTGCCGCCGCGGCGTTGCGCCCGATAGGTCGAGAGCGGCACGCGCTTGATGTAGCCGCCATGCGAGACGGTGACGACCATGTCCTCGCGGGCGATCAGATCCTCGTCGTCGAGGTCGGAGCCCCAGTCCTGGATCTCGGTACGGCGCGGCGTGGCGAAGGCTTCCTTCACCTCGGCAAGCTCGGCCTTGACGATCGATTGGATGCGGGCGCGCGAGCGCAGGATGTCGAGATAATCCGCGATTTCCTTGGCGAGCTTTTCCAACTCGTCGCCGATCTCGTCGCGGCCCAGAGCAGTGAGGCGCGACAGGCGCAGCTCAAGGATCGCCTTGGCCTGTGCATCTGACAGGCGATAGGTGCCGTCCGGGTTCATCGGATGGCGCGGATCGTCGACCAGCGCGATCAGCGGGGCGATGTCGTCGGCCGGCCAGTCGCGCGCCATCAGCGCTTCATGGGCGTCCGCTGGCGTCGGAGCCGTACGGATCAGGCGGATGACCTCGTCGATATTCGCGACCGCCGTGGCGAGGCCGCAGAGCACATGCGCGCGCTCGCGAGCCTTGTTGAGCAGGTAGCGCGTGCGCCGGGAAACGACTTCTTCGCGGAATTCGACGAAGGCCGAGATGAAGTCCTTGAGGTTCAGCACCTCGGGGCGGCCGCCATTCAGCGCGACCATGTTGGCACCGAATGAGGTCTGCAGCGGCGTGAAGCGATAGAGTTGGTTCAGCACCACGTCGGCGACGGCATCGCGCTTGATCTCGATGACGACACGCACGCCTTCGCGGCTGGATTCGTCGCGCAGGTCGGAAATGCCCTCGATGCGCTTCTCGCGCACCAGATCGGCGATCTTCTCGACCATCGTCGCTTTGTTCACCTGATAGGGAATTTCGGTGACGATGATCGCCTCGCGCTCCTTGCGCAGCTCCTCGATATGCGTCTTCGAGCGCATCATGATCGAGCCGCGGCCGGTGTGATAGGCGGAATGGATGCCGCTGCGGCCCATGATCAGGGCGCCGGTCGGGAAGTCCGGGCCGGGAACGATCTCGATCAGGCTGTCGATCGAGATCTCGGGGTCGTCGATATAGGCGACGCAGGCGTCGATCACCTCGCCGAGATTGTGCGGCGGGATGTTGGTGGCCATTCCGACCGCGATGCCGCCGGCGCCGTTGACGAGCAGGTTCGGATAGCGCGCCGGCAGGACCGTCGGCTCATGTTCCTTGCCGTCGTAGTTCGGCTGGAAATCGACCGTCTCTAGGTCGAGGTCTTCGAGCAGCGGCATCGCCGCCTTGTCGAGGCGGGCCTCGGTGTAACGATCGGCGGCGGGTGAATCGCCGTCCATCGAGCCGAAATTGCCCTGGCCGTCGATCAGCGGCAGGCGCAGCGAGAAGTCCTGGGCCATGCGCACCAGCGCATCATAGACCGCGAGGTTGCCGTGCGGATGGTACTTACCCATCGTGTCGCCGACGATGCGGGCGCATTTGGTGTAGGGCCGCTCGGGCAGGTTCTTGTTCTCGTGCATCGAGAACAGAATGCGGCGGTGGACAGGCTTCAGTCCGTCGCGGACATCGGGCAGAGCGCGGCTCACGATCACGCTCATCGCGTAATCGAGATAGCTCTTCTTCATCTCGTCGGTGATTGCGATCGGCTTGATGTCGCCGCCGAAATCCGGGGCGTCGTCGCGCTTGTCGTCGGTATCGTCGCTCAACTGGGAATGTCCCGATTCCTGTTCGTTTTCAGGCTTCTGGCTACCCGATTCCAGCCTTTCGCGCCAGCAAAAGCCGACGCTGTCCAAGCAAAAATTTCTTTAGTAATTTCATTGTCTTACGGGCATTTTTCCGGCCAACTGAGGTGACCTGCCACAATCCCGCCTTTCTTGGCGGATGACGGCGGGCAAAACTCGTGGTCAAGTCGGCTTCGATGTTCGTCGAATTCGCCACCGCTGCCCTTGTCACGATGCTTGTGACGCTCGATCCGCCGGGCCTTGCGCCGATCTTCCTGTCGCTGACACGGGGCATGTCGGCGGGGGAGCGGCGACAGGTCGCCGTGCGCGCTTCCATCATCGCGTTCTGCATCATGGGCTTCTTCGGCGTGGCCGGCGATGTCGTGCTGAAGGCGCTCGGCGTCTCGCTACCTGCCTTCCGCATCGCCGGTGGATTGCTGCTGTTCTGGATCGCCTTCGAGATGGTGTTCGAGCGCCGGACCGAGCGCAAGCAGCAGACAGCCGACACCGCGATCACGCAGGACCACATCCGCAACGTCGCGGCCTTTCCGCTGGCGATCCCGCTGATGGCGGGGCCGGGCGCCCTGACCGCGACGATCCTGCTCGCCGGCCGGGCGCACGGCGACCCGTTGCTCCTTGTAACGTTGGCCGTGATCTGTGGACTGGTGATCCTGTGCTGCCTGGCCGTGTTCCTCGCGGCCTCATCGATCGCCAAGCTCCTGGGCGTCACCGGCAATGTCGTGTTGACGCGCCTGCTCGGTGTGATCCTCGCGGCTCTCGCTGTGCAATTCGTGATCGATGGCGTGAAAGCGGCTCTGGCCGGTTGAGTCGTGAGGCGACCGGCATCTCGCCCGAACAAGAGCTCGCGATAGGCTTGCGCTTAACATAAGTATTTGCTTATGTGTCTGCATGGCCGAGAACGACATCTTCAAGGCGCTGGCCGATCCGACGCGCCGCGCGATCTTCGAGAAGCTGGCAGCAGGCGGCATGAACGCCAGCGCTTTGCGCGAAGGCATCGCGATCAGCCAGCCGGCCATGTCGCAGCATTTGTCGGTTTTGCGGAGCGCCGGGCTCGTCCGCGAGGAGAGGCAAGGCCGCTTCGTGAACTATGAGGTCGATCCCGACGGCCTCGCGCTGATCGCGCAATGGCTGTCGAAATACCGGACCTATTGGCCGCAGCGCATCGACGCTCTCAGAAGCCTGCTCAGGGAGATGGACCAATGAACGCAGACCATGCCGACGGGTCGTCCGACGATCTCATCCTGGAATATCAACTCGACGCACCGCCCGAGAAGGTCTGGCGCGCGATCAGTGTTCCGGGCCTCAGAGAGGTCTGGTTGCCCGGCACGACCTTGGTCGATCCGGAGCCGACGATCCTCTCCCCGGGGGAGGCGATCCGCTATCGGATGCGCGAGGACGAGCCGCCCTTCCGCGAAAGCGCCGTCACTTTCAGGATCGCAGGCGAGGCTGGCGGAACCTGTTTGCGCATCATCCACGAGATCGCGGTGGGCAGGCGGAGAATCGAGCCGGCGAACAGCAACGCGCCGCCGATGCTGCGTGCGGCCTGACGCTCGCTAGCCACCCAACCCAATCCAGAGCCCATGGAGTTCGCCGATGCGCGAAACGATGCAACTCGTCCCTATGGTCGTCGAGCAGTCGAGCCGCGGGGAGCGCTCCTTCGACATCTATTCTCGGCTGCTGCGCGAGCGGATCATCTTCGTCAATGGCGAGGTCAACGACGCCATGAGCGCACTGGTCTGCGCGCAGCTCCTGTTCCTGGAGGCGGAGAATCCGAAGCGTCCGATCCATCTCTACATCAATTCGCCCGGTGGGGTCGTGACCAGCGGCTTCGCCATGTACGACACGATGCGCTACGTCCGCGCGCCGGTGCATACGCTGTGCATGGGTACGGCGCGTTCGATGGGCTCGTTCCTTCTGATGGCGGGAGAGCCAGGTGAGCGCGCGGCGCTCCCCAATGCGAGCCTGCATGTTCATCAACCGCTTGGCGGCTTCCAGGGGCAGGCCTCCGACATCCTGATCCATGCCGAGGAGATGCAGCAGACCAAGCGCCGGGTCACACGCCTCTACGCCGAGCATTGCGGACGCAGCTACGAGGAGGTGGAGCGCACGCTGGACCGCGACCGCTTCATGACGGCCGAGGAGGCGCTGGAATGGGGGTTGATCGACCGGATCGTCCACCGGATGGACGAGCGGCCAGACATGCCTCCGCTATCGTGAGCCGCCGGAGAAAAATCCTTGCAAATCGGCAGGCCAATTGCAGCGCCTCTCTCACGGGCGCTGCGCTATGGTCCCGGCGCGCCATTGAAGGGCGCTTCCGGCAGGCCGAGGGACAAGCCGTGACGATCGATCTCGACAATCTGGTGCAGGAAATGACCGCCTGGCGGCGCGACCTGCATGCGCATCCGGAATTCGGCTTCGAAGAGACCCGGACCAGCGCCTTCGTTGCAGGGAAGCTACGGGAGTTCGGCCTGAACGAGATCGCGATGGGTGTTGGCGGCACCGGTGTCGTCGGGACCTTGAAGCGCGGTACCGGCAACCGGGCGATCGCGCTGCGGGCGGATATGGATGCCCTACGAATCCCGGAGCAGGGCGAGGCGCCCTATCGCTCGCAAAATCCTGGCGTGATGCATGCCTGCGGCCATGACGGCCATACGGCGATGCTACTCGGGGCCGCAAAGCTGCTGGCGGCCGAGGGAGGCTTCGACGGCACGGTGCGCTTCATCTTCCAGCCGGCCGAGGAATGGGGCCGGGGGGCACTCGCAATGCTCGATGACGGCGTGCTGGAGCGCTTTCCCTTTGAGGAGATCTACGGGCTTCACAACGAGCCTGGCCTGGGCCTCGGCCACTTCCGGACCCGCCCCGGTGCGATCATGTCGGCCGAGGACAATTTCGAGATCGTCCTGCGCGGGGTCGGCGGCCATGCCGCCCGTCCTCATGCCGGGAGCGAGACGCTGGTTGCCGCCTGCGCTCTGGTGATGAATCTGCAGACGATTGTCTCGCGTCGGCTGAGCCCGACGGCGATCGGGGTGGTGTCGGTGACCGAGTTGATCACCGACGGCACCCGCAATGCCCTGCCTGGGGAAGCGCGCATCCTCGGAGATGCCCGCAGCTTCAGCCCAGCGGTCAGCGCCGATATCGAGAAGCAGATGCGGCGGATCGCGGAAGGGACGGCGCGGGCCTACGATGTCGAGCACGCGGTGACCTACACCCGCGAATTCGTGCCGCTCCAGAATGATCCAGCGTTGACCGAAGAGGCATTGGGAGCGGCACGGGCGCTGCTCGGTACGGAGAATGTCTCCGTCGTCTCCGAGCCCTTCACCGGCTCCGAGGATTTCGCCCGTTTCCTCGACCACGTGCCGGGCTGCTTCGCCTTTCTCGGCAATGGCGACACCGCACCGCTTCACAATCCACGCTATGATTTCGACGATGCCGGGCTGATCCACGGTGCGCGCTTCCACACCGAAATCGTGCGCCGGCGCTTGCCCGTCGCCTGAGTTCGCAACGGGCTCGCACTGGTCGGAACTACTTCTCCAGGAAGGCGCGGATCGCGCCTTCCGCCTGCTTCATCGACATCACCCCATCGAGATGGCCGCGCACGCCGTCGATGGTGACATGGGTGACGTCGCGCCCGGCGTCCTTTGCCGCCTTCAGGTTGCGCTCGACCGTCTCGGCAGTGAAGACGAGGTCCTTGGGCTGGGTGATGTAGAGCATCGGCGCCTTGATCTTCGCCATGCCGTCGGCGAGCGAGGAACCGCCGGCCGCGAAGAGCTGGTTGGCCTTAATCAGATAGAGAAAGTGGTTGGCGTCGGAGAGCTTGGCGCGTGCCTCGCCGGCATTGTCGAGCACACTCTGGACCTGGAACTTGTTGCGCAGCGCCTTGTCGGGCTCCTCGCCGGCCTTGGCCGGACGTCGGGCGAAGGTGGCGTCGGCCCATTCCTCATGATTGGCCTGCAGCGTCACGGCGGCCAGCGCCTTGGCGAGGCCGGCAAGCGGCGGGGCCTTGCCGTAGTAGTCGCCGTTGTTCCAGTTGGGATCCAGCAGGATGGGAGCAGCCCAGACATCGAGCCAGCCGATCAGCATCGCATTGGCTTCGGCCGCGCCGATGACCGGCATCGCCTTCGCCACCATCTCGGGATGACTCGCTGCCCATTCGAAGGTCTGGAGCGAGCCCATCGAGGGGCCGGCGACGAGCGCGAGCCGCTTGATTCCAAGGCTCTCGACGAGTGCCTTCTGAACTTCGACGAAGTCGCGGATGGTCACGACCGGGAAATCGAGCCCGTAGGGCTTGCCGGTATCGGGGTCGATCGACGCCGGACCGGTGGTCGTGGTCTTGGGGTCACCGGTATTGAGGTTCACCAGGGTGTCGGATGCGATGACGAAATACTTATTGGTGTCGATCGCCTTGCCCGGGCCGATGATCGCATCCCAATAGCCCGGCTGCGCGTCCTTGGCGTCGTATTTGCCGGCGGCATGCGAGTTGCCGGAAAAGAAATGGCAGATCAGCACGGCGTTGGATTTGTCGGTGTTGAGCGTGCCGTAGCTCTCCCAGCCGACGCGGATCTGCTTCAGCGTGCGACCTGACTGCGTGGTGAAGCTGGGCAGTTCGAAGACCTTCTTTTCGACGATCAGTTCCTGTGCCCCGGCCATGCCCGTTACCATCATTGCTGCGAGCGCGACCGCGCCCTTGATCCATGTCCGCATCTCGCTCCCTCCTGTGGCGGCCTTCATGAGGACGGGTTGCATCAGAGCGGATTTTCGCAGGGTGCGGAAGCGAGGTCCCGAAACAATCAGCGCCCGATCAGAGCCGGAACCGCTGTGTTGCCGGAGCTGCCGGTGGGGCTGAGGAAGGCTTCGCTCTCCAGGTCGAAGAGGGGGCCGTCGACCGAACCTTTGAGCACGAGCGGCAGCCTGAGCGAGCCGCTGAGCGAGGCCAGGGAAGCGCGCATGTCGAGCTGACGGGTGCGAAGGGACGCGTTGCCGGCCAGGCTCAATCGGTAGTTCGTCCCGTTCATCTGCGCATCGGTCAGCACCAGCAAGCCATTGGCGATGCCGGCATTGGCAGCCAGCGTGTCGAACGGCGTCTTGCCCTGGTGCCAGTCCCGCAGGAGCTGCGAGGGGTTGCGCTCTGCTCGGCGAACGAGCTCGGCCAGTGCGATGCCACCGATCTCACCCTGACGAAGGTTGATGCCGGCGCGCCCGGTCATCGCGCCGAGAAGCTCGTCGAAAGTCTTGCCGGCACCGTCGAGTGCCAACTGGAAACCGCCGGTGCCGGACAGGCGCGGAAGCTGCGGGACGTCGGCCCCTGCCTGGCCGAAATCGACCCTGTCGAGCCCGGCCTGAACCTTCACGTCGACACCGCCCGGCGCGCTCACGGCGAGGAAGCGGGCCTTGACCGTACCGCCATAGGCGGTGGCACGCAGCAGGCCGGTTTCGAAGCGCCCCTTCTTGACGAGGACATAGGTTGCGACATCGGCAAGGCGGGCGCCGTTCAGCTTTGCGGCGTCGACCGAGATGCGCAGGTCGATGTCCCGCCCTGTCCAGCCGTCGAGGTCGAGCGGGCTCTGGTCGGCTGCGTCGACCGCGGGGAGGGGAAGGCGACGGATCAGGCGACCCATATCGAGGCTGGCTCCCGCCAGCGTGCCCGACAACGCAAGGCGACCGTCGACATCCGTCAGCTTCATCACGCCGTCGAGACGGTCGCCGTCCAGGCTCGCCATGGCGTTGGTGAAGGAGGCTTCGCGTGGCTTCAATTGCAGGTCGGCATTCAGCGTCAGCGCACCCAGCGCCGTCGAGATGCGCGATTTCTCGCCGAACCAGTCGAGAAGCTGGGGAACAGAGGGCGTCGAGAGGGCAAGCGTGCCGTTGACCACCGGCTCGCCCGGGCCGGCGCGTGTGCCATCGAAGCGCAGCTTCAGCAAGGACGAGTTGGCCGAAAGAGCGGCCTTGGTGGCGCTGCCGGCAACCGGCCAGAGCAGGCTGACGTCGCTCTGCACGCCGCGCCACGTGAAGGAGCCGGACAGGCCGAACGGATCATCCGGACCGCGCTCGTCGATGACGATATTGACGTCGCGCACGATGCTTTGGACTGTGCCGGCGGCACGCAGGAAGAGCACGCCGGAGCTGATGACGATGCGGCTCTGGCTGCGCAGCTTCTCCAATTCCGCGAGAGGAGCGGAGAGCCAGTCGGTGACGCCGTCGCTGCCGGCGGGGACGGCGACGTCAAGTTGTGGTGCGACGAGGTCGATACGGCTGACGCCGAGGCGTCCCGTCAGCAGGGGCATCAGGCGCAGATACGCCCTCACGCGAGCTGCCTCGCCGGCGACGGCTCCGTCGCGCTGGGCGAAGACGACTTTGGAGAGGCTGATGCGCGGCAGGGGCAGCAGCGCGATCTCGGCGCGCTCCAGCGACTTGACCGCGAAGCCGGTCCGTTCCTCGATCGCCCTGATCGCGCTGCGCTCGATACGGCCGAGCGCAAGGTCCCACGACTGCAATCCGAGCAGGCCGATCGCGATAACGAGGCTGAAGGCGAGGAACGCAGTGCGTCTGGTCATGGACTTCCGAATCGGCACGGGCCGAAAGTCAGCCAGCCCCCCTGGCGGCAGAGGGTGTAGGCCGATCAGCGCTGCTTGTCGAGCCGGCGAAGCCGGCTATCCGACGCATTTTGCACCGGTTTTTGCCGGATTTGGGGCGAAATGAAGGTCCCAGAAGCCGTCGGAAACGAGACCGCCGGTCTCACTGCGCCAGGGCGATCGGGATCATCCGAACGGGTGTTTGCGTGCCGGCTGCGTCGAACGAGCCGCGCAGGAAGGCGTCGCTCGCCGTGTCGGATTCGAGCCTGGCTTCGCGAACCCGCATCTGACGGCGGACGTTGCGCAGCTGCGCTTCCATCCGCGAGATGCCGACTTGCTCGTCGATCTGACGGCGCTGGGCCTTGGTCAATTCGGGCGCCGAGCGGAAGTCGCGAAAGTCACGGTGGCTGTAGGGCCAGCTCGACCCGCCCACGAAGGTCGTGACCTTGCCATCCAGCACGATGCTGTCGCCGGGCCGCAGCGTGATGTCGCGCAGCAGCGAGACGCGGTGCTCGCCGGCTTTCGCGATGGGAAGCCGGCAGGCGGGGTTCGCCGTCGTCTCGTGCCTGTAGGCGGTCGGGAGTGCTCCGTAGCGCTGGCCATCGGCGGCCACGGCCTTGTCGATCGAGGCGGCGCCTGCGGCAATGGTGAAGACCTTGACGGGCAGGCCTGGATTCATGGCTTCGCAGAGAGCCTGGTGCGCCTTCAGATCGGAGGAGGAGCGCAGATAGCCGATCGGCGCGTGAAAGCCGTCGCACAGCCGCACGCAGATCGTCTGGGCCGCCTTGCTTGCGCCGGAAAGCGTGTCGGTGCGAGCGGGAAGGGAAGCCGTCTGATGCGAGCGCGGAGCTGCCTTGCGCGCATTGCGGCGGAACGGGTTGAGATCGATGGCCGGCTGTGCGACCCGCCCGTCGGCGCCTGTGCGGAACAGCGGGAGGCGCCAGCCGTTGCCGGCCGGCGCATAGGCCGTTGCCTGCGGTGCGAAGCCGGTGGGGCGCTGTGCGCGGCGTGCCGCTTCCTCGAGGAAGAAGGAGTGAATGCCGGCGTCGTCGGCCTGGACCAGCGACGCTGTCAGGATCATGCCGCTTGCACCGAGCGCAAGTCCCGCCGCTGCCATCGCCAGAAGCCGCCGCAGGCGGGATGTCTCGCGCAAGCCGGGCCTTATGGAATGTGACTGCCGGAACGCTGCAACCAGAGCCTCTCCGCCGCAGGCAGGTGCCTGCTCGGATACGTCACGGACACGCGACATGCGTCTCTCCAAACCACGCTTGTTCCACCGTCCGCCGCAGGAAGGGTGTATTTTACCTTTTGTTAAGACTCAATGTCGCGGGGTGAGGAGCCCACGGTAAATGGCGGAAATGCTTAATGGAACGGCGGCTGAGGCGGGATGGCTGGCGGCTCAGAGCACCGCGAGCACCACCCCGACCCACATGCACAACAGCACGATGGCGCCGACGCCATAGACCGCGCCGCGCAACGGCAGTTTGTTCGGACCGATGTGGATCAAGGTGTGCACAATGCGGGAGACGACGAAGATCCAGGCGAGCGCCGTCATGACATAGCCTGTCGCCGCGACTTCCATGGCGAGCATGATCAGCGCGAAGAAGATGACAGGCAGTTCGAACTGGTTCGAGAAGTTGGCCGAGGCGAGACGGGCGGCGACGGGGTAGCGCTCGGTCGAGACCGTAACCTCTTCCGGCCTTACTTCGCCGGAGGCGAAGGCATTCTTCCGGCGAACGGCGAGAATGACGCCGACGATAAAGATCCAGAGGATCATCGCGAGCGCCGGATAGATCAGTTTCAGTGTCATTGCTCGCTCTCAGCCCTCGTTGCAGCCTGGCCCGTGGGCCAGACTGCACAAAGGCGGAGAAGGCTCAAGAGCGGGTCGGATAGTTCGGGCTCTCGCGCACGATCGTCACGTCGTGGACATGGCTTTCGCGCAGACCCGCGCTGGTGATGCGGATGAAGCGCGCCTTGGCCTGATAGTCCTTGAGGTCCTTGCCGCCGACATAGCCCATTGCGGCGCGCAGGCCACCGGCGAGCTGATGCAGGACGTTCGAGACCGGGCCCTTATAGGCGACCTGGCCCTCGATGCCCTCTGGTACGAGCTTCAGCGAATCCTTGATGTCCTGCTGGAAGTAGCGGTCGGCCGAGCCGCGCGCCATGGCGCCGACCGAGCCCATGCCGCGATAGGCCTTGTAGGAACGGCCCTGGTACAGGAAGGTTTCGCCCGGCGTCTCGTCGGTGCCGGCGAGCAGCGAGCCGACCATGGCGCAGGAAGCGCCGGCCGCGAGGGCCTTGGCGAGATCGCCCGAGTATTTGATGCCGCCATCGGCGATGACCGGGATGCCGGCCTTCGTGGCAGCCGAGGCCGCGTCCATGATCGCGGTGAGCTGCGGCACTCCGACGCCCGCGACGATACGCGTGGTGCAGATCGAGCCCGGGCCGATGCCGACCTTGATCGCGTCGGCGCCAGCGTCGATCAGCGCCTGGGCGCCACCCGCCGTGGCGACATTGCCAGCGATGACCTGCACGGCGTTGGAAAGCTTCTTCACCCGGCTGACGGCGTCCAGCACCTTGGCCGAATGGCCATGAGCGGTATCGACGACGATCAGATCGACACCGGCATCGACCAGCATCTCGGAGCGCTCGAAGCCCTGCTCACCCGTGGTCGTCGCAGCAGCGACGAGCAGGCGGCCCTGCGCATCCTTGGCGGCGTTGGGGTAGGCGACCTGCTTCTCCATGTCCTTGACGGTGATTAGGCCGATGCAGCGATAGTGATCGTCGACGACAAGCAGCTTCTCGATGCGGAACTGATGAAGCAGCCGACGCGCTTCCTCGGGGTTGACACCCTCGCGCACCGTGATCAGCCGCTCCTTGGTCATCAGCTCCGAGACCGGCTGGTCCGGGTTGGCGGCGAAGCGAACGTCGCGGTTGGTCAGGATGCCGACGAGCTTGCCCTTGTGGCCCTGCGGCCCACGCTCGACGACCGGAATGCCGGAGATGCCGTTGTGCTTCATCAGCGCCAGTGCGTCGGCCAGCGTCTCGTCGGGGTGAATCGTGATCGGGTTGGCGATCATCCCCGATTCGAATTTCTTGACGAGCCGGACCTGCTCGGCCTGCTGGTCCGCCTCGAGGTTGCGATGGATCACGCCAAGCCCGCCGGCCTGCGCCATGGCGATGGCCATGCGGGCCTCCGTCACCGTGTCCATGGCAGAGGCGATGATCGGCAGGTTGAGCGAGATCGAATTGGTGAGCTTGGTGCGGATATCGACATCCGCCGGCATGACTTCCGACGGGCCCGGCTCCAGCAGCACGTCGTCGAAGGTGAGGCCGTCGCGAATCAGACCGTCGAGGGAAAGCGTCATCGTCAACTCCGACGCCGGATGGACCGGCTTTTCTGAAGGGCAGGGCAAGAGGCCCGTTGCCGAGTTGACGAGGCCCGTTAGCATGTGCGCCCGCACTCCGCTAGTGCGCAGAGCGGGATTATTTTGCAGTGCGGAAACGGCGCGAGCGCATAGCGGCGCCGTTTCCGCGGGTTTGGTGGCTCAGCGGTTCAGGCGGGTGACCGATGGCGCCTGTGGCGGAACCCAGAAGCAGCCAGCGCCAAAGATCGTGTGGCCGGCGGCGTTGGCCATCTGCTGGCAATCGTTGAGGCGCTGGCAGAATTGGTGCTGCATCTCGCCCGGGCCGCTGTTCGGGACCGTCTTGAACTGGCAGCCAGGCGGCCAATCGGCCGGATTCGCAGCTGCGGGGGCGGTGGTGGCGACCCCGTAGCTCAGGCCCACCACAAGGCCCAGAGCAGCCAGGCGGGCACCCGGAGGAATCCGGTGCGTAACCGAGGAAATAGCTGAAATATCGAGCATGGAATGCCTCCGAGATGTGACGTCGCGCGCCCCTCGCGAAGGTTCGGCTGTGCCGAACAAAATTGGAAATGGTCCGTGTTTCAGCGCTGTTGCAGGGCAAAAATCGCATGGCCGAGTTGTGCACAGTGACGAGCCATAAGTCTGGTGCATGGCGGAAGCGCGCGGGCCGGGGGCAAATCGGCCGCCGGATCGCGATTTCGCCCTCGTCACATGCTGCACGTCGCATTAATAGCCAAGCTTATGATTTCAAGCGCGCCTATCTGAACAAGGCGCAGAAGGTCAAAGCCTTGCAACGCGCCAAACTGCTCCCTCTGATCGTCGCCTGCGCGCTGTTCATGGAAAACACCGACTCGACGGTGATCGCCACCTCGCTGCCCATGATCGCGAAGTCGCTCGGAGAAGATCCGATCGCGCTGAAGCTGGCCTTGACCTCCTATCTCGTCAGTCTCGCTGTCTTCATCCCGATCTCCGGGTGGATGGCTGACAAATTCGGCGCTCGGAGCGTCTTCCGCGCCGCGCTTTGCATTTTCATGCTCGGATCGGTGTGTTGTGCGATGTCGAGTTCGCTCGGCGCCTTCGTTGGCGCGCGCTTCTTCCAGGGGATGGGCGGGGCGATGATGGTGCCGGTCGGGCGCCTCGTCATCCTGCGCAGCGTCAGCAAAGCCGAGATGGTGAGCGCGCTTGCTTATCTCACCGTGCCGGCACTGGTTGGGCCGGTCGTCGGGCCACCGCTCGGCGGCTTCATCACCACCTATTTCGACTGGCGCTGGATCTTCTTCATCAACATCCCGATCGGTCTCGTCGGCATCGTGTTGTCGAGCCTCTTCTTCGAGGACATCCGCGAAGAGGACGTGGCGCCGCTCGACCTGCGCGGCTTCATTCTCTCCGCCTTCGGCTTCGCTGCGCTGATGCTGGGGCTGGCGGCGGGGGGGCGGCACATGGTCCCTGCCTATGTCTCCTATGGCTGCGTTATAGGCGGCACGCTGGCGCTCCTCGCCTATTGGGTCCACGCCAGGCGGGTGCCTTATCCGGTCCTCGACCTCTCCCTCTTCCGCATCCCGACCTTCCGCATCGGTGTGATCGGCGGTTCGATCTTTCGCACCGGCATCGGCGCGATTCCGTTCCTGCTGCCGCTGATGCTGCAGCTCGGTTTCGGGCTCGACCCACTGCAATCCGGCCTCATCACCTTTGCCTCGGCCGCGGGCGCGATGATCATGAAGACGCTGGCGAAGACGATCCTGGCGCAATACGGCTTCCGGCGCGTGCTGACTTTCAATGCGCTGATCGGCGCGGCCTTCCTCTCCGCCTCCGGCCTGTTCACGCCGACGACGCCGCACGCGATCATCCTGTCGGTGCTGCTGGTCGGCGGCTGCTTCCGCTCGCTGCAGTTCACTGGCATCAACGCGTTGAGCTATTCCGATGTCTCCAACCGCGAGATGTCGAGCGCGACGAGCCTTTCCAGTGTGGCACAGCAGCTTTCGCTGAGCATGGGCGTCACTATCGGTGCCTTCGCATTGGAGGCGGCGAATACTCTCAACGGGGGCAGGGCGCTCGCTGCCGGCGATTTCTGGCCGGCCTTCGCGATCGTGGGGCTGATCTCGGCCTCCTCGGCCTTGTGGATGGCGCAGCTTGCTCCCGATGCGGGTGCCGAAGTCTCGGGCCATTCGCCGGTGAGCAAGCGCAAGATGACCGCCGAGGCGATTGCCGACCAGAAGCCGCTGGATTGAGTTTTCGCTTCCCATGACCGAACGGCGCCCGCATGGAGCTTATCCCAGTCGAGGCGGTGGCGGAGGATTGATGCGGAAGGACTGGCTTGCTTTGCTCGGCTATTCCGTCCTGATCGCGGCACTGCCGGCGGCCCTGCTGGGGGCGGTCTCGGAAGTCAACGAATACCGGGCAATGGGCATCGACGCGCTCGATTGCGACGGACCGCTCGGCGTGCTGCTCTTCGCTATCCCCACCATTCTGATCTACGGGACCGGCGCGATCGTCAATGCGCGCCGGTTTCGGCGCCGGCGCTCGGCCGTGGCAACCTGTCTCTGCGGTTTGATCTGTGTGCCGCTGGCGATCAACATCTGTGTGGCGTTCCGCGAGAGCGCCCGCCCCGACGTTCGGGAGGGGTGCGGTTCCGCCGCTACTCAGACGGGTGCGTCTTCGGCTTCGCGTTTGCGCCTGTAGCCTGTCGCCAGCACATAAAGCTCCGAGGAATCGGCCCGGCTGGCTGCCGGCTTGACGTTGCGGACGGTGGTGAAGTCGCGCTTGAGGCCGGCGAGCAGCTCTGCGCTGTCGCCGCCCTGGAACAGCTTGGCGAGGAAGAACCCGCCTGGCGCCAGCACGTCATGGGCGAATTCGAGGGCGGCCTCGGCCAGAGCGATGATCTTGAGGTGGTCGGTCTTCTTGTGACCAGTGGTGTTGGCTGCCATGTCGGACATCACGCCATCGGCGCGGCCGCCAAGCCGCTCGGTCAGCAGGGCCGGGGCCTCTTCGGCCATGAAATCCATCTGAATCAGATCGACATCCGGAATCGGATCGACGGGCAGCAGGTCGATGCCGACGATGTGGCCCTTGCCGCGCTCCAGCCCGATGCGCTTGGCCGCGACCTGACACCAGCCACCCGGCGCGCAGCCGAGATCGACCAGTCGCTGGCCGGTCTTCAGGAACTTGTAGCGATCGTCCATTTCCTCGAGCTTGAAGGCGGCCCGCGAGCGATAGCCAAGTTCCTTCGCCCGCTTCACATAGGGGTCGTTGAGCTGGCGCTCGAGCCAGAGCTGCGAGGAATGCTTGAGCTTTCCGGCCTTCTTCACCTTGACGCGTAAGTCGCGCGCGCCCGCCGCCGTTTTGCCGCCGGCTCCTCCCGATCTTCCGCCGCTCATCGCTCCAAACCTATCTGCGCCGCCACCAGGCGCGATCCTCGTGCATCATGCGCAGCAGAATGCCTTCGCGCAGGCCACGATCGGCGATCCGCACCCGGTCGCTCGGGAAGGCCCGGCGGATCGCCTCGAAGATCGCGCAGCCGGCCAGCACGAGGTCAGCGCGTTCACGGCCGATGCAGGCATTCGCCGCCCGGGCGGCATAGTCCATCTCGATCAGGCGGTCGATGACGGTGAGGATATCGTCCTGCTGCATCCACAAGCCATCGACCTCGCGCCGATCGTAGCGGGGCAGGCCGAGATGGATGCCGGCAACGGTCGTGACCGTGCCCGAGGTGCCGAGCAGGTGGAAGCTGCGCGCCTGGCGCGCGCCTGCGGCCTTCTTCACGAAAGGCTCGAGAACCTGTGCGCAGTCCTCGACCATGCGCTCGAACAGTTCGCGGCTGACCTCGACGCCACCATAGCGCTCGGCCACCGTGACGACGCCGATCGGCAGCGAGGCCCATTCGCGGATGCGGGCAGCGGGATCGCGCGCCTCGCTGCGGCTGCCGAGCCAGACGATTTCAGTGGAACCGCCACCGATGTCGAAGACGATGACGCCCTCGGCCGCGGGGTCGGCCAGCGCCGCGCAGCCCGAGACGGCGAGCGTGGCCTCGGTCCGCTGGTCGATGATCTCCAGCGAAAGCTCGGCCTCGGCCGCGACGCGGCGCACGAAGTCGAGGCCATTGGTAGCGGCACGACAGGCCTCGGTGGTCACGAGCCGGGCGCGGGTGACACCGCGATTCGCCATCTTGCCGCGGCAGATCTTCAGCGCCTCGACGGCGCGGTCCATCGCGGCGTCGCCGAGCCGGCTGCTCGCTGCCAGCCCCTCGCCGAGACGCACGATTCGCGAAAAGGCATCGACGACCCGGAAGCCGTGCTGGGCCGGGCGCGCGATCAGCAGCCGGCAGTTGTTCGTGCCGAGATCGAGCGCGGCATAGGTCGTCTGCGATCGGTAGACGTGGTGTCCATTATGGGATCTGGGAGCCGAGACAACAGCGGCGCCGCCGGCCCTGGGCGGATCGGCGCTATGTCTTTGCGATGACGTCGCATAAGTGACGCCGCCGCGCTGTCGGTCCTCGACCGCCACCGTTCAAATCCCCCGACCTGCCGTACCGACACAGAGCGATCCGGCAAGGGGCCGCGCCAAGCGCAGCCATCTGCTTCGTCAGCAAGCTAACAACAGCGCAAGCCGCATGCCAAGCGGAACCTTGCCGTCGCGGCAGGTTGCACGGGCCGGGCGCGGAAATCCGGCACACGCCCTTGCGCGGACGCAGTCGCTTCGGCCAGTCTCCGCGCGCGCCGCCGCAGAGCGCGACAGGATAGGGCAGGAAGCAGATCATGGCCGCCGGACATCTTCTCGCGATCGACCAGGGCACGACTTCCTCGCGCGCGATCGTGTTCGATTCGTCTCTGGCTCCGGTCGCCAGCGCGCAGAAGGAATTCCCGCAGCATTTTCCTGCTTCCGGTTGGGTCGAGCATGAGCCTGAGGATATCTGGGAGACCGTCCTGTCCACCGCACGCGAGGCTCTCGCCAAGGCCGGGCTCAGTGCGCAAGACATCGCCGGCATCGGCATCACCAACCAACGCGAGACGACGCTGATCTGGGACCGCCAGACGGGCAGGGCCATTCATCGCGCCATCGTCTGGCAGGACCGGCGTACGGCGGATGCCTGCGCGAAGCTCGTCGCCGCCGGCCATGAGGAACTGGTTACGAGCCGCACTGGCCTGCGCATCGACCCCTATTTCTCCGGCACGAAGATCGCATGGCTGCTCGACAATGTTCCCGGTGCGCGGCGGCGGGCCGAGGCGGGCGAGCTCGCCTTCGGCACCGTCGACTGCTTCTTGCTCTGGCGGCTGACCGGCGGCGCCGTGCATGCAACCGACGCGACCAACGCGGCACGCAGCATGCTGTTCGATATCGGCCGCGGCGTCTGGGACAAGGACCTGCTCGCGCTGCTCGACATTCCCGAGGCGATCCTGCCCGAGGTGCGCGATTGCGCGACGCATTTCGGCGACACCGCACCGGAGCTTTTCGGCGGGCCGATCCCGGTGCGCGGCATCGCCGGCGATCAGCAGGCGGCGACGATCGGCCAGGCCTGCTTCGACCCCGGTATGGTCAAGTCGACCTACGGAACCGGCTGCTTCGCCCTGCTCAATACCGGCGACAAGCCGGTGCGCTCGAAGAACCGGCTACTCAGCACGATCGCCTACCAGCTTGGCGGTAAGCGCGCCTATGCGCTGGAGGGCTCGATCTTCATTGCCGGGGCGGCGGTGCAGTGGCTGCGCGACGGGCTCGGCATCATCGAGAAGGCGAGCGATACCGGCCCGCTCGCGGAGGCGGCCGATCCGGCGCAGGACGTCTATCTGGTGCCCGCTTTCGTCGGGCTGGGCGCTCCGCATTGGGACGCCCATGCGCGCGGCGCGCTGTTCGGATTGACGCGCGGCACCGGCCCGCGTGAATTCGCCCGCGCCACGCTGGAAAGCGTCTGTTACCAGACCCTCGACCTGATCGAGGCCATGCATGCCGACTGGCCCCAGGCCGGGCAGGGTGGTCGTGCGGTGCTGCGGGTCGACGGGGGCATGGTCGCCTCGGACTGGACGATGCAGCGCCTCGCCGACATCCTCGACCTTCCTGTCGATCGGCCGACGGTCCTGGAGACCACAGCTCTGGGCGCCGCCTATCTCGCCGGGCTCGACGCCGGCCTCCTGCCGGAGCCGGACCGCTTCGCCGATCTCTGGCGGCTGGAGCGGCGCTTCCTGCCAGCGATGGCCGCGAGCCAGCGCACACACAAGGTCGATGGCTGGCGCGATGCCGTGCGGCGGACGCTGAGCTCGAACTGAGCCAAAGACGCGGCACTGAATCCAGCCGTTCTCGAAGGAGCCTATCAGGAATGTTGAAGGGCCATGGCCTGCTCTCGCTCTGGAACGGGGTCGAACCCGGCCGGCTTGGCGAATACAATCTTTGGCATACCCGCGAGCATGTTCCTGAGCGGCTGGTCATTCCCGGCATGCTGCGTGCGCGCCGTTATCACCGCGGCGAAGGACCGTTACTGGAATTCCTGACGCTCTATGAGCTGGAATCCAACGCCGTGCTGGCAAGCGCGCCCTATCGCGCGCTGCTGGAAACTCCGACCTCCTGGTCGCGCTCCATGCGGCCGTCCTTCCGGGGCTTCTTCCGCGTCGGCCACCTTGCCGTGCTCAGTCGAGGCGGCGGCGTCGGCAGCGCTCTAATGGCGACAACCTTCGCGGACGCGTCTGCGCCCGAGCGCGCCTGGGAAGAGATCGTCGAGCGCGTCCTGCGCGAAACGGCGGCAACCGCGATCCATGTCCTGAAAAAGGATCCCGCTGTCGCCCCGGTGCCATTCTCCGTGCCGCCGGGAGGAGGGGCGTCCTATGCCGATGGCGGAGCGATCATGGTCGAGTGCTATGACCGGACCCGCCTCGCGAGCGTCGCCGCGGCGCTCGATCCCATGCTCGGTGGGCAAGGGCTGGCGCAGGGTCGCGCGGGCTGGACGACCTATGACCTGGCCTATCTGCTCGACCGGGACGAGCTTCCCGACGTTGTAACATTGTCCCGCCCCGAGGCCTGAGCGCCTATCGCGCCGGCCGCCCCCTTGGGGTGGTTGGCGATCGCATGGAGAAGCATGCGCTGCAGATGCTGCGCCGGGCGCGGCAGCGGCTCGCCGTCTCGCGCGATGATCCCCACGGTGCGCCGGATCGAGGGCGCGCTGATCGGTAGGATGAGCAGTTCGGGGCTCGGGGGGATCGCCAGCCGCGGCAGTACCGTGACCGCGATGCCGTTCGCGACGAAGCAGACCGCCATGTTGACGCGTTGGACCTCGTAGGCCCAGTCCAGCTTTTCGCCGAAAGTGCCCAGACTCTCGCTCAGCATGAAGCCGTGGCTCGTCGTCGTGGCGACGCGCGCCAGCGGGTAGCCGACGAGATCGGACCAGGTCAGCGCTTCGCGGTCAGCCAGCGGATGGTCGGCCGGAACGGCGGCGACGAAATCCTCCTCGAACAGCGCGCGGGATTTCTGTGTCCAGAGCTGTGCGCCGAGGATGGTCAGTGCGAACTGCGCCTCGCCGGAAGCGACGCGCTCGCGCAGCGCGGCGGCCGGCTCGTCGAAGACCGTGACCGAGACCTGCGGATAGCGCTGGCGGAACTCGCGGAGTACATCCGGCAGGAAATGCTCGCCGAGCGAGCCGAGGCAGCCGACCGAGACCTTCTCCCGCGCCTGCCGCCCCTCGCGCCTCAGGTTCTCGTAGAGGTGGCTGAGGCGCATCAGCGCATCGCGCGCCTCCGGGAAGAACTCCTGCCCGGCGCGTGTCAGCGACAAGCTGCGCGTGGTGCGCTGGAAGAGCGTGACGCCGACATCTTCCTCGAGCTTGCGGATCCGATGGCTCAGCGCCGTCTGCGACAGGCGCATCGCTTCGGCGGCCCGCCGAAAGCTGCCGAATTCGGCGATCTGGATGAAGGCCTCGAGCCCTGCGACGTCCACCGCATCGCCTCCTATTGAGCAATATAACTCATGAATAGGGCTCTCAAATTCATTTGAACAGCATCTGTCAGCGCGCCTATCCTGACTTTAAGAAGCTGCTGCCGACCTCTGCCGCTCCCTGAGAGGGCGCAAAGGATCGGCCATGAGGCCTAGGGAAACGCATCATGGGATCGATGGAAGGCGAGGGAGGACGACTGTTCTTCCGCTCCGAGACCTTCGATACGGAGAAGTTCGAGCGGCGCAGCCCATCGAACCGGACGATCATCGAGCCGGCCCGCGAGATTCCGGTCCACACCGAGTGCGACGTGCTGGTCGTCGGTGGTGGCCCCGCCGGTACCGCCGCCGCGATTGCTGCTGCCCGACGCGGCGCCGACGTCGTGCTGCTGGAGCGCTACAATCATCTCGGCGGGCTCTCGACTGGCGGCCTTGTCATCTGGATCGACCGGATGAGCGACTGGCAGGGTCGGTACGTGATCCGCGGTGTCGCCGAAGAGCTGCTGGCGCGCCTGACCCGCGACAGGATCACCGGGCCCGAGCCGCAGGAATGGGGATCGCACGATCCCGAACGCGTCGCTTATTGGGGTTTGCGCAATGCGGCCTTCAACAACACCGTCACCCATGCGCCGACGCTCGACCCGGAATGGCTGAAGGCGGAATCGCTCGCCATGGTGCTGGAGGCCGGCGTCCACCCGATCTTCCACGCCTGGGGCGCCAGCCCGTTGATGGAGGGGCGGCGCGTCACCGGTTGCACCTTCGAGAGCAAGGAGGGGCGGCGCGCCATCCTTGCCCGCGTCACCATCGACGCAACCGGCGATGGCGATCTCTATGCGGGCGCCGGGTCAGGCTTCGACACCGAGGTCGATATCCGCGACATCCACGGCTGCATGAACACCTCCTGGCTGTTCGGCGGCGTCGACATGAAGGCCTTCCTGCGCTTCCGGGGGGAGACGCCGGAGCAGTATTCGCAGTTCATGGCGAGGGGGCGCGAGGCGATGCGCTTTTTCGACAGGCCCTCCGTCTCGTGGCGGGACGACATCGCCGTCTTCATGGGGCCGCGGCTCGCCGGCTATTCGGCACTCAAGGTCGAAGATCTGTCAGAGGTCGAGATCCGCAGCCACCAGCTCATGCTGGAACATCTCGCCTTCTATCGGGCCCATGCTCCGGGCTTCTCCAACGCCTTCATCATGCTCTCGGCGCCGCAACTCGGTGTCCGGCATGGCCGGCGCCTCAAAGGGGTCGGAAAGCTCACCCGTGAGAACTGGGATGGCAGCACGGCGCCTGACGAGATCGGCGTTTCGCCCTCGCTCGCGCCGAAATTCGCGAACATTTCGGTTCCCTATGGCGCGATCGTGCCGCGCGAGATCGACGGCCTGCTGGCGCCGGGCCGGCATCTCTCCTGCGACGCCACCAGCCATTCCTTCATGCGCGAAATCCCGCAATGCTGGCTGACCGGCCATGCGGCAGGCGTCGCCGCCGCCATAGCCGCCGACCGGAACATGAGGCCGGCCGAGGTGCCGATCGCCGAACTGCGGGCGGGATTGGCAGCCCAGGGAGCCTATCTCAACGCGGTTCCCGAGCTGGTTGAAAGCTGAAAGCCACAAGCGCGATCTCTTCGTCACGGTTGACGAGGACGGATAAGCGGGCCGAAGAAGCCTGCTGTGTGAAACAAGCGGGAAGGCGGCATAGAGCCGTCCCCGAAGGGAGGAACGGAATGTTCGAAGGCTTTGCTCGCTGGCGCAGCACCTGCGTCGCCATGGTTCTTGGTTTCGCCGGTGGCGTAACGCCGGCTCTCGCGCAAGCGCCCCAGCCCAAGCCACTCGACCCGCCGCAATCGGTGCGTGTCGCCTATGTGCCGATCATGAAATTCGCGACCGCTTACGTGGCGGAGTCGCGCGGGCTCTTCAAGAAATACGGCCTCGACGTCAAGCTCGACAGCGTCAAGTCCGGCACCGAAGCGATCGCCTTTCTCGACAAGGGCTCGGTCGATGTCGGTGGCATCTCCATCGTCGCGTCGCTCTGGTCGGCCTGGAACCGCGGCCTCGATATCCGCGTGATCGCGCCCGGCGCGCTCGATCCGATGAAGGACGGGCCGACCAAGTTGATCGTCCGCAAGGATCTGATGGAGTCAGGCGCCGTGAAGTCGGTCGCCGACCTCAAGGGCAAGCGCATCGCGGCCGCGGGCGGCCCGGGCAGCGGCGGCGAATATTTCGTCAGCAAGGCCCTAGAGAGCGCCAAGCTCACATTGCGTGATGCGCAGCTTCTGAACGTCGGCAATGCCGATATGCCGGCGGCGATGGAAGCGAAATCGGTCGATGCGGTGCTGACCTCCTCGCCTTACTCGGACCAGATCCTCAAGGCCGGCACCGGCAAGCTCCTGATGCAGGACATCACCCCCGGTCTGATGACGGTCGCCTTCGTCGCCTCGGGCAAGTTCATCAAGGACCGTCCGGAGGTGGCCGAGCGCTTCGTGCTGGCGATGACGGAAGCCGCCCGCCTGATGCAGGGCGCCGATTTCCTCGCCCAGCCCAATATGGACGGTTATCTGAAGTACACCGCCTCGACGCCGGAGGCGATCAAGAACGGCGGCTCGGTGATCTTCGACCCCAACATGGCGATCCCGACTTCCGGCCTCGCCGATATCGAGCGCGTGCACCGCGAGAACGGCCGCACCGAATACGACAAGCCGCTCGACATGGCGAAGGTCGTCGATGAGCGCTTCGTCGCCAAGGCCATCGAGATCCTCGGCAAGGCTGCCCCGGCCAAGTGAGGCGAGCGGGAACCGGCCCCAAACGCGGTTCCCGGACATCATCGATGCAGGAACTATCAGCCTGGAGGGTCGGCCGATGACCGCCACCATGCCGGCCGTTGGCGCGCCGAAGATCGGCGCGCGCAACGTCAGCAAGCACTACCCGACTGCGGACGGCACCATGGTCGCGCTCGAGGATTTCTCCCTCGACGTCGCTGACGGGGAGTTCGTCTGCATCGTCGGCCCCTCTGGCTGCGGCAAGTCGACCTTCCTGCGCATGGTCGCGGGGTTGGAATCGATTTCGCTCGGTTCGATCGATATCCGGCCCGGCCACGAGAGGGCTAGGCCGCTCAACAGTGTGGTCTTTCAGGAATATGCGATTTTTCCCTGGAAGTCGCTGATCGAGAACGTCGCCTTCGGCCTGCAGATGCGCGGCATCGGCCGCAAGGAACGGATCGAGAAGGCACGTTACTGGCTTGACCGCGTGGGCCTGGGCAAATTTGCCGACTATTATCCGCACCAGATCTCGGGCGGCATGAAGCAGCGCGTCAGCATCATCCGCGCGCTCGCCAACGATCCCGAGGTACTGCTGATGGACGAGCCCCTCGGCGCGCTCGATGCCCAGACGCGCGTCGTCATCCAGGAGGAGCTGCTGCGGATCTGGGAGGAGACTCGCAAGACGGTGCTCTACATCACCCACAGCCTCGACGAGGCCGTGCTGCTCGGCGACCGCGTCATCCTGATGAGCGCCCAGCCCGGACGGCATCTGGCAACGTTCAAGATCGATCTGCCGCGTCCACGCTCCGTCGCGATGACGAACTCGCCGCGATTCGCGGAATATAGGGCGCAGATCTGGGAGAAGCTCAGCGCCGAAGTGACGCGCGCCATGGAGGCCCAGCCATGACGGTCGCATCGACCGACCAGGTCGCGGCTGCTGCCGGCCCTGCGCCTGCGCAGCCCATTCGCAAGGATGCCGGCGACAAGCGTGCCATTCTCCTGCTCGCTGTCGCCATTGTAGCGCTCAATGTCGTGCTGGCGGCGACCGGGCTCTGGGGCGACTTCGCCTGGCCGGCGATCGGGGCGAGCTTCGTCCTGCTGGTGCTGATGTGCGAACGCATCGGCCGGCTCGTGCCGTTAAAGGGCAGGGGGGTCTACGAGCGCACGCTGGCGCTGGGCTTCCCGCTCCTCGTCCTCGTGCTCTGGGAGCTCGCGGCCGATAACGGTTTCATCAACCCGACCTGGTTCCCGCCGCCAAGCCGCATCGGCGCGGCACTGTGGGACCTCAGTACGCGCTATGACCGCTTCTCGGGCACGACGCTGCTCGGGCGCCCCTGGCTGATGCCGGAAGCCTTCTCGAAGGAAGGCTGGACAGGGGTCTGGAATCTCGTCGCGGAGAGCCATGTCTTCGCGACCGTGGCGCGCGTTCTTGTCGGCTTCGTGCTCGGTGCCATCCCCGGCGTGCTGGTCGGCGTCGTCATGGGCCTGAACCAGACGGTCAGGCTGATGCTCGATACGACGCTCTCGGCGATCTATGTGCTGCCGAAGATCGCGATCTTCCCGATCGTGATGCTGATGTTCGCCGATCCCTTCGGCGAAGCGCCGAAGATCCTCGTTGTCGGGCTCTCCGTCTTCATCCTGATGGCGATCAATACGATGGCCGCGGTGCGTGGCATCGACAAGGTCTACCTGATGGCCGGCAAGAACTACGGCGCCAAGGGCTGGTCGATGCTGCGCCACGTCATCCTTCCTGGCGCGCTGCCGATGATCTTCTCCGGGCTTCGCATCGCGCTCGGCACGGCGATGATCGTAATCATCTCGGTCGAGTTCGTGCGTGCCAAGCAGGGCGTCGGCTACATGACCTTCTACTACTGGGAGGTTCTCAACCCCGAGAAGATGTATGCCGGCCTCGTCGTCGTGATGATCCTCGGCGTGCTGCTGACCTACGCGCTGCAATGGCTGCAGCGCCGGCTCATGCCCTGGCAGAAGTGAGGATCGGACAATGAAGGTTGCGCTCGTCACCGGCGGCGCCGGCGCCGTCGGGGCTGCCGCTGCGCGAATGCTGGCAGAAGACGGATTCCGCGTCGTGCTGGCCGATCGCGATGCTGAGCGGACGCAAGCCATCTGCGATGAGATCGTCCGCGCCGGCGGCACAGCCGTCGTCGAACCGGTCGACCTGCTGGAGGAGGGCGCTTGCCAGCGATTGATCGCGCGCGTGACCGAACGCTTCGGCCGGCTCGACTGCCTCGTCAACAATGCCGGCATGACCGGCGCGCCGCGGATCGGCACGGTCGATGTCGCGGTCTGGAACGCGGTGCTCGCGCTCAACCTGACGGTGCCGATGCTGCTGGCTCAGGCTGCCCAGCCTTTGATGAAGCAGAGCGGTGGCGGCAGCATCGTCAATGTCGCCTCGCGCGTCTATCTCGCCGGTACGGGCGTCGCCTATACCTCCAGCAAATCGGGGCTGATCGGGCTTACCCGCGTGCTCGCGGTGCAGCTCGGCCCGGACGATATCCGCGTCAACGCGGTCGCCCCGAGCTTCCTCAACACTCCCTTCAACGAAAAGATCGTGACGGAGAATGCCGGGCTCGCAGCCTCCTTCCGCAAGATGTCGCCGCTCGGCCGGCTCGGAACCGCCGAGGATGTCGCCGGCGCAATCGCCTTTCTGGCCTCGCCGCGGGCGAGCTTCATCACCGGCGATGTCATTCATGTCTGCGGCGGCACGCAACTGGCTCCGCAGCCCGATGCCGCCGGGGGCGGGCCATAACCAGCCGGAGCCCGTCTGACGCTCGATCGCCAGTTGGAATAACCCCGAGGTTATGCTGACCTGCAATAATGCCATTTAACATGAGCACCCAAATCGCTCATGATGAGGCCGTATTCGAGGTAAGATGTCTTCCATGGCTTTCACGCGTATCGACGGCAGGCTGGTGCATTGGCGCGAAAGCGGTTCGCGGGAGGCGCCGCCCGTCATTCTGGTCAACTCGCTGGGCACGGATTTCCGTATCTGGGATGAGGTCGCTGCGGCGCTCTCCCGCGATTGGCGGGTCATCGCCTATGACAAGCGTGGCCACGGGCTTTCAGAGGTTCCGACCGGCCCCTATGCGATCGCGGATTTCACCGATGATCTCATCGGGCTTGCCGACCATCTCGATCTGAAGCGATTTGCACTTGTCGGGCTCTCGATCGGCGGGCTGATCGGGCAAGATCTGGCAGTGCGCCGGCCGGAACGCCTGACCGCTCTGGTGCTGGCCGATACGGCACCGAAGGTCGGCACGGCCGAAAGCTGGAGCGGGCGCATCGAGGCTGTCCGCAAGGGCGGGCTCGCCGCCATCGCCGATCCCGTGATGGAGCGCTGGTTCACCCCCGCCTTTCACACCGAGCGCCCGGACGATCTCGCGGGCTGGCGCAATGCTCTGCTCCGCCAACCGGCGGACGGCTACATCGCGACCTGCGAAGCCCTGCGCGATGCCGACCTCACGGCCGCTATCGGCAGCATCAAGGCGCCGACGCTTGTGGTCGCCGGCGATGGCGACCAGTCGACCCCACCCGATCTGGTGCGCGCGGCGGCAGAGTGCATTCCGAATGCGCGCTTCGCGCTTATCGAGGGCTGCGGACACATTCCGCCGGTCGAGCAGCCAGCCCGCTTGCTCGCGCTGGTGACGGAACATCTGGAGAGGCACGGACGTGGCTGAGGCTCAGGACCGATATACCCAAGGCATGGCGACCCGCCGTTCCGTGCTCGGCGAGCGCTATGTCGATACTGCCGTCGCCAACACCGACCCCTTCACGGAAGATTTCCAGCAGCTCATCACCGAAAGCGCCTGGGGAACTGTTTGGTCGCGCGACACGATCAGTAAGCGCGAGCGCTCGATGCTGACCATCGCGTTGCTTGCTGCGCTGGGACACCATGACGAAGTCGCCATGCATGTCCGGGCGACGCGTAATACCGGCGCCAGCATGGACGATATCAAGGAGGCGCTGCTGCATGTGGCGATCTATGCCGGCGTGCCGGCGGCCAATCATGCCTTCAAGATCGCCAAGGCGGCCTATGCCGAGATGCAGAACGAGAAGGCGGGCTGAACCCGCCTGCCGCGCCGCCCGTCCGGTGGCGCGAATTGAGCAAGATCAAGACCAGCGGGCCGATCTCGTCGCAATCTGGCGCTCAGCCTGACGAAAGAGGCTCCGACGGAGGGAGGCGCCGCAATGCGCAATGAAAATTCGAGCCATCAGGGCGGCTCGTTCTATCAGCGTGACCGAAGCTGGCATCCACCGGCCTTCACGCCTGAATACAAGACCTCGGTGCTGCGCTCGCCGAAGAACGCGCTCTTGTCGCTCGGCAACACGCTTTCGGAGATGACCGGGCCGGTCTTCGGCCACAACATGCTCGGGCCGCTCGATAACGACCTGATCCTCAACTACGTCCAGACCGGCGAGCCGATCGGCCCGCGCATCATCGTGCACGGCCAGGTTCTGGACGAGGACGCGCGACCGGTGCGCGGCGCGCTGGTCGAGTTCTGGCAGGCCAATGCCGGCGGGCGCTATCGCCACAAGAAGGAAAGCTACCTTGCCGCCATCGACCCGAATTTCGGTGGCTGCGGGCGCACCATCACCGACGACGAGGGCCGCTACTGGTTCCGCACCATCAAGCCCGGCCCCTATCCCTGGCCGAACGGCGTCAATGACTGGCGCCCGGCCCATATCCATTTCTCGGTCTTCGGCCACGCCTTCGCGCAGCGGCTGATCACCCAGATGTACTTCGAGGGCGATCCGATGATCTGGCAGTGCCCGATCGTGATGGGCATCCCGAGCCGAGAGGCCGTCGAGACGCTCGTGGCGGCGCTGGACCGCGAGAACACGCTGCCGATGGACACCATGGCCTACAAGTTCGATATCGTGCTGCGTGGCCGGCGCTCGACCCTGTTCGAGAACCGGATGGAGGGCAACTGATGGTCCAGTCTCTGCGCCGCCTCAAGGAAAGCCCGTCGCAGACGGCGGGCCCCTACATCCATATCGGCGCCACGCCGAACTTCTCGGGCATCGAAGGCATCTATCCGCATGACCTCGGCTCGCTGCCGCTGCCGGCGGAGGTGAAGGGCGAGCGCATCGTCGTCACCGGCCGGATCTTCGACGGCTCGGGCACGCCGATCAAGGACGCACTCGTCGAGATCTGGCAGGCAGACGCGCAGGGGCTCTATCCCGGCCAGGGCGAGCACCGCGGCGAGGCCGATCCGCATTTCCCAGGCTGGTTCCGCCAGCCGGTCGACGGCACCACCGGCGTCTATCGCTTCGAGACTGTGAAACCCGGCGTCGTGCCCTATTTCGACGGCCGGCCGATGGCCCCGCACATCACCTTCTGGATCGTCGCGCGCGGCATCAATATCGGCCTGCATACGCGGCTCTATTTCGGCGACGAGGACAAGGCCAACGCGGCCGACCCGATCCTTGGCCGCATCGAGCATCGCGTCCGTGTCCCGACGCTGATCGCGACGCGCGGCGACGAGGACGGTAAGCCGGTCTACACCTTCGACATCCGCCTGCAGGGCGAGAACGAAACCGTCTTCTTCGACATCTGAAGGTGGCCGTCGGCCGCTTTCCAATCCGAACAGCAGCAAGCAGAGTATCGACGCCATGAGCGAAGCCTTCATCTGTGCTTACGTGCGCACGCCGATCGGCCGTTTCGGTGGATCCCTGTCTGCGGTGCGGGCCGACGATCTCGGCGCGGTGCCGCTGAAGGCCTTGCTCGAACGCCATGCAGGCGTCGATTTCGGCGCGGTGGACGATGTGATCTTCGGCTGCGCCAACCAGGCGGGCGAAGACAACCGCAACGTCGCGCGCATGTCGCTGCTGCTCGCGGGGCTGCCGAAAGAGGTGCCGGGCACCACCATCAACCGGCTTTGCGGCTCGGGAATGGATGCCGTCATCACCGCGGCGCGGGCGATCAAGGCTGGCGAGGCGGAGCTGATGATCGCCGGGGGCGTCGAGAGCATGTCGCGTGCGCCCTTCGTGCTGCCCAAAGCCGACAGCGCCTTCTCTCGCCATGCCGAGATTCACGACACGACTATTGGCTGGCGCTTCATCAATCCGTTGATGAAGAAGCAGTATGGCGTTGATTCCATGCCGGAAACTGGCGAGAACGTCGCCGCCGACTGCCATATCAGCCGCGCCGACCAGGACGCCTTCGCGCTGCGCTCGCAGCAGAAGGCGGTGGCCGCCCAGCAGAACGGCCGGCTCGCCAAGGAGATCGTGCCGGTCTCGATCCCGCAACGAAAGGGCGATCCGATCGTCGTCGGGATCGACGAGCATCCGCGTGGCGATACGACGCTGGAGAAGCTCGCCAAATTGCCGACGCCGTTCAAGAAGGAGGGTGGCACCGTCACCGCCGGCAACGCCTCGGGAGTGAATGACGGCGCAGCCGCGCTGATCATCGCCTCCGAAAAGGCCGCGGCCAAGTACGGGCTCACTCCGCTGGCGCGCATCGTCGGAGGTGCCGCGGGCGGCGTAGCGCCCCGCGTCATGGGGCTCGGCCCAATCCCGGCTACGCGCAAGCTCTGCGAGCGCCTAGGGCTGAAGCCCGCGGATTTCGACATCGTCGAGCTCAACGAGGCTTTCGCCTCGCAGGGCATCGCGGTGTTGCGCGATCTCGGCATTGCCGAGGATGGGGCGCATGTGAACCCGAATGGCGGCGCAATCGCGCTTGGCCACCCGCTCGGCATGTCCGGTGCCCGCATCGCTGGCACGGCTGCGCTCGAATTGTCGCTGACCGGCAAGAAGCGCGCGCTCGCCACCATGTGCATCGGCGTAGGGCAGGGCATCGCGATCGCGCTGGAACGGGTCTGACAGGACAGGGCGATCTGCTCTAGGATCGGCCGACCACAAGACGAGGGATGGATGACGAACAAGATCTATGACAGCCCGAAGGCGGCGCTCGATGGCCTGCTGTTCGACGGCATGACGATCATGTCCGGGGGCTTCGGCCTGTCGGGCAACCCCGAGAGCCTGATCCCCGAGATTCGCGATTCCGGCGTGAAGAACCTCACGGTGATCTCGAACAATGCCGGCGCCGACGGCTTCGGTCTCTGGATGCTGCTGCAGACACGCCAGATCAAGAAGATGATCGCGTCCTATGTCGGCGAGAACAAGCTGTTCGAGCAGCAATATCTCGCCGGCGAGCTGGAGCTCGAGCTCAACCCGCAGGGTACGCTGGCCGAGCGCATCAGGGCCGGCGGCGCCGGTATCCCGGCCTTCTACACCAAGACCGGCGTCGGCACGGTCGTGGCCGAAGGCAAGCCGGTCGAGGAATTCGAGGGCGGGCTTTATGTCCGCGAGACCTGGCTGCGGGCCGATCTCGCCATCGTCAAGGCTTGGAAGGCCGACACCGCCGGTAATCTGATCTATCGTCGTACCGCGCGGAACTTCAACCCGAACATGGCAACCGCCGGCAAGGTTACGGTCGCCGAGGTCGAGGAGATCGTGCCTGTCGGAACGCTCGATCCGGAGGCGATCCATACGCCCGGCATCTATGTCGACCGCGTCATCAAGAGCACGATCAACGAGAAGCGCATCGAGAAGCTCACCGAGCGCAAGAGGGAGGCAGCCTGATGGCCTGGACCCGCGAGGAGATGGCCGCGCGCGCGGCCAAGGAACTGAAGGACGGCTTCTACGTCAATCTCGGCATCGGCATCCCGACGCTGGTGGCGAATTACATTCCCGAAGGCGTGAACGTCACGCTGCAATCCGAGAATGGCTTGCTCGGAATCGGTCCGTTTCCCTATGAGGGCGAGGCCGATCCCGATCTGATCAACGCCGGCAAACAGACCATCACGATCCTGCCGAGCTCGAGCTTTTTCTCCTCGGCCGATTCCTTCGCGATGATCCGCGGCGGCCATATCGATCTGACCATTCTCGGGGCCATGGAAGTGGCGGCCAATGGCGACATCGCCAACTGGACCATTCCCGGCAAGATGGTGAAGGGGATGGGCGGTGCGATGGACCTCGTCGCCGGCGTCAAGAAGGTCATCGTCGTGATGGAACACGCCAACAAGCATGGCGAATCCAAGGTGCTCGAGCGCTGCACCCTGCCGCTGACCGGCGCGGGCGTGGTCGACATGATCGTCACGGATCTCTGCGTGATGAGCTGCGACAAGGGCAATGGCGGCGGGCTGACGCTGATCGAGCTCGCTCCGGGCGTCACGCTCGACGAGGTCAGGGCGAAAACCGGCGCGGCTTTTGCTGTCGCGCCCGGGCTCGCCAAGGCTGCTTGAACGGCATCAGAAGGGGAGGCGTTTCCGTGATTCCGTCGATCGCCACGGTCTGCGTTTCAGGAACGCTTCAGGAAAAACTCGAGGCCATCGCGGCCGCCGGCTTCACGGCGGTCGAGATCTTCGAAAACGACCTGATCGCCTTTCCGGGCTCTCCGGCCGAGATTCGGCGCATTTGCGCCGACCTCGGATTGCAGATCGTCACCTGCCAACCTTTCCGCGATTTCGAGGGCATGCCGGAGGGCCGCCGGCAGCGCGTCTTCGACCGGGCCGAGCGCAAGTTCGACTTGCTTCAGGAACTCGGCACCGACCTGCTCTTCGTCTGCTCCAATACATCGCCCGAGGCACTGGCGGGCATCGATCGGCTTGCCGCCGATTTCGCCGAGCTCGGCGAGCGGGCAGGGCGGCGCGGGCTCAAGGTCGGCTTCGAGGCGTTGGCCTGGGGCCGCCACGTCTTCGACTACCGCGACGCCTGGGAGATCGTGCGGAGGGCCAACCGGCCGGAGGTCGGGATCGTGCTCGATTCCTTCCATATCCTGGCCCGCGGGCTCGATCTCTCGGCGATCGGAACGATTCCGCGCGACAAGATTTCGATGGTGCAGATGGCAGATGCGCCGCTGCTGCAGATGGACCCGCTCTCATGGAGCCGGCACTGGCGCTGCCTGCCGGGGCAGGGTGATCTCGATCTCGCAGGATTCATGCGTGCCCTGGTCTCGACCGGCTATGACGGCGTGCTCTCGCTTGAAATCTTCAACGACCGCTTCCGCGCCGGTTCGGCCCGCTCGGTTGCGCTCGACGGGCATCGCTCGCTGATCTGGCTGCTCGATGAGACGGCCCGGCAGACGGCCAAGCCCGTGCCCGGTGCGGTGCCAATGCCTCCGCCGGGGCCCGTCGAGGCCGTGGAATTCATTGAGTTCGCGGTTTCGGAAGCCGAGCGGCCAGGTTTCGAGAGGTTGCTGCGCGCGCTGGGCTTCCGCCGGGCTGGCGCGCATCGCTCGAAGGATGTCGATCTTTGGAGCCAGGGCGATATCCGCATCGTGCTCAACAGCGAGGCCGACGGCTTCGCCCACAGCTATCAGATCACCCACGGCACCTCTGTCTGCGCGCTGGCGCTGCGCGTGCCGGACGCACAGGCTGCAATCAACCGGGCCAAGGCGCTGCTCGATGTGCCGCATGCGGGCGCGGTGGGGCCGGGCGAACTCGATATCCCGGCCGTGCGCGGGCTTGGCGGCAGCCTGGTCTATTTCCTGGATCGCGCCTCCGCGCTCGGACGATGGTCTGAGGTCGATTTCGAGGCCACGGACGAAACCGCGGCCGATGCCGGCCTGATCGCCGTCGACCATGTCTCGCAGAGCATGCAGTACGAGGAGATGCTGACCTGGCTGCTATTCTATTCGTCGCTGTTCGCGACGCGGAAGGCACCTAGCCAGGCCGTGCTCGATCCGGGTGGCGTGGTCCAGAGCCAGGTCATCGAGAGCGGCCTCGACGGCAAGACTGGCGACGGCTTGCGGCTCATCCTCAACGGCTCGCAGAGCCACCGGACGCTCTCGGCCCGCTTCATCACCGACTTCTTCGGCTCCGGCGTGCAGCACATCGCCTTCGCGACCGACGACATCGCGACGACGGTCGAGCGGCTTGTCGCGAACGGCGTCGCGATGCTGCCGATCCCAGAGAACTATTATGACGACCTCGAAGCGCGCTCCGATCTCTCACCCGCGGAAATCGACCGGCTCAAGGCGCTGAACATCCTCCATGACAGCGATGCAGGCGGCAGTTTTCGACAAGCTTATACGCAGACGCTCGATGGCGGGCTGTTCTTCGAGATCGTCCAGCGCGATGGCTATGCCGGCTATGGCGCTGCCAACGCCGGGATCCGCCTGACCGCGCAGGCGAGGCTGGCACGGCCAATCAGCATGCCGGCACTCGGACACGGCTGAAGCCTCGTTTGCACTGGCGCCACACGCGGGGAGCCCGGGTGACGCCATTTGTCGACTGATGTCTCATTGGATCCACGGCTTCTCGTGGATGGCATCCAGCGCGTCCATTGTGGCGGAGGGGGCCTATATTCGATTCGCATAAGACATATTATGGAACTAAAATGCGAGTGGGACGCTGCTGCGTTCCGTCCTGGCTTTCCTTCGACCGAACGAAGGTCGATCGATCACAAACCGGATGCTGCAGGCTGAAACGGCTCCCAGGCTAAGGCAGGTAAGCGAACAGGCCGGTGGGTACGCCTCGGAAAAGAGAGATTGTGCCAGCGCCAGCAACAGCCAGGGCAAAGAAGCCACCCGCCATGGTCACGTTCTTCAGAAGCTCCGTGATGTTGCTCCTGTGGGCGTCATAGCCTGTGACGAGACACCAGAGCCCCAGCAAGACGCTCGCGGTGCGCACTGGATATCCAACGACGACGGCGAGTCCCCCGACAAGCTCGCAGAAGCCGATCAGATAGGCGAAGAAGACGGCATCTGGCAGACCGAGCGCTTGCAGGCCCGGGACAAGCTTGGCCTCACCGCCACGCAGCTTCAGGATCCCCCAAACGATGAACGGCACGCCCAGAAACAGCCGTGCGATGACAAGACCTTCGTCGAACATATTGATTTCCCCCAACATTCTCTGACGATCATCGCAGCAGAAGATCTTGTGCTCTGTCCCTTGCGGCCCTGTCTTCGCTGGGCTGTGCGGACGGGGCTTGGCCTTGCTACTTGCCTTGCGCCGCGAGGGCGACGGCGGCTTCCGAGGTGAGCATGCGGAAGGTGAAGCTCTCCTGCAGGTAGAGCTCGACCGTCGTGGCGCTGTGGCTGAGATAGCCGATCGAGATGTCCTGGCCGAGATCGAGCTCGAAATCGCCGCCGCGCGTGGTCAGCACGAAGCCGCCCTGGATCGCCGGCGCCCAGATCACCCCGCCATCGACGATGCGCTCGACATGGTGGAAGATCGGGTAGCCGTCGTCGCTGCCGCCGCTCGCGGCCCGATAGGCCTCGCCGCCCAGCACCAGCGCATAGGGCCCGTTGCAGCCGGCGAGCTTGAGTTCGCTCAGCGCCCGGGCGACCGCCTCCGGATAGGCGTCGAGCTTGGCCGGCAGCGCCACCGCGGCATTGCTGCTGCCGGCGCGGATGCCGCCGATCCCGGCCGCGGCATAGCCCTCGAACACCGCCCGGTCCTCGGCGAAGGCGATCGTCCTGGCGGCATCCTTCACCGGCTGCCAGTTCGAGTCGTTCGCGCCGCGCTCGACATCGTCGACCGCCTGCCGCGTCAGCGTGAAGGGCACGCGCAGCTCGACCAGGGCTTGCGCCTCGCGCAGCAGCGAGCGGATGCCCGCGCCCGGCGCCTCGATCGGCCTGGTATGGCCCGTCCCGGCCGCGGCATAGGCCGGCCCCTTCGGCCCGACCACGTCGACGACGCGCCGCGCCGCCAGATAGCGCTTCAGCGTGCGCGAGGCCTCGTCCTCGATCTGCGCCCAGGCGGCATCCGAGATGGGAGCGAGCTCCCGGTGCAGATTATTCATGGCCTGCCTCTTCCTTCAGGGAGCCGATGCCGAGCGAGCCGTCGCCGGACGATCTGGATGGGGAAGCCGCCGGCGCCGGCGCGGACGCGTCAGGGGCCGGCGCGGCGGTCTCCGGCGCGGCCATCTCCGGCGTGACGGCGTCGAGGAAGGTCGCGGTCGGCACGAAGAACAGCGAGCCGGTGACCGCGCGGCTGAAATCGAGCAGCCGGTCGTAATTGCCCGGCGGCGAGCCGACGAACATGTTCTCCAGCATGCGCTCGATCCGGCGCGGCGTGCGGCAATAGCCGATGAAATAGGTGCCGAACTCGGCGCTGCCGACTTTGCCGAAGGGCATGTTGTCGCGCAGGATGTCGACCGGCTCGCCATCCTCGGTGAGGCTGGTCAGGACATTGTGGGCATAGGGCTTCTTGACCGCGTCCGCCTGCTCGATGTCGGAGAGCTTGTAGCGGCCGATGATGTTCTCCTGCTCCTCGACCGGCACCCGGTTCCAGCCGGGAAGGTCGTGCAGGTACTTCTGGACGATGACGTAGCTGCCGCCGGCGAAGGCCGGGTCCTCCGCGTCGATCAGGGTGGCGCGGATGGCGTCCGGCCCGGCCGGGTTCTCGGTGCCGTCGACGAAGCCGATCAGGTCGCGGTCGTCGAAATAGTTGAAGCCGTGGACCTCGTCGACGGTGGTCACCGCGCCGTCGAGCCGGGCCATGATCTCCTTGGCCAGCTCGAAGCACAGGTCCATCCGCCTGGTCGCGCGGATGTGGAACAGGATGTCGCCCGGGGTCGAGACGGCGTGATGCACGCCGCGGATCTCCTGGAACGGATGCAGCTCCTGCGGCCGCGGCCCGTCGAACAGCCGGTCCCAGGCTTCCGAGCCGAAGGCCATGACGCAGGACAGATTGCCCTGGAGATCGCGGAAGCCGACCGCCCGCAGCAGCGACGACAGGTCGGCGCACAGCTCCCGCACCGTCGCCTCGGGGCCGCGGCCCGGATCGATCGTCACGACCAGGAACAGCGCCGAACGCGTCAGCGTCGCCATGACCGGCTGCGAAATCACGGATGGCAGACCTCTATCCATGGACGACCCGTTTTTGACCCTTAACAGCGATGGTTCAATGTCATGCCGCCAGCGGCTGTGGCCGGTTGCGGACTGGGCGGCCAGGCCGCGCGGCAAGGAGCTCGATGGCTTGCCCCTGCCCCCGGGAGCTGGCGCCGGGGTGGTTTCAATCCATGTCGCGGAAGGCGTGGCCGGCGCTGGCGACGCCTTCGATCACGCTCGGCGGCAGCAAATCCGCCGCAGCGGTTCCGCCGAAGATCCACTCCTTCGGATCAGCGAAATCCGGGAGCTTCGCACCGCTGGCGACATAAAGGCCGATCGCCGGCTTCTTCGCATTGAGATAGAGGTCGTATTGCTGCATCGCACCGGTCCTCCCGCAACGATAAGGACCGCGATCACCCGGGCGGGCCACCGCGGCCGAGGGCATCACAGGCTGACCGGCTTGCCGGACGGCTCCTCCTCCAGCGTCACGGCGATGTCGGCATTGGCGGAGAGCCGCACCTTGTCGCCTTCGACGCCGGCAACGAAGCCGAGCTCGATGTAATGATGATGACCTTCATGCCGGCCATAGGCGTCGCTCTTCTTGAGCTTGATGCGGCCGCCCTCGACCCGGTCGACCGTCCCGACATGGACCCCGTCCGCCCCGATGACCTCCATGTTCTCCCTGACCTTGTCCTGCATCCTGAAGCCCTCCTCCGTTAAAAACCGCCCGTATTGAAAACCGTGCCCGTTGGAACTGGCGATGGGTCGAAATCCTGATTTTCGCCTGTTCAGGTCAGTTCGAGCTCATCCTCATCCACCATTGCCGGCTTCTTGCCGTTGAAGGTGAGGCCGTCCTTGCCCGCTGAGATCTTCACGGCCGAGCCATCGCGCACATCGCCCGCGAGGATCATCTCGGCCAGCGGATCCTGGACGTAGCGCTGAATCACGCGCTTGAGCGGCCGCGCGCCATAGGCCGGGTCCCATCCCTTCGCGGCGAGCCAGTCGCGCGCCTTCGCATCGAGCGAGAGCGTGATCTTGCGATCATCGAGAATCTTCTGGAGCCGCCCGAACTGGATGTCGACGATCCGCCCCATCTCGGCCTTCTGGAGACGCTGGAACAGGATGATCGCGTCGATGCGGTTCAGGAATTCGGGGCGAAAATGCGCGCGCACCATGGTCATGACCTTGTCGCGCACCACGCTCGTCTTCTCGCCTTCCGGTTGGTTCACCAGGTACTCGGCGCCGATGTTCGAGGTCAGGATGATCACTACGTTGCGGAAGTCGACCGTACGCCCCTGCCCATCCGTGAGACGTCCGTCGTCGAGCACCTGCAACAGGACGTTGAACACATCCGGGTGAGCCTTCTCGACCTCGTCGAACAGCACCACCTGATAGGGCCTGCGCCGCACGGCTTCAGTCAGCACGCCACCTTCGTCATAACCGACATAGCCGGGCGGTGCTCCGATCAGTCGGGCGACCGAGTGCTTTTCCATGAACTCGGACATGTCGATACGGACCATCGCTGTCTCGTCATCGAACATGAACTCGGCCAGCGCTTTGGCGAGCTCCGTCTTGCCGACGCCGGTGGGGCCCAGGAACATGAAGGAGCCGATCGGGCGGTTGGGATCCTGCAGACCCGCCCTCGCCCGCCGCACCGCCGTCGACACTGCCCTGACGGCCTGCGTCTGGCCGACGACGCGCTTGATCAGCTGCTCCTCCATCTTGAGCAGCTTCTCCTTTTCGCCTTCCAGCATCTTGTCGACCGGCACGCCAGTCCAGCGCGAGACGACTTGGGCGATGCTGTCGGCGGTCACGGTTTCGGTGAAGGAGGATGCGTCGTCGCCGGCTTCGATCGAAGCGAGCTTCTTCTCAAGCTCCGGGATCTTGCCGTAGGCGAGCTCGCCCGCCTTCTGGAATTCGCCCTTGCGCTGCGCATTCGCGAGCTCCGTACGGAACTGGTCGAGCTCGGTTTTCATTTTCTGGGCGTCGGAGAGCTTGCCCTTCTCCGCCTGCCATTTCGAAGTCAGGTCGGCGGATTTCTTCTCGAGTTCGATCAGCTCCTTGTCGAGGTTCTGCAGGCGGCTTTTCGACCCGGCGTCGCGTTCCTTCTTCAGCGCTTCCTGTTCGATCTTGAGCCGCACGATCTCGCGGTCGAGTGAATCCAGCTCTTCCGGCTTGGAATCGACCTGCATCTTCAAGCGGGCGGAGGCCTCATCGACGAGATCGATCGCCTTGTCCGGCAGGAAGCGGTCGGTGATGTAGCGGTTCGACAGCGTCGCCGCGGCCACCAAGGCGGAATCGGCGATGCGCACGCCATGATGGAGCTCGTACTTCTCCTTGAGCCCGCGCAGGATCGAGATCGTGTCCTCGACCGTCGGCTCCGAGACGAAGACTGGCTGGAAACGGCGGGCGAGCGCCGCGTCCTTCTCGACATGCTTGCGGTACTCGTCGAGCGTGGTCGCGCCGACGCAATGCAATTCGCCACGAGCGAGCGCCGGTTTCAGCAGATTCGAGGCATCCATGGCGCCGTCGGTCTTGCCCGCACCGATCAGCATATGCATCTCGTCGATGAAGAGGATGATGCCGCCGGCGGCCGACGTCACCTCCTGCAACACGGCCTTCAGCCGCTCCTCGAACTCGCCGCGGTATTTGGCGCCGGCGATCAGCGAGCCGAGGTCGAGCGCCAGCAGCTTCTTGTCCTTCAGGCTCTCCGGCACGTCGCCATTGACGATGCGCAGCGCCAGCCCTTCGACGATGGCCGTCTTGCCGACGCCGGGCTCGCCGATCAGCACGGGATTGTTCTTGGTGCGGCGCGAGAGGACCTGAATGGTGCGGCGGATCTCCTCGTCGCGCCCGATGACGGGGTCGAGCTTACCGTCGCGTGCTGCCTTGGTCAGGTCGCGAGCGTATTTCTTGAGCGCATCATAGGCGTTCTCGGCCGAGGCACTATCGGCAGTCCGCCCCTTGCGCAGCGCCTCGACGGCAGCGTTCAGATGCTGCGGGCTGACACCGCCGCGGGTCAGCAGCCTACCGGCATCGCTGTCCTTGTCAGCGGCCATGGCCTGCAGCAGCCGCTCGACCGTGACGAAGCTGTCCCCTGCCTTGTCGGCAAGCTTCTCGGCGGCGGTAAAAACCCGCGCGAGATCCGGCGCAAGATAGACCTGCCCTGCCCCGGCACCCGTCACTTTCGGCAAATTCGCCAGCGCCGCCTCGGTCTCGTCGAGGATTGCCCGGGAATTTCCGCCAGCGCGATCGATCAGCCCGGCCGCCAGCCCTTCATTGTCGTCGAGGAATACCTTGAGAAGATGCAGTGACGTGAACTGCTGATTGCCCTCGCGCGTCGCGAGTGACTGCGCGGATTGGATGAAACCTTTGGCACGATCGGTATAGCGTTCAGCGTCCATGGAATAGCCTTCCGGAACAATACTGACCAAGGCTGATACCAGCGCTGCGGTCTCGCCCTGTCAATCTCGGGCGACGATCTGCTGCGAAAGGCTACGACCCTGCCAAGGCATCCGAGCAACCGACATGCCAAAACCAGGTGCGAATGAAATCAAAAGGATAAAGGAGAGCGCTGTCAGTTGCCGGACAAACTGTCGGGAGTGGCGAGGACAATCTGTCCATCTCGTCCGGCATCATCACCGGGCCGCGGGCAGCCAGACGGTGAAGGTCGTCCCGGCGCCCGGTCCGCTCGCCACCGAGATCTTTCCACCCTGACGCGTCGTGAGCATCTGGCTGATCGAGAGTCCGAGTCCGGTTCCCTCCCGCCGCTTCGTCGTGAAGAATGGATCGAAGACCTTCTGCATCACCTCTGAGCTCATGCCGGCCCCAGTGTCAGAAACCTGAATGGCGACGCCGGCCTCCCCATCCATATCGCTGTCGAATGTGCGCAGGGTGAGGACCCCGCCATCGGGCATCGCGTGGATGGCGTTGACGATGAGATTGACCAGCACCTGCTGAAACTCGGTCCGATTCATCATGATCGGGTGCAGCGCCCTATCCTCACGCTCCACGGAGATCGTGCTTTTTCTCAGGAGATGCTGAACCAGCGGCAGCGTATCGGAAATTGCGCCGGCTACCGCATACTGCTCGGTATAGCCGGAATACTCTTGCGGTTTCGCGAACTGCAGCAGCTTCGTCACCATCTCCGTGATGCGGTCCATCTGCTGCTCGATGAGGCGGAATTCCGTCCGCGCCTGCTCGGCCTCGGTCCCCATGAGCTGGCGGATCACCTCCAGATTGCCCTGCATGACGGCAATGGGGTTGTTGATCTCGTGCGCGACACCGGCGGTGATTTCGCCGATCGCTGCAAGCTTCTCCGACATGACGAGCTGCCGTGTCGTCGTCTCGAGCTGCGTCGTCGTAAGCTGCAGGGCTTGCGCCCTTTCCTCGACGCGCTGGTTGAGTTCATCGTTCCATTGCCTGAGCTCGGCGTCGCGCTCCTGCACCAGATCAAGCAAGCGGTCTAGATGAAGCGCGACCTGCCCGATCTCGTCTGTCTTGGTGGCAAGGCCGGTTCGGGCCGAGAGGTCGCCGCCTTCGACCCGGGCAACAATATCGCCCATGCGCTCCAACGGCCGGAAGATGTCGCCGGCCCAGTGCAGGAACAGCGGCACGGTGGCGAACACGGCGACAAGGAAGGCGGCTGCAATCGCCAGCAAGGCTTCCTGCTTGGCTTGGGTGAAAGGCTTTTCCAGGAATCCGGCATAGAGCATGCCGACACGACGGTCGTAGCTATCGATGATCGGCTCGTAGGCCGAGACATACCAATCATCGACGACGAAGGCGCTGTCGCGCCAGACGCGCCCCTCGTCGAGCACGGCGTGGCGAACCTGCGCCGAGACCCGCGTTCCGATCGCCCTTTGCCCCTCGAACATGCGTACATTGGTGCTGACGCGAACATCGCCGAGAAACAAGGTCACCGTACCCTGACTGCCTTCAGGCAGGCCGGAGTCGTGATAGATTAAGTCATTGATGCCATCGACGAAGGCGAGGTTCCGGTTCAGCAGAACGCCGCCGACCAGAGCGCCGGGCCTGCCATCGGGCAGCTTCAAGGGGCTCGCGGCGTGCAGGACCAGTCCGCGCGGCTCGGCGGAAAGATCGCTAGGAGCGCTTCCGGCCGTGGGAATGATCTCGACGCGTGCCCGCGAGGCCAGCGCGGGCGAGAGCGCAGCCAGATCCGTTTCCGCGAAGACATCGAGGCCGACCTTGGCGTGCCCCTGCAAAGCGGAGGTAACGATCGGCCAATTCGTTCGGACCGAAGCTGAGACCATCGAAGGGCCGCTGGCGACGACTCTCCCGTCCTCGGCGACAACGTAGAGGAAATCGAACCCGCGCCCTGCGGCGACCACCGACAGGAATTCTGCCAGCCCTCCATCGATGCCGTCTCTCTTGCGCAGCAACTCCTGGAAACGAGCCGCCTCGGTCACCGAAACGAGGTGGTCTTCCGTCGTATCGCGGATCCGGGCCAGGTACTGGTGCGCGATGGTCAGATCGTCATTGACCTTCGACAGCATCATCGCATTGAAGCGGGCGTTCCATCGGTAGATTCCGATGCCCAATAGTAGCGGCAGGATGACCAGCATCGGCACGAGCGCGATCGCCAGCAGGCGATAGCGGACCGACCGGCTTCGAAGCCCCCTCCCCGCGACCTCGCTAGACATTCCAGCTGACGCATTTGCGGTCGATGGTCTTGCGCGAAATGCCCAGCCGGCGCGCCGCCTCCTCGCGATCGCCGCCCACTTCCCGGAGCACCGCAAGAATATGGCGCCGCTCGACATCGGCCAGCGTCTGCCGTCCGGTTTCGCCCGGAATTTCGCGCCGGTCGACGCCGCTGCCGAGGTCTGCGGGGAACGCGCCGAGGATCACGGTCCGCTCGATGAGGTTGCGCAGCTCTCGGATATTTCCGGGCCAGTCATAGCGCCGGAGCATGGCGCGGATCGGCTCGTCGATGGCGATGGGAGGCATGCCCAGCTGCCGCGGGAATTCGCGCATGAACATCGATGCGAATTCCAGCACGTCATCGCCGCGGTCACGCAGTGGCGGCAGGGCGATCTGCACGACGTTGATTCGGAAATAGAGATCGGCACGGAACGCTCCTTCTTCGACACGCCGCTCCAGATCGGCGTTGGTCGCGAAGATGAAGCGGGCGTCGAAGGGAACCTCGCGCTCTGATCCGACGGGCCGGACTCGGCGATCCTCCAGCACGCGCAACAGCTTGCTCTGCAGCGGGAAAGGCAGATCGCCGATCTCGTCGAGAAAGATGGTGCCGCCATGGGCATGCATGAACAGCCCTTCGCGCGCGCGCCCTGCGCTAGTGAAGGCTCCCTTGAGATGGCCGAACAGCTCGCTCTCGATCATGTCTGCGGGAATCGCGCCGCAATTGACCGGCACGAACAGCTTGTCGGCACGAGTCGAGAGCGCGTGGATCGAGCGCGCGACAACCTCCTTGCCGGTCCCCGACATGCCCGTCAGCAGCACCGAAGTCGGCAGCGGCGCCACCCTGGCGACGGTGTCGCGGACAAGCTGGATCGCTTTGGAGTTGCCGAACAGCCTGTCACCGAGGGGTTGGTGACCCGGCAACCGCAGTTCCTGGCGCAACACGTCGTTCTCGCGCTGCAGCCGTGCACGGTCGAGGCAGCGAGAAACCGCATTGAGCAACTGGTTCGAGCGGAAAGGCTTGAGGATGAAGTCCACGGCTCCGGCCCGCAAGGCACCGATCGCGGTTTCCAGATCGGCATAGGCAGTCATCAGGATAACGTCGGAAAAGAAGCCTGTGGCACGCTGCTCGGCCAACCAGTCCAACCCGTTCTGCCCCTGCATAATGTTGTCGAGGATCACCACGTCGAAGCTCTGTTCGTCGACCTTGCGGGACGCCTCCTTGGCGTTCGCAGCCTCCTCGATCCGCTTGCAACGCGGTCCCAGAAGCTTGACGAGGAAGTTGCGCATTCCGGGCTCGTCATCGACGACCAGGATCGACGCCTCGGCCAGCCACGGACCGAACTCGGGATCGGCGGAAAGCTCCTTCTTGACCCGGCTTTGCTCCAGCGACATTCCGTTTTTCCCGTGCTGCCCCGGTCCCCCCGGAAGCGCTTCCACTGACTACCGAAAAAGGACGGCAGGTCTCGCCGGCACCATCAAGCCAAGAGCATCAGACCAACGCCCCTCGTCCGCGGCAAGCTCTACCAACAGCGGTGGGTGCCAAGGCTCGTGCTCGCTACAACGTCCGACGCCGGATCCCGGTTGACCGCGCTCCAGGCCTGCTAGTCCCGATCCTCACCCATCTGCAGACGCAGCTCGGCCAGCAGGCGCCTCAGTCCGTGGACTTGGTCCAAGAGGTGGAGGATCACGTCGATACCCGCATCATTGGCGCCGAGCCCCTCCTTGAGCTCCCTGATGAGATGCGCGCGCGCGACGTCGATCTCGCTGAAATGCGTCTCGCCGGCCGCCTCGTCGGGGATGAGCCAGCGCTGCTCGAGCCAGAACTCCAGCACCTGAAGCTGGATTCCCGATGAGGTGAGAAATTCCTGTTTGGTCATCCTCATCACGCCCTGCCCTCACGCGGGTCGTAGTCCTTGTCCTTCCAGCCGGAGACGAAGGCCTCCAGCTCCGGATCCGGTGTTTTCGGCAGGACCACCTTGAGCTTGACGAACTGATCGCCCTGACCACCGCCGCGCCGTGGCACGCCCTTGCCGCGCAGGCGCAGCTTCGTGCCGGTGTTGGCGCCCTTCGGCACCGACATCGTGACGTCGCCGGTCGGTGTCGGGACGCGTACCTGTCCGCCGAGAACGGCTTCGGTCAACGAGACCGGCAACTCCACCGTGATGTCGTCGCCTTCGCGGGCGAAGCGTGGGTCGGGACGCACTTCGACCTCGATCAACGCGTCGCCCGGACCGCCCTTGCCGACACCCGGCGCGCCCTTGCCCTTGAGCCGGAGCGTCTGGCCGTCGATGAGACCAGCCGGGATCTTCACGTCGATCGTGCCGCCATCCGGCAAGGTCAGGCGTTTGGTCGCGCCGGTGATCGAATCCACCAGATCGACCGCCAGGTGATAATGCAGATCCTGCCCGCGGCGGTTCGCGCGCGACCGCTGGCTGCGTCGCAGCAGCTCGGCGAAGGCGTCGTCCTGATCCATGAAGTCGGCAAAACCGGACGCATCGGCGTAAGGATCGCCCTGATCGGAAGTGGCGAAGTCCCGGTAGAAGTGATGCTGCGGCCGCTCCGCCCCGGAGGCGTCGATCTCGCCGGCGTCGAAGCGCTTGCGCTTGTCGGCGTCGCTCAGCAGGTCATAGGCCGCCGCTACCTCCTTGAATCTCTCCTCGGCAGCCTTGTCGCCGGGGTTGAGGTCAGGGTGCAGCTTCTTCGCCAGCTTGCGATAAGCACTCTGGATCTCGGCGGCAGACGCCGTGGCGGCGACGCCGAGGACCTCATAGGGATTTCTCACGGGCTACTCCGAAACCAATGCCGCAGCACGCTCTGAGGGGCGTCATTTCGCATGAAACTTGATCGCGGCATGTGTTCCGTCGCAGAAGGGCTTGTTCTTGGAACCGCCGCAACGGCACAGGGTCATCCGCTGACGGACCTCGTATTCGGTGCCGTCGGCCGCGATGACGGCGATCCCGCCGCGCAGCCAGATCGGGCCGCTGCAGCCCTCGGCGGGGTCCTCGATGAATCCGATCGAGGGTTCGACCTGAGGCTCGAGGGCCTCCTGCCTGGCCTTGTCCCAGACCACGAGGCGGCCTGACGGGCATTTCTGGACCTGGCGCACGAAAGTTTCGCGCACGCTCGCGTCTCCCGTCTCCGCCACCTCGTTCCAGACTTGTCCGTTCGGATCGCAGAAGCGCGCGAATGCACAGAGGCTCTCGACATCGAGCAGAGCGAGTTCCGGGCCGTCGAAGGCTTGTGCGCGCTCAAGATAGGGCGTCCTGTCCGCAACCTCGGTCCCGTCGAAGCCGACCTTGGCATGAGAGCCGTCGCAGAACGGCTTCTTGTGCGAATGACCGCAGCGGCAAAGCGCGAAACTCGCTCCGGCAGCGGGAAGGTCGCGCTCGACCCATTCCTGCGACTGCCCCGCAGCATCAGTCCCGATGGTCTGATCGGAAAGCGGAACCGGGCCCGTCACGAGATAGGGCCCGTTGCGCGTGACCTTCACGCTCACGGTGCGTTCGGTGTTCTTCATGGCCACCCTCTCCTGCCCTGGTGGAGGCGGGCCGCGCCACCGCCGCAGGCGATGGCCGATCCCGCTCCAGCTGCCTCGCAATACGCTTGGTTACCTCATCACCCCTTCTTCTTGTCGTCGTCGCTGATCTCGGTGAATTCGGCATCGACGACGCCGTCGCCACCGCCCCGCGCTGCCCCGGTCTCCGCATCGGCTTGAGGCGTGGCCTGCATCGCCTCGGCGAGCTTCATCGAAGCTTGCTGCAGGGCATTCGCCTTGGCCTGGATCGCCGCGACGTCGTCGCCCTTCGCCGCCTCGCGCAGATCGTTCACCGCATCGTCGATGCTGCGCCGATCCGGCTCGGACAATTTAGCGCCGTGCTCCGACAGGGTTCGTTCCGTCGTGTGGAGCAGAGCCTCGCCGGCGTTGCGAGCCTCGATCAGCTCGCGCCGCTTCTTGTCCTCGGCCGCGTTGGCCTCGGCATCCTTCACCATCCGGTCGATATCCGCCTCGGATAGTCCGCCAGAGGCCTGGATCTGGATGCGCTGCTCCTTGCCGGTGCCCTTGTCCTTGGCCGAGACGTTGACGATGCCGTTGGCGTCGATGTCGAAGGTCACCTCGATCTGCGGCACGCCGCGCGGCGCCGGCGCGATGCCGACGAGATCGAACTGACCGAGGAACTTGTTGTCGGCCGCCATCTCGCGCTCGCCCTGGAAAACCCGGATCGTCACCGCGTTCTGGTTGTCCTCGGCGGTGGAGAAGGTCTGGCTCTTCTTCGCGGGAACCGTGGTGTTACGCTCGATCAGGCGGGTGAACACCCCGCCCAGCGTCTCGAGGCCCAGCGACAGCGGGGTGACGTCGAGCAGCAGCACGTCCTTGACGTCGCCCTGGAGGACACCGGCCTGGATCGCGGCACCGATCGCGACGACCTCGTCCGGATTCACACCCTTGTGCGGCTCCTTGCCGAATATCTTCTGCACCACCTCCTGGATCTTGGGCATGCGGGTCTGACCGCCGACGAGGACGACCTCATCGATCTCCTTGGCAGTCAGCCCGGCATCCTTCAGCGCGTTCAGGCAAGGTTCGATCGTGCGCTGGATCAGGTCCTCCACCAGGCTTTCGAACTTTGCCCGCGTGATCTTGATCAGAAGGTGCTTCGGGCCGGAGGCATCCGCCGTGACGAACGGCAGGTTGACCTCGGTTTGCGTCACCGTGGAGAGCTCGATCTTGGCCTTCTCTGCCGCCTCCTTCAGGCGCTGCAGGGCGAGCTTGTCCTTGCGCAGGTCGATGCCCTGTTCCTTCTGGAATTCGTCAGCCAGATAGGTGACGAGGCGCATATCGAAGTCCTCGCCGCCGAGGAAGGTGTCGCCATTGGTCGCCTTCACCTCGAAGACACCGTCGCCGATATCCAGGATCGAGATGTCGAAGGTGCCGCCGCCGAGGTCATAGACCGCGATCTTGGCCTGCTTCTTCTTGTCGAGTCCGTAGGCGAGCGCGGCGGCGGTCGGCTCGTTGATGATGCGCAACACTTCGAGGCCGGCGATCTTGCCGGCATCCTTGGTGGCCTGACGCTGGGCGTCGTTGAAATAGGCCGGAACCGTGACAACCGCCTGCGTGACTTTCTCGCCGAGATTGGATTCCGCCGTCTCCTTCATCTTCTGCAGGATGAAAGCCGAGATCTGCGAGGGCGAGTAAGGCTTGCCCTCCGCCTCGACCCAGGCGTCGCCATTGGCGGCCTTGATGATCTTGTAGGGCACGAGGCCCTTGTCCTTCTCCACCACCGGATCGTCATAGCGGCGGCCGATCAGGCGTTTCACCGCAAAGATCGTGTTGGTGGGGTTGGTCACGGCCTGCCGCCGCGCGGGCTGCCCGACCAACCGCTCGCCGTCCGAAGTGAACGCCACGATCGATGGCGTCGTGCGTGCGCCCTCGGCGTTTTCGATGACGCGTGCATTCTTGCCGTCCATAACTGCGACGCAGGAATTCGTTGTTCCGAGGTCAATTCCGATGACTTTGGACATCATGCTGCTCCCTGTCGTGTTTCAGCTTCTGTGCTTGCTTCCTGCTACGCCTTGCCGAACCGGAATTGGCGGACGGCCACGTCCCCGGGACGCGTGTCCCGCCCCTCACTTGCTTCCACCGGCCACCGGGATCTTGCGAGCCGTCTGCTGAGCTCCGGCTCTGGGAAAGGTCACGATCAAGACGCCGTTGTCGAAGCGTGCCTGGCTTTGGTCCTCGACCACCGCGCATGGCAGTCTCACCGTCCGCTGGAAGGTACCGTATGACCGTTCGATGATGTGGTAGCTGTCGTTGGGATCGACGCTGTCGGCCTTCTTCTCGGCACGAACCGTCAGGAGATCGCCCGCAAGCGAGAGATCGATGTCGTTGCTGTCGATCCCGGGCAATTCGATGGTGACACGAACCTGCCGGTCGTTGGCGCAGACATCGGTGATGGGACTGATCGGTGCATCCTGACGCCCCGCTCCGGACAGCCTGCCATGAAAGACATCGTCGAACAGTCGGTTCATTTCACGATGGAGTGCGTGAAACGGAGCTTCGACGCTTTGCGCCAAGGGGTTACGCGGACGATCGGGAGGAGAGCTGCCCTGTGTCATGAGATCGACCCTTCCTCGCCGTAGAAAATGTGTTGCTCCCGACCGGCTCAGCAACCGGCATGCCAGTTTGTATTTCTTATAAAATCAATACCTTGCGTGGTTTTTCTTAATTCGGAAGGACAATCTGTCCGAGGCGCTCCGGACAGATTGTCCAGGGCCACGGATCAGCGAATGGCAGCCTCCACCATCTGGGCGATCCAGGCTTCGAGGCCGAGGCCGGCCGCCTTGGCGCGCTGCGTGGCAGCTTCCGCAACGCCCGGCTTGAGCGGAACATCGTAGATGACGTCGTCGACGTTGTTCTGGCCGTAGACGAGGCGCGTGGCCTTCTGCGCAAAACGCATCACGCGCAGGCGCTTCTCGGCATCGGACAGCCCGGTCTCGGCGGCGACCGCCGGGCAGAAGAAGGCGATCAGGTGATCGGTGGCGTTGCCGGGAGAAAGGCCATGCTCCCGCAGCAAGGTGATCGCGGCAGCAAGCTGGTCGCTCTGCTCCAGTGCCAACCCCTTAGGCAATCGCGCATCGACTTCCGCCGCCACCGGTGGTGTGGCGAGGTCGTTCACCTTTGGGCAGGTAAAACCCGCTGCGAGCGACGCGCCGGCGACGAAGATCGATGCAGCAAGTGGCAGCCCTGCCAGGACACCTATCCTTTTCATCGATCGATCTCCGGTTTCCGATGTGGCCTCTGCTCAGTTCTGGCTTGCCGAAGGCGGCTTGCCGGAGGGGCCACCCCGCGCGATCCCAACCTTGGCCGGCCGCAGCGAACGCGATCCGATCGAATAGCCGGGCTCGACCACCTGGCTGACGGTCCCGTCCGGTACGGCAGGGTCCGGGACTTCGAAGAGCGCTTCATGGAAATGTGGATCGAACCGTTCGCCGATCGGCGAGAGCTTCTTGACGCCGTGCTTCGCCAGGACGTTCAGAAGCTCTTTCTCGGTGAGGTCCACGCCCTCGACCAGTGCCTTGACGAGGGCTTCGCCGCGGTGCGCTTCCTTACCAACGCTGGCCATGGCGCGTTGCATGTTGTCGGCGACCGGCAGCAAATCCCGGGCAAATTTCGTCACGGCATACTGGCGCGCATCGTCAAGGTCTCGCTCGGCCCGACGTCGCACGTTTTCCGTTTCGGCGAGCGCCCGGAGCAGGCGATCCTTCAGCGCCGCGTTTTCGGATCGAAGCTCCGTAAGCGTGGCGGCTTCCGATTGCAGAGGAGCCGACTCTCCCTCTCCTGCCGTAGTCTTGTCGCCCTCGCGAGCAGCCGATTGTTCGCCGCCAGAACTCGGTTCTCGCGGTCTGCGGGAATCCAGCTCGGGGTCAGCCGAACCGTCGGGTCGGCCGGTCCTCTTAGCCTCGTCCTTTCCAACGACCATTTGGGCCTCCGATCGAAAATATCGCTTCGCGGCTCGCCAGGGATGTCGCGAGCTTTAACGGCCTAAACTGACGCGGGTTCCGTAAGGTGCGTTCATCTTGAAACCGTCTCAGGAGCGAGCCCGTCGAGATACCTCCATCAGGTCTCCGATCTCAGCCGAAAGCCCAGCCCTGCCAGCGTGCCCCCCTGGAAGATCAGGTCCACAGACAGGACCAGCCCCAGCAGCCATGAACTGTTAACCGGCCAGCCGAGCAGGAAGATCAGTCCGACAGCTGTCGAGAGAATGCCCGAGGCCACGACCCAGCCCCAGCCGCGTTCGGACATCGCCCCTGCCCCGAGCCATATCCGCATGATGCCGGAGGCTGCGGTGAACAGCGCCAGGAGAAGGGTCAGGACAGAGGAGGCCAAGGTCGGGTTCATAAGGGTCATGACCCCTGCGATGACGTAGAGAATGCCACTCAACAGCCACAGCAGGAAACCGGTCCAACGCGTCAGCCGGAACGACTGAGCGACCTGCAGCGCCCCGGCCACCATCATCGAGGCTCCGAGGTAGTAGACGGTGACCATGGTGGCGAGCAGCAGATGACTGCCTGCAATCAGCCCGAGGATGATGAAAGCGGCTCCCAGCGCGACGAACCAGCCCCAGGCGGCATGAACGTCCCCCGCTGGTGCGACGCCTTGGCTTCTGTCGATAGGTGTCATGAATCGGCTCCGCCTGTCGGCTATCGTGCCGAGAGCACCGCAACAGGCATGCCAACGCAGAACGGTTTTTATATCAGCATGTTAGCCTGATATCGCTCCGATCAAGAAGACAATCTGTCCCGCTCCCGGGGGACAGATTGTCCGGGCCGGCGGTGCGCTCAGGCGCGCAGAATCGGAAACAACGCGGTGCCGAAGCGTGCCCGTCGCGCGAGCTCGAACTGCTCGAGAGTCTGCGGTTTGACGAACAGGGCGACGACGTTCGGATGCGCATCCCTGACGCGCTGCTCGATCTTCGCCACGCAGTTTTCGATCTCCGCAGTTCTCATCTCGGGATCGAACTCGATGCTCAACGCCACCATCGCCTGGTCCGGCGCAAGCTGGGCCGTTAGGGCGCTGTTGGCGTGTGCGACACCGGGTTGCTCCTGGGCAAGCCGGCAGATCGCTTCCACAAGTGCAGGCGTGGCGCGCTCTCCGATCAGCAGGCTCTTGCTTTCGACCGCGAGCAGGACCGCGACGACAGCAAGGACGAGCCCGATCATGATCGAGGCGATGCCGTCGAAGATCGGCTTGTCGAACCATTGCGCGGCGAAGATGCCTGTAGCCGCGATCAGGATGCCGATGAGTGCGGCCGTGTCCTCGAACAGCACCATGAAGGATGGCGGGTCCTTGCTTTGGCGGAACGCCGTCCAGAAGCGAACATTTCCTCGGACCTTGGCGAAGCCGCGCCAGGCGACGAGCCAGGACGCACCCTCGAAGAGGAAGGACAGGCCCAGCACCACATAGCTGACCCCGGCATGCTGGATCGGCTCGGGTGCGAGGACATGGTGCACGCCCTGGTAGACCGAGACGCCGGCGCCGAGCGCGAAGAGCATCAGCGCGACGATGAAGCTCCAGAAATAGAGCTCCCGGCCAAAACCGAGCGGATGCACCAGATCGGGACGCCGGGCAGCCCGGCGATAGCCGTAAAGCAGCAAGGCTTCATTGCCGCAATCGACGACCGAGTGCACGGATTCGCTGAACATCGCGGCACTACCGGTGATGACGGCGGCAACGAGCTTGGTTACCGCCACCGCGACATTGCCGGCGAGCGCGGCGTAGACCACACGCCGACCTGCCGAGCGACGTTGCAGCTTCGGGTCCGACACGATGGCGGTCATGTCAGCCCTCCGCGACGGATGCGCCCGGGGTTGGTTTCGCTGGCGCCGTCACCGGCTTCTGCGGGGCGCCGGCGGCCGAGGCATCGCGCGGCAGCGGATATGCTTCCTCCCCCGCTGGCCAGCTTTCGACATAGATCGACTGGCTCGGGAAGGCGAAGCCGGTTCCAACCTTCTCGACCAGCGCCTTGATCTCAAGGACGAGCGCCTCCCTGATCCTCAGCCATTCGCCCCAGTCCGTGCTGCGGGTGAAGCAGTAGAGCATGAGATCGATCGATGAGCCGCCAAAATCGGCGATCCGTACGAAAAGCGGCGCATCGGGCGGCGCGGCGAAGTCCGGGTTGTTGCGGATCAGGGCCTCGATGCCGTCCCTCACATCGCGCAGCTGGTCGACAGTCGCGCTGTATTCCAGGCCGATCGTCCAGGAGATGCGCCGGCTCGTCATCTGAGAGAAGTTGGTCAGCGCATTATCGGCCAGCTTCGAATTCGGCACGAAGACGGGCGCCATATCGAAGCGGCGGACCTTCGTTGTCCGCAAGCCGATCGTCTCCACCGTGCCTTCGACCACGCCGTCCACCCGGATCCAGTCGCGGGTCTGGAAGCGCTGCTCGCCGATGATGAAGATGCCGGCGATCAGGTTCTTGAACAGATCCTGCGCGCCGAGCGCCACGGCGACGCCGACCAGGCCGAGGCCGGCGAGGATGGGGCCGACATGGATGCCCCAGATCTCGAGTACGACGGCGGCCCCAAGAGACAGCAGGACGATCCGGCTCACCCGCACCGCCCAGCCAACCATCGCTTCGTTGAAGATCGAGCGGTCTCCGTGAAGCAGCGAGAAGGCAGGGTCGACGATGGTGAAGAGCGCCCAGAAGAATGTGGCTGCAACCAGCGAGCGCGTGATGTCCGCGAGCACGTCCTTCGCACCCGCGGGCAGGTCGAGGAAGGCCGTGATCACGAACAAGGCGATGAGGATCGGGACGAAGCGCAACGGGGCCGCCAGCGCCGCCAGGATGTTTTCTCCTGCTGGCGTCTTATCCCCGATGGTCCAGCGCCGCAGGATCGTCAGCAGAATGCGGCCAACCAGGCGCCTCGCTGCGAGCGCGAGCGCGAGAATGAGTCCAGCCAGCGCGACCTGGCCGATCGTGATCCCGCCGAGGTCATGGCGCCAGACCTGCAGCAGCGTCGGCCAGTCAGCGACGAAGTTCCGGCTTGCAGCCTTTGTCTCCATATCCGTGCCCGCTGATCGAGAGAGGGGACGTCGCAGCCCAGCATGGCAGCAGCTTGGTCCGATTCCAGCCCATCTTGCGCATCGCACACAGAAAAGGCGGCCCGAACCCGCTGCTCAACCGGATAGAACGAGCTTGATGATCCCGCTCAAGAGGCCGAGCGACGCCACACTCGCCGCCCAGATTCCTGCCATCCAGGCGAGCCGTTTCCAGAGCGGCATGAGCGGCGCCATCAATGATATCCGTGCACGCCGGCCTTGCCGCGAAACACCCAATAGGCCCAGCTCGTATAGGCGAGGATGACGGGGATGATGACGAGCGCGCCGGCGAGCATGAAGACCTGGCTCGAATAGGGAGCGGCGGCATCCCAGATCGTCACGGCGCGCGGGACGACATAAGGATAGATGCTGATCCCGAGGCCGACGAAACCGAGCAGAAAGAGCGTCAGCGCCATCAGGAAAGGCAGTCTTTCGAAATCGCGCTTCAGGCTCCAGAACAGCGTCGCTGCGCAGATCGCGACCAGTAGCGGCACCTGCGCCGTCAGCAGCACGCCGGGCATGGCGAACCAGCGCCGCCAGTAGTCGTAGGCCAGGAAGGGCGTGGCCGCGCTGACGGCCGCCAGCGCGGCGAGCGTCGCCAGAGCCAGCCAGAAAGCGACGCGGCGCGCATGGCGCTGGCTCGAGCCTTCCGTTTTCCAGATCAGCCAGGTCGCACCGAGCAGAGCATATCCGATCACCACGGCCAGGCCGGTGAGCAGGCTGAAAGGGCTGAGCCAGTCCAGCCAGCCACCGGCATAGGCATCCTGCTCGACATGGATGCCCTGCAGGATTGCACCGAGCGTCACGCCCTGCGCGAAGGCCGCTACGAATGAGCCCAGGCAGAAGGCGACGTCCCAGAACGGGCGGTGACGCGGGTCGCGCCAGCGGAATTCGAAAGCGACGCCCCGGAAGATCAGGCCGAGCAACATCGCGATCATCAGCGGATAGGTCGCTGGCAGGATGATGCCATAGGCGAGCGGGAACGCGGCGAAGAGCCCGCCGCCACCTAGCACCAGCCAGGTCTCGTTGCCGTCCCAGACCGGCGCGATCGAGTTCATCGCCTGGTCACGCTCATCGCCGACCGCAAGGCTCGGGAACAGGAGACCGATGCCGAGGTCGAAGCCGTCCATCACGACATAGGCCATGACAGCAAAGCCGATGACGCCAGCCCAGAAGATGGTGAGATCGATGCTGGCCATGACGATCAGTCCTTCGCGTTGGCCGTGGCCACGACGCTGGGCGCCGGTGTGATGCCGGCCGCTCGTTGAGGCACGGGCGCCGGAACAGGCTCCCCGCTGCTGGGAGGCTTCGCCATGAGGCGCAGCAGGTAATAGACGCCTGCGCCAAAGGCGAAGAAGTAGACGATGACGAAGGCGATGAGCGAAGCTGCCACGGCCGGCGCCGCCAGTGGCGAATGGGATTCAGCCGTCCGCAGCAGGCCGTAGACCGTGAAGGGTTGGCGCCCAACCTCGGTCGTTACCCAACCGGCGATCACCGCGACGAAGCCGGACGGGCCCATCAGAATGGCGGCGCGATGCAGCCAGGACCAATCGTAGAGCTTGTGCCGGAAGCGGGCGAGCAAGCTCCAAAGGCCGATACCGAGCATGGCGAAGCCGAGCGCGACCATGACCCGGAACGACCAAAACACGATCGGTGCCGGTGGCCAGTTCTCGCGCGGGAAGTCGACGAGCCCCGGTAGCGGCGCGAAGGGATCGTGTTTCAGGATCAGCGAACCCAGATGTGGAATCGAAATCTCGTAGCGGACACGCGCCTCCTCGTTGCTGGGCAGGCCAAAGAGAATCAGCGGGGCGCCGTTCGGGCTCGGCTGGTAATCACCCTCCATCGCCAGGACCTTGGCGGGCTGATGCTCCAGCGTGTTGAGCCCATGCGCATCGCCGGCCAGGATCTGGATCGGCGCGACCAGCGCTGCCATCCACATCGCCATCGAGAACATCTTGCGGGCGCCGGGATTGGCCTGCTCCTTCAGGAGATGCCAGGCTCCGACGCCGCCCACCACGAAGGCGGTGGTCAGGTAGGCGGCGATGACGGTGTGGACGAGGCGGTAGGGGAAGCTCGGATTGAAGATGATCGGCAGCCATGAGCCAGCCGGAACGAACTGCCCTTTCGCATTGACGGCGAAGCCGGCCGGCGTCTGCATCCAGCTGTTCACCGAGATGATCCAGGTCGCCGAGATCAAGGTGCCGAGCGCCACCATGCAGGTCGCGAAGAAATGCAGGCCCTTGCCGACCTTGTTCATGCCGAACAGCATCACGCCGAGGAATCCGGCCTCGAGGAAGAAGGCCGTCAGCACCTCATAGGCCATCAGAGGCCCGATGATCGGGCCGGCCTTGGTCGAGAACACCGACCAGTTCGTGCCGAACTGATAGGACATCACGACGCCCGAGACCACGCCCATGCCGAACACGACGGCGAAGATCTTGAGCCAGTAACGATAGAGATTGGCGTAGACGCCCTGCCCCGTCTTCAGCCAGAGGGCCTCGAGCACCATGAGATAACTTGCCAGGCCGATCGAGAAGGCCGGGAAGATGAAATGGAACGAGACCGTGAACGCGAATTGCGCGCGGGCCAGGACGACCGGATCGAGCTGGTCGAGCAACGTCTTTCCTCCCGAAACGTGAAGCTCGCCTGCGGCCGGGCGCCATCGGGCGCCGACCTGCAGAACCGTGGCCTCAGCCCGCGACGACGCGGACCGGTATCGATTTGGCAGCTGGCGTGCCGCTGATCCTGTCGTAGTAGTCGAGCGGCAGGAGCGGATTGAGTTCGGGGTAGTAACCGGCGATGGATCCGCGCGGCATCGGATAATCGAGGACGGTCAAACCCTCGACGCGCCGGCCGACACCGTCCTCGCTGATCGTTTCGATGGCGATGCGTGCGCCTTCGTCCAGCCCCCGGTCCTCCCGGTCCTCCGCATTCATGAAGAGGACCATGCGGTCGTTGTAAACGCCCCGATAGCGGTCGTTGTAGCTGTAGATGGTGGTGTTGAACTGATCATGCGAGCGAACCGTCGCCAGCCGTAGCATGCTAGGATCAGCGACCACGTCATTGACCTCCAGCCCCGGCAGCAGAAGGAAGTTCGCCTTGCCGTTCGGCGTGTCCCAGACGCGCCGGCGCGGCGCGACATCCAGGTGAAAACCCGTCGGCTCCTTGATCCGCTCGGAGAACCCAGAATAGATCTCTGGATAGACCTCCGCGATCTTGTCGCGGATCAGGCCGTAGACGTCGATGAAGCTGTCCCAGGGGGTCTTGCTGTGCGGTAGGGCCGCCATAGCCATTCGGCAAACGATCTCTACCTCCGGCAGCAGATGCTGGCTGGCGGGCGTCAGGACGCCGCGCGAAGCCGTGACGTTCGACATCGAATCCTCGATCGTCACGAACTGCTCGCCCGCCGCCGTGACGATCCGCTCGGAGCGTGCGATTACCGGCAGGATCAGGGCGTCGCGGCCGTGGACGAGGTGGCCGCGGTTGAGCTTGGTCGCGATGCCCACTGTCAGGTCGAGCTTGCGCATGGCGGCGTAGGAGCGCTCCGTATCGGGGATGGCGCGCACGAAGTTGCCGCCCATGCCGATGAAGACCTTGGCGGTGCCCTTCTCCATCGCCTCGACGGATTCGATGGTGTGGTGGCCATGATGGCGTGGCGGCTCGAAGCCGAAGACATCGCGCAAGCGATCGAGATACTCCTGCGACGGCTTCTCATCGATCCCGACGGTCCGGTCGCCCTGCACGTTCGAATGGCCCCGAATGGGTGAGATTCCGGCACCCGGCTTGCCGAAATTTCCTCGCAGGAGAAGCAGATTGACGACCTGCTGCAGCAATCGCGAACCTTGCTGATGCTGCGTCAGGCCCATGCCGTAGCAGATCATCGTCGCACGCGACCGGATGTAGATCTCGGTGCAGCGCCTGATCTGCGCCTCGTCCAGCCCCGAGACGCGCACGATCTCGGACCAATCCTGTGCCAAAGCGTCCTCGCGAATGGCCTCGATCCCGACCGTATGCTCGCGGATGAAATCCTGGTCGATGATCCGCTCGCCCAGCGCCTCGCGCTCGAAGATCACCTTCATCATGCCCTTGATCAGCGCGAGATCGCCGCCAATGCGGATATGGACGAATTCGCTGGCGATGGCGGTCGAGCCGAAAGTCGCCATCTGCAAGACGTCCTGCGGTTCGGTGAAGCGGATCAGCGCCCGCTCCGGCATCGGATTGACCGCGACGATCGGCACGCCGCGCTTTCTGGCCTCGACCAGGTTGGTCATCATGCGCGGGGAGTTCGTGCCCGTGTTCTGGCCAATGACGAAGATCGCCTCGGCGTGCTCGAAATCCTCGAGGATGACCGTGCCCTTGCCGACGCCGATGGCCGGAGGCAGGCCACGGCTGGTCGGCTCGTGGCACATGTTCGAGCAGTCGGGAAAGTTGTTGGTCCCGAACTCACGAACGAACACGGAATAGAGGAATGCCGCCTCGTTCGGCGTGCGGCCCGACGTGTAGAATTCCGCCTGATGCGGGCTTTCGAGCCCGCGCAGGTGCTTCCCGATCAGGGCGAAGGCTTCGTCCCAGCCGCATGGCACGTAATGGTCCGAAGCCGCGTCGTACCGCATCGGCTCGGTGAGACGGCCCTGCATTTCCAGCCAGTAGTCGGATTGCTCCATCAGCGCCGAAACCGAGTGCTCCGCGAAGAACTCCCGCGTGACGCGGCGCTTGGTCGCCTCGAAAGCGAGCGCCTTGGCGCCGTTCTCGCAGAACTCCAGCGTTTTCTTGCAATCCGCATCCGGGAAGGCACAGCTCGGGCATTTGAAGCCGCCGGGCTGGTTCATCGCGAGCAAGGCCCGCGAGCCCTTGGTGATGACGCTCTGCTCCATCAGCACCTTGGCGGTCGCCGCGGCCGCTCCCCAACCACCGGCCGGGTGATGGTAGGTTTGGTAGCGTGGCTTGCTGTCGACCATGGCGAAACGCCTCCAAGGTGGCTAGCCTTGAGTAAAACACTCTATCATATTGAAATCTATAGACAATTTGTCCTTTGAATTTGGACATTTTGTCCATCCTCGCTTGTCGCGCAGCAGCTAAGTGGTTGAGCCGGCACGAATGTGTCTCTGGCACGATCGGTGCTATTTTCTGGCGAACACCGGCACCGATCTGGCGAAGGCGAAGCTCTCGATGATCCTGCGATCGAAGCCTGACTTCAGGGACATCCTGTTCGCGGTCAACGGCTCGATCCTGCCCCGGATCCTGCCGCAATTGGCTGGGATCGCGGCGGTCACTGCCATCGCCGTGTTTGCGGCCGACGAGCATCCCGGCATCTTCGCCAAGATCAGCGCCATCCCGTTCACGCTGATCGGCATCGCCCTCTCCGTCTTCATGAGCTTCCGCAACAACGCCTGCTACGCGCGCTGGTGGGATGGGCGAAAGCTCTGGGGCGAGCTCATCATCGCCTGTCGCTCCCTGGCCCGCCAGGTTTCGTCTCTCGACGAGCGCCACCAGCGCTTCCTGCTGCGCGGGCTCTGCGGCTTCACTGCCGGCCTGGTGGTGCGCCTGCGCGGCGGGGACGAGTTGGCGGCGATTGAACCGTGGTTCGATACGGCCACCATCGCTGGCAACCCCAACCCGACGAATGCCGCACTCTACGAACTCGGGAAGTACAGCATCGCGCTCATGCACAATGGCGAGCTCAGCGCGATCCACTATTCGGTCATCGAGGGGCAGATGACGGCGCTATCCGATGTGCAGGGTAGCTGCGAGCGCATTGCCCAGACGCCAGTCCCTTTCGCCTATTCGCTGCTGCTCCACCGCACCGCGCTGGTATTCTGTACCACCTTGCCGTTCGCGCTCGCCGGCTCGCTCGCGTGGTGGACGCTGCTGCCCGTCCTGCTTGTGGCCTACACCTTCTTCGGGCTCGATGCTCTGGGCCATCAACTCGAGGACCCCTTTGGATCGCAGCCGAATGCCCTGCCGCTGAATGCCCTGCAGCGCACCGTCGAACGCGAATTGCTCTCCACGCTCGGTTACAAGGATTTGCCCGAGCCGATCCAGCCGAAGGACAATATGCTGAACTGACAAGGCCACTCTGCCATCAAACTGGGATGGCCTGCACCGAGGAGGAAGACGCCATGGCCCTGACTCGCAAGGAAGAAGAGCGCGCGCTGAATGCCGACGAGCGAGAGGTCGTCGCGCAGACACGCCATCCGGCTGTGCAGAATCTGCCCGACGACGCGTTGGATGCGCTCCTGAAGCGCCTGCGGGACCTGCGCGACAAGGCGAGCAGCCACGCCAATCAACAGCGCCGGGAAATGCGAGGCAAGGCCGCACCGCGAGGAGCCGAGCCCAGCACTGGAAACGCCGGATCGAGCTTGAAGGCAACCGTTCTTGCTACCGCGCTGAAGCGGCTGAATAGCGAGATTCAGCGTCGGGCGGAGATAACCAGAAACCACTCTCTGATCGAGAATGCCCAGCGCGCGCTCCATCTGAAAATGGAAGCGCAGCGCAAGAACATTCCATTCAATACCCGGCACGCCGGTCAAGGCATGCATGACATTCCGGACAAGGAGGTCGTCTCACTGATCCGGCCAGCAGAGCGCGGACGACTTCGGAAGGCGTCTCATGTCGCGCAGGCGAAACGGGATGCGGCTGAAAAATAGGCCGATCCTCCTGCTGCCGGCTCTGCAAACCGTTCGGCTCAAGCTTTCGCCGCGATCGTCATTCCATCGAACGCGACCTCGATGTCGTCAGGCAAGCGACTGGAAAGGCTCGCATAGTCCAGATCGACGTGAAGGTTCGTCAGGATCGCGCGCTTCGGCTTGAGCTTGGCGATCGTCTCAAGTGACTGCGCCAGATGGAAATGGCTGGGATGCGGCGTCTCGCGCAGGCAATCCAGGATCAGTACATCGAGGCCGGCCATAGCTTCAAATGCTGCAGGCGGGATCGAGCTGACATCCGGCAGGTAGGCCAGATCGCCGAAGCGGAAGCCGAGAGCTTCGTAATTGGGGCCGTGCTCGACGCGGAACGGCATCGCCTCGATCGGCCCGCCGGCGCCTTCGATGGTCTGGCCGTGGCCCGCGCGGATTTCATCCATATCCAGGATCGGCGGATAGTAGCTGCCGGATGGTGTCTCGAAGAGATAGCCGAAGCGCGTACGCAGCGAGGCTTGCGTGGTGACATCGGCATAGATGCGGATGCGCTGGCGCATGTGGAGGACCAGCGCGCGCAGATCGTCGATACCGTGGCTATGGTCGGCGTGGTCATGCGTCATCAGGACGCCGTCGAGCGCCGGCACTTCGGCCGACAGAAGCTGCTCGCGCAGATCCGGCGTGGTGTCGACCAGGACCCGGGTCGTGCCATCGAGTCCGGTGCGTTCCAGCAGGATCGAGCAGCGCCGGCGCCGGTTCTTCGGATTTCCTGGATCGCAAGCTCCCCAGCCGGAGCCCGGCCGTGGCACGCCACCGGAAGAACCGCAGCCGAGGATCGTGACCGTTAGCGCCATGAGCCGGCTCAGGCGACCGGCGCGACCGGCGCGGCGTGGTCCATCTTCCAGTAGCAGCGCCGGGCATTCTCGGTCGTGATCCGCGCGACTTCGTCGAAATCAACGCCTATCGTATCGGCCAGGACCTTCGCCGTTTCAACGACATAGGACGGCTCGTTACGCTTGCCTCTGAACGGGACGGGGGCGAGATAAGGAGCATCCGTCTCGATTAAAAGGCGCTCACGCGGGATCATGCGGGCGATGCGGCGCAGGTTTTCCGAAGTCTTGAACGTCAGAATGCCCGAGAACGACACGTAGAGACCGAGCTCGACCCCGGTCATCGCCAGCGCCTCACCGGCCGTGAAGCAATGCAGGATGGCGGGGAAGGCACCCTTCCCCATCTCCTCCCGCAAGATCGCGATCATGTCGTCATCGGCTTCGCGAGCGTGGATGACGAGCGGGAGCTGCGTCTCGCGCGCTGCGGCGATGTGGGTGCGCAGTCCCTGTGCCTGTGCGGCACGCGGGCTTGAATCGTAGTGATAATCGAGCCCGGCTTCGCCAATGGCGACGCAGCGCGGGTGGCGTGACAGCTCCACGAGCCGATCGGCCGTGACATCGAGCTCCTCATGCGCCTGATGCGGATGGGTCCCGACCGAGAACCAGACCGAGGGAAACCGTTCCGCGATCGCGGCGTAATCCGCGAAGCGGGCCACCCGCGTCGAGATCGTCACCATCCGGCCGACACCGGCGCCCTCGGCTCGCGCGACATAGGCCGCCAGGTCTTCGGCAAAGTCCGGAAAGTCGAGGTGACAATGCGTGTCGATCAGCATCACGCGGCCTGACCGTCTTCCGGCTCGACATAGCGCGGGAAGACAGCACTTGGCGTCGGCAGCGGCGTGCCGCTGACCAGACGTCCGGCCTTCCCGAGCGCAGCGAAGCTTCGCGCCTCGGGAGCCGCGGCGAGCAGATCAAGGAGCTTGCCGGCGGCCACCGGCATCACCGGCTGGACCAGGATCGCGATCTGCCGGATGACCTCGATCGTGACATAGAGCACGGTATCGCGGCGAGCCGGATCGGTCTTGGTCAGGCGCCAGGGTTCGTTGCCGGCGAAATAACGATTGGCCTCCGCTACGACGGCCCAGATCTCGGCCAGCACCGTGTGAAGCGCGAAATCCTGCATCGCCGTCCGCGCGTTGGCGAGCGCACCGTCCGCCATGGCGAGCATGGCGTGGTCCGCCTCGGTCAGCGCCCCGCAAGGCGGCACCCTGCCCTCGCAGTTCTTGGCGATCATCGAGAGCGAGCGCTGCGCCAGATTGCCGAGATCGTTGGCGAGATCGGCATTGATCCGCCCGACGATAGCGTCGTGGCTGCAATTGCCGTCCTGGCCGAAGGAGACCTCGCGCAGGAAGAAATAGCGCAGCTGGTCGACGCCATAGGTCGCAGCCAGGTCGAAGGGATCGACCACATTGCCGAGCGACTTCGACATCTTCGTGCCCTTGTTGAGCAGGAAGCCGTGGCCGAAGACGCGCTTCGGCAGAGGCAAGCCGGCCGACATCAGGAAGGCCGGCCAGTAGACCGCGTGGAAGCGCACGATGTCCTTGCCGATGATATGGACATCGGCCGGCCAGTAATGCGCGCGCGGGCTCTCCGGATCGGGAAAGCCCGTTCCGGTCAGATAGTTGTTGAGCGCGTCGACCCAGACATACATGACGTGCTTGGGGTCGCCCGGCACCGGCAAGCCCCAGTCGAAGGTCGTGCGGCTGATCGAAAGGTCCTCCAGCCCGCTCTTCACGAAGGAAACGATCTCGTTCCGGCGCGTCTCCGGCGAAATGAAGTCCGGGACATCGTCATAGAGCTTCAGCAGCGCGTCCTGGTACTTGGCGAGGCGGAAGAAGTAACTCTCCTCCTCGACCCATTCGACCGGCGTCCCCTGCCCGCCGAGCCGCGTTCCGTCAGGCTGGAGAGTCGTCTCCTCCTCGCCATAGAATGCCTCGTCGCGCACCGAATACCAGCCGGAATACTTGGCAAGGTAGATGTCGCCATTGGCCTCCATCCGCCGCCAAAGCTCGTCGGTAGAGACCTTGTGGTCCGGGTCGGTGGTGCGGATGAAGCGGTCGAAGGAGCAGCCGAGCGAGCGCTCCATCTCCTGGAAACGCCCGGCGATCTTGTCGACGAATTCCTTCGGCGACAGGCCGTTCTGGGCGGCGGTGCGCGCGACCTTCTGGCCGTGCTCGTCAGTGCCGGTCATGGCGAACACGTCGTAGCCATCGAGCCGCTTGAAGCGCGCGATCGCGTCGGCGGCCACCATCTCATAGGCGTGGCCGATATGCGGCGGCCCGTTCGTGTAGTGGATCGCGGTCGTCAGGTAGAATTTCGGGGCCGTGGCCATCGTCTGTCCGAAAGCTTCGCTTCACGCTGCGCGCGAGCGGGAAACCGCAGCCGACAGATCATGAAACATCGACATCACCAGCGGGCGGCGGTCGAGATTATAGGTCTCGACCTCACGCGCTGAACGTTCCAGCTTTTCCCATACCTCCGCCAACGGTGCAAGGCGCGCCGGTTGCGCTGCAGCATGCGCGTGGAGATGGTCGGAGAGCCAGCCCTGTATCGTCTCGATCATCACAGCGAAGTCGCGCTCGCCCGCCTTTCCGGCGACATCCTCGGCCAGCGCCAGCAGGGCGTTGAGGTCGATCTGGGGCAGAGCGTCGAGCCGGGCCCGCACCGCCTCGACCAACGCCAGCGTCTCGGGATCGACATAGGTGAGCGCCCGCTTCACCGAGCCTTCGGCCAGCGAAGCGGCACGCTCCAGTGCGGATTGGTCGAAGGGCGTCTCCATGCGCTCCAGGGCCATACGGCCGGCTTCGACAACATCCGCTGCCGACAGCGGCTCGAAGCTCAGGAGCCGGCAGCGTGATCGGATCGTCGGCAGAAGTCGGCCCGGCGCATGAGCGACGATCAGGAACAGCGCCTGTGGGGGCGGCTCTTCCAGCAGCTTCAGCAGCGCATTCGCGGTCGGTCGGTCCATGTCCTCGGCGGAATCGACGATGCAGACGCGCCAGCCACCCTCTGCAGCGCTGGCACCGAAACGGTCGATCACGCGCCGCGCGGCGTCGACGGGGATATTGCTGGTGTAGCTCTTGCCATCGGGCTTCAGGCTGCGCCGCAGGAGATGCAGGTCGGGGTGCGACCGGGCCATGACGCGTCGCGTCGCCGGGTCTGTCTCAGCGATGGCGAGGCTATCGCTGCGTGCCGCCCTTGCCGAAGGAGCGCCCGCGGCCAACATGAATCGTGCGGCGCGATAGGCGAAGCTCGCCTTGCCGATGCCCTCGGGGCCGCCGAGCAGCCAGGCGTGATGCATCCGGCCGCCACGCAGCGCGTCGAGAAAGGCGCGCTCCTGTACCGCATGGCCGATCAGCGCGAGCGTCTCGCGCGGGTGCGGCGCAATCGGTAGCCGGTCGGGTTCGTCGCTCGTCTCGCGCATCAAGGCTCTCGTGTCGTCATCAGGCGCTCGCTCAGCGCGGCCCAGGCCGCATCCGCCAATGCGGCCGGAGACTTGTCGGCGTCGAGCACGACGCAGCGCTGCGGTTCCCGGCGAGCAATTTCCAGGTAAGCCTCGCGCAGTCTGCGGTGGAAGGTGAGGGTTTCGCTTTCGAAGCGATCGACGCTTTCGCCGGGGCTGCGGCGCCGGGCGGCACGGGCGAGGCCGATTTCCGGGTCGAGATCGAGGATCAATGTCAGCTTCGGCATGAGCCCGTCGACGGTGACCTGCTCCAACTCTTTGAGCAGGCCGGCATCGATATCGCCGAGCACGCCCTGATAGACGCGGGTTGAATCGATGAAGCGATCGCAGATCACCCAGTTGTCCTGCGACAGTGCCGGGCGGATCAGACGGTCGATATGGTCGATGCGTGCAGCCGAGAACATCAGCGCCTCGGCAAAGGCACCATATTCCTTGATCCGGCCAGCGAGGACGGCCTCGCGAATGGCTTCTGCCTTTGGCGAGCCACCGGGCTCGCGCGTCGTCACGACGCTCGCGCCGTCCGCGCGCAACCTTTCCGACAAGGCGCGTGCCAGCGTCGATTTGCCGGCGCCCTCGCCGCCCTCGAGCGTGATGAAATGTCCCCGGCTCACGTCAGGACCGCGTGACCCGGGCGAGCGCCTGCCGAACCCAACCGGTCGACAGCTCGAGCAAGGCATCCAGCGCCCGGCTTTGCAAGCTTCCGGCTTTCACCGTCTCTGCCGCGTAGAGCGGGACCTCCAGCGTCTTCACCTCTCCGCGCGAGACGACAAGCTGCGCGACGGCTGCGCCTTCCCGCACCGGCACGCTCAACGGCCCCTGATAGACGATCCGGGCGGAAAGACGCTCGCCGGTGCCGCGTGGCAGCAGCAGACTGACCGCGCCTTTCGTGCGCAGGGCGATACGGCCTTTCTCGCCGCCATAGACGCTTGCCTCGCCGACCACCTCACCATCGGAAAAGAGCTGACGCTTCTCGAAGGCACGAAAACCCCATTCGAGCAATTTGCGCGCCTCGGCGGCGCGGTCCCGCCCCGTCTTGAGTCCGTTGACGACAACGATCAGCCGTTGGCCATTCTCGATAGCCGAACCGACCAGCCCGTAGCCGGATTCCTCCAGATCGCCGGTCTGCAGTCCGTCCGCACCGATCTCCATCGTCAGCAGCGGATTGCGGTTCACCTGGCGGATCTTGTTCCAGGTGAATTCCTTCTGGCCGAAGATTTTATAGAGCTCGGGATAGGTCTTGATGATGTGGTTCGCCAATAGGGCGAGCTCGCGGGCCGTGACCCGCTGTTCCGGATCGGGCATGCCGGTCGCGTTGCGGAAGACCGACTTTGTCAGGCCAAGCGCCCTCACCCGCTCCGTCATGACCCGGGCGAAGGTCGCCTCGTCGCCGGCGATGGCTTCAGCGAGTGCGATCGCCGCGTCGTTCCCAGCCTGGACGATCAACCCTTGCAGAATGTCGGAGAGTTTGATCCGGCTGCGTACCGCCGCGAACATGGTCGTGCCACGCGCCGGCGCCCCGCCCTTGCGCCAGGCATTCTCGGAAATGCCGATTTCGCTGTCGAGATTGAGACGTCCTGCGCCGATTTCCTGGAAAGCGACGAGCGCCGTCGCGATCTTGGCCATGCTGGCCGGCACCATCGGGTCATCGGCCGCCTTCTCGTAGAGAACGGCACCGCTATCCGAATCGAGCAGGAAGGCGAAGGGTGCTGGCGACTGGAAATTCTGTGCGCGCGCTGCGGGAGCCGAGGCACAAGCCAGAAAAGCCAGCATCAACCCGCGTGCAAGCTTTCCGATCGTCCGGGAAGGCCTGCCTTGCGATGTCGGATGGAACGCCGCGCTCATGCTCCGATCAGAAGCAGAGCACCATGGCTCCGGTCAAGCCGGTCGAGCGTCAATTCCGCGCCAGGGACTGCAAGGGCTGCGGCGCGAGGTGGTTCAACGGATGCTTGCTGGAGAAGCGCTCAATCGGCTTCTTCTCGGGCGCAGCGAACAGGCTCGCAACATTGGCGCGGGCCGGCGGCAGCGTCGTACGCAGCGTGGCTGGAACCGCGACCGGCCTTGCGGCGTTAGCGATGGTGTCGAGATCGAACGGACGGTTTGGCGGCAGCGGAGCGCCGTGAACAGGCGTGCCCGCAGGGGTCGAAACGGGCGCGCGGAGGGGCGTAGAACTGGCGGAAGCCAGCGTAGCGACGACAGGCTCGCTTGGCGCGATCACGCGCGGTTGCGGCGGCGCATAAGCCTGGACGACAGGCTGGCTGACGGGGGCCGGTGCGGCAGGAGCCGCTTCAGGTTCGGAAGCCGGCTCGATGTCGAGATCGGGGCTCGGCGTGCGCGAGGTCGAAGCGCCGCTTGCGCTGGCAACCATGGTGCGTGCGCTCGTGCCCGGAATCGGCGCCGCGGAGCCGTCGGTGCGCAGCGTCGCAAGAAGGAGCTTGTCGTCCGAGCCAGCAAGCGATGCCTGCCCGAGATATTCCATCTTGATGCGTGCCGTACCGAGATGACGGAAGGCCAGGGCCTCGGCGGTCTTCTGCGAAACGTCCATCAGGCGGCCGCCATGGAACGGGCCGCGATCGTTGACGCGCACGATGATCGAGCGGTTGTTGAGCAGATTGGTGACACGCGCATAGGCCGGGAGCGGCATGGTCGGATGCGCGGCAGAGATGCTGTTGCGGTCGTAGACCTCGCCGTTAGCAGTGCGACGCCCATGGAACGCCTCACCATACCAGGAGGCCGTGCCGACGGCGGAGAAGCCCACCGGCTTCTCGAAGGGCACATAGCGCTTGCCAGCGACGGAATAAGCCTTGCCAACGAGCTGACGCCCGCCGCCCTTCGGCACCGGCTCGCCATCGGCGACGACACGCGGGCTGGCGGTGCCATATTTCCACTGCGGGAAGGCGCCGATTTCTTTGGATTTGCGACCGGCGACCTGATTGCCGGCGCAGTTGGCGGCAAGAAGTCCGGCGAGAACTACGCAGCCGAGCCGCAGGACGGAAATGTGACTGGAAGGCGCGATCGACGACACGGAATCTGCGGAAGACGTTTCCGTGGCCGAAAAGCGAGCGCCTCGAATCATGCCGTCATTCCGTCTTTCAGGCCAAAACTTCACACCGAGCCAGGTCGCGAGCGCAACCTTGCCGAGTTTTCGGCCAATTCCATTAAGGGATCGTTAAACGACGAAAACGCTACGCGCCGCCGTCAAGGGGCCATCCCGCTGCCCAGGAGCGGGCACAAAAGTGTCGGAAACCGGACACATGTCAACCCGATCCGACACCCCGATCAATTTTTCGAACCGGCGTGGCACCGGCGCCACGCTCAGGTAGAAGGCCGATTGCGCGCAGCGGAGCTGTCCAAACGGCAGAAAACCCACGACGTGAAGGGCGAGATCGGCGCCACCGAGCCCCTTGCAAAATCTGTGGGCGGGCGGCATTGAACGGGCCAACGGAAGGGTGGCCGAGTGGTTTAAGGCAGCGGTCTTGAAAACCGCCGTGGGTGCAAGCCCACCGTGGGTTCGAATCCCACCCCTTCCGCCAGAAACTCCACCGCTAGATTTAGTCTGTAATTTCAATGTTTTACGAGAGCGCAAAATCAAGGTAGACCCATATTGCCCCCAAAATTGGACCCATATTTGGACCCAGATTTGAACCCGTCTTAGGGAGGTGAAGTGGACGACCGCGAGAAGTTCGCCTGGATGGTAGCTGAGTCGAAAAAGCTCACAGCGGCCATCGCAATCCCCGACAGCACGATACCCGACATTTACACCGCCCCGTCGGATTGGGAGTTCATCCTTAAAATTGATGCTCTGCTTGAGGCTGCGGTCAGGATGGTCGTCAAGGCCAACCTTGTCGGCACCAAGCGCATGGACCAAGCTAAAATTGAAGCCTTCATCGACACGCTGGCTATGCGAGGACGCACATCCCTCCTTTCGCTGCTCGATGCGGCCGGCTGCGATAAGACCGAGATGGCTCTCATCGACGCCGTCAGGCTTCTTCGTAACGGTTTCGCCCACGATATCGTTCA